>CAYHMC010000001.1:0-143628 GCA_964357615.1 uncultured Candidatus Saccharibacteria bacterium
ACTAAATAGCATAGTATCTTTTAACGGAAAATCAGTAAAAACTGACAAGATCTTCCGTGCTCTTTTTGTTATGTCTGCCGTTGCATTGCTTCATGATACAGAAAGCAAGAGTCGTCACGATTTCAATTTTAGATGCTTTGATGCGGTTTTAAATGATTGGAACGGAGTTTCAAAAGTTCTTGGTGGTAATATTTATAAAAATAAAGCAGTTATTTTTAAGATGACAAATAAGGAAAAAACTCTTTCGATTTTAAGAAAAATTCGTGCTCCAATAGTGCGCTTCTTAAAGCCAATATCAAATTATTTCTTATTTGATAGTAATCCTTTTCTTCAACCACTTAGCACAAAATATGGCTTTGATAGAGGAACCCCAATTGACCGATATTATATTGATAAATTTTTAAGCAAAAACAAGAAACTTATTCGTGGACGATGTCTTGAAATTCGTGACAATTATTATACTGCGAAATTCGGAGGAGGTAGAGTTAGAAAAAGTGATGTTCTAGATCTCCACGAAAATAATAAAATTGCTACTATTTATGGAAATCTTAAGAATATTCCACAAGTACAAGACAATTCTTTTGATTGTATAATTCTTACTCAAACCCTTGGAATGATTGATGATTGTAGCGCAGCGCTTAGTGAGTGTTATCGCATATTAAAGCCAGGGGGACATATTTTATTTACTTCTAAAGCAATGGGTCCTGTGTATGATCCAGAGGGAAGCTATTGGAAATTTACTCAAGCCGGCATTAAATATCTATTTGGCAAATATTTTAAATCCGAGAATTTAATAGTTTCTTCTCTTGGAAATGTATTATCTGGACAGGCTTTTTGGGTTGGAATGTCTGTAGAAGATTTAAGCGAGAAAGATTTAGATTATAATGATCAGCGTTTTGAGATAATCATAACTGCAGTTGCAAAAAAATAACATGAAAAATAATAACTTTAAAAAACTAGATGTTGTTATGCGATATTTTCTTCCAGTTACAGCTGGCATTGAAATTAATGTATGGCAAACCTACAAGGCTTTAGCTAAAGCTGGCTGGGACATAACTATCCATGTTACGCGCGATACATATACAGAAAAAAATATACTTCCAGAGTCAGAAATAATCGACGGCTTAAAAATTAAAAGATATAAATATCGTTCTCTTGGATTTAAGCCAGAAATAGATTGGAATAAAACAGACGGAGTATGTTTGCATAATTTTGATATTTTCCCACATTTTTGGATTTTAACTCGTGCATTGTTTTTAAAATGGTTAGGCAAGAAAAATTTTGCTTTATATGTTACTCCACACGGAGGTTTTTCTCCCGAGTGGTCAGTGTTTTCTTTCGCGGAAAGATTAATAAAACGAACATATACATATACAATAGGAGTATTTTTATTAAATCGCGCTGTTGACGGAGTGCGTTCAGTTTCGCCCTGGGAAGCCGAAGAGATGAGCCGTCTTGGAGTTAAAGATGGTTTAGTTCAAGTTATAACTAACGGCCTAGAGAATGAGGCATATTTGAATGTTGATTCATTAGCTTCAGAAAACATAAAAAATACTATCAGTGATATTAAGACTTATATAATGGACAATAGTCGCTTAAAGCCGATAAAAGATGTAGAAACAACAATCCGCACGCTTGCCCTACTTCCAGAAAATATACACTTTGTTCATATTGGAACTACTCAGGATATTAAATATAGAGAATCTTTAATAAAATTATCCGATTCACTGGGCTTAAAAGAAAGAGTTCATTTTCTGGGTGTAGTGCGTGGTATAGATAAATATTATTTATATAAACATGCAACAGTATTTGTTCATCCTGCAATATGGGAAGCAAACGCAAATGTGGTTCACGAAGCGTGGAGCCAGCGCTTAATTACAATTGTAGGGGATAGCACTGGCATGCGTGCTCAAGTTAAAAATAAAGTCAATGGATTTTTAGTTCCGCTTAGAAATCCAAAAGCATTATCTGATTTAATAATTGATGCCATAGAGGCGAAAGACTCAAAATTTGCAGATTCACTTCGTGACGCAAATATGGAATATGTGAAAACTCACGCTTGGAAAGATGTAGGAATGAGAATGGGAGAGTTCTACTTAAGTAGAATGAAAAATGGCATTAACAGTAAGTTAGATTATTCATCTGTATTGAGCGAACGAATAGATTCAATTATAAAAAACAAAATACCATGTTATTTTGTTTCTCCGCATTTGGATGATGCAGTGTTCTCCGCTGGTTCTTTAATCACGCATCTTTCAAAGCATACAGAAGTAAATGTTGTTAGCGTGTTTACTGAGTCGAGCTCGCATAAAACCCTTTCGATACGAGCATTTCTCTCGCAGTGTGGCATAAAAGATCCTGAATCACTTTTTTTAGCCCGTCGCAGTGAAGACAAAAAAGTATGCGAAGAAATTGGCGCAAAAGCCATTCATCTTGGTTTTATCGATGCTCCTTGGAGAACTAAAGCAGTTGGCAAATTAAGAAATATAATTTCAAAAATATTGCCTGAATTAAGTAGTGTTTATGCAACGCATAGGTGGCATATTGCTAAGGGAAAAATTTCTCTAAGCGATTCTAATATGATTAACAAAATAAAGGATTCTTTGGTTGATTTAATTATTAAAAATCAAAGCGGTAAATTTGCTGTGTTTGGTCCATCTGCAATTGGAAATCATGTTGACCATGTTATTACGAGGGATGTTTGCAGAGATTTGTTTCTAAACGCAATTTATTTCGCAGATGTCCCATATATATTAAATAACCCTGAAGCAATTAATGAAGTTACTTTAGGTGAAATAGGGATTTGGGCAGGTGATTTAAAAAATAAAGAAAATATAATTAGGGGATATAAAACGCAGTTTAAGGCAATGTTTGGAGGCGGTTCCCCGTCCTTACCACAAGAAATATTTTATATTAGAGAAATAATAGAAAAAAAACCAAAAGTTTCGGTTGGAATACCAGCATACAACGAAGAAGGAAATATCAAAGTTTTACTCGAGGCAATACTTGCTCAAAAAGAAATAAATCATGAGCTTTTAGAGGTTTTGGTTGTATCAGATGGAAGTTCTGATAAAACGATTAAGCTAGCAAAATCAATTGGTTCCTCAAAAATTAAAATATTTGATTATAGAAAAAGAAGAGGAGCAATGATTAGGCAAAATGAAGTCCATAAAATTTTTAATGGAGATATTTTGGTATTGCTAAATGCAGATGTATTGCCTAAAGATAATTACTATATTGAAAATATGATTTTGCCGTTTTTAAGAAGTAATAAAATAGGTCTAGTTTCTAATAGAGGCACTACTATGCCAGCAGAAACATTTGTTGAAAAAATAATCAACTTTAGCGTTTCGATGAAAGTTGATATTCTAGAAATAGTTAATGGCGGAGATAATATTTATTTGTGTCATGGTCATAGTCGTTCCTTTTCAAGGTCATTTGCTAAAAGTGTTAAATGGCCAGAGGATGCGACTGCAGAGGACGCCTTTTCTTATTTACGAGCAAAAGAACTTGGCTTCGAGTTTTTCTATCAGAAAAATGCAGAGATATATTTCAGATCACCTCAAAATATATTTGATCATATTAAGCAAAGTTCAAGATTCATTAACAGCAAAAAAGGTCTTTCAAAGTATTTTGATAAAAAAATAATTGACAAAAATTTTAAGCTACCAGCTACGCTTGTGGCTTTAATTTGCATTGAGTCATTCTTAAGACACCCTATTCTGTTTGTAAGTTATATTTGGATTCGCGTTATTGCTACACTCGATTCACTTGTAATAAATAGAGCAACTGTCGCCTGGGATCCATCAAGTAGCTCAAAAATTTTAATAAAGTAAAAAAATAAAAATTATGAAAAATCCTAATGAAATATATGAAAACGAAATAGTGTTTGGTAGCAAGAAGCAATGCGACGATAACCCTAAACGATGGGAACATGCTAGAGATATGATCTTAAAGCTTGGATATGATCCAAAAAAAGTTTTAGATATCGGCTGTGGTGATGGGTTTATTTCTCAAAGTATAAAAAACATTTACCCTAACGCTGAAGTCTTTGGAATTGATATTTCAAAAACTGCAATTGCAATAGCTCAAAATAAATACCCTATAATTAATTTTCAAACAGCAAACGCGGAAGAGAAATTACCATTCGAAGACAATTTTTTTGATTTGGTATTTTCTGGAGAGCATATCGAACATATAAAAGACACTGATACCTACTTGGAGGAGATAAATAGAGTTATGAGAAAAGGTGGAGTTTTTATTATCACTACGCCAAATCTCGCATACTGGGTTAATAGGTTATTGTTATTGTTTGGATTCCAGCCATTTAGTTGCGAAGCCAGTCTTAAAAGAAAATTTCCACTTTTTACTATTTTTGGCAAGAACATTCCAGATAACTCAAATTTTCCACCAGCGGGTCATTTAAGAATTTTCACACCAAACAATTTAAAAATGCTTTTGGAGTTCTATGGTTTTAAGTCAATCCAAATGAAAGGTTCTAGTTTATTAAAAAAACCAATAATCAGAGAAATCGACTTTTTTCTTTCGATGTTACCAAGTTTGGCACATAATATTATTTTAAAGACTGAAAAAAAATAAAATGAACCCCTCTTATGCAAAAGTTATTCATGCGATAGTGAGTGAATTCTATCCTCATGTTGGCGGAGTGGAAACGAATACCCTCGAGGTTTATAGTTCTCTAGTTAAAAAAGGATGGGAGGTTACCATTCATACATCAAAATTAACTTCACAAAATGAAGAAATACTGTTGGTAGATGAATCGTATAGAGGATTGCGAATTAAAAGATATAAAACATCATTATTTGGTTTTAAGCCAAATATTTCATGGGGTTCTGCAAATTTGATTGCTATTCATGGTTGGGGTCTTTGTAATTTAAGACATTTTTTTTACAGTTCCTATCTAAAAGTACTTAAAAGAAAAAAATTTATGCTTATTTTTACTCCTCATGGGGGATTTAATTTCGAGGCTCCTAATTCTTTTTATATTTCTAATATAATTAGAAATATATTCTATAGGGTAATAGGAGCGCCACTCGTGAATTATGTAGTGGATGGGATTAGGGCCGTATCTCATTGGGAGAAAGAAGTGCTAATCAAAAAAAGAGTCCACGAGGGAATAATTGAGGTAATCACAAATGGCATTGAAAATGAAGCATATCTAGACCTCGAACTCTTAGCATCTTCTGAAACAAAAAATATAGCGAAAAATCTCAAAGATTATATTATTCAGATTGCAAGAATTGATCCAGTAAAAAATTTTGAAACCCCAATTAGGGCGCTTAGTAAGATTTCCTCAAATGTTAAATTTCTTATAATGGGTCCCGTAGGGGATTATAACTACTTTAATCGTCTTAGGATGCTGGTAGATGAACTTAATTTACAGAAAAGAGTGATATTTCTTGGAGTCAAAAATGGAGTAGATAAATATTATTTAATAAAAAAAGCAAAGATAATGGTACATATGGCAACATCGGAAAGTTTTTGTAATTCCGTTCATGAAGGATTAAGCCAAGGTCTTCCATGTGTAGTGGCCAATAATACAGCCTTACCGTTTCTTGTAAAAGAAGGAGTTAGTGGATACTGTATTAATCCGAATGATTCAGATTTATTAGCAGAAAAAATAAATTTCTTACTTCAAAACTACGACACCGACGAGTTGAAAAATATGCAAAACTTTAATAAAAAAATTGGCAAAGAAAATTCGTGGCAAAAGACAGCTGAGCGCGTGGAATTTTTTTATAAAAAGTTACTTTGTGTATAACTGTTTCAATAAATAAAACATGAATACAACCCTAAAAACAGTAACCGTAGCACTAAGCGCTCTAAATGAAGAAGGTAATATTTTAAATTTTCTAAAATCAGTTTTAGCTCAAAAAGAAGAAGGATTTATATTAGAAAAAATTTTGGTAATTTCAGATGGCGGAACAGATAGGACAGTAGAATTAGCAAGGTCATTAAACTCTAATAAAATTGAAGTTATAGAACAAAAGGAAAGAGCTGGAAAGGCGCAAAGATTAAACGAAATTTATAAGTTACTCACGAGTGATATTTTAGTTCAATCAGATGCCGATGTTATCTTTGAAAATGAATTTGTAATTAGAAATTTAATAAAGCCGATTATAGAAAACGATAAAGTTGGCTTGTGCGCTGGAAATCCTATTCCTATGAAGGGAAAAACATTTACAGAAAGAGCAGTCAATTGTACGGTTTTGGCATATGCACCACTTAAAAAAATAAGAAACATTTCTTCTGCGGACGGTAAATTATTAGCTTTTAAAAAGGAATTTGTTAAAAAAATGAAAATACCAAATACAATGGCAGACGATGCTTATGCTTATTTTGCCTGTATTAGAGAGGGCTATGATTATAAATTTGTAGAAAGTGCAGTAGTAAATTATAGGTCACCACAGAGTTTGGCGGATCAAATAAAACAAAATACAAGATTTATTTCAATTCACGCAAATATGGATAAGTTTTTTAGTAAAGAAATTGTAGAAAGAGAATATAAGCTAGACTCAAAAATAATTTACAAGCTTATGGCAAAACAATTTTTAAAGCACCCAATACTTAGTGCTTATATATTTGTTGTGAATCGTTATTGTAAGTTCCGAACCGTTTATTTTGTGGGTGAGATGAATTCGAAATGGAGCGTAGTGGAGTCCACAAAAAACTTAGAAAACTCTTAAGGCGTCTCTTGATTGATTTGGGGGCCATATGAGCAATCCAAGTTGCATAGCTTGTGCGATATTGTTGGTCTTCTAAAAATTCAACCGCGTCGTGCAAGTTTACAATATTCCATTTCTTAGTTAGATAATCCATATTTGGTTTGCCGTCTTCAACTTTCCAAATAAATTTACGAAAAGGAATTTCATCTTTGTATATTGGCGGTGGATTATAAAAATTTACACGCGACGCTGGTTCAAACACTATGGGGACATTGTGGTGAAGTAAGGCGATTGAAAAATCAATTGGCTCGTGAACAGTTAGTTTTTCATCAAACGGTCCAATGATGTCAAAAACACTTCGTTTAAAGAGCGCAGTATGAACTTCTATTGCATATATTTGTTCTCGTTTTCTTGCGCGCCACCTTTTATTTACTTCTTTGATTCCCTCAAAATATTCATAAAATTTCTTCCCGTCTTTTATAAAAGATTTTATAGTAACTATATTTTTATCGTGGTGAACTTTTAGGCGAATTGTCATTCCCTCGAGTAATAGTGGAACTGCAACTCCAGCAGGAAATTCTTCACATGCGCTTATTAATTTTGAAAGCCAGTTATTTCTTACCATGCAATCGTTTTCCACAAGAGCAATATAGTCATCTTTAGAGTTTTTAACTATTAAATTTCTTGATTGATTTTGAGTTAAATAATTATCAGTGTGAATAACTTTTACATTGGGTTTATTTTTCAAAACAGCCATCATTTGGTCTAAATATTTTTTTGGAATATTGCAATCTATAACAATTAAATTAAAGGGGATATGGGTGTTTTTAAAAATCGCTTTTAGCGATTTTGGAGCCAAATTAAACCTTTCTCTGGGTAAAAAACCTATTGTTACGGATGGGTAATTCATTGAGGTATTTATAGCATATTTACCCTATAATGTCAATTTATGGGGATATTTAGATATTGCAATTTTATCTGTTTTATGTTATAATTATCGTATTGTAATTAAGGTATTTTGCCGAAATAGTGATATTAAAATGAATTCCAAAATAAAAAATTTATTGGCTATATTATTTATAGTTCTATTTTCATCTACCTTATATGTTTTGACTTTAAGGGGTCAGTATGGAAATCCTAATCCAGAGACAATGAGAGAGGAGCTTGCTAAGGATTTTAAGTCAATGGAACTTTCTCCTGAAAGGGGACGTTTTGCGCATGTAATTTCACTTGCAGAAAACGGCACCTACGAACTATCCAGCGCCTTGGTTGATTTTGTTTATCCAGATGTAGGATTTATAAAAGATAAATATTACAGTTATTTTGCGCCTGGAATATCTCATATTGCAGTGCCATTTTATAACTTTGGAAAGCAATTTAATTTAGCTCAAGTTTTTTCATTCGCACTAATCTCATTGTTTAGTATTGGTGCAATGATATTTATATATTTAATCGCTAGACAAATTTTTGAGTTGCCTGTGTGGGCATCAATTTTGGCTCCAATATTTTACGCTTTTAGCTCTTCAGCTTGGAGTTATGCAATAACTTTCTATCAGCATCATCTTACTGTTTTTTTCTTTGTAGCGGGTTTTTATTCGGCTTGGCAATTTGGCAGAAATAAAAAATGGTCTTGGGTTTGGGGTTTTATTCCTTGGATTTCTTATGCATCTGCTTTTACAGTGGATTATCCAAATCCATTATTTTTGCTTCCGATGATGATTTATTTTTTCTGGCAGGCATGGAATGTGCGATTAACTGATGATGTGTGGCGTATTAGTTTTAGAACTTCATTTATTTTTGTTTCAATTGGTTTTTTTGTTATTACAGCATGGCATTTAAATTTGAACGCTACTCATTTTGGTGGTTGGCAAAAATTAGCCGGAGGATTAACAAGCTATAAAAAATTGGAAGTTAGGCCAATCTTAGACACAAGTATAACTGCTACTACAACAACATTTTACACTACAACAACGGTTGCCACGGCTGAAGCTCCAGAGCCAGGCATTACTACAGTGAACACAGCAACTTCAACCACCATAACTACTATTAGCATAGCAACAACAACTTCTAACACCACGACATTTGTTATCGCCACAGAGATAAGGGTTATTGGATTAAAAAAAGAGAAGCCAAAAGATATTGTTGGATTTTTCGTCGAGAGAAGATTGCCTTATAGTGGATATATTTTATTTGCGTCACCCGAACGAGGACTACTTATTTTTTGGCCACTATGTATCATAGGTTTTATTGGTTTGTATAGTGCTTTTAAACACAAACCAGTTGAGGTTTCAACATTGTTTGGAGGAGTTTTTATAAATATGTTTCTTTATTTTAGCTGGGGTGATCCATGGGGAGGGTGGGCGTTTGGTCCTAGGTATATGATTTTATCTATAAGCATATTATCTATATTTGTTGCATATTGGGTGGCAAAGGGTGAGCTTTGGAAACGCATAGTTGTATTCGAGCTATTCCTCTACTCTTCTTTTATAAGCTTAGCTGGAGCATTAACTACAAATGCGGTGCCTCCTAAAGTTGAGGCGATACCACTTGGCGCAGAATATACTTATTTTAGAAATATTGATTTTCTTTTTGAGGGTAAAAGCGGAAGTTTCTTTTATAATAGTTATGCAATTCAAAATATGTCTCTTTTAGAATATGCATTTCTAATATATATATGTTTAGTTTTGGTTGTAGCGTTACTAATATTTGTATTTCCAAAATTTAAAAATGACAATTAATTTTAGTATAAAAATTTCCAGTTTAAAGAAAATTGGTGCTCTCTTGCACAAGATTACTACCGAAAGAACGATATTTTTAATCGCCTTAATAATGGCTATTTCAAGCACGGCTTGGTTTTATAGCACAGATACAATTGTGGCCTACGGTGATGCTGAATCTCACTTAAATATTGCTAAGCGTGTTATTAGTTCTATAACACCAGGACTTGCTCAGCTTGGCGGAATTTGGCTTCCTCTTCCACATATTTTAATGATTCCTTTTGTGTACTTTGATTTTTTATGGCGCACTGGTCTTGCTGGTTCTATCGTAAATGGTATTGCTTATATTATTTCTGCGTTATTTATTTTTAAAATTGGTAAGTTACTTTTAAAAGACCCAAGCGCCTCTTTTGTTGCTTCATTAGTGTTTATGTTCAATCTAAATATTCTATATCTTCAAGCCACACCAATGACCGAACTTACACTTATCGTGTTCTTTATTCTTTCAACTTACTTCTTTATAAAATATCTTTCACACGAAAAAACGCCTAATCTTGTTTTGGCAGCTTTGTTTGGTTTTTGTGCATCACTTTCTAGATATGATGGTTGGTTTTTTGTTGGTATTGAAGCGATGATTTTGGCTCTATTTTATAATCCATTTAAAAAAATACCACATAGTTTTAATGAAATCTTGAGCGCATGGGATTCTAAGAAATGGTTTAAAATGGAAGGTACTGTTTTGATGTTTATTACATTGGGTTTTCTTGGAATTTTTATTTGGCTAGGTTGGGATTTTCTAATTTTGGGAGACCCACTTTATTTTACGCACAGTGAATTTTCTGCAAGCTCACAACAGCAGGGGTGGTTATCTCGTGGCCAACTTCCAACATATCATAATGTTTGGCTGTCATTTTTGTATTATTTTCTTACTGCTATGAATGGCACCGGTATTTTGCTATTTTTCGCATCAATTTTTGGATTTTTTGCATATCTTTCTAATAAAGAAAATAAAAACAGATTTCTTATCGGGCTCTTAATTTTCAATATATTTATTTTTTATGTACTAACTCTTTTTATGGGTCAGTCTGTAATTTTTATCCCTCATATCACACCCGCAAATTTTGACTGGAATTTATTTAATGTGCGCTACGGCATAATGATGGTTCCTTTTGTTGCTATTTATTTCGGTTATTTATTTGGAAAATTTAAATTAGCTGGAAAGTTTTTGCTTTTAATTTTATTTGCTTCACAATTTGGTTTGTATGCAATTGGATATAGTCAGGCATTATCTTATCACGATGGAATCGAAGGTCTTTCTTCTTCAAAAAGATTAGACGCTGAAAAATGGTTTAAGGTTAACTATGATGGGGGATTAGTTTTAGAAGATGATTTTTCTAGACAACTTTCAATCGTGCGCAGTGGTGTACCAATGCAAAATGTAATTTATATTGGAAATAAACCTTATTGGGAAGAGTCGCTCGTTGAACCAGAAAAATATGTTCGTTGGATAATAGTTCAGCAAAACGACACGATTGATAAGAAAATTTATCAGCCACCAGCAATGAATGGCCGTCTTTTCAAATACTTTAAATTAGCCTATACCTCACCAGAAATTCTAATATTCCAAAGGAACGACTTGCCAGCTGGCTCACAGTAGTTGCATAGAGCATTTTGGCTAAAATTGGTTTTGACTTGAGCTATTTATATGTTATAAAAAATATATGATTAACAAAAAACATATAGGAATTTACTTGGGAATAGCAGTTTTCTTAGGCCTTTTCTTTGCTATAACTCTAATAAAGAGTGGTTTTTTGGGGATGATTAAAGAGGTTATAAGCGAGCCAATTGTAATCGAAGGTTACAAAAGCATAGTTTATAACAAAAGTGAGCTTGAAGCTGGAGTTTTATCAAATAAAAAATCTATTGTATTTAGCTATGATTTGCACGGAGTTTGTCTTTTGGGGGGACCTGCATCTGCCATTACCTTAATTGCAAAAGATGAAAAAAAGTATAGTGTTTCACTTTCAGACTATGGTATAAACTGTGCATTTGGTGACCAAGATGCAAAAATATCGCTTAAGGATTTTGGAATTGATCAGCCACTAGCTAATATTAAATACATCGAAACAAATTTTTGGTATCCAACAACTTATAAATTTGAAATAAAAAGAATCACACTATATAAAACTACAGCAGGTTTTTTGTATAGCGCTACCAAAAATCTTTTCGCTTCTTTTGGCCTTGGCTCAAGGGTTAGTATTTCTGAATTATCAAGAATTGCTCAAGTATCAACTTCAAATTCTACACCAACGCCAATTGTATCGCCAACACCCTTACCAACAACTACATATTACATTGGAGAATATTGGAATACACCTGGACAATTTTCTAATCCAAAATTTCCAACCTCAACCCCAACTTTTACAAGAAACGATAATGCTATAAATTTTGTATGGAATCTTGGTTCACCTAACACGGCGATTAGCGTAGATCATTTTGTTGTTCGCTGGAGTAGGAATGTATTATTTGAAGAGGGAACATATAGATTTTCAGCAACTGTTGATGACGGAGCGCGCGTTTATATAGATAATGAGCTTGTTATAAATAGGTGGAAAGATCAGCCATCAACTTCATATAAAGCTAACAGGAATATGACAGCAGGTGTTCATTCTATTAAGGTAGAATATTTTGAAAATGCAGGAGGGGCAGTTATGAAATTTGATTTTCAAAAAATCTCTAGCACAGCTACTCCTACGCCAACACCAACTCCCACACCTACTCCTAAACCAATAATACCAACGCCTACGCCAGTAGTTCCTACACTCACGCCAACACCAGTTTTGCCAACGCCTATCCCAACGCCAGTTCCAATTTCTACGCCATTACCACTTGCAACTTATTACTTGGGAGAATATTGGAATATACCCGGACAATTTTCAAGCCCAATATTTCCAACTACAGCCCCAATTTTTACGAGAAATGATAGTGCAATAAATTTTGTTTGGAATGATCTATCGCCGAACTCAACTATAAATGTTGAACATTTTGTGGCTAGATGGCAACGAAATACTCTTTTTGAAGATGGGACTTATAAGTTTAGTGTTACTTCGGATGACGGAGTGCGCGTCTATGTAGATAATTCTATTATTATAAACCAGTGGAGAGACCAAGGGTCACTTAGCTATTCTGCAGAAATAACAATGTCTGCAGGTGCGCATACAATTAGAGTTGAATACTACGAAAATGCAGGAGGCGCTGTTATGAAATTTGATTTTCAAAAAACTTCGCCATCATTTTCGCCTATACCAACCCCGACTCCAACACCAACGCCTGTTGTGCCAACACCAACTCCTGTTTTGCCAACGCCCACACCAGTAGTAGTGCCAACACCAACTCCAGTGCTCGGTGGAACTGGAACAGCTCCTCTTTGGTCAATTCGTAGCGTGTCTAGCATGAAGGAAACTAAAGATAAAATTTGTAATCAAGATTCTGCCACAACTATAAATTCTTGGGTTAATAGAGCGGTTGAACTTGGAGTTAATTATGTAGCAGTTGAAACTCCATATGATAACCCAGCCTGCGGAAGTAGTGTACTTTACACAAAAGCATGGGTTGATGCGATACGCGCAAGGGGGTTAAATGTTTGGCACAGGCATGCGCCTCTTGCATTCGAAGGCATTTATGACACACAAAAAAATAGTTCTATAAATTTCCTCAATTTAATTTCGGATTATATTAAAGCAAATCCAAC
Source organism: uncultured Candidatus Saccharibacteria bacterium (assembly GCA_964357615.1). Classification (GTDB taxonomy): domain Bacteria; phylum Patescibacteriota; class Minisyncoccia; order UBA6257; family JACOXY01; genus JAUXUB01. Next base: position 13,155 of record CAYHMC010000001.1, read on the forward strand.
TTTTTTCCGTGCTGGCGATATATTTTCTCCAATACCAGAACCACAAAATGGAGGTATAGCTGGTATAACTTATTGTCCACAAAACATTTGTATTTTCTCGGGCGCAGCCAATTTTAATAAATGGCTTCGTGACGCCATGATAGTTTCTGAATCTGCATTTAGCGAAATAGGACTTGGTGGAAAAATAAAAATTGGATATTACGGTTTCGATGGTTTTGTGGCTTGGGGCGATAATAATCCTGACTGGAATGGAATTTTAGAGAATTCCACAATTCAAGCAATGGGCAATATTACAATAGACCATTATCCAGAAATTGTTGGTGATACAATGGAAAATGATTTAAATGAATTGCAGTCTATATATCCTGGTGTTCCAATTATAATTGGTGAATGGGGAACAATAACCGGCGGTGATATAGTTTCGAGTGTTACAAGGTCAATGCAAGCATCAGTAAGACCTAGCGTTATTGGTTTTAATTATTGGCATATGGGAATGGGTGGTAATGAAGCTTTGATTAATAGTGATTTTACAAAAAGAGCAAATTTTGACGCAGTAAAGGCGTTTTTTAGCCAATGATTTATCGAAAGAATTTAAAATTTTTCTTATTATTTACATTCTTAATTGCATTACCAAATCTTACTTACTCTGCATCTCCACGCAATATTTTTTGGCCAGTTCAAGCGGTTGATACTGTAAAATATTCAAGAGACTTAGCAAGGGAAAAATTAAATAACGAAAGTTTTGACGCAGTTATAAATAAACAAGTTGTAAATATTGCATCGCTTGGTGCTACTCATATCGTAATTGCAACGCCATACGATAAAGAATTTTTTCCTTTTTTAAAGCGTTGGGTTAACGCAGGAAGAAAAAATAATCTTAAAATTTGGTTTCGTGGTAATTGGTCTGGCTGGGAGGGTTGGTTTAGTTATGGAGTCATAAGTAGAGAGGAGCACATAAGCAAAACAAAGAATTTCATTTTAGATAACCCAGACTTATTTGAGAGTGGTGATATTTTTACAGCGTGCCCAGAGTGTGAAAATGGCGGACCTACTGGAGACCCGCGTTTTAGTGGCGATGTAGCTGGTCATCGAAAATTTTTAATTGACGAACATAATGTAATGGCCAGTTCTTTTAAGAAAATCGGCAAGAATGTGGTTTATAATTTTAATTCAATGAATGGAGATGTGGCTAGATTAATTATGGATAAAGCCACGACTAAAGCATTGGGCGGCGTAGTAACTATTGACCATTATGTGAGAACATCAGAAAAGCTTGTTTCTGATATTAAAGACTTTTCTGAAAAAAGTGGGGGAAAGGTTGTTTTGGGTGAAATAGGTGTACCAATACCAGATATTCATGGGCGTTTGAATGATAGCGAACAAGCAAAGTGGATGGATGACACTTTAAATAAATTAGTCAAAATGCCAGAAGTAATAGGCATAAATTACTGGTTAAGTTATGGGGGATCTACAAGTTTGTGGAGTGAAAAAGGAAACATAAAACCAATAGCAGGAACTATAAAAAATTTTTATAAACCAAAATTACTAACTGGTTATATTATGGACGCACTAGATAAACCAATTTCTAACGCAAGCATTAAAAATGGATATGCGACATCAACCTCAGAGAGTAATGGATATTTTGAAATTCCATATATATATTCCGAATCATCACTCAACTTAAATATTAGTGCTAATGAATATAATATTAAAAATATTGCAATAAAAAATCTGGGGGATATACAAGAAATCAAATTAGACAAAATTGATAGTGGCTTTTGGTTTAATGTAGTTAAATCCATTAGGAATTTTTTCGCTTTTTTATATTAAGGAATAATTTTGAGGATTAAATTATACCCTTGGCACATTGATAAAAATATTGATATTTATGCCATTTTTGCCTTATAAAGTAGCGCTAAATGGTTATTTGACATATTCTAAATATTGTGATACAATATATACTAATTAAAGAACTGATCGAAAGCCCACTAAATTGAGCTTTTTATATAGGAAATTATTATTAATAATATAGATTATCGAATATGTTAAAAAATCTACACATAAAGAGAGTTGAATTCAGGAATATGATTATTATTAGCGTTGCAGTCGCTTATTTAGCGGTTTCTATAGTACTGAACCCAGCTCAAGTGTTTGCTGCAATAAATACTAAATTTTACCCAAATACTACATGCACAGGATCGGATGCAATATCATTTGTTCTAAGCACAGATGTATGTGTAAAATCTACTGGTTTAGGAAGTAGCCATAATCATTTTATTAATATTTATAGTCCGTTAGATTCGGTAAATCCATTCACTAATTCAACAACTGGAACAGGCAATCGCGAAATTGCATTTCAGCCTAATGTTTGTGGAACATGGACAGCAAAAGTAATTAAAGAATCTGATAGTTCACTACAAGATTCAGCAACTTTTGCGGTAACTGGATGTGTAACTCCAACACCATTTCCGTCTGCAACACCAACGCCAACTCCAGTAGTAAGTTCTACTCCAACACCATCTGCAACTCCAGTTGTATCTCCAACACCAGAAATTACGCCAGCTTTAAGTCCAACACCAACTGCCGAACCAATTTCTACACCATCTGCAACACCAACCCCTACAATTGCACCAACTTCTACGCCAACTCCATCTACAACCCCAACACCATTAGTTAACTTACATTTTATAAAAGTTTTGTGTCCGGCTTACTCTGATTTAACTGGAAACGCAGATGCAGATAAACATGACGCAACTGGAGGTTTTTTCACAAATTTTATAAATTATATTTTATCAATTCCTCATTTTGCTAATCCATATGCGCTAAGTCCAATAGATCCATCTGAAATCCCAGAAGTTTGTACAAGATTATCAGGTTGGAGTTTTAAACTTTCTTCTGATGAATCACAAACAGGCGATGTTCAAGTTGTTGGTGGAACTGATATTAATGGTGAAATTAATATAACTTCTAATGATTTGAATGTAACATTAAAGAATCTTTTGCTTAGTAATAACAAAGTTTGGATAAGCGAAGTTCAAAATACTAGTGTGGCAAAATTTGGAGCAATTCGTTGCTATAAAGATGCTGTAAATGGAGATAATCTTGAGTACTTACAATTTAGTTCAGTTCCAAGTGATGTGTATTGTATTGCATACAATGTGCCATTATCAACGCCTGTACCAACTCCATCTGCAACTCCAACTAATAGTCCAGCACCAGTAATAAGTTCAACTCCAAGTCCAATAGCTACACCAACCCCAGAAGTTTCTCCTACACCAAGCTCTTCACCAACAGCTACTCCAACTCCAGAATCAACACCAGCCAGTTCAGGCGGTGGAGGAGGTGGAAATGGCGGTGGAGGTAGTAATGGTGGAAGTAATAATCCTGGAATTGGATCACCTCAACCAGCAGAAGGATTCGTTGATTTTTCTGGTGGTCAGGTTGCAGGAGCAAATACTGGAGGAGAAGTACTTGGCGCATCAACAAACGCATGCACAAAATATATGGAGGATTATATAAAACTTGGCAAGAAAAATAGAATAGACCAAGTTATAAAACTTCAAACATTTTTGAATAGTCACATGAAAGCAAATCTTCCTGTAACTGGTTTTTATGGAAACATTACTGCTAAAGCTGTTAATGATTTCCAATTAAAATATTCAGAAGATGTACTTGCTCCTTGGGTGCCTCATGGACTTAAGTCGGCACAAACCCCAACCAGTTATGTTTATAAAACCACATTATGGAAAATAAATATGATAATGTGTCCTAGCTTGGGGATTGGTGAGCCAATGCTTCCATAATTCTTAAAATTAAGACTTAAAATCCGTTCCGCCAGCTGGCGGAGCGGGTTTTTTAGTATAGGGCTGTGTATATTGCAAAAAAACAAAATATGTGTTATAATATACACATGTAAATGGTATAATAAAAGAACCGGCAATTTGAATCGAATTTAAGCAAATATATTAAAAATATGAGGAAAACCTTAAAAAAATACTTCATACCCCATAAGGAAAACGATCACAGGCCACATATCCTTCGTAAAGAAGCAACTTTATTTTTTATAGCAGTTATTTTTGTTATTGAGTTATTCTTTTTGGCTGGTGTAAATTATTCCCCAGAGTATAGGGGCTATTTTGCAAGCATAATAAGAGGAGTTTTAGTTGACGAAACGAACATCAATCGCGTTAGGCAAAATTTAGAATCTCTAGAAACTAATCCGCTTTTAGAATTTGCGGCAGAGGAAAAAGCAAAAGATATGGCGCTAAAGGGATATTTTTCTCATGTTGGACCAGAAGGCAAAACACCGTGGCAGTGGTTAGGGGAAGCTGGATATGAATATAGTTATGCTGGCGAAAATTTAGCTGTTAATTTTATAGACTCACAAGATGTTGTAAATGCATGGATGAATTCAGAAGGACACAGGGCAAATATTTTGAATGGCAAATATACAGAAATTGGTATAGGTACCGCTACAGGAACATATAAAGGAAGAGAAACCGTTTTTATTGCTCAATACTTTGGAAAACCACTTGCTCGGCCAACAATTAATGTTGCGCCAGTTATAAATGTTGCTAAGGCGGCATCTTCGTCAGAAATTACTAAAGTAAATTTGAGCACCGTATCAACTACAAAAGAAAATACAAGCAACGAAAGCAAAATTGTTCTAGGAGAAACCATAAATACTAATCAAAGTTCAACTGAAGAGTCTCATTTTTTAGCTATTGTAAACACAGAAGTGCCCGAAGAGCAATCAGAAATTAAGGTGAGCAGTGGAGCAGTGGTTAGGAAATCAAATATTATTAAGAAAACACTTTCTGCGCCAAAGTCAGTAGTAAACGACCTACTTTCAGTTTTTGGTTTTATCATACTTCTAGCTTTGATACTAAAGATTTTTATAAAAGTAGAAATACAGCATCCAATATTAATTATGAATGGTGTGATTTTAATTACTTTAATTGTATCTGCGTTGTTTTTAAATAAATATATTGGTTATATAAATGCTCAAATATTGTAGTTTAAAATAAAAATGATTTTACTAATTACTCTATCTTCTGCGATTATCGTAGTTGTTGGAATTATAAATATGGTGGAAGCTGCCTTATTTTCGTATCCACTTTATAAGGCAAGGTTAAATGTATCTCAAAATAAATTTAATGCAAAAAGAGCCCTCGCAATTAGAGAAAATCCTTTTAAAACAATTGCAGCTGGTGTGATACTTTCTTCATCGGCTAATATTATTGGTAGCGTTATTGTGGGTTCTATAGCGGCTAGAGAATATGAAAGCATCGGAGTTGGAGTATTTGGAGCATTGCTTACATTTTTTACAATTACACTATCTGAAATTATTCCTAAAAATATAGGTGAAAGATGGAGTCATGTTATATTTCCAATAGCCGCAACTCCACTTTATTGGCTTACCGTTATTCTTACTCCACTTGTATGGTTCTTTGAGACAATTTCTAAGCCATTTACTTTCGGCGTTTCACCATTTCTTACTTCTGAAGATGAGATTACTTTGCTTACAAAAGAAGGCGCCAAAGAAGGAACAATTGAGACACGCGAAGCAGAAATGATTCAGCGTGTTTTTAAGCTTAACGATGTTACAGCTGGAGATATGATGACCCCAAAACCATTTGTAAAGTTTATTAATGGTGAAAAAACTATTCGTGAAATTAAAGATGATATATTTAAAATGGAGCACTCAAGAATTCCAGTTTATAAAGATGACACCAATCAGGTTACTGGTATTGTTCATCTTAAGGATTTGTTGAAAGCTATTGCGCTTGGAGATGTAGATAAAAAAGTTGTAACTTTGGCTCGCAAAGCCCTTACGGTATCTGACGCAAGAGTGGGAGATGATTTGTTAAATGATTTTCGTGAAAATAGATCGCATTTAGCATTGGTTATAAGTGAGTATGGAAACATTGTTGGCGTAGTTGGTCTTGAAGATGTCATAGAGGAACTTGTTGGTGAGATTATTGACGAGAAAGATGTGGTACCACAAACTATTAAGCGTATTTCGCGTAGCGAAGTCTTAGCTCATGGTCAAACAAAAATTTCTAATCTTAATCATTTTTTCAATCTAAACATACACTCAAAGAAAACATTGCATGGTTATTTATCGGAACAATTTGGCTATTTACCTAAGCAGGGTGAAAAAATTACTGCTGATGATTCAGATTTTCTGATTGAAGAAGTAATGGGTCATGAAATTACTAAAGTTCGCATTATTAAAAAAACTAATCCTTTAAATTAAATATTTAAAGCAAATTTAACTATGAAAGAAAAAGATTTTGATTACGAAAGTAAGCCACCTGAATTTAGATATGAAATAAGTGATGCAAAATTGCAATCAATTCAAGCTGTAACTAAAAAATTTGAGATTGCATTAGAGTCAATGCATGAAAACTTATCTGAATTAAAAATAATATATAGCAGAAGCAAATCGAAAAACGATAAAACTAAATTATCCGAAGAAATTACTAAATATGAAGAAGCAATAGAGACAAATAATAAAATTTTAAGAGAATTTTATAACGCAATAAATTATTGGGAAATTGAACTTGAAAAAGGCGCAACAGAAATATTGCTCAAATTTAAGATTGACGATATTTTGCCAAATTGAAACTGCTATTATGTTGCCAAAGTATTATTTTACAAAACACGCATTATACAAAATGAAATTTTATCGTTTGTCAGGACAAATGATTAAAGGAGTTATGGCAAGGCCAAAACGCACCGAAGAGGGTATTGCGCCAAAGACCGTCGTGTATATGAAACAGGTTGGCAACAAAACTAAACCTCATGAAATTTGGGTTATGGTTGCCAAAAGTGAAATGAAGAGAGAAAAAGATAATGTGTTTGAAAAAAATAGATTCAAATCAAGTATAATAAATATTGTTTCGGCTTGGAGATACCCAGGGGTTACCAAACCAGGCAAAGCACTTCCAAAGGAAATTCTTCGTGAAATTGCAGAAGTTGAATAATCTTTTGATTTTCAACTTATATAAGTCAGCTTCTTTGTTGCTTATATTTAGCTGTGGTACAATGTAATCTTGCTTTAATTTTTGGTTAGAGGGCAAGAATTAATATGGTAAAAAAACTACTGGAACAATTATTTCTCCCAAACAACATAAAGCCTCTGGTTTATAAAATTACATTAACTCCAGATTTAGAAAGTCACACTTTTGATGGAAAAATAAATATCGCTTTAAATATATTAGAGGCAACTAATTGTATTATTTTGCATGCAAAAGATTTAAAAATAAAAAGTGTTTTTCTCGATATTGCTGGAAAACAGATTATCCCAAGTGAAATTATTCTCGACAAAGAAAATGAAAAACTAGCATTAATTTTTAGCGAAGATTTAAAACCCGGAGAAACATACCTTAATATTTTATATTCTGGTATATTAAACGACCAAATGTCAGGATTCTATAGAAGTACTTATATAGTTGAAGGGGAAAATCGAATGATGGCAGTTACACAATTTGAAGATACTTCGGCTAGAATGGCGTTTCCGTGTTTTGATGAACCAAATATAAAAGCAAGATTTAAAGTAGAATTAATAGTTCCTAAAAATCTTGATGCATTATCAAATACTAAAATAGAAAAAGTAGTCTCAAATGGTTCGAGTAAAACAGTAACTTTTGAGGAAACGCCAATAATATCAACATATATATTAGCGTTTTGTGTTGGCGAGTTTGAATGCATTGAATCACTTGAACGAAAAGGGATGCCTAGGATAAATGTTTATACAACCTCAAATAAAAAAGAACTTGGTCGCTTTGCCCTAGGGGTAGCAGAATCAATAATTGTAAGATGTAGCGAATATTTTGATCATCCCTACATGGGTACAAAGCTCGATCTTATTGCCATTCCTGATTTTGCCGCTGGAGCAATGGAAAATCTTGGTCTTATAACTTTTAGAGAAAGTGCAATTTTAATTGATGAGAAAAATTCTTCCAGAAGCGCCAAGCAAAATGTTGCTATAACTGTGGCGCATGAAATTGTTCATATGTGGTTTGGAAATCTTGTAACAATGAATTGGTGGGAAGAGCTTTGGTTGAATGAATCTTTCGCAACAGTCATGTCATATTATTTTGTAAATGAACTTTTTCCAGAATGGAATGCTTGGAATAAATTTATGGTTTACGAATATTCTTCTGCATTAAACGATGATGCACTGCGTTCAACTCACTCAATTCAAATGCCAATTAAAGCAAAACATGACATTGGTCAAAATTTTGACACTATAAGTTATGAGAAAGGAGGTTCTGTGCTTAGAATGATAAAGGGTTATCTTGGCGACGATATTTTTATGGCTGGGCTTCAGCTTTATATTTCACGCCATGCATACGGAAATGCTAAAACTAAAGATTTGTGGCAAGCGCTAGAAGATGCATCGGGTAAGCCAGTGCGCAAAATTATGGAAAGTTGGATTTCTCAGCCCGGATACCCATTACTTGAAATTTCAGAAAAAAATGAGAATGAAGTTGTCGTAAGGCAACATAGATTTTTATCAAGTGGTGAACCATTACAAGAGGAAGAAGATAATCAAATTTGGCTAATAGAAACCAATTATATAAATAGCGAAAAAAAAATTGAAGCAATAAAGTTAGAAAAAAAAGAGGAAATTGTTTCTATATCCAAAAAAAATCAATGGGTTAAAATTAATAATCATCAGCTTGGTTTTTTTCGGGTTAAATATCCCGAAGAATTTTTAAATAAGCTAAAATCTGGAGTAGCAAAAAAAGAAATTTCTTCTATCGATAGAATGGGTATTGCTGATGACCTTTATGCGCTAACTAGAGCAGGATTTATTCCGGCAACACAATTTCTATCATTTTTGGAATCTTATCAGAATGAAAACGAATATATTGTGTGGGCGAGTATTATTCAAAGCTTAAGTGAACTTGAAATACTTTTTGAGCATGATAAAAAAGCAACAGAAATATATCATATATTCGCTAGAAGTATAATTAAAAATATTGCAAAAAAAATAGGATGGGATGAGAAAAATAGTGAAAGTGATGACGATAAGTTTCTTAGGCCAATAGTGCTTGGCGCATATGGTCATTATGGCCATATAGAGACCATTACAAGGTCACGCGAATACTTTAGAGCATATTGTAGTGATGGGGAGGCAGTTAATCCAGATTTAAGGAATATGGTCTGTCGTATAGCTGCTAAACATGGAAATGAAGAAGACCATGACATTGTGCTTAATAGATATCGTCACGAAACACATCCAGAAGAAAAATTAAGATTTCTTAGAACTTTAGGTGGTTTTCCTCATGACCATCTTGTTAAAAAAACATTGGAATTTGGTTTGGGCGGAGAAGTTAAATCGCAAGACCTGACTTCAATAATATATTCCACTGCGTTAAATGATAATCACGAAGCAGCAAAGTATACATGGTCATTTATAAAAAAGAATTGGGATGAAATTCACAAGCGCCTTGGTCAAAGCATTGTTCTTTTAGAGCATACCGTAAAAGGGAGTGCGCATAGTTTAAATAGTCACGAAGAGGCGTTCGATTTTAAGAAATTTTTTGAAGCAAATCCAACTCCAAAAATTAGTAAAGCAATTTCGCAAACTTTGGAAATTATTAGCTCTCGCGCAAATTGGATTTCTCGCGATAGAGATAGCGCAACAAAATGGCTTCTAGACTGGTACAAGATGAAATAACCTACAATTTCGGCATATTCATTTATGCCTTGATGGCGTTTCTTAAAACTGACATTATTTCTGCATTAATTACTTGAGGGTCAAGAATTTTTCTTAGATTGTTAATCTGCCTAGGCAATATTTGTTGTCCACAAAGCTGTTTCACCCTCTCGGTGACTTTATTACTATCTTCAAATGAAATAACCATATTTTCCAAACCTGCTGTTTTTAAGATTTCTGCGCATCCCATATTTTCACTTACTAATACTGGAATACCCATACAAACTGCTTCCATTGGGACGTTCCCAAATGTTTCAAATGTTGATGGGCATATAATTAAACCTTGAGAGGAATAGAATTTTAATAGTTCGCTATGCGTCATCGGTGCTAGTCTGTTCATTGTTTTTGGAATTTGTTTTATTATTTGATCATTTGTTACAAAAAACGCTTCATGTCTCCACTTTTCTTTTAATAAAAGCTTGTGTATTTTAAAGAATTCTGGGAAATTTTTAATTTTATCCCATCTACCCACAGCAGCAATTCTTCTTTCTACATTTTTAGAAACCTGATATTTTTCAGGAATATTAAATGGGTTTGGTATTATGAAAGATTTTTCTATCGGTTTATTAAGTATTTCATTTTCAACCATATCTTTACACAAGCGAGAAGGAAATATAAAGTAATCAACTCTTTTCTGGAATGATTTCTCTATTGCATTAAAAAACTTCTTAGCTTTTGGTTTTGAATTTTCTGTTTCTTTTGAATATACCCCTGCATATCTTAAAACGATTGGAATGTTTAATTCATAAGCTGCAATTGAAATTAACCACGGAATATAATAGGTCCCATTTAAAAAAACCACATCAGGTTTACTTTGCATTAGTAATTTTTTGACTATCTTAATTATTGGCCTATATTTTATCTCCAAATCCTTAATTGATTTTGAGGAATATATTGATTCGAATATGGGGATATCGTGTATATTTATTATATTGTGATCAAACCACTCTGAAGAAAGGTGTTGGAAAACTACTGGTCCTCGCATATACCTTCTGACGTTTAATTCAATACCAACAACACCACTACCATTTCCATGGTAAAAATCTAAAAAACTTATATTTGATCGAGTAATACCACCAATGTATTCTCTGGTTACATTTGTTGCAATTTTCATTATATATATCATAACACAAAACAATAAACTTTTCAAGTTTCTATCTAAGCGTAGAATGGGTCATATTTTTTAAATAAAATCACTACTTTTCAAAATCGCTAAACTTTAGTATTATTTATCCATTATGAAATTAAGTCTTGGTATAGTTGGTCTTCCAAATGTTGGTAAATCCACGCTTTTTAAAGCTTTAACAAAAATTGATATAACAATCGCAAATTATCCTTTTGCGACAATAGATCCTAATGTTGGTATAGTTACGGTTCCTGATGAACGAGTAAATAAACTCGCAGAGCTCTCAAAATCTAAAAAGAAAATTCCTGCAGTAGTTGAGTTTTATGATATAGCGGGTTTGGTTAAGGGTGCGTCTTCTGGTGAGGGGCTTGGCAATCAGTTTTTGTCTCATATTCGTGAGGTGCAGGCAATTGTTCATGTTGTAAGGTGTTTTGATGGAGGAGACATTATACATGTTGAAAGTTCAGTAGATCCAATTCGTGACATTGAAACAATAAATACAGAACTTCAACTTAAAGATTTGGAAACTGTAGGCAGAAGGTTACATAGCGCCGAAAAAGAGTCTCGCGCAGGAATTAAAGAAGCTACGGCGATTTTAGACACATTAAAGATAGCTAAAGATAGACTTGAAAAAGGTGAAATGCTCCGTGAGTTAAAAGATAATACTACAATTAAAGAATTACAGCTCTTAACAGCAAAAGAGATGCTTTTTCTTTTTAATGGTACCGAAAGTGATATTCAAGAAAATTTAAAAGAAAAAATAAAAAGTTTGGGTTATTCATATCTAGTAGGAGATTTGAGTGATTCAAATTTTGATTTAGCTCCACTTGTTCGAAAGGCTTATGAAATCTTGGATTTAATTAGTTTTTTTACAACCGGAGAAGATGAAACTCGTGCTTGGACAATAAGACGAGGTGCAAAAGCACCAGAAGCCGCTGGAACAATACATACTGATTTTGAAAAGAAATTTATTCGTGCTGAAGTTGTGCCTTATGTTAAATTAATTGAGGCAAAGACTTGGTCTGGGGCAAAACAAAAAGGATGGTTACGCCTTGAAGGTAAAGAATATGTTATGCAAGATGGTGACATTGTTGAAATAAGACATGGTTAGTTTATAAAGATTTAACTTTGTTGACTAATTAAATAAAAATTCATATGCTATTGTAGTTAATAAAGGCACTTCTAAGTAGTATATTTTGTAGCCTAAAAAGCCTATACACTGACCTTAAAATTTGCGATTGTAAAAAGCCGAGATTGACTCGGTATTTCTTATGAAATTATGTTAAAACTTTTCACCAAAATACTAAAAACTCCTAGAAATACGATATCTATAGATGAAATTAATAATGAGCATGCGGAAGTGTTGGCAGTCGGTCAGAAAATACATGAAAAAGTAAAGCGTTTATTTAGAGGCTCTCTTGCTATTAGGCAAGTAGATGCGGGATCAGACAATGCTTGTGAGCAGGAATTAGTAGCACTTTCCAATGCTTTTTACGATATAGAGCGTTTTGGAATACATTTTGTAGCGTCACCCAAACACGCGGACATGTTAATGGTGACTGGCCCAGTAACTAGAAATATGGCTGAAGCTCTAAAGAGAGCATACGATGCAACACCAGATCCAAAGATTATCGTAGCTCTAGGAGACGATGCGATAGATGGGGGAATTTTTAAATCATCTTATGCGGTTCTAGATGGCGTTAAAGAAGTAATCCCAGTAGACTACAGTATTCCTGGTGACCCACCCACACCAAAGGTAATTCTCAATCATCTTTTGAAAATATTAGAAGTTATTGATGAGAAGTCATTAAAGTCAAAGTAACATGCTAGAAATATTTGCTTCATCACTTAGTTTTTTCGTTCTCCTATTCTTATTTTCCATTGGCGCAATTGGCTCTTTGGTTTTACGAAAAAATGATTGGATGGCAAATGGCTGGAGTAGTTTATTTGCAATTTCAGGTTCTATTTGGGGATTACTTTTATCAATTTCAATTTTTATAATGGGATCAGGAAAATCAATCTCACTTGGAAGATTTTCTTACCCGCTTCTAAATATTTCGTTTAATATAGATTTACTCTCAGTATTTTTTATATTTCTAATTTCCTTAATTACACTTTTCTGTTCAATATATGGAATTGGATATGTAAGACATTATTATAAAAAATATAACCTTGGTGTTCTAGGATTTTTTTACAACCTATTTATATTAGGCATGTACTTGGTTGTGACTGCGAGTAACGGATTACTTTTTTTAATTGCGTGGGAAGTTATGGCTCTAGCATCATATTTTCTAGTAATTTATGACAGCAATGACCAAGAAAATATTAAAGCAGGATTCCTATATTTAGTAATGACTCATATTGGAACTGTCTTTATTACTATTTCATTTTTGATGCTTTATAAATTTACTGGTTCATTTGATTTTGAAGCAATTAAAATTGGTTTGCCGTTTGTTCCACTTTACGCTAAAAATATTGTTTTTATTTTAGCTGTGCTTGGATTTGGAATGAAAGCCGGAATAATACCTTTGCATGTTTGGTTGCCCAAAGCTCATCCTGCCGCACCCTCCCATGTTTCTGGGCTGATGTCAGGCGTAATGATAAAAACTGGCATTTATATGATGATTAGAATGTTTATGGATATCCTCCAGCCAATTCCAGAATGGTGGGGATTTACATTAATGATAATTGGTTCCGTTACAGCATTACTCGGAGTTCTTTATGCATTGGCTGAAAATGATATCAAAAGACTTCTAGCTTACTCCAGCATTGAAAATGTAGGTATTATTTTGCTTGGATTGGGTAGCTCGCTTTCGTTTTATTCATTGGGCATGCATTCACTCGCGCTTCTTGGTTTAGTTGCGGCGCTATTCCACACTTTAAATCACGCTATATTTAAGTCTCTTTTATTTTTGGGAGCAGGCTCTGTTATTTCGGAAACACATACTAGAAATATGGAAAACTATGGTGGACTTATAAAATACATGCCACAAACCGCATTATTTTTCTTAGTAGGTTCAATGGCTATATCATCTTTACCACCTCTTAATGGATTTTTTAGTGAGTGGATGACATTCCAAGCCATTTTTCAAGGAATAGCAACTCTGGGTATTTCTACAAGATGGGTATTTATTATTGCCGGAAGCTCACTTGCATTTACGGGTGGCTTAGCGCTTGCGTGTTTTGTAAAGGCATTTGGAACTATATTTTTAGCTCGACCAAGAAGTAGTGAAGTTAATCACGCCAGAGAATCTTCTATTTATTTGAAGATGAGCATGGGTTCGCTTGCGATTTTATCGCTACTTTTCGGATTGCTCTCTGGATTTGTATCGGCGTCAATTGAAAAAGTTGGTCGTGGCCTAAGTATTTTCAATGAAGTATCTTCTTTTGTATCAGTTTCACCATTTGGAAATATATCTGCCGGAAATTTGCCTTCGATCTCGGGTCCGTTAATGTTTGGTTCTCTAGTTGTAATAATATTAGGTGTTTTATTTGCAACAAAATATTTTGTTTATGGAGAGCAAAAAATAAAAATTGGAAACACTTGGGATTGCGGAATTGATTTAACTCCAAGAATGGAAATTACCTCAGCGGGATTTGCACACTCAATCATTACAATATTTAAAGGGGTGCTAAAACCAAGCTTACAACATGATGTTGAGTATCATGATGCAGATATCAGATATTTACCAGAAACGAGAACTGTTACATTGAGTGTGAGAGATGTTTATCATCAATATTTATACAGACCACTAAATATTTTGGTAGAAGTATTATCAAAGAAAGCCAAAAAAATTCAAAGCGGAAATATTAATGCTTATATTCTTTATATTTTCATTGCATTATTAGTGGCATTGTATTTTGTATAACAAATTATGATTATTTCTACTACATTAATTCAATTAATTGTTACACCAGCGCTTTCCCCATTGGGTATTGGACTGATTAGAAAGATAAAAGCCAAGCTTCAGAATAGACAAGGAGCAAGTATCACACAACCGTATAGAGATTTATGGAAGCTTTTTCATAAAGACGAAGTGATAAGCAAAGATGCATCTTGGATTTTTAAATACGCGCCATATTTTGTTTTTGCGACCACAATTGTAGTTGGTTCTTGTATTCCATATATAGATTCCTTAGGACGAAGTATTTTAGCTCCAGACATGTTGGTTATTATTTATACTTTAGCAACAGGCACATTTTTTTTAGCATTGGCTGGAATGGATACCGGCGGTGGTTTCGGTGGTTTTGGATCTAGTCGTGAAATGACTATATCAGCCCTAGCTGAAGGGGGACTCATATTTTCATTTTTAACTTTATCAATAATTAGCCACACTACAAATTTACTCGAAATGGCAAATGGAATAAATTTAGCGTACGGAAATTTTTCCTTACCAATATTATTGGCTTTTTCAGGATATTTTATTGTGTTGCTTGCAGAAACATCAAGATTTCCATTCGATAATCCAGCGACTCATTTGGAACTTACAATGATTCACGAAGCTATGATACTAGAATATTCTGGTAAAAAATTAGCCCTAATGGAATGGTCTGCCGCTAATAAGCTTTTTATTTTTGCTGTATTGGGTTCTAATTTATTTTTTCCTTGGTGGATAGCTTCTGGTGCAAGTATTTATTCTATTATTCAAGAGGTTATTGTTTTATTTATCAAACTATTACTCATCTATACCTCGATTGCATTATTAGAATCAAGCATCGCAAAATTTAGATTTTTTAGATTGCCAGATTTATTAATTATTTCATACATTCTTAATATTATTGCGATAGGATTAATAAATTACATATGATGATAATTTCTGAACAACTTTTGTTAACTCTATTTTTTGCAACAATTGTTTATTTTCATGTTGCGAAAAAAAATTATGGCGTTGCGATAACATATGGTATCCAGTCTTTTATTGTTGTCTTGTTGTTATTAAATTCATTCATGGAAACAAATTCAGTATCTCTACTTTTGATTGCATTTATAGTTTTGATAGTAAAAGTGATTTTAACTCCTCTATTTATTATACAGCTGATTAAAAAACATGAATTAAAATTTTTAGTTAGTAGTTATACAAATACACCAATAACTCTTATCGTGGTTGCGATGCTTACCGCAGTTGCACATCTAAATATTTTTAAATCCCTGGTTAATATTGTTCCAGGCAACCAATCATTATTATTACTAGCGCTATCGTCATTACTCATATCTTTATTTTTAATTGTAAACCGTAAGGGCGCATCTTCGCAGATTATTGGGATACTTTCGCTCGAAAACAGTATTGTGGTTTTTGCATTTTTTGCAGGCTTAGAGCAAGCAACCGCGCTTCAGATAGGCATTATATTTGATCTTTCTGTTTGGATAATAACGGCAACCGTTTTTATGTCTATGATATATAGACATTTTGGTTCGCTCGATGTTACAGAAATGAAAAATTTAAAAGATTAAAAATATGGAACTTACAATTATTTTAATATCAACATTAGCAACTGCTATCATTTGCTTAGCGTCAAGACAAAGATTAATTATTGAATTCGCGTCTGTTATTTCTGCTTTTGTCACATTATTTGAATCTACACTTGTTGCGTTAAAAGTTTCTTCATTCGGGACATACACTCCTTATAAATTTATAACAATTGATTCATTGGGGGCAATCGTTATGCTTATCATTTCTCTTGTTGGGTCTGCAGCGGTGATGTATTCGGTTGCCTATCTTAGAGAAGAAACAAAAAAACAAATTATTGGATTCACTCGGGTAAAACAGTATTTCGTATTGCTAAATCTTTTTTTAGCCGCAATGTTTTTAGCTGTCGCATCAAATAATCCCATTCTTACTTGGATTTCAATTGAAGCCACCACACTTTCAACAGCTTTCTTAATTAGTTTTTATAATAAACCAACATCACTAGAAGCAGCGTGGAAGTATTTGGTAATTAATTCTGTTGGCTTACTTTTGGGATTTTTTGGAACTTTACTTTATTTTACTTCCTTTAAGTTGGTTGGCGAAGCGAATACAATTTCGTGGAATACCTTACTTTTGAATGCTGGTTATCTTGATCCAATGATTGCAAAAATAGCATTTGTTTTTGTACTTATAGGTTATGGTACAAAAATTGGTTTTGCTCCTATGCACACATGGCTTCCAGACGCTCACAGCAAGGCGCCTGCGCCAATTAGCGCGTTACTCTCTGGAGTGTTGCTTAATGTTGCCTTTATTGCAGTTTTGCGGTTTAAATTAGTTACTGATGCGGCTGTTGGAATTGATTTTTCTAGAAACTTATTAATTATTTTTGGTCTGCTTTCAATATTTGTAGCTTCGCTTATAATTTTCACGCAAAAGAATTACAAACGTATGCTGGCTTACTCAAGCATAGAGAATATGGGAATTATCGCGCTTGGTTTTGGTTTCGGAGGATTGGGAAGTGTCGCTGCTTTGCTTCATATGATCTATCATTCTTTACTTAAGTCTTCATTGTTTTTTTCTGCAGGAAACATATTTCTTAAATATAGTTCAACAAAAATTGATAAAATTAAGGGAACAATGAAAGCTTTACCAATCACTGCGGTACTATTTCTTATGGGATTTTTCGCGATAACTGGTACGCCACCATTTGGTGTTTTTCTCACTAAAATATATATTTTATCAGCAGGCATGAGTGCACATCCAATAGTAACCGTTATTTCTTTTGTGCTTATGTCTTTGGTATTTGTAGGATTTTTTCAGAAAGCTGCAGCGATGACATTTGGTGAAAAACCACAAGGTATTGATTCTGGAGAAAATAATGTTTGGCTTATTATTCCTTCGATGGCATTTATAACAATTGTAGTTTGTTTAAGTTTTTATATCCCACCATTTTTAATCAATTTATTAAACAGCACAGCTTCACATTACTAATATGCAAAAGGAAAAAATTCAAAAATATATACCAGTAAATTCGAAAGCAGAATTTCTTAAAAATTCAGTACAATTTGAGGTTGAGTCATTGGAAATATTAAAAATAGTGTCAAACTTGAAACACGAGCATAACTTAAGTTTAAAGCTAGTCACTGCTACGGATGAACAAAAAGAGCTAGGATGTTTTAGGATTTGGTACATTTTTGGAGTGCCCGATGAAGATGCTTTTGTTATTCCATATATTACGGTTAAGGATGCAAATGAATTTCCATCTATTACATCAATTTGCGGTGAGGCTATGGGGTATGAAATGAAGATTAGAACATTTTTTGGACTAAAACCAATTGGACACCCAGATTTTAGACAGACCATCCTGCATGAAAATTGGCCTGAAAATATACATCCACTTAGAAATGACTTCAAATGGGATAAGAGGCCAGAATTAGCACATGGGACATATAAGTTCCAAAAAGTTAATGGTGAGGGTATTTATGAAATTCCAGTTGGACCAATACATGCTGGCATTATTGAACCTGGACACTTTAGATTTAGCGTTGCTGGTGAGAGGATTATGCTTTTAGAACCACGCCTAGGTTTTGTCCATAAAGGAAGTGAAAAGCTTTTTGAAATTCTTCCGATAGATCAAAAAATAAAGTTATCGGAAAAAATTTCTGGCGATAGCTCATTTAGTCATTCATTGGCATTTTGTGAGGCATTGGAGCAATTGAGTGACACTATAGTATCAAGTCGAGCAAAATATTTGAGAGTTATATTTGCAGAACTAGAAAGACTCGCAAATCATTTTGGAGATATTGGTGCAATTATGATAGATACTGGTTTTAATTTTGGCGGAAGTAATGGGTCACGATTGCGCGAGATAATAATGCAGATTAATGAGCGTCTTACTGGTAGCAGGTTCTTGCGTGGCGTAAATAAAATTGGCGGTGTTTCAAAAGATTTAAATAATGAAGAAAAGTCTCTTTTATCCTCTGATTTGGATAGAATACTAAAAGATTTTGGTGAAGTTATAAATGTTGCAGAAAATAGCGTGTCATTATTAAACAGATTAAAGGGGACTGGAGTCATAGCAAAAGAAGTTGCACAATTGAATGGCGTGATGGGGGTTGCGGGACGTGCTACTGGAATTGTTAGTGATGCAAGAATTGATTATAAATATGCAGCATATGGTGAAATTACTCCATTTGATATTGCGGTTGAGAATGACGGGGATGTATTTGCAAGATTTAATGTGCGCATTAAAGAAGTTCGCACATCGCATAAAATTATAAAAAATGCGTTGAAGAATTTACCTGAAGGCTCTATTAGAAGCGATGAGATGAATTCTGAATTTAAAGCGAATTCTCTCGCGATTAGTATTGTTGAGGGTTGGCGAGGAGAAATTGTTTACTTCGTAACAACCGATTCACATGGGAATATAAGTAGAGTCGTGCCTCGTGATCCGTCACAAATGAATTGGTCTGTACTTAAAGATGCTGGTTTTGATAATGTTGTACCAGATTTTCCATTAATAAATAAAAGCTTTAACTTATCATACTCTGGAAACGATTTATAATGCTAAAGCATTGTAAATATATTAGGATATAAAAATAGGCCACCACAGGGCCATTTTAATATAGTCAGTCTTTTTCTACGAAACTAATACCATCGAAATCAACAAATACTGGAATAACTGGAATTTTGCTTAAGGATACCGGGCCAAATTTCTCAACGACCTGCTTAGCGATGACTAAATCATTTAGTATTTTTTCTTTCGGTGTATTGCCGTATGCGCCACAAGTTTCATGAGCCATAAGAACTATTCTCGGAGGATGATGTAGTTCAATGGTTCGCTTGATTTGCTTGAGGACATAAATTCTATCGCTTTCATGTTCAGGGCTTGCTAAGTCTTTTGCGCCACCAGCAATCGTAATTCGATCAACTTTATCAATTTCAAGAATGGTTTTAAGTTCGGTCATACCCCTTTTAAATCTTCTATCTAGGCACCATAAAAAAGTTGCGCCAACAGTATAGTGTTCTTTTGAGAGATGCTCTCCAAATCCTATAGATCTTGTGATTTTTGGCAGAGGATTTTTACCTCCCTCGGGTTAACTTCTAGGAAGCCAGAGCTGATGGGAATTATAAACTCTTTATTATTCTTGTCAATTATCTTAATATCGCAAGCAGTGAGTTCTGTAATTAAAGGAATGTGATTTGGCAGAATAGTTAATTCACCATCAATACCTTTAACATTTAATGATATTCCCTCTTCATAAAATATTGTTTCTTTCAATGAAAAAACACTAATTTTCATATTAGACTTCGTTAATTCCACCCTTCATATAAAATGCTTCTTCTGGCTTATTGTCGTGCTTACCTTCTAAAATTTCTTTAAAGCCTCGAACAGTATCTTCTCTTTTAACAAATTTACCAGATTGTCCTGTAAAGTTTTCTGCCACAAACATTGGTTGAGATAAAAATCTTTGTATTTTTCTTGCTCGCGAGACCGTTAGTTTGTCTTTTTCAGATAATTCTTCAATACCTAAGATTGCAATAATATCCTGAAGTTCTTTATATCTTTGTAAAACTTTTTGAACTTCACGGGCAATGTTGTAATGTTCTTCACCTACAATTTTTGGTGTAAGGGCAGTTGAAGTTGAAGAGAGGGGATCTACTGCTGGGTAAATTCCTATTTCGGTGAGAGGGCGGGATAATACAATTGTTGAATTTAGGTGGCTAAAGGTTGTTGCTGGCGCTGGGTCTGTAATATCATCTGCTGGTACATAAATTGCTTGTACCGAGGTTATCGAGCCGTTTTTGGTTGATGTGATGCGTTCTTGGAGCTCGCCCATCTCTGTTGCAAGTGTTGGTTGATAACCTACTGCAGATGGAAGTCTTCCGAGCAAAGTAGATACTTCAAGACCAGCTTGGGAGAACCTAAAAATATTATCAATAAAAAGCAAAACATCCTTTTTTTCGACATCTCTAAAATATTCAGCCATTGTAAGCGCGGAAAGCGCCACACGAAGACGCGCCCCAGGTACTTCATTCATTTGCCCAAAAACTAACGCTGTTTTATTTATAACGCCAGAATCTTTCATTTCGTGATATAGGTCGTTGCCCTCACGAGATCTTTCGCCAACTCCAGCAAATATTGATGCTCCACCAGATTCTTCAGCCACATTTCTTATAAGTTCCATAAGTAGAACTGTTTTACCTACGCCAGCTCCACCAAAAAGACCAACTTTTCCACCCTTAATAAATGGAGCTATAAGATCTATGACCTTAATGCCAGTTTCAAAAACTTCTGTTTTAGTTGAAAGCTCTATGAGGGGAGGGGCATTTCTGTGAATTGGTAAAAATTTATCAAATTTAACATCAGTTTTATTTAATGGATTGCCTAATGCATCAAAAATATTCCCTAGTACTTTTTGACCAACAGGAACAGAAATTGGAGCACCAGTATCTTTTACTTTATCACCGCGACGAAGGCCGTCAGTTGAAGACATTGCAATTGCACGAACTTTTCCTGGTTCCAAATGTTTTGCAACCTCAACAATTATTTTTCTATCCCCACTTTCAATTTCCAAAGCATTAAAAAGCTCGGGAAGTATATCTCCTGAATTGAATTCGATATCAACGACTGGTCCAATAATTTGTATAATTTTTCCTGTATTCATCCCGAACGAAGCAGATCGCGATCTCTCGCTATCCACTAAAATTAATTATTTCAATAAACGACTTTGTATTGTTTTTCATCATATATTTATAAAATGCGATCGCGGCTTCGTACGGGATCATCCCGTACGAAATAGGACGCGAACATTTTTTATTATCTACATTGTTTACTAATTATTATTAAGCTTTTATTAATCATTGTCATTATCATATATGCGTGTCCGCTATTTCATACGGGATCATGTGTTTGAATTTACTCCGGCAGATATTTCAGATAACTCTTGAGTAATAGCTGCTTGACGAGATTTATTAAAAATAAGTTGTAAATTATCTTTTAAGTCTGCGGCATTGTCTGACGCGCTCTTCATTGCTACCATTCTTGCTGAATGTTCTGAAGCATTAGATTCGAGTATTAAGTGATATATTACCATTTCTACTAGGTGTTTGGTTAAATCATTTAAAAGTTTCTGCGCTTCTTCTTTTGATGATGGCTCTGTAATATATTCAAAATGGTCGCTTAAAATTGATTTTGAATCATTGGCTTCTGAAAAACGACCATATTCTGGCACAAGTTCTTTAATATCTTCTTCAATTTTTTCAAAACTAATGGGAAGTAATTCACGAATCAAGACATCTTGACGAAGAGTTGTTTTAAAATGTGTGCTAATGGTTATAACTTTTGACCATTTACCACTCAAGAAACCATCAATAACAAAGTCAGCAAAATCTTGTGTGTGTTGTGGTGTGGCATAATCTCCAAACTTAGTAAACGATTTTTCTGTTCTTAAATTTTTGCGAACCAAATAATCTTCAGATTTTTTACCTACTGCCGCATAAAGATATTTGTCAGAATCATCGGTAAAACTTTTCTCAAATTTTCTAAGTACGTTGCTGTTTAGTGATCCCGCGAGCCCTTTGTCTGCTGAAATAAGAATCACTAATGTTTTTCCGGACTCGCCTGACTCTACCATAAGAGCTGATTTGTGAGGAGAACGTTTTGAAATTTCACGCAAAATTTCCATACCTGCAATTGCATATGGTCTGGAATTTAGCGCTAAAACCTGCGCTTTGCGCATTTTGTTGCTCGCAACCATTTCCATCGCCTTAGTAATTTGCTCGGTATTCCCAACTGATTTTATTCTTCTTTTAATTGATTGAGTAGATTCCATTATAGTGTGTTCTTAAAATTTTGAATTGCCAATTTTAATTTCTCTTCAATTTCTGTTGTCAGTTCTTTGGTGGTTCTTATGGGTTCTAATAAGTCGACGTCATGTCGCCCTCGCATATATTCCAAATATTTATTTTCAATATTTTTAAGATTTTGTACTGCCACATCATCAAAATAACCATTAATTGTTGCATAAAACACTAGCACCTGACTTTCAAATGGAAGAGGAGATGCATCATTCTGTTTCAATATTTCAGTTATCATTTGACCTCGTTTAATTTTATTTTTTGTCCCTTCGTCTAGATCTGATGCAAATTGAACAAATGCTTGTAATTCTCTAAACTGTGCCAATTCAAGACGAAGTTTACCAGAAACTTTTTTCATAGCTTTTGTTTGAGCTGAAGATCCTACGCGAGAAACAGAAAGTCCTGCGTTAATTGCTGGTCTAATACCCTGATAGAAAAGATCTGCCTCTAAATAAATTTGACCATCTGTAATAGAAATAACGTTGGTTGGAACATAGGCAGATACATCGCTTAGTTGAGTCTCTATTATTGGAAGCGCTGTTAAGGAGCCACCCCCTTTTTCTTTGCTTAATTTTGCAGAGCGTTCAAGAAGCCTAGAGTGGAGATAAAAAATATCTCCAGGATAAGCTTCTCTACCAGGAGTGCGTCGCAAGAGTAAAGAAATTTGTCTGTATGCAGTGGCGTGCTTTGAAAGGTCGTCATAGATAATCAATGAATCTTGACCTTGATCCATAAAATATTCTCCAATTGCACACCCCGCATATGGCGCTAAATACCAAAAAGATGCAGGGGAAGAAGCACCTGCCACAACTACAATTGTGTATTTCATGGCACCGGCCGCTTCAAGCTCTGATATTATTTTTGCAACATTTGATTCTTTTTGACCAATTGCAACATAAATACAAATCGGAATTTTCTGTCCTTTCTCATTTTGCTGATTAACAATCGTATCAATAGCTATTGCTGTTTTGCCAGTTTGGCGGTCGCCAATAATTAGCTCGCGTTGGCCTCGTCCTATTGGAATCATAGAATCTATTGCTTTAATTCCAGTATGAATTGGTGATTTTACTGACTCACGTTCAAGAACTGAAGGGGCCCGCTTTTCAATTGGGTAATTGGCTGGCTTAGCGCCTTTCCATATATCTCCTTTGCCATCAATAGGCTCTCCAAGGGGGTTAATAACCCTTCCAATGAGTTCTGGTCCCACTTTAATACTTAACACCTCTCCAGTGCTCTTTACCTCATCTCCGGCTTTAATTTTCTTAAAATCACCAAGAACAATTGCTCCAATTGATGATTCTTCTAAATTTAACGCCACAGCTTTAATGGACCCATCCTTGGTTTCGATGCTTAACATTTCTTGGCTCATTGCATTACTTAACCCCTGAATTTTAACTACGCCATCGGCAACCTCGATAATATTACCTATTTTAGAAATTAAAACATCACTCTTTGCGTTTTCAATTTCCCTTTTGAGTTTTTCAATTATTTCAAACATTTTAGTCTGTTCTGCAATGAGCTATCGATAGACAGCTCATCGTTAATTGTTATTTTTATACCAGCAATAAGTTTCTTGTTTATTTTAAAAGTCACATCACTATTTT
Organism: uncultured Candidatus Saccharibacteria bacterium; assembly: GCA_964357615.1. Lineage (GTDB taxonomy): Bacteria > Patescibacteriota > Minisyncoccia > UBA6257 > JACOXY01 > JAUXUB01. The sequence continues at coordinate 37,386 of CAYHMC010000001.1, forward strand.
TATTAAAAGAATTTTTAACTTTATCTATGAGTGGCTTACTTAATTCTCGAGCCGTTTCAATTTTAATTATTGAAATATTTTCCTTTGAGGCGATATTTTTTTTTATTTCATTGAATATTTTATTTGAATCTTTAATTGCCCCATGCTTTTTTAAGACAGAAGTAAAATTATTACACAGTTCATTATATTGGCTTTCTGGTGTTTTGAGTAACACTTCGCAAAATGCTTTAGCGAAAATTGTTGGTGAATATTGCATTAGGATATATTGTTTTTACGCAAATTAGTGACGGTTTGCTCAATTAGTTTTTCATCTATGGCGCTAGGGGATAGCAGAACGGTTTTCTCTATTGCTAATTTAACAAATTCTAAAGCTTCACTGTAAAATTTAGCTTTTTCTTTTAATATTTCTTCGTTGCCTCTTGCCACAGCTCCCAAAAGCAATTCATCGCCTTTTTTGCGAGCAACTTCCAATAATTCGACTTCTTGTGCTTTTGTTTTTATTTGCATTGCTCCCAGTATATTAAGCGATTCTTTTTCAGCTTCGGACAGCTTTTCCGCCTTTATTCTCTCTGACGCTTCAAGTTCTTTTTTAGCAAGTTCCGCATCTTCTATACCTTTTTGTATTTTATTTCTCCTTAATTCAAGAATGCTAAGTAGTGGTTTGTAAACTGTAAATCGTAATATTATTAGTACAATCAAAAAATTAATTGCTTGAACAGCAAGTAATTTGAAGTTAACACCCAATTGTGAAAATAATTCAGACATACCTTAACTTACTTATTATACGAATTTTAATATAAGCGCTACGACTAATGCGTAAATAGCGATTGCTTCAGCAAAAGCGATAGCTAATATCATTGCTGTTTGAACTTTTGGTGCTGCTTCTGGGTTTCTTCCAATTGCTTCTGCTCCTCTTGAACCAATAAGTCCAATCGCTATAGCTGGGCCAATAGTACCAAGTGCCATTATAATTCCAATCGCTAACATTTTCATTGTTTCTGCGTCCATCCCGTTAGAGGTCCCGTTTCGTAGGCTGTTCTGATAGTTTTATTATCGAGTACATACCTCTAATGGGATCCATTTTATTTTTAATAATTTTAATTAATATTAATGTTTCGACCAAGTTTTAATTTCAGTGACTTTCTTCAATCGTTGCGATTGTTATAAATACCAGCGTTAGCATTGCAAATACGAATGCCTGAATAAATCCAACGAATATCTCAAGCAGTATAAATGGTAGCGGTGCTATAAGCGGCAGAAGGAAAACAATAATAATTAGTAATACTTCTCCAGCAAATACATTACCAAACAACCTAAATGAGAACGAGATTATTTTAGCAATTTCTGAGATTAATTCAAGTATTCCAATAAAAAACCCAATCGGACTTTTAAAATTTATAAATTTTTTAAAATGAGAAATCGCACCAATTGCACTAATTCCAAAAATATTAACTCCAATCACTGCGATAAGAGCAATGGCAATAGTAAAGTTTAAGTCCGCTGCTGGAGCTCGGAATAGTGGAATTAGTTGGGTTTCTTCTCCGTGAGTCTCGTAGAGGCCAATAGATCCAATTCCAGGGAGTAGTCCAAGCCAGTTTGAAATAAGAACAAAAAAGAAAATTGTTGCGACCAGCGGGAAGTATTTTTTAGTTTTTTCTTCATCATTTATGACGGAGTTACATAGCGAAAGCATTCCCTCAAAAGCAAACTCTAAGAAATTTTGAAATTTACCTGGAATTAAAGTAAGTCTATTTTTAAAAAATATTCCTAAAACAATAAGAATAGCTGAAGTTATAAATGCTAAAGCTACTGAATTTGTTATATCCAAGCCCCAAAAATAGAATAAATGCTCTGCTTTGATTGAAATTTCTGGCATAAAAAATATGCCTACATTGTAACAGGGAAGTGTTGAAAAATAAAGCGATTTAGTAAAATAACCTTTTAGTTTAAGGCCCTCAATAATTCATTGTATTGATTTATTGAAGCAACTCCCAACCAAAGCATTAGAGCTATAGAAAAAATTGTAAGAACTAAAGATGCTACGCCAATCATTCTGGCTTTTGGATCTGACTGCCGAATATATTTAACTGTATAGCCTAGTCCAAACGGAGCTAAAAAGAAACTTACCAGATAAATAATTATTTGTTTATTGGTAGATGTGTTGATTGGAGTTACCCTAATATTAAATCCGCAACGCGGACAAAAATAAGCACCTGCTGGCACTGTCGTTCCACAAGAGGAACAAGCCGTTTCAGTTAGAGTGTTCATATAGTTCTAGTATATCAAGGTAATTGTAAATTCAGAAATAGTAAAATTTAGAGCAGATACATTAAAAATAAAAAGCCACTAATAGGGTAGTAGCTTTTTATAGAAAACAGATAATAATTCTTGTTTTAGTGAGAGCTAGAAGTTGCAGTTCTTGGAATCGAAATATCTCTCACAATTTGTGCTGAAATTGTGCTACTTACATTTGTGCCCCAAACTCGAAGCGTATCTCCGCTTTGGATATCAGAAATTAGAATTGGCAAATAATTTTTATTGAATATTTTCGCACCCGAAACAATGCTTACAGAAAACGCAACATTTTTTTCGGTTAGCGTAAATCCAGATCCTGTTATCGTGGTGACTTTGCCTTCATAGTTACGGGGCGTGGCATTTTTCATTAGTTCTTTTACTACTTCCTTATTTTCTTTTTTGGTTTTAGCTAATTCTTCTTTGTAGCTCCAATTTCTAATAAGCGTTGCGTTAATTGTCCACGGTGAACTGTCAGAAATTTTTCCTTGAATTCCAACAAAGTCATCTTTAGCAAAGTTCGCAATATCTTTATTGGGCAATATTTTTGTACTGGACCCAATATTTATTGTCCAATTACCGCCCCAGCTTTTTACTACAAGCGAACCACTTGCATTGCTTATAACCGTTCCACGAAGCAATGTACCACCCCTTGGTCCTATTTCAATAACCATTGGATTTGTAGTTCTGGTGTTGTTATTTGTAGCTATGGTGGAGCTATTATTAGCACTTGCAATAAGTGTTATCGCTAAAATAGATCCGCCAGTAATGATTCCCGTTATAATTTTATTTAGTTTCATGTTATTACTTAAATTAATAAGCGACCTTTTGCTCTATGTATTATTTGACGCAATAAGAAATAATCTCTTACATAATCCATTAGCAAGTTTTTTATTGGAATAAAACTAAAACTAGCTACCCAATTTAGGTAGCTAGTAATAAAAGCTAATTTATTAAGAAAGCTTAATAACTTACAAAATATGAAACGCTTGCTTTTGCTCGAAGTTCCGTCAATAAATTGTCTGTTTCAATACCGATCTTTTGATTTGTAAGTTCATCTTTTACTTTGGCTTTGAATGTTGCTTCTTGGCCCTTTGGTATGACTATTTTATTCTCTTTAATATAGGCAGTAATATCAGCATCAGTAATGACCACTTTGTCGTCTAACAGTTTTTTAATCTCTAATTGAAGACGAATTCTTCTTTTAATATCTTTCATATTGATATTTTTGGTTTCCATTAAATTCTCAAGCGTTTCACCCTGTGCAACAATTTGTCCTTCAAGAACTTTTACCTCAGCTTCAATTTCTTCAGTTGTTACTTTTATGCCTTTGTTGACTGCTTCTTCGTGAATTAGTTTTTCGCTTATTAGTGCATCAAGAATATCTTTACCCGATTCTTTTTCAAGTTCTTTCATGACCGACAAGCGCCAAATATAACTGCCATTAACTGAAGCAGCAATTAGTACACTTTTCATTGAATAGGCAAGCGCTCCTAAAATTAATATAAAAGCAATAATAATAGCTGTTTTTGCATTGAATTTAGATTTTGGAGCAGTAGCTAAATTTTGATTGTCGATTCCAGGGGAATCATAACTTTTATCTTCCATATTTTTATATATTAATAATAATTTATATTTTTTAAATTGATAATAATCTCAGAGTCGACCATTAAACAAATAATAATTTTCTCTAATAATAGCTTTTGAAGCTTATTTAATTTTAATCGAATTTGGCACTAGTTTGCAACCTTGTATCAAGCAATAATTTCAAATAACTTTTTCCAACTATGTATCCAGCAATTGAACCATATATAATTCCAGCCAAAAAATCAGATAACCAATGCGCTCCAATTACTGCAACCCCAATTCCAACATAGAGAGCAAATATCATTACTGCGGTTTGAATGAATCTATTTTTCGTAAAAAGATTTAGCATTGCAACAGAAATTGCAAACGCAACGGATGTGTGTGAAGACGGCCACCCCCAAAAAACTCCACCTTTTAAAAAACCAAAACGAAATACATTACTTATGTCAATCGATTCATATGTACCAAATAAATCCGGAGGCACTCTTCCAGTTAGTGATTTATAAAAGAATGAAATTAAAAGTCCAAGTATAGCTGCTTGAATTATTGCTGAAGCAGTAATTATTAAAATTTTACTCTTAGACATCATGCCAAAAAAAAGCAAAAAAAGAGGTATAAGAATTGGAAAGAGCGCACCAATTACTAGCGAAGAAAAAAAATAATGTGAAGCACCTGACTTGTGAGTTACTAAATAGAAATTCCAATCAGTTCCGTTTGAAACCAGAATCCAAGTTAAGATTATTGCTAATATGTGTAGTGGCAATATAGAAAATCTAAAACAAGAGATTAAATTTTTTATAAAGTCATGAAATAGTGTATTGGTTAAACCAAAAGCACCTTTGCTATCATAAGGCATAAAATATTATAGCATAATCATTTCTTGATTATTGGTCTATCAACCCCCAATTTTTGATTAACCTACTGTTTTTTAAGAAGTTCGTTAAATTTTAACTTGATAACAAAAAATAAATAAATAATTTCCAAAATGCCAGCTGTGTTTAAAATGAGCATCAAAATAAACCAATTATCATCGCCTTTTCTACTTGAGTGCCAAAGCGCAAGTCCTTTCCAAAAAATACTCCAAATTACCAAAATGATTAGAAGAGGAGCAAATGTCATCATCCAAGAGGGCAACCCTCCTTGCATAAATGATTTTGAATAAAAATAATTCATATTTTTCATTATATGACAGTTTGCTTTTTAATCAATGATCTAATTAAGCTAAATTAAAATTTGAGTTATCTATTGACAATTAAAAATAAATGTAATATAATTACTATATAATGAATAACTTTAAAAGAGGTGACTTTAGAGATAACAGAGGTGACTCTGGAGGTCGCCCAAAATTTGGCAATAGATTTGGCGGAGGAGGAGGTAGGAGAGATGGGGGTGATAGGGGCGATAGGCAAAGGAGAAGCCCAGAGCTTTTTCAAGCGGTTTGTGCAGAGTGTAGAAAACAATGCCAAGTTCCTTTTAAACCAACTGGTGATAAACCGGTCTATTGTCGCGACTGTTTTAATAAGCAGGGATATAAACCAGGACGAAATTCAAACGGCGCCGACGGTCCTCGCCCAGATTTTCGTAGAGAATTTGCTCCAGCCCACAATGAGCAAAGAGAATTTTCACAACCACAAAGCAATCCACAAAGCAATCCCCAAAGCAATATAGGAGTTGAAGCTCTTTACCGAAAACTTAGTTCTCTTGAAGCAAAGGTAAATCAAATTTTTGATATTTTAAATAAAAAACCAGTCGTTTTGCCAGTTCCCAAGGCTGAAAAAGTTATTCCACTAGCAACAAAAAAACTAAAAGCAAAAATCTCTAAAGCGAAAATAAGTAAAAAGAAATAAAAAAGCTGACTTAATAAGTCAGCGAGTGTTCGTCCATTTTATTAGATTCCCAAAATAAAACGGTTATAAAGTGCAAATGGAACAATTTGGTATCGACATAAAAAATATTCAGAACTTACGATAGATCCAAATGGAGTATCGTTGTCTAAACACCAACGTTCAATTTCGTCGCAAAGCACCGCGATTAACGCATTTCGCATTCCAAAAGAGAATGTGGCTGTAAAATCATGAAATTCCTCGACTGAACAAATGTCAGTACCTGGTCGTTTAAAAGCAGACAAAAAAGATTCCTTCCAAGATGCGTTCTCTTCTATCGCTCTATATAAACCGCCTAAGCTTCTATTGATTTCATCCGAAGCTACTAACTGACCATTTTCAGTTTTTATCCAACCCATAGTTAGAATTTGCTCTACAACTGAAGTCTCTGTCATGCAGCTCGCCCTTTCCTTTCTTGATCTAGAAGCAATAAGTTTGGCGTAGTGCAGAAAGTCCAGTTTCGGGAAGAAGTTCTCCGTCTGCAAATTTGTAATTTACCCTATTTTGAATTTCGCCGGTTGTTTTATTTCTACTAAGTAGAAAAACACCCCTTGGTCCATGACCAGATCCATCATCCGTCCAGTGTGCTTTGCCACTTGAAAAGAGAAGTTCAATATCTCCAACTTCTATAACATTGCATGCAAGGGCAGTAATGTTGTATCCGGCTCTAGTTAGAATGTCTTGCCATTTCTCTATGGTAGGCCCCCAGTTAAACGAATACTTAATTCCAAGAATTCTTAGTGTTACGATAAATCGTCGAAACTCGCTATCGGCATTTGAGATTCTGTCCTCGTTCACTTTCCTTCCTTGTTTCGATGCTTATAAATTACTAAAAGATAAAATATCACAGGATATCTATTATGTCAAATATAATATATAAAACTATACTTAAGATTAAGTTTCTTTTTAAAATTTAAATAGATACTTGCGGTTGGTATATATTTATTAATGTTCGTAGATATTAATGAATAATAGTTTACTATTACATTTTTTATATTTATAAATTCAATTAAATTATTGACTAGAAATAATATAATTGTTAGTATGGGGTAAGTTTTAGAAAGGAGCTACATCAATGGTGCGAGTTTGGACTAAAGATGAAATTCTAAAAATGTGGCCCCAAGCGGAAGGGGAATTAATTGTATTTCAGAGAGTACTTGAAGCTAAATCAGGGCTTACAGCATCCCAACTTGGAATGGCACTTCAGCTTGCAAGAGCAGAGTTTGGAAAAATTAAGAGTGAAGAACCCACTGGCGTTCTCGATTGCTTTCTGGAGAGCTAAATTTATATAAGGTCCATTTAAGGGACCTCGCTAACCGAGAACGGTTATTTTTTATAAATAAAAAGATTCGATAATATTTTTTATGATTATTTACGCACTAGGATATATAAGTTTAAGTTTTTCTAATCCTCGGTGGGCAAGTACTGCCATAGAATTTTTTGATTGGCCTGTTATTAATGACATTTCTTTGAGTGACAAATCTTGCACATATTTCATTCGCATCACTTTCTGATATTTTAAAGGAAGACGCGCTATCAATAGAAGGGCTGCCTTGCCGTCTAAAATTTTAAGTAATTTTTCGGAGTCATTAATCTTTGGTTCAAAACCCTTTTCAAACATAACATCAAGCGATGTTGTTTTATGCTTTCTATACTCATCTATTATAAGATTATTTAAAACATGGTAAAGAAATGCTTTCATTATTTCAATTTTACCGCCTTTTACAAGATAAACCCATGTTTTTAAGAAAGTGTCTTGAACTAATCCTTCGCCAAGTTCTCGGTTATTTAGCTTAAAGAAAGCATGAGAATTAAGCCCCTTTTCATAATCATGGTGGGCGGAAGTTATTGCTTTATTTTGTTTCGAATTTTTCTGCTCTTGTTCCATTGGTATTATGCCGAGTTTATGCTGGTTTTATTACACTAGAATTACAGTAAAGCTATAACATTAAAATCAGCCCCGCTATTATCAGGGTTTTTAATAACTAGTTATGTAAAGGTTCATTACAGAAATATTACAGGAGTGTAGTATATGAGGAAGTAACTTGCCTTGTTCTCAACATAGCACAGTGAGTTTTTTAATACAAATATGCAATAAATGCAGTTGATATACGGCAGTATGTGTATGAAAAAAGAAAATAAAAGTATTTCAGGAAATATGAGTTTGAAAAATTATAGTGTATATATAGTAATTTCAATTCTATCGCTTTTTTTGTTTGGCATGATTCTCTACCGCGCAAATGCAGATTTTATGAGCGATAAGTATCCTAGCGCAATAACGGCGACAATCTATAAAAATGATGTGATTCGTGATAATCCAAATGTAGAAATGATAGCAGGCGTTTCTAGACCAATTAAAGAGCCAACATCCGAAGTTCATATTGCCAATAATGGCTTAATGCTTTTGCGTGGAACGCGAGTTATTTCAGTTGATAACAGTTCCAATTTTAATAGTATTATCCGCGTAATAATATCGTGGGGTTCAATTGATTCTATTTGGGAAGTGAATACAAATTTGTCTACTGAGCTTATAAAGTCAGATGGCAAAACTGGAACAATGAGCGATATAGAAGTTGGGGATATAGTTACTGTAACTGGTAATTTAGTTAGAAATGGACCAGAGCCAATAATAAGCGCCGTATTTATCAGGAAGTAAATTGAATATTTTGTAATAATTAATAATAACTTTCGGCTTAAATTTATGAACACAAACATTAATAATACAGAGTCAAATAAGGCAGAAGCATTTGTGATGCCTTCTGGTAATGAATTCTTGGGTCGTTTTTGGGAGCAAAGTTGGACATATCTTAAGACGGTAGTAGACGTCGTTCGAGAACCAATTTTGGTTTTAGATAAAGATCTTTGCGTGATGGCAGCTAATGAAGCTTTTTATAAAATGTTTCAGGTTGAAAAGGAAGATACAGAGAAAAAAAATATTTATAAATTAGGCAATGGTCAGTGGAATATTCCTGCGCTATGTAAATTACTTGAAGATATTTTGCCTAAGAATACCTTTTTTAAAGGATTTGAAGTTACACACGAGTTTCCGCATATTGGACGAAAAGTAATGATTTTAAATGCTAGAAAAATTCATTTTGAAAAAGATTTTGCAACAGACGCTTTTCCTCCAATAATTTTACTTGCTATAGAAGATATAACAGAAATGATGGTTGTTGCTGAGACTCTTGCTAGTCACGCAAATCAATTAGAGGTTAAGTTAACAGAGCGAACAGCAAAATTGGAAATTCATATTAAGAAATTAGAAAAAGAAATTAAAGAACTTAAAAATAAATAAGTTTTTGTAATTTTCTTAGATTAATAACGGCTTTATTTATGATGGTATAGTCGATAATCCATAAAATAATTCCCGTTGTTTACACAGCTAATTTTAAACTAAAAATAAAAACATATGGGAATTATTTTATGGATTATATTCGGAGCATTAGTTGGTTGGGTCGCGTCTTTGATAATGAAAACCGACGGGGAACAGGGGACTGTTTTAAATGTTCTTGTTGGAATTCTAGGTGCCGTTATCGGTGGTTGGTTGATGAACATGCTTGGTGAGGGTGGAGTTCAAGGGCTTAGTTTGTATAGTTTTCTGGTCGCGTTGCTTGGGGCTTGTTTACTTATAGCAATGGTAAAAATATTAAGGCGTTAAGCTAAATATAAATTATTATGGATTCAAATAAACTACCTACCACTAAATATTTACTTAAAAAGTATAAAAAATTAAATTCGCAATATAAGAAATTAAATGCACGCAAGGGTTATGTAAGCTGGAAATTCAAAAAAATAAATTGGAAAAAAGAATTAGCAAATTCACAAAACAAGATCAATAAATTATTTAAAGATCTTTAAGTTAAAAATTAAATTATTAAAAAATATTATTAAAATAAAATAAAATGGATTCATATAATTCACCAACAACAAAATCACTATTTAAAGGAACTCAAATCGTATGGTATGTCGTTTCTGTTCTTTCGGTAGTACTTGCATTTCGTTTTGTACTAAAACTAACAGGAGCAAACCCAAATGCAGGATTTACAAATTTCATCTATTCAATAACATGGCCATTCGCAGCTCCTTTCAATGCAGTATTTCCAAAAACCATTGTTGAGGGCAGTATTTTTGAATGGACAACACTCTTGGCAATAACAGTATATTGGATGGTTGCCATTGCAATAGTGCAACTTTTTTTGATGAGCAAAACAGTTTCAATACCAGAGGCTGCGTCTGGTCTAAAAGATCAGGAAAGTTAGAAAATATATAAATGTAATATTTTTATCTTTGAGACGGCCTTGTTAATAGAGGTATATACATAATACATAAGTGGGTCGAGTGTACAAGACGAATGAAGGTGAGGATGTACTGAGACCAGAAGGTCGAATGTAAAAATTACACAATAAAAATATCAAAAATTAAATCAAAAAAATAAAATAAAATGAACAAAATAAAATCTTACTTTCTTTTTGGGGGAGTGGTAGTGACGGCATTCGTCTTCTCATTCTTCGCGGTTTCAAATTCATACGCGATGATATCTAGCTCTTTAGATTTGGGCTCAACGGGTTCTCAAGTCACAGAACTTCAAACATATCTTTCTACTAATGTTAATATTTATCCACAAGGGATAATATCAGGATATTTTGGTCTTCTTACTCAATCGGCCGTCCAGCGTTTTCAGACTGCCCAAGGAATAGTCTCAAGTGGTAGTCCAGCTACTACGGGCTACGGTAGAGTAGGACCAATGACAAGAGCAAGAATTAATAGTCTTTTGGGTTTTGGTGTCCAACAATCATGGGATACAGTACCAACACTTAGTAATCCTGTGGTTACTTATACAAATACCACTGCTACTTTTACATGGACTACTAATGAATTAACACAAGGACAAGTTTATTGGAGCCTAACTCCATTACAATTTACTGAAGAAGATGAATCACGCCAGCAATCATATGTAGGTGGTATATTAGCGCTTGATGCCGGTGGTTTACAAGTAAATCACACAGTTACGGTTTCAAATCTTCAGGCAAATACAACTTACTATTATCTCGTTAGGTCTATTGATATCGCGGGAAATGTGAGTATTGTATGGCCAAGCTTCTTTCACACCAATCAATAATTGAGTTCGATATTGATTTAAAAATCACCGCAATACCGGTGATTTTTAGACAGCTGATATTCAAATACTATATTACTTAAAGCATTCAATAAAAGGTCGTATTAAAAATTAAATTATTCAAAATTTTATGACAAACAAAAATGACAATTATGATCAAGAAGCGGAAGGAGCAAAAACACAAATTCCAACTGCACCAGCAGATAATGAAAAAATAAATGTTGTAACTCCACCGTTATCCTCAATTCCTTCGTTAGATGATAAAAAAGAGAAGAAGGAACCTTCGGTTGTTACAGCAGATTCATCCTCAATGCAATAATTATTTCTATAAGAAATAATTAATAAACTAAAACTCACCGCTTTATAGTGGTGAGTTTTAGTTTATTATAATATCGCTTTTAAGGGTCTATCTATAATTTCTTCCATCGCCACTTACTGGTATTTGATCTCCAAGATATTTTGGTTTTCTTCTAAATATCAAATCCAATACAGCTTTTTCATTTGCAAATATTTCACGAACATAATTACGAGTAAGTAGGTGACCTACATCAGCGTTTACTCCGTATGATGTAATACCCAGTGCGTGAGCAATAAATATTGCGCGGGGTAAATGAAATGATTGGGTTACAATAAGTATTGAGGTGACGCGGAAAATATCACGTGCACGGTAGACCGTGCTGTAGGTATCAAATCCCGCATGATCAAGAAAAATATCTTCATCTAAAACACCATTTTGGATAAGATATTTGCGGACAGGATTTACCTCATTGTAATTTAATGTGCTATTGTCACCGGAAACTAGAATCTTTTTTACTTTATTTATTTTGTAAAGCTTTATAGCCATGTCCGCACGATCTTCAAAAACAGGGGAAAGAGAGCCATTGATTTTTATAGCAGCACCTGGAATAAGGGCAACCTCTGCACTAGGCGCTTCCGAAGCACTATTATAAATATAGGACCTAGTTGTTAGATGAATTATCACATTTATAAAAAAAATAATAAGAATAACAAATCCAATGCACACGAAGGTATAATAAAAAAATTGCTTCCAGATTTTAATATTATTTAGTTTTATCATATTAGAAGAAACCTATTTTTAAATAATAGCTAAGCATTGCTTCCTGCTATATAACCGGTTGTCCAGCATAATTGAAGTGAATACCCACCAGAGGGTCGACTAATGTGTAGTAAATCTCCTGTTATGAATAAATTGCTATATAGCTTAGATTGCATTGTGCGAGTATCTATTTCCTTAAGAGAGACGCCACCGTCTGCAACTACTGCACGGTCATAACCCATAAGACCAGTTATTGTTATGGGTAACGCCTTTAGCATATTAACAATTTCCCGCTTTTTGTCTTTGGTGATGCTGTGTATTTTAATGTTTGAATCCATTTCATTTAAGAGTGGCAATAAGGCGTGTCCAGTTCCAAGTGGAGCAATCTCGTTCCACACATTTTTAAGAGTTTTATTTTTATTTAAGTCAAAAATTGAAGTAATTTTTTTAGTAAGAGAGCCAATATCGTTTTTTGGATATGTATCAATTTGTGCTGTAACAATTCCAGCATGCAATAAATCGGCAATCTTTCCAGCCGTATTTAAAATAAGTGGTCCAGACATGCCAAAATGTGTGCATAAAATATTTCCACTTAGTGAAATCTTCTTTTTCCCATCTAGAAAAAAATTAATACTCACATTAGAAAGTGTGGTTCCTGCAAGTTTTTTTACCCACTCGTCTTTGACTGCTAGTGGTACAATGGTCGGAGTTGGTTTTTTAATTGTATGACCCAGTCTTTTTAACCATGCAAAACCATCTCCTGTAGAACCAGTTTCTGGGTGTGACATACCACCTGTCGCCAAAATAAAAGAAGTGGCGGTAATTTTTTTACCGTCTAAAATTATATCGCTAATATTAGAATTATGGCCATTTATTTTTGATACATTTGCTTTGGTGTGTATTTGAACCCCATTCCTTCTAATGTATTCTTGAAGCACCCTAAAGACATCAATTGCTTTTTCTGTTTTAGGAAATACTCTTTTGCGGGCTTGCACTACAAGTGGTAATTTGCGAGATTCAAAAAAAGAAAAAGTATTTTGAATTCCAAATTGAGAAAAAGGGGAGTGTAAAAACGATTTTTCTTTACCATAATTTGACAAAAATATTTGCTCATCTTTTTCAGCATTTGTGATATTGCATCTGCCACCTCCGGTAATTTTAAGTTTAGCTCCAAGAACGGAGTTTTTTTCAAGTAATAAAACTTTTTTACCAAGCTCTCCGGCTCGTCCTGCCGACATCATGCCAGATGCACCTCCACCAATTACAATAACATCATAATTCATAGAATTTTATACTAACAAGTTGCGATAATTTACAGACCAATTTATTTTCTTACTACAGTTATTTGGTTCAAATCAGGATAGATTCTTATCTAAAAATTGCTTTAAGCCATCTAAGTCATTTTTATCATTATTATAATGAAATGTAACTATTCCCAAAGACCTAGCGCTTTCTATTGCATCGGTTCTGTGCTCAAAGTAAATCACATTATTTTTGTTTAGTTTAAAATAGTCAAAAACTTTTTTGTAGTATTCTGGATTTGTTTTATCAGGTTTATGTTTTAAAGTAAAAAGCTCGTATGGCAAATTAACTAAATTAAATTTCGTAATCTCTTCGTCGTTGGCGTTTGTAAGAATAATTTTTCTATTAGAATAATTCTCTAAAAGATTAAACATTTCTTTGTTTACACCAAAGACCCCATCGTTTTTTATTATAAAAGTGTGCAATGCATCAACCAAAATTACCTTATCTTTTTTTCTTAAAGGTAGCTCTAGTATGCAGAGGTCATACTTTTTTTGAAGTAGTTCAATGGTGTCCTTAAGTTTATTATATTTCGCTTCTACACCTTCCTTTATTTCTAGAGCTTCTTTAAAATTTTCATCTTTTTTTAATTCCTTTAAAACTTTATTTTTTGCCATTTCTTCCACTTTTTCTTTGGGCCAATCACGAATCATATCTTCAAGTTCTTTTTTCTTTTGCTGAAGTAGCTGTTTAATATCATTACACCCATCCTGATCTTTATCGTTATTATTTTTTAATTTTTTTGTAAGTTTTATGCCTAACATTCCCAGAAGAGCTAAGGTAGCAATTGAGATAATCGCAATTATAGTAAAGTTGTTTTTAGTAGAAATAGCTGTTATTTCTGGCGTGGCAAGTGGTAGTAAATTCAATGGAGAATCCTGCGGAGTTATTTTCGGTATGGCTTGTTTTGTAATACTAGGAACGGTTGTTGTTGTTCTAACCTCCGAAACTGTACTTGTTGTACTTGGGCTTGGATTAGGTACAGAGTCTACTTTTTGTTCTGTAATGCTAGGAGTCGACTGGGTTGCGTCGCTTGAAGTAGGCGCTTCTCTCGTTTGACCAAATACAAAATAAAAAGGAACGAAGAACAAAATCAAAATCAATTTTATTGGCCGTTGCATCGTTAGTAATATTTTAAATATTAGTTGTATGTCTTGGAAAACGCGATTGATTATAGGCCTCAATTTCACTAAGTTTAAGAAGAGTAGTGGTATTTCCGGTTCGTATATAAAATTTTTCATCCCCATCAATTTTAAGATAAACTGGTCGATTGCTCTCTAGTGATTGGACAACGCACACCTCAACACCATCAATTTGATGGAATGATGCCGAAATTAAATGTCGAAACTCTGGCCCAATCATAGAATTAAAAACTTGAGTTAAATGGTTTTCAAATCCATCAGCATTTGGATGTTGGAGATGTGGGTAGTCGGCGTTAAGTCCAACTAGTTTTTTTTCATTGTTTATGCCGATAACCAAATAGCCTCCTTTAGAATTTAAAAAACCAGCAATAGTTTTCATAGCTGTTTTCTCAAGATCTCGATTTATTTTGCCAGTTTTGTGGTCAAATCGAAGCGAAGACTTAAATTCTAGCTCATCGTTTTCATCATTAGAAAGAAGTTTTATTATGCTTGGTTTTTCGTCAAATGATTTTTTTATTATATTTTGCGCCTCAAAAGAGTGCGCTAAATTGCCTTCAATGGCTTGTTGAATGGTTTGTAAAAAAAGTTTAGGTTTAGAAATAGTATTTATGATTAATGCATTTTTGGTCGTGCTATTTTCAATGTACAGCGAACCGTAATGTAATAGTTTACCAAGGGGACTAATCGAGGCGGTTATAATTGCACCCTCTTTAAAATTAATTATTTTTTCTTTTTTATATAAAACACCCCAAGAATGAGTTATAACACTTGGTTCTATGGAATATGTTTCCCGATACCAACTTAAAAACGCATAAATAGTAATAAAAAGTTGTGCGAGCGGTAGGAGTAATAATTTCAATGATTGATATGTAAAACTTTCAGAAAAGGGAAGTTGCGCATAAAGCTGATATTTATAAGAATCTAATGTGGTTCCAAATAAATAAAGCGCAATAACTACTCCTTCGATTACAACTAGTGTTCGAATTAAAACAATTGGGCTACGCTTTGTAGTTACAGAATTTACCATGCAAAAATAGTCTACTATAGAAATAGATTGCTTTAAAGTCTATAAAATTACCTCGTATTTTTTATTTATTGATTCTTAAGAATCTTTTAAAACTAAAAAAACATAACTTAACTTGAGAAGGGTTAATATGAAGAATATATTATTTAGGTATATTTGCCTAAGTAATATGTTCTGATATAATATTTTTATATGAATAACAATACAAAAATAGCAGGAGTGGCAGCGGTAGCAATTGTTGCTGGAATAATTATTTTTTTGCAAAATTTTGATGCAGGAAAAGTTGCGTGCGAAGATATTGCAGAAGCCCGAGCCAGTTTGCAGTCAGCGTACGATACAGGAGTATCTGCGAGTGTAGAGGTATATGCAGACGAAAAAGCGGCGATAGATGAGCGTCTAAGTGAGTGTCTAAGCGCTAAGCCGATTGATCCTTGTGCTGATGCGCAAAAAACACGAGATGCAGCCGTAGAAGCTTTTAACGGAATTCCTTCACCGCCGGACAATGCACCGCACTCGGAATTTCAAACATATTTTAAGAAGCGTGATGATGCCTATAACAACTATAAAAAAGCAAAAGACGCTTTAAGTGAGTGCCGTGCGGCAAATCCGCCAAAACCCGACGTACCATATGAAAAATCTGATGCTAAAGCTTGTTTTGACGCTTACGACGCTGGAGTTGAAACAATCAGGAATACATTCGAGACCAATACGCAGGCAATGAAGACAGCGCTAAAAGCGGCGCTTACAGCATTAGACGCACGAGAGAAAGCATGTAACCCCCCAACCGGAAAAGAAAAGTTCACGGAATCCATTGGTGGCGACACATCTGGTAATGGTGATTCATCACAAACAAGCGTTCCAACAGAGATTTTAAACTGCAGGCCCATTAATGAAAATTTGGATACAGAATTGCTTGCACTGCGCCAAAGGGCGGCAGCTATTCCTGGTGAGATTCAGGCAGTGCAAACTAGCATAGACAATATAAAAAAGCGAATGAGCCCATTACAGCGTGATTTGGGGGAAGTTGATACATACATTCCACCCGAGAGTACAAAGACACAGTTTGAGGGTGCGCTAAACGCTCTTCGAGCAGAACGCAAGGTATCTATTGAATCGGCCCTTGAATTTTATAAGAACCTACTTACAAGAAAAGAAGCAGAAAAAGCTAAGCTACAAGAAGAATTGAGTGATTTAGAGGTTAAAATTAGGGCACGTCTTCTGCAAATAAGGAAAGAAAATGAGACGAGAGCAAGAAGCTTCCCAACCAATGTGCACCTCGCAAAGCCAGATAAATGTGAGTACTATCATTGCCATGGAATGCTTTGTGGACGGCCGGATCCTGAGCAGGATGGTTGTGGTCATGGAGCAACTACCCAAGATGATGTTGATTGTAAGAAATTTATTGATTCGTACCTAAAAGCTGCTGGAGCAAATTAAAAACTGAATTGCAATTAAATCGTAAAAAAATAATACCCGACGGGTATTATTTTTTATTGTTTGTACAGTCTTTTGTTTATTTTTTTTGTTCCATTAATGCTACTGAAATTTTTAGTTCTTTTCCTTGCCAATAGGCTGTATTTATGGCCATACTAATCGTGTTATTTATTGATTAAGTTATATTTATTTTACTAATTTTTTGACTTCTAGGAGTAAGCGTTCGATTTCTTCAATTTTTCGATTAACTTGCGCTTTGCTATCTCCTTCTTTTATAGTTGGGATTAAACCTTTTGAAATAAATGATTTTAGTTCACTTTCGTTTTTCATATCTACTACTACATTTGTTCTTGTGTTTAGTAATACGGTTGAGGCAATGCCAGCGGCGTCGTGTGGAATTATCGAAAGGAGCCAATATAAATCATCACCAATTTTTATTGGTCTTGGCTCTGAGAGATTAAATATATTCCAGTCATAGGTCGGAAATTCTTTTTTAATATAATCTGCTGCCGCAATTGGTCCAGTGAGCTGAGATTTTGCATCATACTCAATTATTTCTCGCTTGCCAGTTGTGGCATCAAAAATAAAAATCTTGTAAATGCCATATGATTGGCCATAAGGCTCTGCTACTACAAGTTGTTTAAATCCTTCAGTTGTTGCTACATGAAAAATATTCTCATCTCCCGGGAGACTTACGATTTCTGTTTGATTTTCATGTAAAAACCATTTATTTATAAGGCCACCCAAATACGCGTATGAATGCGAATAGAATTCTACAATTTCTTTCGGATGAATTCTGTTACCCTTCAAATAGCTAATGTTGCTTGCTTCCTCTGGAGACAAATCATCAATTTTACCATCACCGTGAACAACCATCACGCCAGCCCAATATGGTACTCGAAAAATAATTCCGCGATATGAAATGTAGGGCACAATAGTTACCCATTCCTTTTCATCATTTTTAATAAATATTGGTTCTTTGCTGTAACTGACAAAATATTTTTTAAGTGGAAGTTGAAAATAAATATTATCAAAAATTCCTATTCCGTCAGCATATTTAAATTCTGCGTTTTCAATGTCTACTTTTCTTTCTAGCGTATCAACATCAACCGTTACAAAGCCACTAAGTTTTTTTAGAAAATAAAGTATTCCACCATCTGGAAGTCTAGGGAATATGCGCTTAAGTTTGCCATCTACAAGAATAATTTGTGAATCACCTAGGTATTCTTGTGGATTCTGAAATGTGTCATCAGCATATCGTTTTGCCACTGCTTTTGGGGTGAGCCGTAGTGGTTCAAATTTAGGAACATCGGCACGCTTTTCATATTTGATATTGTTTGCGGTTATTGAAAAGAGAATTTCACTTTCAAGGCTCAAAAGCATAGATAGGGTTAGTAGTGCAATTACATACAACTTAGCCGAATTATTATTTCGAGGTGGAATTCTAAGCGTATAATTATTTTCTCCATTTTTTTCGAAAAATATTCCAATTTTAACAAAAAAACGCCAAATACTATAAAGAAGTGTTAAAATAAAAATAAAACGAAGTGGACTAGAAACTAACACCATTACAATTGGATGAAAAAAAGGTCTAAGTAGCCAGCCCATAATAAATAGAGTAATAATTGGAATTAAAAATTTATATTTTTTCATAATAGTTTCTTAACCATTGTACGCTTCTTCTAGTTTTTTAATATCAAACTTTTTCATTTTAAGAAAAGCTTGAGTCACTTTTTCAATTTGTTCTTTGCTTCCGTTCGCCATCATATCATTCATTGCAGTTGGAACAATTTGCCAAGAGACGCCAAACTTGTCTTTCAACCAGCCACACTGTTCTGCTTCTGGTATTGCTGACAATTTGCCCCAATAGTTATCAATTTCTTCTTGGGTATCGCAGTTAATGATAAAAGATATCGCTTCATTAAAAACAAATTCATGCGGACCAGAACTATCCATTGCCATAAAGTTTTGACCAGCGAGTGTAAAGCGTGAGTGCTTAATAAATCCTTCTTTGTCACCTTCGCCAGCGGCATAGGGCACAGTCATTTCTATTTTTGAATCTGGAAAAATACTCGTATACATATCCATTGCTTCTTTGGCTTTTCCTGCGTGTTCTTTTGTAAACATAAGCATGGGAGTAATTTTCTGGGTCATTTGATGATTATCGCTCCATGAAAGTTGCCATGTTAGGCCGTATTTATCTTGTAGCCAACCGTATTTTTTTGCCCATGGATAAGTATCGTATGGCATCAAGGCTTTACCGCCCTCAATTAGTTTATTCCAAACGGTTTCAATATCTTTCTCGTTATCAAAAATCGTAAACATTGATATTGAAGGATTTATTTTAAAATATGGCCCTGCGCTAATAGCCATAAAATCTTGACTAGCAAGTTTAAAAGTTACAATGTCGCAGTCGCCGGACGGTGTGCCTGTGATTGTTTTTGTGTTAATAATTTTTGAATCAGAAAAAAGCGAAACATAAAAAGCCGTAGCTTCCTTTGCTTCTTTATCAAACCAAAAATGAGTAAGTATTTTTTGTTTACCCTGAATCATATTGAAGGGTTACCATGAATTTGTTGAATGGGCATATTAATATATTTTATTAATTTAATAATTAGTTTATCAAGAAATAAGTATATATACCACAAGCTATCCAAGGCTACACAAAATGGTATTATTAGTATAAATGGCTAATTTTGAAATAAAACAATCTAATGAAGGCGACGATTCAAATCCAATAGAAAATAGAAACGAGGCTCTTGTGGTCCCTGAAAATATTACAGATACTCCTCTCGAAGAAAAATCACCAGAAGAAAAATTGGTTACAGATGATTTTAGATTGGCTACAGAAGGCAAGTCTTTTGAAGAGGGGCGCGATGCTTTGTTTGAATTGTTGAATAAAATTGGGGAAATAAAAGGAAAAAGCGGATATTATACCGCGGAGCAGTTAAAAGATAGAATTAACAAAGTTTTTAGTGGCGAGCTTAATGTTGGCTCTATTACGCGCTTCGGTGATTTAAGGGGAGTGGTGGGGACACTTTTTGTAAAGAAACTTGAGGAAACCAGAATAGAAAAATTAAAAGAAGAAATTGTAGGAGAACCAAGTAATGTAGCGCAAAGAGAAGAAAGAATTTCCCCACAAGAATTATTTAAAGGAGAAGACGAAGCGCACGAAAGAGAACTATTAGAATTAAAGTCTAGGGAAAGGCCTTCATTATTAGAGCGCTTTAAAAAACTATTTTAAGTTGGATTTAAGAAATTCTAAAGTTTTCGCCCAGGCGTCTTTTGTTTCGTTTGGTGCATAGTTTGCGCCAGATGGATTTGCAAAGGCATGACCAAAAATATATAAAGTTAAAGTTTTTTTATTCATAATTTATTTATTATAACACAAAACCCACTAGCTTTATAAAAAACAAAGAGTTCGCTTTCGCAAACCCTTTGTAATAATAAAATCTATTTAGAATTTAACACACTTTATTATGGCTTTGTCTTGAAAGTTACAATACTTCCACGAACAACACCATATTCATTTTGTGCTGCAACTCGATAGAAATATTTAGTGTCTTTTTTCAAGCCTGTAATTTCTAGTGATACTTTTGTATTTCCATCATTCGCATCAAGCGAGTCGGTAGGGGATTCGGTACCAATAATTATTGTAAGAAGTGCGTCTGTTCCGTATTCAAACCAATATGTGGTTGGTGCACCATTTGGATTAACCCGGCCATTAACCTTGGTTGATGTAGATGAAATGTTTGTAGCTGCATCGGTGCTTACTATTGGTTGATCTGGTGCCGGCGGTCCTTTGGTAGTAAAGCTTAAAACTGATCCTACTACTGTACCGTATTGGTTTTGTGCATTAAGCCGGAAGTAATATTTCGTAAGGGGTCTAAGATTAGTTAGTGGTATCGAAACATTAGTTGCAGTATTTCCATCACCTACTGATCTAAGCTCTGTCACGTTTCCAAAATTTGCAGTCTTGTCATATTCAAACCAATATGTGGTTAGTGATCCGCGAGGATTTACTTGGCCATTCACATCTGCACTGTTGCGTTCAACTTCAGTTGCGGCATTAGTACGTGCTGTTGGCACTGTTGCTTGTGGTGGGGGATTGTTATTGGTTTTAAAGCTATAGGTTGCTCCGTTTACTGTGCTGTACTGATTTTTTGCACTTAAACGAAAATAATAAGTTACATTTGCTTTAAGGCCGGTAATGTATCCTGGTGCCGGAATTGAAATAAATCCGGAACCTAAAACCTGAGTGGCGGTGCGAGTGCCAAGAGCCGTGCTTTCTCCATATTCATACCAGTATTCTGTCGAGGCTCCACTTGGAGTTACACGACCGGTCACAACCGCAGTAGAGTTTGATGGAGTTGCTTTTGAATCGGTTTCTACTTTGGGTGCTTCTGCTATTGGTGGTGGAGGCGGTATTTTTGTTGACGGCGAAAGAATTGTAGTTTCTGGTGAAGTTGACGTTTCTGGTAATGGAGAAACCCGCAGTGTTTCATCAATGGGCATCATTCCATTATTCATGTAAACAAATAGTAATGCCAGAATGGCAACTACTATGACTGAACTATAAATTAAATTTTTATTCATATTTTTTTGTAATTAATTATATTTTTCCGACCTTTTATTTCTGATTCTGAATTTATTGTAAACGTGCTCTGGTAATTGGACCAAAATATCCTGTTGTTGGAATTCCATAAGCCTTTTGATATTCAATAAGAGCAGTTTTTGTTAAAGAGCCAAAATACCCGGTTGCACCGGACTTTGAAAGTAGAATTGCGGCCGGACCCCTATTTGCTTTTATGAGTAATTCTTGAAGCAATTTAACATCATTGCCTTCTGCTCCGATTTCAAGATCGCGATTTAATGAAGTTGAAGTAGTTGTACTGCTTACTGTAGAATTCAGAATACTTGTATTCAATTTTATTGACCCATTGGTTAAGAGATAAATAAAATGTTCTCTGGTTAGTGGTCCAAAATTTCCACTTGAAGGGACAATAACAACCGCAGTTTGATATTCAGCCAATGCTGATTTTGTTAGTGACCCAAAATATCCGGTTATTCCTGTTCTAGTTAATAATCTGCCGTAAGGGCCAACGGCAGTTTTAATTAAAAATTCTTGCAATAATTTTACGTTTGTTCCCGAAGAGCCAAAAGGCATTTCTTTTTTAAGAAGTGCAATTTGCCCAACCACTTTAGCTTCTTCAAAAACTTTTAAAATCATAGACGGCAAGGCGATATTAGATTTTTGTGCCTCAAGAAAAAGATTTTTTTCCTCAATAATTAATTTTTGTGCTAAAGCATGCGCATCATCAGAGCCATTCAAAATTCTATTCAAAGAGTCAATTTTTTCGGCAAGAGAGAATTCTAAAGTAAGACGCGGAAATGGGTTTATGGCTGTGCCTCTAGCATAAATGCCAAAGTGCAAATGAGTTGGTCCACCAGCTGCGTTTCCGGTGTTGCCAACATAACCGATAAGATCGCCGGTTTTTAGAATCTGTCCGGATTGTATGTTTTTAGGAATGGCATCAAGATGAGCGTAGTAATATCTTTCTCCTCCCGCAGTATAAGTGTATACATAATTACCACCATTGCTTCCATATCCAGTTCTACCTACAACTGCGTCTACAGGAGAAACTATAAATGCTCCGCGTGGGGATAAGATGTCTGTTCCTTCGTGAGTTCTGCCGTTTGCGCGCGCATCTCCCCAAGTATCATAAATATCTCTTAACGATACATTTAGTAATATTGGAATACGAATGTTTGAAGCTGGGCTACTGCCAAGAGAATTCATTTTATTTCTTAAGTCGTTATTTATCTGGAAACTAGAAGAATTTCTCTCTTCGTCCGGATTTGGCGGAGTAACAGGTGTTGGGGTGTTTGATTGGGCATTGGTTTTTATATAACCAAAAAAAGCCAGCAATATTAGAAATATAGCTAAAAATTGATAGACCATGAATTTAGGTCTTTTTTCAAAAAAACGTATAAGCATATCTTATTATGTATAATATATGACGAAACAAATCATATTATATGACATAAGCCCTAATGAGAGTTTTTGTCCTGCTATTACTTAAGTTAATATCCTGTAAATTCCTCGCTTCTTATATCGTTATCGTTTATGCCGGCATCACTTAAAACTTTTCTCATGGCAAAAACCATAACTGCTGGACCAGACATGTAATAAATTGGAGAATTTAAATCTGGAAGATATTTCATAAGCATTTCTTTATTAATGTATCCGGTCTCACCGCTCCACGATTCTTTAGAATCTTCCATATTGGTCATTGTGGCAATCAATTTAAAGTTTTTATTTTTTTCTTCAAGTTCTTTTAATTCTGTTAGAAATACAGCATCTTCTGGGCGACGATTTGAATAAAAAAGAAAAAGTTTATGTGGTAAATTACGAATTGTTGCGTCCACTATCATTGACCTAATTGGTGTAACACCAACTCCACCAATAAGAAATACTGCGGGTCGTGAAGTATTATTTTGAAGTGTAAAATCGCCAAACGGACCTTCCAAAGTTAGGGGATTACCATCTGGTAATTTCTGTAGCACTCGCTTAAAAGCCGTATCTCTTAGTCTTGTTGTAATTTTGAGATAGTCTTCTTCTGGTGCGCTTGAAAGCGAATAAGCTCTTTTATTTCCTTCCGCATCTGTCTCTGGTGGGTTAATAAGAAAAAGATCAATCGATTGACCTGCTTTATAAATAAATCCTTCTGGTTTTTTTAAATAAACAGAAAGCGTTCCTTCTGCTTCCATTTCTTTTTTAATAATTTGTGTATCCATATTTTAGATTAATTTTAATTATTATACCCTAAAAAATAACATCGCAAGGGTGTTATTTTTTAGTTAATACCTTTTCTAAAAACTCAACAACTTTAGGATATGCATCTAATCTATTTTTTAATTTTGAAAGACCATGGCCTTCATCTAGGTAAATTAATAGCTCCACAGCTTTACCATGTTCTTTAAGTTTAGTTTCAATTTGCTCGGCTTCCGAGAGTGGAACTCGTGGATCATTTGCCCCATGTATTACTAAAAGTGGAGCTTTAATTTTATCTAATGAATTAATTGGCGAGATTGATTTAAGAAACTCTCTATTTTTTTCTAATGATCCATATTCAGCTTCTCTATTTGCTCTGCGATATGGGGCAGTATTCTCTAGGAATGTAATAAAGTTGGCTACTCCAACTATATCTACTCCAGCGGCCCAAAAATCGGGATAAAATGCCATACATGCCAAAACCATAAAGCCACCATAACTGCCACCCATCGCAACTAATTTATTTCCGTCTACTTCTGGAATATTTTTTAAATATTCACTTAATGCAACAATATCCTTAACCGAATCCATTCTTTTTTCTACATTGTCTAGTGCCATATATGTTTTTCCATATCCTGAACTTCCGCGAATATTAGGCGCTACAACAATATATCCAGCATAAACAAAATATTGTGTAAGAAGAGCTAAGCTGGGTTTATATTGTGATTCTGGGCCTCCATGAATATTTATTATTGTTGGTAATTTTTTGTGAGCTTCTATATTTTTAGGTTTATAAATAAAGGCGGGGATTTCTAAACCATCAAAAGATTTAAAGTGAAAGAGCTCTGGTTCTACTAGAATATCTTGTGGCACTCCTTGGGGCGTATCCGTTAGTTGCTCTGTCTTCCCGGTTTCCATATCGGCGATAAAGATATTTGTTGTTCTCTTAGAGTCGCCCAAACCAAAAGTCATATATTTACCATTCGCAGAGAAACTTAAACCTTCGATTTCGCCAGATGGCAGATTGTATGGAATTGGTTTTAAAGTGTAAGGTTCATAAATTGTTAGCTTGTTATATCCATCTTCATTAATTGCTATACCAAAATATTTCCCACCGCGATGCATGGCTAATCCAATAATGTCCCAGTTTGGTTTTATAACATATTCAAATTTCTTAGTATTCAATGAATATTTAGCAAGACTTTCGAATTCCAAATCATAATTTGTTGCGATATAAAACGAAGATTCATCCGGTAGCCAGCGTGGAGCTCCATAAGAAACATTGTTATCGTGAGGGGTAATGTGTTCAGTTTCGTTGGTCTCCAAATTAAATAAGTAGAGGTCATTATTTTCGTTTGAATAAAATCTGCTTATTGCAAGATATTTACCGCTTGGAGAAAAACCAGCTGAGCTACAAGAATCACCTAAATCGAAAACACACCGCTTTTCCTTGGTTTTAAGATTCATTATGTAAACATCAAAGTCTTTGCCGTTTCTTTCATTAGAAGCATAGGAAATAAATTTACCATCATAAGAAAACGAACCAAGCTGATATTTTACTTCTGGTTTATTAGTCAGTTCTGTAATTTCTTTGGTATTTGAATCAATTAAATAAATTTGATTTTTTTCACTACCGCCCTCTGACTTCGAAAACGCGATTAAGTTTTCTCTAGGCGAAAAAATCATGCCCTCTATAAAATCAGGAAAATCTGTAAGCTGAGTTGCATCACCGCCATCTATAGACATTAAATAAATCTGAGTTGTACCAGTTAGATTAGATAAGTATGCAATTTTAGATGCATCTGGGCTAAACCTTGAGCCAAAAGATGTCTTAACTTTCAAGAAATCAGCTATTGTATATTTGTTGTTTTCCATTTTATTTTAGTTCCTAGAATCATATCTGAAATAAATAACACCGCAATAGCGTGGCTACACTTTTTTATTTAGTTTTTTTGAGGCGTTTAGGGAGATGTTTATTTTGCCACTTGCGTTCGCGGTCGTGTTTGGCTATCCCTACGGCTTTTAGGGCATACATTGCAGCTCCAGGGGCATGAGTTGCAACATGTGCTACTGCAACTGCTTGGCCTGCAGAGCGTGCTGAAAATCGTGCTGGGCTATCTTCTTTCGCACTTCGTGCCGCCGCATGAGCATCAAGTGAGGCTTTGCGGATTACTGCCATTTTAAAAATTCCAGTTCTTGCCCATTTGCGACATGCTTTGATTGCTTCACGAGGGCGTTTATCTTTGGGAAATTCTTTTTCAAAATAGTGCAAAACATGCTCTGCGCAATCTGCAGCCCAAAGAGCCAATAACTTTTGGTCATCTTTAGTTACTTTTTTTAAATTGATTAAATTTAATTCAACTTCTTTTTTGAGGGTTATCAAAGAAATTGGACTAGAGTTTTGCATTTACTAAGGTTAAAATATTATTTGTGGCCAATCAATTTTTAATCTCAGAATTTTCTAAGAGGGAGAGCGCTAAGCTACTCATCGCTAAATATTGATATGCTCTAATGGGATCATTAATTCTTGAGTCGGAAGTGTGACTTTTTTCATTTCTAAACATGTCAATAGCCATAGTAAGGAATTTGACTGCTTGATTAAAATCTCCATCAACATTAGAAGCAGAAGCTCCTTTTATGTGTAACTTTCCTTTTCCAAAAGCTTCTGAACCTGTTTCATACCCAGTTAATTCTCGCAACTTATCTCTTACGATTTTAAAACTTTTTTCTACGGCTTCGGCATATTCTTTCGACAAATATAAGGAGGTGCACTTTTCCTTTATCAGTGGGTGTATGTGAGAAAATTCTTTTTCTATTGTTTTTGTATCTTTTTTTATGTGATTGGTTCTTTGTATATATTCATATAAACCTGCTTTCTTACGCCTTGTGAGAAACTTTTTTGCACGCAACAATGCAACACCCATCTGCATTGAATTGAAATTGTTACCCCATGATTCCAGTTTTTTCAAAATTGCAGATGAGGTCCGCCAATTTCTAAAGAAGCCATCTTGCCAAAGAATCTTTAAACCATCGGATGAATTTTCTACAGATTTTTTCATTATTTACTTAATTCGTTTTCTACATATTGTTCTCCGGTAGATGTCAGAACCCATGACTTTTTTCCATTTTTCTTTTCTTCCGTTTCCATCATATGCGCATTTTTTATATTCATATTAACCTTATCGTTTATGTTGGCAGGTGCGGGATATTTAGCTGCAATAAAACCCTTCTTTAGATCATCTGCATTAACAGATTCAGTTTTTTCTACATGTTCTAAAAAGTAAGCAATTGCTACTGTTCGCTTTACGTCATCATTAATTTTTTTACCTAACAAAAATTCTTTAATAGACATTTTCTTTTTAGAATCTAAAACAATGCTGTCAAATGGTCCAGGTGATTTTATTTGTTCTAATTTATTAACTCTATCCTCCAAAGATGAGATTCTTTTTTCAATATGTTCATTCATAATTATTTTTTAAAACGAGCGATTACTTGTGAAAGTTTATAGTTTGGTAGATAGTAACGACTATTTTCTGACTTTATATCTTTTGACTCGAGAAGATTTTTTAGGGTTATTTTTACACTTCCCTCAGGGGCAATTTCCATTTTTATTATTTCTGAAGGCGTTATTCTGTCTTCTGTGCCGAGTATTAGACTTCTAGCTTTTATTCCAGCTAGGACAAGAAGAATTCTTTCAGCGTTGGGAAGTTCCCAAAAGCCACCTGAAAACTCAAGAGTCTTCGATTCTTTATTTATTAATAGGTAAGGTTTTAAAAGATCAGCCAAGCCAACTTTGTCTATTGTTTGGGATTCGCTTACTAGTAAACTTGCCAATGGATCTTGATTGTTCATAATTGTAGTTTATAAATTACTTATAATAACTACTATTATAAACTATTCAAATTAAAATGCAAGAGAAAGTGAAGTTTTTGGAGTATTATTTAGTCTATTATTTTAGTAATTTTTAAACTAGTCTAAATTTATCCTTATTTTAAAGCTTATTTCCTCATAATAAGAAAATATTTTTGTCGTGAATAAAAACTAATATATGCAATACATACTTATATTTATCCATATGAAAATGTTCCTTGCATTTTATACAGAATAACTTGGTGATTGAAAGTTGTATTAAAAGGTGAAATAATTAAAAAATGATAAGTTCCATTAGTCCAAAAGACGAATTAAATAAAAGTTTGGTGCGCAGAGACGACTCAGAAGAATTCAAAAAAGAAATGAAAAAACGAGAGAGTGATTATGCTAAGGACCTCGATTCTCTTAGTTTAGATTCCAAGAAAGACAAAAAATTATCTGGACAAAAATCTCTAAAGCAAAAAAAAGACCGCAGATAAAGCTTTTGAAGACAGGGTTTGGCTCTTGTTCGCCAATCTTGGAGCATCATTTTTAAACAAAGAAAATTCGAAATTATTCTTAGATATAAAAAAGACAAAACAAATTGATGTTATTGCTAAAATTGATGATCTAATTTTTGTTGTTGAGTGTAAATATTCAGAAAAAAAATCTAGATCACTAAGAAAAGATTTAGCTGAAACATCTAAATTAAGACGCCCAATAACAGAACTTTTTATAAATAATTGGCCAGAGGCAAGAGTAATTTTTGTTTATGCTCTTGAAAAAATAGAATTATCAGAATCTGATGAAAGAGACGCTTCAAATTACGGCATAAAGGTTTGGGATTCAAGCATAATTTCTTATTTTGAAGATTTGGAAAATAGATTAGGTGACGCCGCAAAGTATCAAGTTTTTGCAGAATCACTTGAAGACGAGGAAATTGGTTCTTATTCGCCCAGAGTTCCTGCGATAAAGAGTGATTTTAACGGAGTTCCATTTTATTATTTTCTCGCACGACCAGAATCCTTGTTAAAAATAGCATATATTTTTCATAGGAAATTAAGAATTGGAGATCAGCACGAAAATCCATATCAAAGAATGGTAAACAAAAGAAGAATTGAGGACATTAGAAACTTCGTGGCTTCTAAGGGCTATTTTTCAAATAATGTGATTGCAAACTTCAAACAATCACCAAAATTTAATAAAACTGATATTATAGAGGGTATTGAATACGGTGTTTTGACACTTCCAATTTTTTATCAGTCATTATGGATTATAGACGGACAGCATCGCTTATTTGGTTATTCAAATACAGGCGAAGCTAAAGACCACCTTATTCCAGTTCTTGCATTTCAGGGTCTTAATGAGGAAAAACAAGGCAAATTATTTATTGATATAAATTACAATCAAAAAAGTGTTGATCAAAATTTATTATGGGATTTGTATAGTGATATATACTATCAAAGCAGAGATCCTGAAGAAAGACTGCTCTATGTGATAAGCATGATAGGTAAGAAACTAAATTCTAATAAAAGTTCTCCATTTTTTAACTACGTTTATATTCCAAGCATGAATGAATCTGGTCCGGGCGTAAATATTAAACTTACAACTTTTGGCGTACGGCTACAAAAGGGCAGTTTCTTAAAGGGGCAGAAAGATTTATTTAAAGAAAATAATGAGAATACTATAGATTTTGCTACAAAAAGAATAATCGAATATTTTAATATACTCAAAAGCTTTAACTCTAAAGATTGGGAGAAAGGCGATGATGGGTTTTTAAGATCAAATATCGGTGTACATTCTTTTTTTCTCGTTTTTCAAGAAATTTTGAAGAATTTTAGAAAATATGATGACAATCCAATCGACTCAGATGTTGAATACACAAAACAAATTCAAAAGTTGTTAAATACTATCAGGCCAAATTTAGAGAATTTAACTGAAGATGAAATTTCAGACTTTAAGAAAGGAAGCTCGGAGAGATGGTTTTCTGAGAACGCGAAGAAGATTTGTAGTTGGATCAAAGACAAAATTCCTGAATTTAGTCCAGAAATATTAAATGGAGATGAAAACGAACAAGATGGTGGGTTGATTACAAATCCAAATCAAATGATAGATAAAGTAGAGGAAGAAATTAGAAATAAGATACATTCTATATTGTTAGAAGGATGTGGAATAAATTACTGGGGATATGCAGTCCCAGAAGACATTCGCATAGTTGTAGATAAAAAAATAAAAGATGAAATTTTTAAATTTCCGATGAAATCTGAGTCTGACTATCTTAATGGAGAAAAAAGAATTCAATTCTGTGAGATAAATGACTATTCAAAAATTATTATTTCTAATCAAAATTGGAAATTTTTTGAAAAATTATTTAAATCTAAATCTTCAGTTGAGACAAGGTTTAAAAATCTTAATGAATTTAGAAAACGTATTAAACATGGAAGAAAAGATGAAAACATTGACTCAATAATTGGGAAAGACGGAGAGGCGGCAATTGATTGGTTTTCTAAAGTATTAGGTATAGACCAAAGCTAGGAATTTTTTGATATAATATTTTTTAAATTATCTGCCCATCATCTAACTTAATAGTTCTTTGTGCAATTTTGCCATATTCAGGTTCGTGGGTAACCATAATAATAGTTTGGCCTTTGCTGTGCAGTTCTTTAAATATATCGATAACTGCATTTGAAGATTCATTATCTAGGTTTGCAGTTGGTTCATCTGCAAAAAGTATTTTTGGCTCGTGGGCTATGGCTCTTGCAATAGAAACTCTTTGCTGTTCACCACCAGAGAGCATTGATGGCAAATTACTTGGCCTATGATTTAGACCAACAAGTGAAAGTGAGTGAAGTGCTTTGTCATATGATTCGCTTTTGCTGTAACCCTGAGCAAGAAGGGGGAGTGCAACATTTTCTAGAGCAGTTAGATCTGGTAAAAGTGCATAGTCTTGAAAAACATAACCAAATTTTACTAGCCTAAGCCAGGCTCTTTCTTTTGCATTCATTTTGCTTGCGGGTTCATTGTCTATAAACACTTCGCCCGAGCTTGGTTCATCAAGTAAGCTTATTTGATAAAGCAGTGTACTTTTGCCCGCACCAGAGCGACCCATTATTGTTACAAATTCGCCATTTTGAACTTTAAAATTAATTCCACGCAAAACTTCTGTTTCATGATCTCCGTTTTTGAATACTTTTTTAAGATTTTTTGTTTCTATCATGTTTTTTGCTTTTTTAGTCTAAGATCTTTTATGCAATATTTTTCATAACGAGATCTTTAAATTTCAGGCGAGACAAAGTGAAAATTATGATGCATATACAGAGTATACGCTGAAGAATTTTCACAAAGTCGAAGTCCAAATTTTAAAATTGTAGTAGAAAAGGTATTGCATGCAAGGTCTTTAATTACGGCCCAAAATAGAATCTAGGATATTCTTTTTTACAATCATTCTTGCTGGCAAGTAACCCGCTAAAATAGTTGTAACTATAAGTAGCAAAACTCTTATCGCTGTACCTCCGATTGGTGCGGCGAGTATTCCGTCGCCAAATGGAAAATCTATTGGGTTTTTAAGAAAGTGAGGAACAAGAAAACCATAAATAAGCACTAGGCCAATACCAGAACCAGCAATTGCATAAAATAATGATTGGAACATGTATGAGATTTCTATTGCTCCACCACTAATGCCTATTCCACGCAAAATACCAATAAACTTTCGTCGCGTAATTGCATTTATAAAAACTACAATAAAAATAGTAATTGCCGCCACAACCAAACCAATTGAGCTTAGGCCATTGCCCAAAAGCGCAAAGGTTGTTGATATATCTTTCACATTGCTTGGGATGCCTTCTGCAAATGTTTGCACTTTGGTATCCGAAGTTGCATAAAACTTTAAATTATCACGAAATTCTTCTGGACTAACACCAGGTTTTAATTTCATAACTATTTGACTAACATTATTGTCGTCTCTATTTACTAGCGCACGAAGTTGTTTGTCGGTCATAAAAACACTCATACCCATTTCAATTTTGCTTTTTATTATTCCCTTAACAATAACCTCACGGCGCACATCGTTGATTGAAAGTCTTATTCGCGAACCAATACCAACATTTCTTAAATTATCTTCTCCGGTAGGGGATTTCTCTTGATATTGTGTTAATAGATACCATCCAATAAGTACTTTATCAAAATCTTCAGGGTCTAAATAATTTCCCTCTATAACTTGCTCGGAAAGTTTTGAAAATTTATCTTCTAGGGTTGGATCAATGCCTATTACTTGGGCTCCGACCGTGTTTGCTTTTTTATTTAAATCCGTTCTGGTTTTATAATTTGCTTCTACGCTACCGCCGGAAACATATCTCGCAGAGTATGACAAAATTTCTGATGAGTTTTCTATAATCGAAATAAGTTGAGAGCTATTTTCAATATAATTTTTATTTTCTCCAGCTGATATTGCCACATCCCCAAATTGTTTAGATTGATAAATTGAATTAATGCCCTCCACGATTCCTACTAAAACTCCCGTTACAATTACAAGGTTTAAAAATGTAAGAAACATTACAAAAACAATAAGACCAGTTGTCCATAAACTTGCGCGTCGTAGTTGTCGCCATGCAAGATACCAGCCTATGCGCATATTTGAAATTGAAAACATTTATTTAAGTTTATTTAACTAATCGGACAGCAAAGCATTTATTCTTCCGTTATTTATATTCTTTTTTTCTTCAGCTGACAATAATTCAAAGACTTCTTTAAATTTAGCTCTTGCGTCTAAAAGTTTTTCTCCTAGTGATTTTTCAGCTTCAGTTATCATTTTTGCCATTTGGAAAAGAAAATAAGCATATTCGCTACTATGAGAACCATATGTTGGGTCGACATCCACTAAGTAAATATGGTTTTCTGTTTCATTTTTTCTTTTTCCGTAAACAAATTGGACATTATCAAAGTCATTTAAAATGTCTTCATTTGTGGAGTGTTTATCTTCAAAGTATCTTAGTAAATTTATGTATAATTCTTCTAACTCTTCGATATATACATCATCATTTTCACCCGAAGTTCTTTCGTCAAGATTTTTTCCGTGAACACGTTCAATAATAGTGTATAAGGCTGGATAACCGTGTTCATCTTTTCCAATTACAAATTGTGTTTTTGGAATACGAATATTGTATTTTTCTTGCAATTCCGCAAAATACTTTTCTCCTTTTTTATAGTGTTCAATTCTATGCTTTTTTTCTTTTTCTGATTCACCAATATATGTGGATACTCTTATAACGATATCGTGGTTATTTTCTAAAGTTTTAATTTTGAATCCTTTTTCTGGCGCAAAGTCGGCGCCTTTTAAATTTCCTAAAAAAGGTAATTCTGGATTATCTCCTAGCGAGTCATAGTTTTTTTGTTCAAAGTTTTTTCTATCCATAAAATTCCGCCACGGGAAAATATATCTTTTCCCGACCCTGCCTGCGCAGGCAGGACCTTTTTAGTTCAAATCCAGCTCCTCAATTAGATACCAAAATAAACACCTAAAGATATTATTTTTGATATTTGCTGGGAGGCTTGGATTCGAACCAAGATAGCCGCCTTCAAAGGGCGGAGTCCTGCCATTAGACGATCTCCCAATGATAATAATATTATAACAAAAAAAACGGAAAATCCAGTTTTTAATGATATAATTATCTTATATCAAAATCACAAAATAAAACTGTAAAAACAAATGAAAATAAAGAAAATATTGATAAAAGAAAAAAATCCTTTATTATTTCCTTAGTTAGTACGACTCAATTTAAATGATGAACTCGACTATTTCAAATACGCGCTCAAATAAACAAGGCGTTTTATTAATTGTCCTTTCTACATTGGCGTTTGGTAGTTATGGTGTTTGGGCACGACTTATAGGGAATTCGCTTGGAATATTTTACCAAAGCTGGGCGCGATCTCTTTTAATTGCTCTTATACTTTTACCAATGCTATTGTATAAAAAAGAATTTGTTTTTATTAAAATAAAATATTGGAGATGGCTTTTTGTGTTCCTTATATTTACTTCGCTAACACAAGCACCAATTTTCTATGCGTATAATCACATGGATATTGCAACAGCGTCATTGATTTATTTTGTTTCCACACTTTTAACAATGTATGCAGTTGGTTTTGCATTTCTAGAAGAAAAAGTTAATACGGTTAAGAGTATTTCATTTCTTGTTGCCTGTGTTGGACTGTTTTTTATATTCTCGGTATCAATAAAAGAATTTTCCTTGCTGGCTGCATCTATGGCACTTTTAAATGGAATAGCTAGTGGTGGTGAGCTCGCTTTTTCTAAAAAATTGACCAATGTATATTCGCCACTATTTATTGTTTGGTTAAGCTGGATTATCATTGCGCTTACAAATGGACCAGTATCTCTTTTTATGGGAGAACATCAAGTTTTGCCTGAGTTGTCATTGCCTTGGTTATATCTAGGAGGTTATGCTGTGGCAAGCATCTTTGGATTCTGGTTAGTGATAGCTGGTATGAAATATGTCGAGGCAAGCATCAGCGGTCTTCTTGGGTTATTGGAAATTGTTTTTAGTGTGGCATTTGGCATCTTTCTTTTTGGTGAAGCGCTTACCCTAAAAGTAGTGCTTGGAATGGGACTTATTTTAATTGCAGCAGCTTTACCGCACCTATTCAATTACTTCGACTCTTCTTATAAAAATTCCACCGTAGTTTTATAGGTATTTAGAATTAATTAAATATTATGTCAAAATCACAAAATAAAACTGTAAAAACATATGCAAGCGTTGCTGATTTTATTGAAAAAATATAAAGTGAAATAGTTTTTTCTGGTTTTAAAATAACTTTGGATTGATGCGAATTATTTTGTCGTCATTTGGATCGAAACTGCCCCTACCATCTGTATTTGAAGTTGTTATGTAAAGTAAGTTATCTGGACCTAAGACTACTGCGCGTATGCGACCAAATTCTTTTCTTAAATGTGATTTAAGGGAAACTTTATTGCCCTCTAAAAGTTTTGCTTCGTAAATAGATTCACCCCGAAGACCAGCAAAGAAAAGTGAATTATTATAATATGCAATTCCTGCTGGTGCCCAAGTTTCATTTGCTCCGGATTGCACAATTGGTGATACCATTCCTTCTTTTGATTCTGCTCCTCGAATAGTTGGCCAGCCATAATTTTTACCAGATTCAATTAAATTTAATTCGTCGTGTCCAGACTCGGCTCCAGAGGGGCCATGCTCTGTTGCCCACATGCGACCTAGGTTGTCCCAAGTAATCCCTTGAACATTACGATGACCATATGACCACACTTCATTTTTGAATGGATTGTCTTTTGGAATAGAGCCGTCGTCTTTTATTCTAAGAATTTTACCATCTAAAGATTTTGTATTTTGTGCTAATTCAGTTTTTCCTGCATCTCCTGCTGTAACATAAAGATAATTTCCATTTTCGCTTGATGGACCAAATGCAATTCTTCCACCGTCGTGGTTTGAAGCACCAGGAATATTATTTAAGATAACTTTTCTTTCTGATAGGCGATCATCGCCAAGCGTGTATCGCTCAACTCTATTTATTAAGCCGTTATCGCTTTTGGTTGTAAGGTAGAGATAAATCCATTTATTATCTTTAAATTGTGGATGCATTGTGAGCCCAAGAAGGCCACCTTCGCCAGAATGATTAACACCTTCGATTTTATAGGTGCGACCTTCTTTGCCTATTCTTTTTAGTGTTCCTGGGCGTTCGGTTACTAATAAATCACCATTAGGAAGAAATGCTATCTCCCAAGGAATTTCAAGTTTTTCTGCAACTATTTCCCAGTCTTTTACTGTGCTTGTATTGGTCGTTGTTGTGCTGGTTTGAATTGGTGCTTTACTTGTGCTTAACTTTAGACCTTCCTCTAAGGTTGTTTCAGTTGGTCTAAAGAAAAATTTAAAAATTTGATCGCGTAAAGAAAAAACGCTAATTATTACTAAAATAATTAGTGAAATTATTATTAAAATAAATTTTTTAAATTTCCCCATTTTATTTTATGAATCTATATTTATGCTCTACATAAATAACTCTCCACCAATATTTTCCTTGCTTATAGCCCAAAACAATTCCTCCCATAAGAAGTATTAATGATCCTATGTGATGAATAAGGTACCAGTTGCTCCAGCTAAGACCAAGCCCGTATTTTCTAAAATCTTTAATAAGTAAATTGAGTATTGAGATTTCTAAAAATGCATGAATTAGAAAGCTGACAATGATTCCCAAAAGAGTAAAAAGAGAAATATATAAAGTTTTTTTAGTCATAATCTTTATTATACACGAAAAAAGAGGAATTTTTAGGACAGCATAATAAGATTGTTACATTTTCTTCCAAATCTCGTATTATATATTATGAAAGTTCGTCGTATTAAAATTAATAATCATTTAAGTTAAAGATATGAAACAAAAAACAATTATGTTAGTAGGTTTGGCAGTAATTTTGATAGTAGCAGGGGGATGTTATATTTTTTCAACAAAAAATAATGGTGATGTAGTTTTGGATTCAACTCCTAAAAATGTAACTCTTTCTGGGGAGTATGCTTGTTTGCCACATTTAAATCCAAGTGAAGACACAACAAAAGAATGTGCATTTGGATTAAAAACTGATGATGGTGTCTACTATGCGATTAATTTTGGTGAATCAGCGAACGCGATGGAATTATTTCAAAGTGGCGCACGCATTAGCGCAGAAGGATTTGTGGTAATAAAAGAAGCACTAAGCACAGACCAGTGGGCTAAATATAATATGAAAGGAATATTTACAATTACTAAATTTATTGATGGACAGATACCCGTACAAGGCAAACTTAATATTAACGCAATATGTGAAGGAGCCCTTGCTTATATGACATTTAAAGATGGGAAATCTGCAGATGCATTTGTTCTAGAATGCAAAGATGGAAAGCATCCTGAAGTAATCGAAAAATATAAAAAAGATATGGGGCTAGGGGATGGATCAACAATTTAAACTTTTATCGCTCGTGCATTCATCTTAATGGTTTCGCACTTCATCATTTTAAAAAATTTGTTAATTAAAATAAAAACCGGCATTACTTTTGCCGGCTCACATTTATTTTAATGGGTTCTTTTTCTGATCCATTAATTTTAGTTCTGGAATTGTTTTAGATATAAATAGCGCAAAATATCTTAAAAATTGTTCTCCGCGCATTATGGTAATGAAACGAGAATTTTCTCTAAGAGCCATTGTTGGATTAAAAGTTAGCAATTGATACTCGCCTTTAGATATATATAATTCGCGCTCATATATTTCGTTTAGAATTGGATTTGCAGATAAATTTAATGTTACGAAATTATCATTGGATTCTGGAGGTAGCCAACCAATAGGCACGGGGATTATACATTCATATGGTTCGTTATGGGGTGGCGGGAATAATTCTTTACAATTAATTCCTCTTTCAATATATAATCGAAATGTTGAATTGGAAAGTTTTTTGCTGACGCCACCTCTCTTTAAACTTACACTACCAAAAAATGTTTCTCCGAACATTATTTTCCTTAGATTTGAATATGCTAAAGAAAATTTAACTAACAATTAGTTCGATGTCAATTTAAAGTTTAGGTATTTCTACTTTTACCTACGCCATAGTGCATTTTAAAGATTGCAGATAATGCAATGACAAACCAAATAACATTTATAAATGTCGAGGGCCAAGCTTTTTGAACAAATGAATTTGATGCAATTCCAATTGCTCCAACTAAATTCATAAAATGATATATGAACGAACTACTTTTAATTTTCTCAGTTGTAAGTAAATAGTAGGCAAGAAGAATTAAAACAGCACCAACCCAGCCGAAAATCTCTGTAAACACAATCATATAGAATCCCTTTTGTGATAGCTAGGGTTAGAATAAGCTGATGATTTCGATTGTCAATAACTTTGATAATTTTAGTCCAGTATAATACAATTCCTCTCAGCAATTTGAGGTGAGAATAATGGAAAGCATAGACGAATTTGTTCAAAGAAAAAGAGACGAGATAATAAGTTATATAACTAGTTTTAGAAAAAGCTTAGTTAATGATTTTGAATTTTGGTCTATTCGGGAATTAAATGATGAAACTAAAAGAAAGTTAAAAGAAAAGCTCGAAGGTATACCATTTAGAAATGTTTTTGGTGAAACAATTTATCCTAAAGTGGAATTTTATTTTCACCGTGTCTGGGGAACAATTATAAATATTTTTACAGAAGACAAACCGCAAAAATAATGCGGTTTTATTTTTTGTGTTTTTCTAATTCAATTTGTATACTTTAAGAGTAAATGAGATTTGAAGAATATGAGGGAAAAACTAAAGATGAACGCCGGATTACTGCTTCAGAAGATGAATCTCTTGAAGTAAAAAGATTTATACTTTCAAGAAACCCTGAAGTCCAAGAAAGACTCCGTGTATTAAGGGAGGTTTTTAAGGAACTTCAAGGAAAATATCCCGAAATTATTTCACTAAGTTTATATGGATCACTTACAAAGGGTTACGCAACCGAAGACTCTGATATTGATGCATTTTTGCACATAAATGGAGAAATAGAAAAGCACGAATATTCCAAAGAAGAGTTGTATGAATTATTTGTGGATATAGTAAGAGAAAAATTGAAACTTAATAAAGCACAAGTTGAAAATATAAAATTTGATGCTCTAAATAAAAAAGAAATTGAAGAAGATTGCAGAAAGGGTTTTGTAGACGAGAGAACACCTATTTTTAGATTGTTTCTTTTATCAATAGACAGAGATATAAATGAATATAGAAGAGTAGTTTTTGATACTCTAGAATCTATGGGAAAGAAAGGGGAAAATCTTTGGATGACATTAATGACTAGTGTAAGTAGCTTTGAAAATCATGGTCTTGATGATGGGCTTGAGTCTAGGCGTGGAAAACTCTATCCACAAACATTAGCTGAAGGAAGAAAATATTTTTTAGGAAACTCAAATTAATCAGAGTAATTCAGTTTGTAACTTCTGGAATAAATAAATCATTCGGACTTGCAATTGGGTGCCAGAAACTCGCATAAACTATATTTATTGGAATTCGCTTTGCCATATTACCTATCATAGGAGATAAAATTTCTTCGTTATTTTTTCCATAAACTGTTGGTTCGTTAAAAATTTCTTTATTGGTTTTAAAGGGCCCACAAACAGCTAGGGGATTTATAATGTCCATTGGTTTTTCAACTATACCAACCAAAAGCCCGTTATTTACTTCACAGTGCCCAAATTTACCAGGTTGATTCTCGATTTGTTTGACTAAAAGCGCATGCTCGTAGCTTAATAGTTTTTTAATATCTTCTTTTTTAAAAATGTCATCTGAAAACATTACTAGAAATTCATCGCGAATTATTGACTCAGCAAGTTTTACGGCATTAAAAGTTCCTTTCTGTTCTGTTTGTTCGATGTAGGTTATTTTACGACCAGCAAAAGTATTTCTTAGATATTTTTTAATTTGCTCTCCTAAATATCCGACAATAACTATAACTTCGGTAACAGATTCTGGCAGAACTTCAAATGTATATTCAATCAACGCTTTACCATTTAATTTAACTAATGGTTTTGGAGTAGTAAGTGTAAGCGGTTGCATTCTTTCTCCTCGCCCTCCAGCCAAAATAATTGCTTGCATATATTTTTTTAAGCACTAGTTTTTATAGATTCGATTATGGCAACTTCTAACGGAACCAAAGCAAAGGGGGAATACCGCATGTCGGTATATGCTCGAATTAGAGTTTTGATGAGTTTAATAAAAAAATCTGGTGTATTTTTTGTTCCAATATTTTTGAGCGCTGTAATATCATCATTTGTTAAATCTGAACGGAATAATTCCTCTAAATCAGGATTCATTTTAAGTGATAAAACACGCCTAAGATAATGAATTAAATCTTTTGTAAATTGCACCATATTTGTTCCGGAATCATTTAATTCATTTAGGAAAACTAATGCTTTGCTTAAATCTTTTAAAGCTAAGAGTTCAGAAAAATCTTTTAGTCTTTTAAAACCAACCCTTCCAATTGCTCGCTCTACCGTTTCGGAAGTAAGTTTTGGAGAATGCGAATGGACCTGCTCGAGCAATGATTCTGCATCACGAAGTCCACCATCCGATGCAACCGCAATAAGTTCAAGCGCATCTTCATCGAATTCGATTTTTTCAGTTTTACAAATTGATTTAAGCTTTTGGACTATTGTTTGTCTATTTAATTTTTTAAATATAAATCTTTGAGTTCGTGATGTTATTGTGGCTGGCAATTTGTCGAATTCAGTTGTTGCAAGAATAAACATCACATGCTCGGGTGGTTCCTCAAGAGTTTTAAGTAGCGCATTAAAAGCTGGACCAGTTAACATATGAACTTCATCAATGATAAATACTTTGCGAGCATACGACGCCGGAGCTGTTTGTGTTGCTTCTTTTAAATTTCGCATTTCATCTATACCACGATTTGAAGCGGCATCTATTTCTATAACGTCCAGTGCGCTTCCACTGTCTATTTCATTGCAAACGTGACATTTATTGCATGGCTCACCTTGACTATGAAATTTTTTGTCAGATGCCCTTAGTTCGCAGTTTACAATCTTTGCCACAAGACGGGCGGCAGTTGTTTTGCCCGTTCCTCTTGGACCAAAAAAAAGATAAGCGTGAGCAAATTTATTTTGACGAGATGCATTTTGAAGAATTTGAACATTAATTTCTTGACCTAATAGATCAGAAAGTATTTTTGGGCGATATTTTCGATAAAGCGCGAGTGACATTTTTACTGTTAATTTAATATTTTTAACTCAAGTTTATAACCTAAGTATAATACTACAATTTTACTTAAGATACATTCCTTTCTTTTTTCGTCATAATAATACATAATATTTTAATGGATAAACGAACAATCTCTATAATTGGTTTGGTTGTCATATTTCTCGGAGCAATAATTTATTTTATTCCTGGTTCAAAAATAGATCTTCAAACAAATTTAAGTGGAAAATCAGTCGCAAATTCAAACGCTTCACTTACTGATTCAGTCGATTCAGTTACGGATAGTATTTTAGCCGGTGCCCCAGAAGCTACTTCAAGCGATGTTATTGTTTCATCGGGCTCAGATTATAACGACATTGAACCGCAAAAGCCCTTACCAAATCCACCATCAGTAATTAAGGCAATTTATGCCACGAGTTGGTCAGCTGGTTCAGCGCGAAAGGTGGATTATTTAATTGATTTAATAAAAACAACAGAACTTAATGCCATAGTAATAGATTTAAAAGATTTTTCTGGCCATACTTTGTATGATAGCCAGCTTGAACTTGTAAAAAAATATAAAGCTAAAGATGTTCGAATTCCTAAAATTAATGCATTAATTAAAAAATTGCATGACGAAGGAATTTATGTGATAGGTAGACAGACTATTTTTCAAGATCCAGTTTTGGCAAAAGCTAGGCCAGATTTAGCAATTCAAAAAGATATTTTAGATAAAACAGTTGAAATTCAAAACAGCACTTCAACTTCTGCTCAACAGGCGGTAACTAAAAGAGTGACTTGGTATGACAGCAAAGGTTTAGCTTGGATAGACCCAGGAGCTAAAGATGCTTGGGATTATAATATTGCAATTGCAAAAGAAGCTGTGTCGCGGGGTGTTGACGAAATAAACTTTGATTATATTAGATTTCCAACAGACGGGAAAATCAACGAAATGAAGTTTAGTCATTTCGATGCAAATAATATGCAGAAAGTTACGCAGATTAATAATTTTTTTAGATACCTAAAAGAAAATACAAATGGAATGAATACCTCGGCAGATCTTTTTGGTTTGGTAACAGTTAACAATGATGACTTAGGAATAGGACAAAACTTAAAATCAGCTGCGCCATATTTTTATGCAATTTCGCCGATGGTTTATCCATCACATTACGCCAAAGGATTTATTGGTTACAGTAACCCAGCCGAACACCCAGCCGAAGTAATTACTTATTCTATGCAACAAGCTCTTAAAAAATTTATAACTGAAGAGATTTGTAATGATGAAGTTCTAGTTTCAACTTCAACAGATTCAATTGCTACTACAACAAAAAAAGCATGTACCAAAAAAGAAGTTAAGTATATGGAAGCTAAACTTCGTCCGTGGTTACAAGATTTTAATTTGGGCGCACAATATGGAGTTGAAAAGGTAAGAGCTCAAATAAATGCAGTTGATAAAATATTGAAAAACACACCAGCTTATAATGGGTGGATGCTTTGGAACCCATCAAATGTTTACACCAAGGGTGCTCTAGAGTTATAATAATTGAAATAAATTAAAATAAATATGTTTGCAAATCTTAGAGTTCGATGGAAAGTTGTAATTGGAATTATAGTTGAAATTATTTTATTAGTCGGAGTTGGTTTCGGCGGTTTTTATGTTGGAACACTTTTTGCATCTGTTCAGCCACATACCATTACATTGTCCATGAATAATGTAACTGGAACTTCTACCACACCGGACTTCAATACATTTTGGCAAGCATGGGAAATTGTTAAAAAAGATGCACTTCACGGCAAAAATTTAACTGATAAAGATTTATTATACGGTGCAATTAGAGGAGTTGTTGGATCGCTCAAAGACCCACACACGGTATTTATGCCTCCATCTGATGCAAAAAAGTTTTCAGATGAGATAAGAGGTAGTTTTGGTGGCGTGGGAATGGAAATTGGAAAGCGTGAAGGCAGGTTGCTCGTTATTTCTCCACTTAAAGATTCTCCAGCAGAAAAGGCAGGGTTAATGGCCAATGACTATATCATAAAGATTGGTGATATTTTTACTGAAGCATTAGATGTTGAGCAAGCGGTAGATTTAATTCGAGGTCCAAAAGGCACTCCTGTAAAGCTTGAGTATGTAAGATCTGGCTGGACAGAGCCGAAACAAATTTCAATTATTAGAGATACTATTGTTGTTCCAACGATCGAATATGTAAAGCTAGACAATAATATTGCCCATATTAAGCTGTATAATTTTAATGAGAAGGCTGCGGATGGAATAATGGATGCGCTTCGGAGTGCAGAAAAAGATGGAGCAGAGCGTATAATTTTAGATTTAAGAAATAATCCAGGAGGCTTTCTTGAAATATCAGTTCGTATTGCTGGGCTTTGGTTGCCTGAGGGGATGGTAGTTGTAAGTGAGGAATTTAGAGACGAAAGTAGCAATGAGAAATTTACATCGCCAGGAAATGGTGCGTTAAAAAATATTCCAACTGTTATTTTGATAAACGGTGGCTCCGCATCTGCATCAGAAATTTTGGCTGGGGCACTTCGAGATAATCTTGGAATAAAATTAATTGGCACAAAAACTTTTGGCAAGGGGACTGTTCAAATATTAAAACAACTCACGGATGGCTCAAATGTAAAGGTGACTGTTGCAAATTGGCTTTTACCCAAAGGAGAAACAATTGAAGGAAATGGCATAAAGCCCGACATTGAAGTTAAAATAACCGAAGAACAAATTAAAAAAGAAATAGACCCGCAACTGAAACGCGCAATAGAAGAAGTTAATAAAATAAAACCAAATTTAACTATTGAAAAAATTTAATAATGGTTAAAGTTATATTAAAAAGAGACATTCCAAAACTTGGAAAAAAAAATGAAGTAAAAGAAGTTTCTGATGGCTATGCAAAGAATTTCTTAATCAAAAGGGGACTTGTAGAGTTTGCAACAATTGAAAAAATAAAAACACAGGAGTTAATTTCGAGTGCAGAAAGGACAAAACAGCAAGAAAAAAAATCTCAAGTTACAATTCTAGCAAAAGAACTCAAAAATAAACTCATAATACTAAAAGTAAAAACTGGAAAAAAGGGTGAATTATTTGCCGCAATTGGCGAGAAAGAAATAGAAACTGAATTAAAAAAAGACGGAATAGTTGCTAAGGTAAACTTAGATCACAAATTAAAATCTACTGGTGAATATAATATTGAAATTGAGCTTGGTTTTGGAATTAACTCAACGATTAAAGTTAAGCTAGAACCCCTTAGCTAAAAGCATATATTGTATAATAATTGTATATATGAAAATCAAAAACTCTGGTTTCACACTTCTCGAACTGCTCATTGTTATTGGAATATTAGCAGTGCTTTCTACCGCAGCAGTTTTAGTTCTAAATCCCATAGAATTACTTAGACAAGCGAGGGATTC
Source organism: uncultured Candidatus Saccharibacteria bacterium (assembly GCA_964357615.1). Taxonomy (GTDB): domain Bacteria; phylum Patescibacteriota; class Minisyncoccia; order UBA6257; family JACOXY01; genus JAUXUB01. The sequence goes on from CAYHMC010000001.1 coordinate 81,000, forward strand.
AACTAGAATTTCAGATCTTCAAAATATTCATAAATCACTGGCTATATATCAAGCTAGTGTATCTTCTCCAAGTTTTGGAAATTCAAATACAATTTATATTTCTATTCCTGATTCGAGTGTCACTTGTAATAATGTTTCATCCACTCTTCCAACAGTGCCTCCCGGTTGGAGTTATAGTTGTGCGACAACTGCAAATTTTAGAAAAGTAAACGGAACTGGTTGGTTGCCAATTAATTATACAACGATGCCTCAGGGTTCATCATTTTCTATTTTGCCTATTGATCCAATAAATAGCGCCACAGCACAGCAATATTATGCTTATGTTCCGGGTGGTAGTTGGGTAATTACAGCTGCGCTTGAATCTCAAAAACTTTTAAATGGCGCAAAAACAGATCAGGGAGGCGATGACACAAGACTTGAGGTTGGTAATGATATTGAGCTTTGGACATCCGCATCTGGACTTGTTGGTTATTGGAAATTTGACGAAGGTTCTGGGTTAACTGCAATTGATAGTTCTGGTTTAGGGCATAATGGAGTTTTTAATGGAACGATAGCCGATTCGCATTCATCAACAAACTGTAAGCAAGGAGGTTGTATATTGCTTAGTGCATCTAGTTCGCAATATGTGCGTGTTCCAGGCGCCGCAAGTACAAGTATGGCAAATGGGCACACAATTGCCCTGTGGTTTAAGCCGTCGATTTTAGCTTTAAGTACGAATATACTAGTTAGCTCGCCTTCGTTGCCTTATATTTCAAATCATCTCTCACCATTTAAAACATATCACAGAGCTATAATAGGTGGAGTTCAAAACGCTGTACAGGGTCCGACTAACGCAACGGTTGGTACATGGGCTTTTCAGGTTGGAACATATGATGGCAGTAACTTGAGGGCCTATACAGATGGTGTTGCTGGTGCGCCCATGGCATTAAGCGGAGCAGATACTAGAGATATCCCTTCGTCTGATGTGCTGTGTATCGGAAGTTATGATTGTCGCACAACACCAACTTTTTTTACAAACGGTTCAATTGATGAAGTCCGTATTTATAACAGAGCCCTTACTGATACAGAGATTAAGGCATTATATAATTCGACTAAGTAGTATTTAATAAAAAAGCCCTCATGGGGCTATTTTATAGTTTTATTTTGTAACTTTTGCTACTACCTTTACAAATGTTTTCTTTATTTTATGACCGTCGAATCTAATCTTAGATTTTTCGTAGTATTGAACTTTTCCGTGTTTTAGTGCGAGTAATGTGTCATCTCCAGCTCGTTTTACATTTAGCCCCGGTTCATAATGAGTACCTCTTTGGCGAACAATAATCTCACCCGCGTTAGCGTGTGCACCATGATTAATTTTTATCCCAAGTCTTTTTGCGGCGGAATCTCTGCCCCATCTAGTAGAACCGCCGGCTTTAGTATGTGCCATAAATTAGTAAAATATTATAAATACTAGTATAGTATAAATTTTTAAAACATGCAATATCTGTTAATTACATTCAGTTTAAGGCTATGCGCTAATAAATAGGTATAAAAATTATATTGACAAATCATAGTTAATTCTTTATAAGTAAATATAGAATATAATGCAATCAAGGAGTTTCTTTTGTCGATTAGCAAAAGTGATAGAAGGAAAATAAAGCGAAGTAAGACTATGGATGTTGTTCTTCATCTTAGTGAAGATTCAATAATTGGCCTTGATTTGGTTGCAAGAGACGACGAAGGTAGACGAATTATAAGTGATTTGATTAGTGGTAAAATATCTGGCTTGGGATATGATGCTGGAACGGTTATATATCCACATGCTGGTGGCCAAGGCTCCTATCATTTTAGTTTTCCAAAATAGTATAATTGCCCATCATTCGGGCATTTTTTATTACTTCAAAATATTTTAAATTAGAGTATACTTTTTAAACATGCCAAATAAATTGGAAAAAATAATTTTAATATTATTTTCGGTTTTTATAACTTTTTTGTCGTTATTTGTTCCACTTCTAGGCGATGATTCTTGCAATCGTGGTGTTAGGGGTTTACCAATTTCATTTATCGAGGTGCAGGTTTTTTCTAGTAATGGCACGCCAGTAGCATGTTCTTCTATGAGCAATGAACCAGTTTTATATTTACAAACACGATCTTTTTATGACAATACCGCCTCAACTAAGATTCGTTCCTTTGTTATAATCGTATTAGACACAATATTATGGTTTTATTTTTTTAAATTTATCTACAACAAATATGCCAAATAAATTAGTTATTGATATAGAAACTGTAGGAGTAGATTTTGATTCACTTGATGAAACATCTCAAAAACAACTTGAGAATTATTTTGCTCGTAATAGCAAAGATGAGGAAGAAGCCGAAGAGCAAAAAGATAAACTTGGTTTTTGGCCACTTACGGGCGAAGTGATTGTTATTGGGTGCCTAAATCCTGATACTGGAAACGGAATTGTTTTTGCTAATTCTGGAAAAATTAAATTGCCTCGTGAAATTGAAGATGGAATTCAAGTTGAAACTGGAACTGAACGAGAAATATTGGAAAAGTTTTGGGAAACAGCAAAAAAATATAATACATTCATAACATTTAATGGCAGGGGAATGGACGCTCCATTTTTAATGATTCGCTCTGCAATCCACGGAATAAGACCAAGTAAAAATCTTTTAAAAAATAGATATTCGTCGTATCAGGATTTTGATGCGGTTCATTTAGATTTAGTAGACCAATTAACATTTTATGGTGCAATGCGAAAGACTTTCTCGTTGCATTTTTGGACTAGGGCTTTCGGTATAACTAGTCCAAAGGAAGCTGGTGTTTCTGGTGATGATGTAAAAAATTTATATAAGAATGGAAAAATTTTAGATATCGTTAAGTATAATGTTCGTGATATTAAGGCTACGGCAGAGCTATATAAGAGATGGGAAAAATATCTTAGTTTTTAACACTTTGAACTTTTATTTAGTTGTGATACCTTGAAGGTAGAAAATTTCGATATCCAAAGGAGGAAAATTGACCGAATTTAAGGAGTATGTTTGTAGAAAAATCAGCGATGCATTATCAAGAATTATAGACGACGGAAAATTGGCGAGAAAAACTTTTAATAACAAAGGAATATTTATTTCAAATACAAACAGAGGTCCCTTTATTAAATTTATCGCAGATACTTTGTTGCACGACGGTGAATTTTTGGATAAAATTGATATGATTGATTTAGAAAGAACTATCTTTGATGTGCTTTTAGAAACGCAGAGAAAAGCTAGTATGCAGGAAAGAGCGGCGGCAATTGCTAAGGCACTGACTGAAAAAAGAAATTCCAGTTTATAATAACGATCCTCCCTACTTAGGAGGTCGTTTTTGTTTTAGCTTTCGATAACTTATAAATTATTCGGATTAATTTTTTTAGTTGATATAACGAGAGCTAAAACAATCCCGAACAATTTCTATTTTTATAAAGCGATGACCGAGCGGGAGTGAGGAAATGCTGAAGCCAGCAGGCTGAATGCACGAGGGATAAATTCAATTTTCTTAAATAAAAAAACCACATTATTATGTGGATTTTTTTAGAGTGTTTTTTCTTTTAATACCAAAGAATGGTTTAAAACATCTATTCCGAGCGTTTCGTTGCTTCGTTTAAGCATTACTTCTATATGGCCAATAGATTTACCAGTATTATCTTCTACAGCTATAAGGCGAGTGTAATATGGCGCATCATAGCAATCACCACTTTTTAGAATTTGCGCAGCTTCATAGGCCGTATTTACTCTGCGCTTATATTCGTCTTTAATATCTTCGAATACTCCACTAATTCCAATTCCAGAATCTTTAAAGTCAACGGCTTTGCTTGTAAGCGCTTCTACTGTGCAAGCGTAGAGCCAATATCGTAATTCATCAGATTCTTCCCAGTCGCCATTTGCAACTTTAATTTGTGGCACGCGTTGAATTAATCTTGTGATGGCATAATTTAATTCTCCCAAATACGCCCCTTCATAATTGTATCGCCTTGATACATCATAAATTATTCTTGCTAGTTCAAAAGTAGGAGCATCAAATTTACGATTGGTGTCATTGTGGCTAACTAATTGAATAAGTCTAGTTCCAATTGTAGAAAAAATTTTCTTATATATGACGATAAGCGAAAGATTTCTGGTGATTTGAGATGCTGCTTCAACTGCAACGGATTCAACTGCTAGGTCAAGAATTACACGATCGGTCGATTTGCCATCAGTCTTTATGCTTGGTACATACGGCATTGTTATTTTTCCTTGATTTGAATCTCAAAAAGTCCTAAAGCAATAATATGTCAATATCCAAAAAAAACAAGCACTTGTATTCTTAAAATGATTATTTCTTTGAAGATGCCTTTATAAATTGCACAAACAAAGGATGGGGTTCGAATGGTCTCGATTTAAACTCTGGATGAAATTGTGTTCCAACAAAAAAAGGATGAATTGATTTTGGAAGCTCAATAATTTCCACAAGATTTTTTTCAGGATTAATGCCAGATACGATTAGGCCTGCCTTTGTAATTTGATCAAAATAATCGTTATTAAATTCATAGCGATGACGATGTCTTTCAGTTATTAAATTATCGCCATATGATTCTTTCGCAATCGTTCCCTTTGTAAGTTTGCAGGGATAGCTACCAAGCCTCATTGACCCTCCAAGATTTTTATTGGTTTTAACATTCTGGGCTTGTTCTGGCAGAACATCTATAACTGGATGTTTCGTATCTTTATCAATTTCAGTAGTATTCGCATTTTTTAGCCCGCAAATATTTCTCGCAAATTCAACGGTTGCAAGTTGCATCCCATAGCACAAGCCTAGGTATGGAATTTTATTTTCTCTAGCATATTTTATAACTTTAATTTTTCCCTCGATGCCACGAGAGCCAAAACCTCCAGGAACAATAATGCCATCATAGATTTTTAGCTCCTTCAGTTTTTTTGGGTCTTTTTCATAACTTTCAGCGTCCAGCCAATGTATTTCAGGTTTAACTCCAATGTGAGCAGAGGCATGTCTGATTGCCTCAATTACTGAAATATATGAATCAGACAAAGTAAATGAACCAGTAGAAAAATATTTACCTGTAATTGCAATTTTCACAGGTTTTTTTGCAGATTTAATTTTGTCGTAAAAATTTTTCCATTTTAAATTGCCAGTCTTTTTTGGTTTTAAATTAAATTTTTGTAAAATTTGTGAAGATAGATTATCTTTTTCAAAATTCAACGGAACTTCATAAATGCTTTTTACGTCTGGTGCAGAAATTATAAATTCTGGAGCAATGTTACAAAAAACAGATATTTTTTCTTTTCGAGGTTTATCTAGTGGCACAATTGACCTTGCAAGAATCATATCTGGTTGAATACCCGCGCTTTGAAGTGCGCGAACAGCATATTGCGTTGGTTTTGTTTTCATTTCTCCAATTTTTTGCGGAACGGGAAGATAACTAACAAGAACAAACATTACATCATTTGGATTTTTAAGTTTCATCATGCGTCCAGCTTCTAAGAAAAGCATATTTTGATATTCGCCAACTGTTCCACCAATTTCAATCATTACAAAATCTGCCTTAGCAATTTTTCCAGCTTTCTCAATTCTTTTAATAACTTCTTCTGGAATATGTGGAACAACCTCTACGCATTTGCCGTTATATTCTAAATTTCGTTCACGATTAATTACTGTCTGATAGACCAATCCGGTTGTCATGTAGTTGTCTCTATAAATATTTTTATGCAAAAACCTTTCATAATTACCAATGTCCTGATCAGTTTCCATTCCATCTTCAGTAACAAAAACCTCACCGTGTTCGGTGGGGTTCATTGTTCCAGCATCTACATTTATGTATGGGTCGATTTTGCAAGCAGTTACAGAAAAACCTCTATCTTCTAGAATTCGAGCAATGGAGGCAGTAGCGATTCCTTTTCCAACTCCAGACATTACTCCGCCTATAATAAAGATATAACGAGGTGTCATAATTTAATTAGTATTAAAATTTTATACAGCAAACGCCAGACTCAAGTTTCAAGATATTAACTTAAGTATCCACAAATTTTTATGGTATAATTATATCACTATTATGGAAGATAAATTTACGCCACAAGAAAGTTTTCCACAGAATGATATAGAGCGCATTCAAAAAGAAGTTGAGCGTATTAAAAATACACCAGAATTTGAAGGTGTTGATGACCGAGCTGTAATTAAGGAATCAATAAAACAAGCCTATCCTCAAATAACCCCACAAAATGTTGCTTCTTCTGCTAGTCCTGTTACTGACCACAATGAGAATAATTTATTGCCTGCGTATATGCAAAATGATTCAGACGAAGATAAAGACGAAGTAGAAGAGTTAATTCATTTAGCGCTAACAGCTGGAATAGAAATTGCTATTGCGGAAGCTAGAAAAAGACGAACTCGCATATTAGACGACCTTCACGATGCGTTAACGGATAAAGTAATGCCGCAGCTCGAAGACAGGAATAAACTTTAGCCTGAAAATCAAATTACAACTTGCAGATATGGAAACACTTATAAAAAAACAAGAAGAATCTCATGATGAAAAAATAAGATCTGGAGTTGAGGAGGTAATTAAAAAAAGATTTAATGCGGCTCTTTTGTTAGAAAAAGACAAAGAGGAATTACCCAATGATTTTCCAAGCATGATAGCTGAATATGTTGAGTTGATAACAAGGGAACTTAGGGATTTAAAATTAAGTTCAGACGAGGCATTTAGCAGTTTATTAGCCTTATGTGACCCAGAGCTTGGATGGAATTTAAATGAAAATGTAGAAGTTAAAAATTTTTTACGAAAAAAAGCCAAAGAAAAAGTTGATGATTTTATTGCTGGGCGTAGCTATCTCTATAAGACTTCTGCTAAGCAAGCTGCTTTAGAAATGGCCGAATATTACGCTGGTTTAGGAATTTTAAACTTGGATACTGATCACGATCTTTTCAACGAATTAACAAAATAATTTTCTAATGTCAATTCTTTACATAATTCTCTTTATTATAATCTCAACACTCCTTGGTTACGGAGGTTATTTTGTTTATAAAAAATCAAATTCAAAAAGGCTTTTTAAATCGTTAGAATTAGAATTATTTTCTGTCGAACTTCCGCAGTCAACAAAAAAAGAAGGGGAACCAAAAAATCTTAAAGAAGAGATTAATATGTCAGAGCAATTATTTTCTGCCCTTTCATCTCTTGAAGCACCCTTTGCGCTTGAGGCGTCAGTGAGCCATATAGGAGAAGATATAAACTTTTATATTGGAGTGCACAAAGACTATGCGCAAACAATCGTAAAACAAATTCAAAGCATTTGGCCGGGCGGACAGATAAAACCAGCAGAAGATTATAATATATTTAATCCAAGCGGAATAAGTTCTTCTGCTTATGTTACCCAAAAAGATTCCTATGCACTGCCAATTCGTACATATCAAGAATTAGAGTCCGACACATTTTCACAAATAGTAGGCGGCCTTTCAAAGCTTGATGAAATAGGAGAAGGAGCAGCTATTCAAATTTTAGTAACACCTGCACCAAAAAGCGCTAGAGTTGCAATTGGAAGCCGAATTAAAAGATTAAAAGAAGGAGAGTCTTTGAAAGAAGTTTTAAATGCAATGCCTTCGCTTTCAAATATTGCGAAAACTCTTTCTACTACTAATAAAGATAAAGATATTCCAAAAATGAAAATTGTGGACGAACAAGCGGTGAAAGCTTTAGATATGAAGGCAGGTAAACCACTTTTTGGCGTAAACGCTCGTATTGTGGGTTCGGGACCAACACAAATGCATGCGGAAGCAATAGTAAACGGAATTGTTACGGGATTTTCACAATTTAGTGCGCCATTTAGAAATAATTTTAAAGTTGTAAGACCAAGAAATTTAGATAAATTTAATTATCAGTTTGTTTTTAGAGAGTTTGATGAAAGTCAGATGCTAATAGTAAATAGTGAAGAACTTGCAAGTTTTTTTCATTTGCCAACTACTTCAACAAACATTCCACGCATTAAGTGGCTTAAATCAAAGGAGGCAAACCCTCCTTCAAATTTGCCAGAATCTGGTGTGTTTATTGGAGAAACATCTTATAGGGGAGAGAAAAAACCAGTTTATATTTCCGAAGCAGACAGACGTCGTCATGTTTATGTTGTTGGTCAAACTGGAACAGGTAAATCCACTTTAATTTACAATATGGCAGTAAATGATATTCGAGATGGAAAGGGCGTATGTGTAATTGATCCAAATGGAGATTTGATTGAAATTTTAATTCAGGCAATTCCAAAAGAACGAGTTGATGATTTAATAATATTTGACCCAGGAGACTTATCGAGGCCATTGGGGCTCAATATGCTTGAATATGACATAACGAAGCCAGAGCAAAAATCTTTTATCAGTGACGAGCTGATGCTAATTTTTGATAGATTGTTTGACATGAAAACAGTTGGTGGGCCAATGTTTTTACGCTATGCATCTAATGCCCTTATGCTTTTGATGGACGACCCAGACGAAGGTGGAACTTTAGCAGATGTGCCAAGAATATTTACCGACCACGAGTTTAGAAACAAATTAGTTAATAAATGTAAAAATCCACTAGTGCAAGATTTTTGGGTTAAAGAAGCTTCAAAAGTTAAAGGTGAGTATTCACTTGAAAATACCGCGCCATATTTCACTTCTAAGTTTAATAGCTTTATTGCAAATGATTATGTTAGGCCAATTATTGCGCAACCTAAATCCGCATTTAATTTTAGACAAGTTATGGACGAGGGAAAAATATTGCTTGTCAATTTATCAAAAGGAAAAATTGGGGAATTAAACGCATCACTTTTGGGTATGATAATTGTTGGCAAATTACAGCTCGCAGCATTTGGAAGAGCTGATATCGTAGATCAAAATGCGCGTAAAGATTTTTATTTATATATCGACGAGTTTCAAAATTTTACAACAGATTCAATTTCAACTATTTTATCAGAAGCTAGAAAATATAGGTTGAATTTAATTATTGCTCATCAATTTATCGCGCAACTTACAGATAAAATTAGAAATGCAGTATTTGGTAATGTGGGTTCAGTTATTGCCTTAAGAGTCGGAATACAAGATGCAGAAACTTTAGTTAAGCAATTTGAGCCTGTATTTAACCAAAATGATTTGATTAATATAGACAACCTTAATGCTTATGTGAGATTGCTTATTAATGGGGAAACTTCGAGACCATTTAATATAAAAGTGCCACTTATGTATATTAATAATCTTGAATATGGCGCTAAATTAAAAGAAATAAATGCGCTAAAATATGGTCGCCCAAGAGCAGAAGTAGAAGCAAGAGTTTACGAGCGACTTCGTGGTCCAATTGCACCAGTATCACCAGCTGCACCACCAAGCACACCTCCTGTTGTGCCTCCCGATAAATAAACGAAAAAAAATTTGTGATAGATGACAAAATATTTATTGCAGAAGTAAAAACAAAATCTCCCTTTGGGTATAGCTCCTCAAATTTTTTTGAGGAGCTATTTGATTTAGCAAATACTTATGGGGATGTGATTTCAATCCATACAGACAAAAGGTGGGGAGGATCGTTTGAGTTGCTTCAAGAAGCAAGAAAACTAACAAGCAAACCAATTTTAGCAAAGGGGATTCATAAAACCGACGAAGAAATAAATAGGGCGCTTTCTTGTGGGGCAAACTTTGTTTTAGTTGTTGGCAGAATACCAAAAGATATATCCCCAGAGTTCCTTCTAATTGAGCCAGTCTCTTTAGAAGAGCTCAGAGCAATTCCAAAAAATTATAAAGTTGTTTGGAATGCAAGAAATTTAGAAACTGGTAATCCAAAGTTTGAAACATTCGCAGAGGCGCGTAAAATTTTTGATGGTTGGCTCTGTCAGGCAAGTTTTATTAAAATAAAAAATGATATAGAAAAAAGTGCCAATGCAATTCTTGTAGGGGAAAATTTGAAAGAATTTACATCATCTCTTTAGCTGCGGTTTAGATAATTTTGCTATGTAGTGGTATAATTCAATAGTTGGTTAAAACTTAGTAAATTTTTTTTTGCTAAAATTATGGATCTACTAGTATTTTTAATTATCGTTGTACCTATTTTTGTGATTTTTGTCTATTTTGATATTGAAAAAAAATATTATGCTCTGTCACTTTCCTGGAAAGGAGCTCTCGGCGGGTTATTGGTTGGTTTCTGTTTGATGTTAAGTAAGTCACTTATTTTAAATTCCCCTCAACAGCTTTATTTGGCGTATACAAATTTATCTTCATATTTACCCTCCTTAATTTTATCTGTGCTAATTTTTATTATACCGTCCTGTATTCTTGGATTTTTAATTGGTATGATGATTGAAAGGATTATTTCAAAAACTAGAAAATAGTTTAATTAAATCAATGATTAAGTACTTAAGTAAAACAAATTCGAATAAATTAACTTGTGTCGCAATTGTGCGACTTGATTTTAATACTGAAGATGATTGGAGACTGCGAGCCTCAATACCAACACTAGAACTACTTTTAAAGCATTCAAAGGCTTTAGTGATACTTAGCCACAAGGGCAGGCCACTAGGGTTTCAGAAACAATATACCTTGCGTAATGACGCTCAAAAACTCTCACAGTTACTAAATAAAAATGTAAACTTTATTGATAATTTTAATTTTGATGAGATAAGACATAAGATTGCAGATTCAATTCCAAAATCTATTTTCGTCCTCGAAAATCTTCGTTTTGTCTCTATGGAAAAAGGTAACGATGATTCTTTTGCTAAAAACTTAGCGTCACTTGGAGATTATTTTGTTAACGAAGCATTTGCAGTAAGCCATAGAGCAGAGGCTTCTGTTGTTGGAATCACAAAATTTCTTCCATCTTATGCAGGGCTTGGGTTAGAAAAAGAAATTAAAAACTTATCAAGAGTGATGACAAAACCAAAAAGTCCACTAATCATGATTTTTGGCGGTGCGAAAAGTGCCGATAAATTAGCTGTTATTAAATATTTTAGAAAAAAAGCTAAATATTTTTTGATTGGCGGAGCACTTGCAAATACATTACTTTATTTAAAAGGAACGGATATTGGCACTTCGCTTTTTGAACCAGATGTAAATAAAATGATTAAAAATTTAAGCAATGACAAAGCAATAATTTTACCAACAGATTTTAGAAAGCAAGGCTCAAAAATACTAGACATTGGACCTAAAAGTACCTCACTTTTTGCAAAAAAAATTAAAGAGGCAAAAACAATTGTTTGGAATGGTCCGCTAGGATTAATAGAACGAGAAGCATTTAGGGCTGGTACAATTGGCATAATGAAAGCTATTGCTATGAACAAAAACGCATTTAGCGTTGTTGGAGGTGGTGAGACTGTAATGATATTAAAAGAGAAGGGTTTTTATGATAAAATAAGTTTTGTTTCAACTGGTGGTGGTGCAATGTTAGATTTTTTAGCTGGTAAAAAACTTCCAGGTATTGAAGCGCTAAAGTAAACCCGTACGAAATAACTGATAAATTTGTTTAACAAACAAAGAAAATAATAATGAAGAAATGTCGACTTACAATATTTATAAATTAATTACGATCATCCTTGATGATCTAATTCATACGGGATGAAAAATATAGTTATCTTATACCATGCTGATTGTTCAGACGGCATTGCTGCTGCTTGGGCTACTTGGAAATATTTTGGTGAAAATGCAAGTTACATTCCAATAGGGAATCAGGTAGAGCCACCAAAGGGCTTAATCGACAAAGAGATTTATACAGTTGATTTTGCTTTTCCTAAAGACATTGCAAGAAAAATTATAAAATCGAATAAACGACTTACGGCAATAGATCACCACATTTCAAATAAATCCGCCATAGCCATCACTTATAAACCCCTCTATGCACTAAAGCATTCAGGCGCAACACTCGCATGGAAATATTTTCACGGAAATAAAAAAACGCCAATATATCTAAGATATATTGAGGATGCTGATTTGTGGAAATTGAAAATGCCTCATGCAAAAGAATTTGTTGCAGCGAGACAATTACCAGAAAAGGAAATTCAAACAATTGACGATTTAGTTAAGAAGTTCGAAAGTGCTAATTTTAGAAAAAAATATTTTGCATTTGGTAGAGTACTGCTTAAATATCAAAAAATATTAATTTATAATATTTTAAATAACAAAGAAGAAGTTAAAATTCACGGCAAAAAGGCCTTGGTAGTTAATTCACCGGTTTTTATTGACCAACTCGCTACAATTATGTACCAAAAAGTTCCTGTTGCAATAATTTGGCATCACAAAAAAAATTCTATTAAAGTGTCACTCAGGTCAAACGGAACCGTGGATGTTTCAAAAATTGCATCTAAATATGGAGGAGGAGGGCATAAAAGCGCCTCAGCTTTTAAATTACCAAAAAATTCAAAATTACCGTGGCTAAAAAAATAAACTCAGTTAAAAATTCTTTATTTCAAACCACAAATGATATAGTGGTTTTTATTGATGGCGGAGCGAGAGGAAATCCAGGTCATTCAGCTATTGGGGTTGTAATAGCGATTAATGGAGCAAAGAAAAAATACGGAGAATATATTGGTATTAATACTAATAATGTTGCAGAGTATTCCGCATTAGTTTTTGCGCTTAAAAAAATTAAACAATTATTTGGAAAAGAAAAATGCAAAGAACTTAAGATTCAAATAATGAGTGATAGCGAACTTCTTGTAAGGCAAATGACCGGAATATATAAAATTGAAGAACCAAAACTTCGTGATTTATTTATGGATATTTGGAATCTTAGATTGGATTTTGATGATGTGTCATTTCAGCATATCCCACGGGAAAAAAACAAAGAAGCAGATGAACAAGTGAATATTGCTCTAGACAATAACTAATTTTAAAATGTTATCCCTCATGCATTTTGCATGCTGACTTTCGCATTTCATCGCTCTATAAAAGTGGAGCTCGCTTCCACCCATTACTCTTGGGACAGGGAGGATCGTTTTAGTTATCTTTGTAACCGCAGAGCTCTATATTAAACAAAGAATTTTATGGTTTGTTAGCTAAAATAAAAAACCGCCTTAGGGGCGGGGAAATCCATTCAGAAGAACGCGCTTCCAGCCAGCAAATCTTATTGCCAACTTGGAAATTTTTCTACGTTTTTTGTGTGGCTTAGATATGATCACAGGCACATCTTCTCCAATATTTGGAACAAAAATTATCGAGTTTCTTTTTTCGAATCCTCGTCGATTAAAGACTCTAATTCGTCGTCTAAGTCTCATTTATCTCGGCCTCATATCAATTCCATTTATTCGGTTTAATATTTCACTAGAGCAGATTGTTATTTTATGATTTGCAATATCAGAGACGGAAGATGCGCCGGCTTTTTTTGAAACTTGTACTAATTCAACTATAAGCTCATTATCATTAAACATTTTGATTCTAGTTTCATATCCAACAAGCTGACTTAAAACAAACTCACTATCTTCCATTTTTATCTCGGCTCTTAAAAAACTAAATAAAACATTATCATATAATAGACCTTCTGCACAATAAGGTTGTCGTGTAGAATATTTAAATTACAAAAATAAAACTGCCAAATATGTGGCAGTTTAAGGTAAGTAGCTACCTTGTTTTTAGTCTATTAAAAAGTTGTTCTTTGCAAAATTTCAATTTAGTGTGAGAGAAATTTCTCGATGATTTTGCGAGTGCACTTTCCTTTGCAGATTTTACTAGTTCCTCAACCAATAATTCATCTGGCAATTGGCGAATTTTGTATAAGATAAGACCGCGGTCGGCTTCGCGTGATACACAATTTTTTACTTTTGTCATTTCTCGGCTCACTTTCAAAACTAACTATTCCTAAATTAGCATAAATAGTAAGAAAATCAAAATCGCCCGTTAGGGCGATTTTGTGACAAGCCATTGCATAAAGCTATGGCTTGTAGGTTGGTTACGCGTAAGCCGGATTCTGTTATATAAACGATAAAGCTTATATGATAGCGATTTATCTGGGCTAAAGATTACTCCTTAGCTCTGGCGACTCCCCAAAATGTAAAATATTTACACATGGTGCGGTCTTGCACTCTGTAAGGATTTAGCCGTTTCACTTCCGTTTTTTTGTCCTTATGGCGGAATTAGACCAACAAGCTTAGGATTGGGTCTCTTTAATTTTTTCAAATTAAAGCGTCACTGCTCGCACCTCTATTCTTACGAACGACGGCTGTTAGCCGCTACATTTTTTCACCTCGGCGGGTGCTTGCGCTCCGAAGCCTTGGCGAAGGAGTGTCCGGACTTTCCTCTCCCTTAATCTATTGATTTAGAGAGTAGCTATCTCAATAACCAACCTTCTGATATTATACCATAATTCAATGAAATTGACAATATGATAAAAATAGTGTATAATTATGGCAGTTATTCACCATCTGTTCTGGCTAAATGGAGGCTGTGATGCCGACTGGACTTCGAACTAATACGAGCTTTGCAGGGCTTGTGGCAAACCTGAAGGAGAATTGTCACATCATACATCACACAGGTTCAAAGGAGGCTAAGGCATATCTCGTGATTTCTTACGGGAAATACACCGTTTCAGTTGCTCCTCATGAGGGGGGGGTAATGTATGTAACTCCACATCATGTTTTGGAGGAAATACACTCTGGGGCACTTCGCATAGCATATGCGGAAATTATCGCCGAGCATGCGAAGCTGTGGGGGGTTAGCTTCGACTTAGGTAATCCGAGGATACTTCCGGCATAAGTGAGGGGAGGGTAAAAAATGAAGCCAAGAAGTTTTGTTTCTCCGCGTGCTTGCTATCAAAAAAGTGAGCGGTGTACAGGCAAGATTACCATGTGTTTTAGGTTGCTCAGTGGCAAATGGCTAAGGCATCCTATGTGCTGGTTGCACACTTGCAAGACAAACAATAAGCAATGTATATCGCATTGCAGAACTTGCGGGAGTCATGAGACTTACTGAAAGTGATCGGGTTTAGGTGAGAGTCCTAGGCCCGATTTTTTATTTGGATTGATTTAGTAATCAATTTTTTTTACTTTTTGATTCCGTATGCGAAATGTTATTACAAGAATTCCAGCTAGAGTAATCAGAATTACATACAAAATCATAAAAAATCTAAACCAAGAAAAATTACTTTCTTCACCAATGAATAAAGATGCAAACATTGAATTTTTAGAAGTAATATTAGTACTAGAGCCAATCATATTTGAGCTAGATGCAACTGATGTATTATTTTCAGTGTTTCCTGCAGATGCAATATCATTCAAATTATAAACGCGTCCATCACTACACATTACAATATTTGTTAATTCACAACTACCAGAAACCGATAAAATTTCTCCATTTGGTAGAGTTATTTTTGACGAAGTAGTTGAATTATTGTTATGAATTTCATCTGAGTTTTGTGCCGAAGGGGTAATTGAAGTAGTTGGCTTACCAATTCCATTTAATGACCTTGGTAATATTTTTGTAGCACAATTTACAAAAGCCCTCTTTCCCAAATTATCAGATATAGTTAGAGTAACAATTTTTGTTCCAACGGTTCTAAAACTAATTTTTTGCGAATCACCAATTTTTGAGATTGCACCTGCCCAAACATATGAATATGGTGCTGTTCCACCAATTGCTCTTGCACTAAATAAAACTTCCTCACCAACTTCTGCAGTATTTTTGTTTACATCACAAATGGCATTAAAATAAGTTCCCGAATTTGCTCCGGAAGAACCAATCGGTGTTTTTGTAGGTGTTGGTGAAGTTTTTGGAAGATTAGAAACAGACCCATCTGTTGCTGTTTTTTCAATTGATACTAAAGCAGATGCATAAGTCGAACCAGTTTCGCCGTAGCAAGTTAATGTGTAATTTGTTTGGGAATTTGGCCAAACATATTCCACTCCGTTTGCTGGTTTAACACCTTGCCAGCCACCAGTTGCTATACAAGAAGTTGTGTTGTTTGACTGCCATTTTAGCGTAGAGGTATATCCACTTTTAATAATTGCAGGTGATGCAGAAAAAACTAAAGATGTTTTATTTTGTAAATTATTATAACCAGTCTGCGAATTTGGTGTTGGTGTTGGGTAGTATGCAGAGGAGTTTGATACTGTGACTGTAGCGGTAACAGTTTTGATATTGTTTCCATTTGAACATGTAAGTGTGTAGTTTGTTGAATTAGTCGGTGAAACAAATTCATTTCCATAAGCTGGTTTAGTTCCTGTCCAAGCACCACCTCCATAACAGGCGCTCACATTAACAGCTCCCCAACTTATTTTTGCGCTTTGTCCAGGAAATATAATTTGTGGATTGGCTGAAATTGTAATATCAATTGCGCCGTTTAGAGTATTAGAATTTATATTTGAGGAAGTACTGGTTTGACCAACACCATTTATTACAAAAACAGTTATACTTTTGCTAGTTTTATAAAGAGAATTTGAACAGCTTAGAGTATAGCTAGTAGTATTTTGTGGAGCTACAGAAATTGAGCCAGAAGAAAGATAGTTTCCAGCAAAGCCCCCACTTGCAATACAGCGATCTGTATCGGTTGAGCTCCAAGTAATAAGTGATGAATCGCCTTTATTTATAGATGTCTGACTTGCAGATATATTTAGTTGAGGCATTTGTATTTGTCCTACTGATACAAATATACTTTCCGTGGTGAGCAAACCAGCGGAGTTCCAGCATTTTAATGTAAATTTAGCAGAAAAAGGTGGTTTTGAAGTATAGGAACCAGAAGTATTTCTGTGCCCGCTCCAGTTGTCGTGTGCTGAACAAGTAGAAGTGTTAGTGGTAGACCAAGTTACAGTTACGCTTTCGCCAGATATTACTTGATATTTATCAGCGCTTAGGCTGATTGTAGGTGCGCCAATTTGAGCATACGAAATAGGCGCTACAAATAAACTAATAAATATAACGAGACAAAGGGTGTATAAAAAAGATATTTTTGTCATATTGTTTATGTATAAAAATAGGAAAATACTTCACTTTTAAGACTATATTGTAACATATTTTAGCCAAAAAGTCAATATAAAAGCCTTTTATATCTAAGTATAATAATAAAATAACCCTACTTACAATAAGCAGAGTTTGTGTGTAATAATAAATCATCAGAAAGGCTTTAGTGATGATGTTTATGATGGTGGAATCTCTGGTGATGTTTATATTTGTATCGCGGAAAAGTAT
Organism: uncultured Candidatus Saccharibacteria bacterium; assembly: GCA_964357615.1. GTDB lineage: Bacteria > Patescibacteriota > Minisyncoccia > UBA6257 > JACOXY01 > JAUXUB01. The sequence continues at coordinate 98,131 of CAYHMC010000001.1, forward strand.
GGTGATAATATGGAGGAATATAATGTACTCTTGGACTAACAATGCCGTATCCGTAATTACAAACTAAGTTACCAAGAAAATCATAATAACAATTTGAAGCAGTTCGTCTCCCAACAACCAAACAAGACGAAAAAGTTAATGAAGTAAAAATTGATGTAAGAATTACTAAAACTAGTTTCCTAGATTTGATCATTTTTACCTCGCTTCCAATTTGCTTTTTTTATTATAACACGAAATAATTATTATATCAAGATATGAAAATACATAGATTTTATATAGAAACAGATTATAGCAACAAAAAAATCAAATTTGATGATGGTGAGTTATTAAATCAATTAAAAAAAGTTCTAAGATTGAGAATTGGTGATAGTGTAGTTTTGTTTAATAAAGAAGGTAAAGAATTTAAAGCCAGCATCGAGTCATATACTTCCAAGGGTTGTGTATTTAATATTACTAAAATTAAAGAAAATAACAGAGAAATAAAAAATACTGTACTTTTATATTGCAGTATATTAAAGCGTGATAATTTTGAATTTGTAGTCCAAAAAGCTACAGAGATTGGAATTGATAGAATAACGCCGATTGTTACCAGTAGAACAATTAAATTTGATTTGAGAAGTGATCGATTGGGCAAAATTATAAAAGAGGCCTCTGAGCAATCCGGAAGAGTTAAATTGCCAATTTTATCTGATAAAATCTCACTTAAGGAATCAATGGATAGCGCTAAAAAAAATAACGCTATTAATATATTTTTCGATTCAGCAGGTAAAAATATTAATGAATTAATGGGAAAAAACAAAATTGGAAACAAAAAAAATCAAATAGGAATTTTTATTGGACCAGAGGGGGGTTGGACTAATGAAGAACTTGAGCTTGCAAAAAAATCAAATTTTAAAATAATTTCACTTGGAGAAACAACGCTCCGAGCCGAAACAGCGGCAATAATTTCTACTTATATTTCAGTAAATTTGATTTAGGTTATTGAATCACAATAAAATAAAACCGCCGTAAAGGGCGGTTTTATTTTATTCATTGCAGAAATTATGGAGTTGGTGTTGGCGATGGAGTTACTGTCGGTGTCGGAGTTGGACTTGGTGTCGGAGTTGCTGTTGGAGATGGGCTGGGTGTCGGTGATGGGGTTGGTGTTGGTGTCGGAGTAGCTGATGGCGTTGGTGTTACTGCTGGAGTTGATGTCGGGGACGGAGTTGGCGTTACTGATGGCGTAGGAGTCACTGATGGCGTTGAAGTTGGGGATACAGTTGGTTTTGGAGTTTCGTTAATTTTTTTCCAAATTCCAGGTGGTAGAACTTGGCACTCAGGGACTACCGGTTGGTCGCCATTTTTCTTTTTCCAGCCAGGTGCAACTAGGTGCCCAGGTGGGATTATCGCACATAATTTTTTACCCCTTGAAACTGACGGTGTTCCTTCCGTTGAAGTTGCATTATCTTCAAAATGAACTGGGTTTTTTCTTAGAAGTTCATTTAGTACTTTTAGAGTTTGAGGGCCGACTCTGCCAACTCCTGGTAGTCCATGTTTTTTCTGTAATCGCTTTATTGCTTCTTTTGTAAGATTGCCGAAGTTCCCAGTTATTAATCCTTCTGGATAAATTTCAGAATCAGAAGCAAGCAAAGCCTGAATTATTAGAACATCTTCGTTTTTATCTCCAGGGTTTAGTTGCTTTTTAAGATCACTCACAACTTCTTTAAGTTCCGTATTGATTGTTTGTTGTTTTGTTTTTAATGCATTAATTTGTTCGTTTAATGTTTGCATTTGTTTCATTAGTGCGCTTATTTGGTCGAGAAGCGATTGGGTTCCGCTACTAACTGTACTTGTAGTTACTGCAAAGCCCTCTCCTGGCAAAACAGCGATTCCTAATCCGAGCACACTAATAATTAATGCTATGAAAATTGAATTACGCATATATGTTTAAATTTATGTTTTATTAGATTATTAATTGTAAATATCGACCCTTTATACATCCAATTATATATTTGACGCATTAAATTACAAGCTCTTACAATTAATTCTTCATAAAAATATTGTGTATTTGAAACCTTAGGTGTATTCTATTTTTAGTATTTTAAAATAGAAAGGTGTAAATCTATGTGTGGTGTGGTTGGAGTTTTTGGAAAAGAAAATGCAACCGAGCTAACACTAGATATGATGGAGGCCCTGCAACACAGAGGTCATCAAAGTTCTGGATGCGTACTCATAGGCAACGATGGTGAAGTAATCTTTGAAAGAGAACTTGGAATAATACTTAATTTACTTAAACAGCTTAAAGAAATTGATGTTCCACTGGACACTTTTAGTGGCATTGGACAGCTTAGATACGGAACTGCTGGAAGTAGAGATAAGATGGAAAATGCTCAACCGCTTTATGTTGGAAGGCGGAATGCTGAAATTTATTTAGCTCACAATGGCGACACTCCATATGACAAAGAAATGCGCGAAGAGTTATTGGCTATGGGAGCAAAATTTAGCATTACAAGCGATACCGAGCTTATTTGCCAGTATATTGCAAAAAGCAGAGAAGAAGACTCAATTGATGCTATTTTGGATGGACTTAGTTCATATAGAGGAACATACGCAATCACTATGCTTTTAAAAGATGACGATGGCTCCAAATTGATTGTAGCTAGAGATCATTCTGGCAACAGGCCTTTGTGGCTTGGAAAAAAAGACGATAGTTGGCTTGTGGCATCTGAAGACATTGCATTCGAGGCGATAGAAGGAAAATCAATTAGAGAAATTTTACCAGGAGAAATGTTAGTTATTTCTAATGATGGATTATCAACTAGAATTATTCCTAATAAAAATGAATTGAAAAGTGGGTCACAACATTGTGTTTTTGAAAATATCTATTTTTCATTCCCCAATTCATTAAGCTTTGGAGTTCCAGTTGGTAAATTTCAAGAAGAATTAGGTAAAATTGTAGCAAGAAAATTAAGAAATTTAGTTTTGGATAGTGATGTTATTACAAATATTCCTGATTCATCCAATTTATTTATGGATGGATTTTCTAGTGAGTTAAACAAATTTCCAACTAGAGCAATAATTCGAAAGCATAATTATCGTAGTTTTACAGAGTCTAGTAAATTAAGAAGAGAAAGTGTTGTTCGTAAAAAGCATAGTTTTAATGGAGAAAAAGTTTCCGGTAAAAGGGTTTGGGTTTTGGATGATTCGATTGTTCGTGGTAGTACATCTAGAAAAATAATTAGAGCACTTAGAAAACATGGTGCAACTTGGGTAGGAATGATATCCAGCGCCCCTCCTGTTATTGGACAATGTCGAAAGGGGATTGATTTTGAGGAAGATTTGGTTGCCGGAAAATATCTTGATTCTGGAACGCAAAACTATTTTCTTGATGAAATCAGAAAAGAGATTGAAGCTGATTTTCTGTTCTATACCAGTATAGAAGACTTAAGAGAATCACTTAGAGTATGTAATGCAAATCCTAGTTCATTTTGTTTCGGATGTTTCACGGGCAAAGAACCCGTGTTTGGAGCGTGGTAGAATTTTAAATAAAAAAATAAGCACCGAAATTTCGGTGCTTTTATAATTCAGAATTTTGTACATTTTCGACAAAGTAAAAATGGAGCGCCCAACCAAGTCATGGTATCAACGCTGTGTTTATCTAGTTCTTCTCCACAACCACGGCAATGAGTTTTGTCATTTGGATGCTCATTCCTGCAAGAAAGTGGCACGCTAAATATTGACCTTGAATGTTTAGTGTCTTTTTTGCAAACACCACAATATTTAATCCGGTCTTCTGACACAGGTCATTCCTCGTTAAAATTCTATTTATAGACTAATTTATAAAAATATATTTTGCAAACATAATGCATACTTATTAACAGCTCAGATGCACCTTAGAATGTTATACTAGTTACATGCGCAAATTGAAAATTGCAATTTTAATGGGTGGACCTTCATCTGAGCATGAAGTTTCTATAAAAAGTGGTTTAAACGCTTTAAAAAATTTAAATTCTAAAAAATATAAAGCAGTACCAGTATTTATTGATACTAGAGGTTATTGGCTTTTTCCTGGAAAGCACGAGCATCCGCTAACTGAGCCAGAAGCAATTTTAAATTTAGAGCAACTTAAAGTAAAAGCTGTTTTAATTGCGCTTCACGGAGAATACGGAGAAGATGGGGGAGTGCAAAGCGTGCTAAGTGCCGGAAAAATTCCTTTTACCGGATCGAAATCACTTCCGAGTGCCCTTTCAATGCACAAAGTTTTAGCTGGCAATGTATTTGTGAGGGCTGGACTCTTGGTTCCCGAGTCTTACGAGATTAAAAAAAGTGATTGGAAATCAAAATCTCAAGTAGTTTTGAAACACATATATAATACATTTGGAAATATCGTTGTTATAAAACCAACAAATCGTGGCTCAAGCATTGGTGTAAGTTTAGTTAGAATTTTCAAAAATAATTTGCATCCATTAGACCTCGCAATTCAAAAAGCATTTTCTGTAAGCCGACATGTAATTGCGCAAAAATATATCTCTGGAAGGGAAGTTACTTGCGGTGTTTTAGATGTCTCTGGAACTGCTGAAGCATTGATGCCAACCGAAATTATTCCAATAGAAAGTTCATTTTTTGATTTCAAGGCAAAGTACGAAGGCGCCTCAAAAGAAATTACACCTCCAAAAAAAATGTCATTAAAACTTATAAAAAGAATAGAAGGCGTGGCATTAGTAGCGCACAAAGCTTTGGGGCTAAAGGGTGTAACTAGAACCGATATGATAATTGACAATGATAATAATATTTATGTTTTAGAAACTAATACGATACCAGGGCTTACAGAGGCTAGTTTAATTCCTAAGCAAGCTAAAACATGCGGAATATCTTTCCCGAAGCTTTTGGATTTGATGATTAAAGACGCACTTCACGAAGCTTAAAGGACAAAATTAAAAATCTTAAGTACTTAAGTAATTAAATATACTTAACTTTTTTTAACCAATTTTCATTTTCCCATTCCCATAATTTTTTTGCACCGAGAAATGCGTCGAAATCATTTTGCCAATTTGGAAATTCTTTAACTTCAATAATTCCCTTAAGTTCGCCCCATTCGTGTGTGTCGTCCGCACAAACAGAACCTTTTCTGGGCCACGGCTTTCTAACTTTTTTCCTATCTCCTTTGGGTCGCATTGTTGTGGGACAATTTAGACAAGTATGAATTTGGTCAATGCGCATAATCCACCTCGTTTGTAAATTTTTAAATTCTTTTGAAAGTGATGCCATATAGGCGCTTGTTTGTAAGTTATAATCGCGGTAAATTCCCTGTGAAGTTTTAATATCCATCACACCAAACTTGCCGTCCATCAAAACCATTGCGTCTATTGTGCCAGCATAGCGCTCGTCTTTATTGCAAATTCTTCTTTCTACTAATTCAGGTGAAGTTTGAATATTGTTGCGTTCTAAATAATCAATGAATGCCGAAATTGCTGGTTTTATAACAGGAGGTACTTCTGGATTTTTGCCAAGAAGTATAGCTTCCGATATTTCATGAATCATAGTGCCTTCTTCGGCTGCTTTTTTTGTTGAGTCTTGCGCCGCTTTGTAGCTTGTCGCTTCTCCGTAGTAAAAATAAAGCGCAGGTTTTGATTTTATATCTATAATTTTGGTTACGCGAGGATACCAAGCGCCATCTATTTCATATCCGCACTTTTCTTTAAAATCATTTTCGTCTTTGTAATCCCATAGTGACATATTATATTATTGGAGCTTCTTTAATTGAACAACCGATATTGTTTTGTTTTCTGGGGTCACTGCCAGTAACTTCCATATATTTTTTATCTGCCTCTAAAATATCTTCCGCCACGCATTCAAAAACAATTTCTTTACTCTTATAATCAAAATAAGAATAGCTATAAAATTCTTTTTCTGTTTTCCCCTGCTCATTCATTTTTTTAAAATCCTAATATTAATACTTGTATTCTACATCACTATATGATAATTAAAAAATAGTACCAAAAAAGAAAGAGATACTCATGAGGCACGAGTCCTGCACAATCTGCCAAGCTGATGGGTATTTGGTAAGATTTTTTACCGAAGTAGTTTGTTTAACTTGTTCGGAAGGATTAAAAAAAATAAACAAGAATGAATTATGTTGGAATAGAGATATTGTTATTTTTTACATCAAAATTTATGCTCAATTTTTATATAAAGGAAACTGTTTGCCGGACTCTGATCTATTAAACATACTAATGCTAGACCAATTAAATAAATTGGCACACTGGATTCACAAAATGACTAGAACGAATTTTTAACTCATGCCTCTAGTGAAACATTTTATATTTTAAAAAATAATAACCCAGAATATTTTGGGTTATTTTATTTATTATTTTACAAACTCTATTTGTAGCTCGGGAAAATCAAATGCATCTTTAAGCTTATCTTTCAGTATTGCTTTTGTAATATTAAGTACATCCTCAGTTATCTCGCTTGAAATAATATTGGCATCTATTTGTTTGTGATTTGGTTTAAACGATATCTCTATTTTAAATTCACCAGCTAATAAGCTGGCTTTTTCTCTTAGAAATATTTTCTTAGTCTTTCTCCTAAATGCATTGAAGCGAATTTCATGTACTTGTTCTATGTGTGTAGCTTTAAACCATCGCTGTTTTTTACGCATTTTGAACCTCCAAAAAATTCTTTTTAGATTAAAGCACGCTATCACCTTCCTGTCAAAAACTCTTCCATTTTCTAATAATTTGTTGTAATGTTTTCTATATTAGATTCCTATTTCTTATGCATTTATAAAATGTACAATTTTAAATCAATAGAAAATAAGTGGAAGAAGGTTTGGAAAAGCAAGAAATTATATCAAGTTAATGACAAAGAAGCGGATAAGAAAAACTTTTATCAACTTACGATGTTTCCATACCCTTCGGGAGATCTTCATGTTGGGCATTGGAAAAATTTTGCTCCACCCGATGTTTTTGTAAGATATAAGCGAATGCAAGGCTACAATATACTTAGTCCAATTGGCTTTGATGCGTTTGGATTGCCTGCTGAAAACGCAGCATTAAAGAACGGAATTCATCCTGAAAAATGGACTTTGAATAATATCAAAACAATGACTAAACAGCTCGAATCAATGGGCAATAGCTATGATTGGTCAAAATTGATTGTTACATGTTTGCCAGAATATTATAAATGGAATCAGTTATTTTTTATTAAGCTTTTTAATAAGGGTTTAGCGTATAGAAAAAAAGCGCCAGCAAATTGGTGTCCCTCTTGCAAAACAGTCTTAGCAAACGAACAAGTTATTGATGGTAAATGCGAAAGATGTGATAGCGTTGTTATTCAAAAAGAAATTGATCAATGGTTGTTTAAAATAACTGATTATGCAGAAAGACTTTTGGCTGGCTTGGAAAAGCTTGACTGGCCTGAACAAACGAAACAAATGCAAAAAAACTGGATTGGCAAATCAGAAGGCGCACTAATTAAATTTTGTGTCGTTGGACTAGATTTAGGATTAGAAGTTTTTACAACAAGACCAGATACAATTCTTGGAGCAACTTATATGGTTTTGGCACCGGAGCACGAATTAATTACTAAGTTAAAAGCACGAATTAAAAATTGGCAACCAGTTTCAAAATATATTGAAAATGCAAAATTAAAATCTGAAAAAGAAAGAATTGATGAGGGCAGAGAAAAAACCGGCATTGAGTTGACTGGCTTGAATGTAATTAATCCAGCGACAAAAAAAGTGATACCAGTGTGGGTATCCGATTATGTTGTCGGTTCTTATGGAACTGGCGCAATTATGGCAGTTCCACAACATGACGAAAGAGACAGAGAGTTTGCTGTTAAGTACGAGTTACCAATTATAGACGAACCACTTCTTGACGAAAACGAAGCAATTAAACTTGTAAATGGCAAAAAAACACAAAAATATAGATTAAGAGATTGGTTAATTTCTAGACAAAGATATTGGGGAACACCAATACCTATAATTTATTGTAAAAATTGTGGAATTATGACTGTGTCTGAAGATGAGTTGCCTGTTAAGCTTCCTAAGCTCAAAGACTTCAAGCCAGCGGATGATGGTAGATCGCCTCTCGCAAGAGATAAAAAATTTTTAGAAGTTAAATGTCCGAAGTGTAAAAAAATTGCCGAGAGAGAAACTGACACTATGGATACATTCGTAGATTCTTCGTGGTATTTTTTAAGATATCCATCTTCAAAATTTAAGCAGGGTCCATTTCAAAAAGAAACAACTGAAAGTTGGCTTCCAGTTTCAATGTATAATGGTGGCGCGGAACACACAGTTTTACATCTTTTGTATTCAAGATTTTTTACAAAATTTTTAAATGACGAAGGTTTAATAGGGTTTGACGAGCCATTTTTGGCGTTGCGTCATCAAGGAACAATATTGGGTCCTGATGGGCAGAAAATGTCGAAATCAAAGGGAAATGTTATAGATCCCGATAAATTAGTAAGTGAATTTGGCGCTGATGCTGTAAGGCTCTACATTTATTTTATGGGCGAGTATTCGCAGGCAACGACATGGGACCCAAATGGTATTTTGGGAGTTGTTCGTTTTCTTCAAAGGGTTTATGCGCTCAAAAATAGAATTGAAAAAGCAGAGACTAGTGAATTGAATGAAGGTAAATACTCACAAGAAAAAAATTCTTTAAAAGATGATAGTTTACTAATTAAAAAACTTCATAAAACAATTAAAAAAGTTGGCGAGGATATTGAATTGATGAAGTTTAATACTGCAGTTTCGGCACTAATGATTTTACTTAATGATATTGAAAAAGAGAAAACAATTTCATTAGATATATTTGAGGCATTCATTAAATTGCTTGCACCATTCGCGCCATATCTGTCCGAAGAACTATTTCAGGAAGTGCTTAAGTTAGATTCAGAAAAAAAGAACTCACAAACTAGAAGTATACACTTTGAATATTGGCCAAAATACAATCAAAAATTTATTAAAGATGAAACTTTTGAATTAGTAATTCAGGTGAATGGAAGAGTTCGCGATACCATAAGCATTAGCGCTGATTTAACTCGGGATAATATTGAGACTCTAGCCCTTAAAAACAATTCAGTGCAAAAATATTTAGAGGGCAAAAAACCAGACAGAATAATATATATTCCTGAGACCCTTATTAATTTTGTAATTTCTAACGGAGATTCAAAATAAATTTGACTTTTTAAAATATATTGATTCTAATAAGATTAGTATTTTAATAAGCGCAAAGGTTAGTTATTGTATGGAATTTGTTGTTGCATTTAGTGCTGTCTGCGGGCTAATAATTGTGGCTACTCTATTTGTATTTTTAGCACCAAGAACATTAATTTCTTTTATTGTTAGTTTAGTTATTTATACGGTATTAACGAGACATTATTTCCAAAACCAATATTCTTCGGCTATACTGTTGATTGCACTTTTTGTAATTTGTATCATTTCACTTTCTGAAGACATTAAAGCAATCGTTAAGCCAAAGTAATATTTAAATTATCAGGGTCATACCCTGTTTTTATTTATGATTTCACAACTTGTGGAATTACAGTTATACTTTAGTTACAGTATAAAAAATATTTAATTATGTGTGGCATTGTTGGTTACATTGGCAAAAAAAATGCTTTATCGATTTTAATTGACGGAATTAAAAATCTTGAATATCGAGGATATGATTCTTCTGGGCTTGTGATTGCTGTAAAATCGAATGAGGTTAATGTTTTTTTTGAAAAATCAGTTGGTAAGGTTAGTAATTTAGAATCCAAAGTTAAAAAAACAATAAAACCGAAAATTAATCAGTTATCAAAAAATAGTATTCAATCAGGTATTTGCCACAGTAGATGGGCTACTCATGGAATACCTAGCGAAGAAAATGCCCACCCACATTTTGATTGCAAAAAAGAAATATATTTGGTGCACAATGGAATTATAGAAAATTATTCCGAACTAAAATCAACTTTAATAAAAAACGGGCATATATTCACCTCCGAAACTGATTCAGAGGTAATTGCGCACTTAATTGAAGAAGAGAAAAAAAATATATCAGGTAAGCCGAAAATTGAGAAAGCCGTAAAAAATGCACTTTTAAAAATTAAGGGAACATATGGATTAGTAGTTATAGACACGAAAGAACCAGAGAAACTGATTGCGGCCAGAAATTTCAGTCCTTTGCTTATTGGAATTGGAAAAGGGGAGTATTTTGTGGCATCAGACGCAACAGCAATTTTAAAACTTACTCGAAAAGTTGTTTATCTTGAAGATGGGGATTTGGCTGTTTTAAACATTAAAGGATATAAAATAACGGGACTTTCTGAAAAACGAAAACATCATATCCCACAAATTATTGATTGGAGTGCAGAAAAAATTAGAAAGGGCAACTACCCCCACTTTATGCTGAAAGAGATTAATGAACAGCCAGAGTCAATCGCAGATTCTATTCGAGGCAGGATTGATTTTAAAAATGGCATTCCAGTTTTGGGAGGTTTACTGAATATTAAAAAACAGTTAAAAAATAAAACTCGAGTTATTATATCTGGAATGGGAACGGCATATTACGCTGGACTTATAACAAAAAATTATATTGAGGAACTTGCCAAAATTTCTGTAGTTGCCGAGCCAGCATCAGAACTCCACAGTAGAAAACAGATTTATTTCCCTAGCAGTGATATTTTTTTATGTTTTTCTCAATCTGGAGAAACTGCCGATACATTATCTGCACTACGAGACGCTAAAATTAATAATTTATTATCGCTTGGAGTGGTAAATGTAGTTGGTTCTTCAATTTCAAGGGGGACAGACGCTGGAGTTTATCAGCATATTGGTCCAGAAATAGGAGTTGCATCAACTAAGGCGTTTACCTCTCAGGTTACTATTGGAGCACTAATCGCAATTCTATTAGGTCTTGAACTTAAAACATTGAAGTCGGTTGATGCTAAAAATATTTTAAGTGAAATAAAAAAACTTCCAACAAAAATTGGACAAATTCTTTTGCAATCAGAAAAAATTAAACAAATTTCAAAAAATTATCAGGAGCATAATAATTTTCTTTTTTTGGGTCGTAAATACAACTTCCCAACAGCCCTTGAAGGTGCCCTAAAATTAAAAGAAATTTCTTATGTTCACGCCGAGGGAATGTCGACTGGCGAAATGAAACACGGTCCGATAGCTATGATTGATGCAAAATTTCCTAGTATTATGATTATGCCAAGCGATTCAGTTTATAAAAAAAACCTAGGAAGCGCAGAAGAAATTAAGGCTCGCAGGGGACCAATAATTGCTGTAGCAACCGAAGGGGATTCACAAGTTTTAAAAATAGCAAATGATACAATATTTATACCAAAAACAATAGAATTATTTACACCAATTCTCGTAACTGTTGCCTTGCAACTTTTCGCGTACCATTTCGCGGTAGAAAGAGGTTGTGATATAGATAAGCCGAGAAATTTGGCAAAAAGTGTTACTGTAGAATAGTTTTTGTGTTAATATAAGTAAATGCGCGAATGGTCGTCGCGAAATAAATCAAAAATATTTATATGGCAAATATAACAATATATACCACGCCAACTTGCGTTTACTGCAAAATGGCTAAGGCATTCTTTCATGAGAATAATATTTCTTATGTTGAAAAAAATGTAATAACAGATGACGAAGCAAGAGATGCGATGATTAAAAAATCTGGACAAATGGGGGTTCCAGTTATTGATATTGATGATAAAATTGTGGTTGGATTTGATAAACAGGGCTTAAAGAATTTGCTTGGCATCAAGTAAAATTTTTAGGAGTTTTATTTTCAGTATGCTACAATTCTCATAAGTTTTAGCTTTCTAAAAATTATTATTTATACTATAAAAATGAATCCCGTTTAGAGACCGCGGTCGCCAAATTTTCAATACGGGATTATAATCAAGTCTATATTTATTAAAATTAATTAGACAGTGTTAGGTCTTCTGGACCGCGACCTGTCTCTAACGTGATGAACAAAGAAAATATTTTTTTACCCGCATCGATATTAATAGCCGGAGTATTAATCTCTGGTTCTGTTATTTATAGCACAACAATGAGTGGGGATGGCAGAGCCAATCAAAATGGCCAGGATGTAAATGCCGATATTAAAGTAAATCCAATAACCGCGACAGACCATATTAAAGGCAACCCTAAAGCAAAAGTAAAAATAATTGAATTTTCTGATTATGAATGTCCGTTTTGTGGAAGATTCCACCCAACAATGGAAAAAATTTCAAAAGAATATGGTGATAAAGTTGTTTGGGTCTTCAGGCATTATCCACTAGAATCAATTCATCCAGACGCAAGAAAAGCAGCAGTTGCAAGTGAGTGCGCAACGGAACAGGGTGGTAATGATAAGTTTTGGGCATTTACAGACGCTGTTTTTGCCGATCAACAAAAATCTCTTGCCGATCTTTCTAAGGTTGCAACTTCAATCGGATTAAATGCAACCGCATTTAATACATGTCTAAATAGTTCAAAATATGATGAGCTTATAAATAGTCATATTGCGGACGCAACTAATTCGGGAGGGCAGGGAACTCCTTGGACAGTTGTTTTGAATGCAAAAAATAAAGCTTTTCCAATAAATGGAGCTCAACCATACGAGCAAGTGAAAGCAATCATCGAGCAGGCTCTAAAATAGGCAAAATCTAACTATTTATGATGAAAGACGCCATAATAAATTTTCCTGCACAGTTTTCTTGGCAACCTAAAATACTTGGCGTAAATGAGTTACCAAAATACAAGCGTTTTATTCTTTCTGGAATGGGGGGTTCACATCTCGGAGGTGATATTTTAAAGCTTCTTAGACCAGATTTAGATATGGTAATTCATTCGAGTTATGGATTACCAAAATTAAGTAAACAAAATTTCAAAAAGCGTTTATTTATTGCAAATTCATATTCAGGAAATACAGAAGAGGTTTTATCGGGACTTAGTGATGCAGAAAAAGCTGGACTTCCAATTCTGATTATCGCAACAGGCGGAGAGCTTTTAGCTTTTGCAAAAAATAAGAATTATCCATGTATAGAATTACCAAATACTGGGATTCAGCCTAGGATGTCTTCAGGATTTGGCATTCGTGCACTAGCTCTTGCCGTCGGCGATAAAAAACTTTTAAAAAATAGCGAAAAATTATCTAAGAAATTGAAACCATTAAAAATTGAAGCTCATGGTAAAAATTTAGCATTCCGATTAAAAAATAAAATACCCCTAGTCTATTCTTCTGCAAATAATTACTCCATTGCATATAATTGGAAAATTAAATTTAACGAAACAGCTAAGTCTCCAGCATTTTGCAATGTAATTCCAGAATTGAATCATAACGAAATGACAGGATTTGATTTAAGTGAAGCAAATCGACATTTAGCAAGTCCATTTTGTGTAATATTAATTAAAGACAGTGAGGATGTGGCAGAAATTAATAAAAGAATGTTAGTTTTGGAAAAACTTTATAAGGATAGGGGTATAGGGATAGAAATAGTTGAGTTAAGCGGTAAAAATAAACTTGATAAGGTATTTTCTTCGTTAATTTTGGCAGACTGGACGGCTCTTAATTTGGGTGAATTATATGGAAATGATACCGAAAATGTTCCAATGGTTGAAGAATTTAAAAAACTAATGAAATAAAATGTATCTAGTATTTGATATTGGCGGAAGCAAAATGCGAATTGCCAGAACGAGTAATTTTAAAAAGCTTGAAGAAATAATTATTCTCAAAACACCCAATGATTTTAATGAGGGTATTTTGGAATTTTGTAGAGCGTCTAATAAGTTAAGTGGAGGAAAAAAAATTAAAGCTATAGCCGGTGGCATAGCAGGTCCACTCGATAAGAATTACACAAAAGTTATTAATGCGCCCAATCTTAAATCGTGGAATAATAAGCCTTTTAAAGCTTCTCTAGAAAAAAAACTTAAGACCAAAGTAATGCTTCAAAATGACACTGCGATGGTTGCGCTTGGCGAAACACATTTTGGCGCAGGAAAATTATTTAGAAAAAATGGTATAGTAGCTTATGTAACAGTATCAACTGGCGTTGGTGGGGCTAGAATTGTAGATGGTAAAATTGATAGAAACATTTATGGCTTTGAAATAGGTAGTCAAACAATCGATGCCGATGGAACTATACTTCCAAAATATAAATCACCGGGAATTTTAGAAGACTATATTTCTGGTAAGAGCGTATATAAAAACACTGGAAAGAATCCAGTTTTAATTAAAGATGATAAATTTTGGAGCGATATGGCAAAACTGCTTGCATATGGATTAAATAACACGATAGTTCATTGGTCTCCATCTATAGTAATCCTTGGTGGTTCAATGATGAATAAAATTGGAATACCTATAAGCGAAGTTATAAGAAATGTAAATAGTTTTTTAAAAATATTTCCTAAAAAACCCAAAATTGTCCATGCAAAGCTTGGTGACCTTGGCGGATTATACGGAAGTATGGTATATTTAGAAAAAATATTATAATAATATGGAAAACAAAATTCACAAGTTACCATACGCAACTTATTTAATGTTTGCGATATTGGTTACATTATTATTCATTGGTGCAAAGTACATTGATCCAAGTTTGATTGGGCTTGAAGTTAAAAATGAAAGCGAGAAATCAAATTTAGAAATTGAAAATGCATCTACATCAAAAATTATGAGCGAAACTAAAGAAGGTAATGATTTGAAAGTAGAAGATGTTTTAGTTGGAACTGGCACAGAAGCAAAGCCAGGAACGAAAGTCTCGGTTCATTATACTGGTACATTTACAGATGGGAAAAAATTCGATAGCTCAAGAGATAGGGGTACTCCTTTTGAATTCACCTTGGGTGCTGGACAAGTAATTAGAGGCTGGGATTTGGGTATCGCTGGTATGAAAGTCGGTGGAAAAAGAAAGCTTACTATACCACCAGAACTTGGTTATGGAGTAGATGGAATGCCAGGAGCAATACCGGGAAATGCAACACTGCTTTTTGATGTCGAGCTTTTAGGTGTAAAATAAAATTGCAATGCTTTCAGACTATCATTTAATATCGCAAATAATTTTCAATTTAACTTTTTCTCTGGTTTTTATTGCTCTCGGAATTATTCTAATTTCCCTGCTTTATTATTTACTTAAGCTTGTTAGGAATTTAGAAAATATTTCAAAAAACCTTGAAAAAGTGTCGGGTGAAGTAAGAAAAAATATCGTATTAATAATTGAACAAATTTCAAAATTGCCAATTATTTCTAAATTTTTTAAAAAAAATCATCGTAAAGGTCGCTAATCATATTTAAATTATAAAATGAAAAAAAATCATAAATTTGCAAGTGGTGCCGCAGTGGGTGCTGCGCTTGGTGTTGCAGCTGGAGTCGCATTGTCGTTATTAGATGAGAAAAAAATAAAAAAAGGTATAAGTAATGCAAAACGAGAGGCAGCAATTATTTATAAAAAGGCCTCCCCAGAACTTAAGAAATATAAAAAAATTGGTGAAGCACAATTTAATAAATTGATGGAAAAAGCCGTTTTAGATTTTTCAAAGGCTCGTAAGATTTCTAAATCAGAAACCAATTCGATTATTAAGGAAGCCAAAAAATATTGGCAAACTGTCAAAAAGCACCTATAATTATTAACAATTGAGTGCACTCAATTGTTTTGTTTGCAAAAAGATTTGTGCCTTGTTTGTTTTAATCATGTCAAAAAAAGCAATAAAAATATTAACTTGGATTCTTGTAATAATGATGCTTATTAGCTTGGTTGGTTCAACTTTCCTTTTGTCTTTTTAGAATAACAAGAATTTATGTTTATCTTATTAACAATTATTGGCTTATCGCTCTTGATTATAGTTCATGAGTTTGGTCATTTTATTACAGCAAAGTTATTTGGACTTAGGGTAGATGAGTTCGGATTTGGTTTGCCACCAAGAGCCTTAGGTAAAAAATTTGGAGAAACAATTTATAGCTTAAATTGGTTGCCGTTTGGTGGATTTGTAAAAATCTACGGCGAAGACACTGCAGGTGAGCAGGTTACAATGGCAAGAAAACAAAAAGAAGTATCTGACGATTTACAAAATCGTTCTTTTGCATATCAATCAGCGTGGAAAAGATCCGTTGTAATACTCTCCGGCGTAACAATGAATTTTATTTTAGGATGGATTTTAATTTCGACTGTTTTGATGATTGGCAGGGAGGCCGGAATATATATATCACAAATCGACCCAAGTGGTCCTGCTGTAGGTGCAGGAATAATGCTTGGAGACCGCATTATCGGATATACTAAGGCAGAAGAGTTTATTAAATATGTGAATGATAATCGTGGCGCAGAAATTAAATTCACTGTTTTAAGGGCTGGCAATAATGAAGTTATTTCTGTTGTTCCAAGACTAAGCCCACCACCCAATCAAGGCGCGCTTGGCATTGCACTTGATGAAGAAGATGGAATAAAGCTTGGTTTTTTCGAAGCTTTTTATAGTGGTGCAGTTGCGACATATAATTTAATATGGCTAATTTTATCTGCATTTTTTGGTTTTATTTCAAGTCTTTTTACACAAGGTGCGAATCTCTCGGATGTTTCAGGACCAATTGGTATATTTAAAATAGCAGGAACTGCCGGAGCTCTTGGAATTGCTACATTTTTAAATTTTTTCGCATTAATTTCTATAAATCTTGGTGTTATCAATGCATTACCGTTTCCAGCACTAGACGGCGGAAGATTTTTATTTATTTTGATTGAAAAGATAAAGGGTAGTCCTTTGCCAGTTAAGTTTGAACGCATTGCAAACGGCATTGGTTTTGCGCTCTTAATCGTACTTATGATTCTTGTTACAATAAGAGATATTCAAAATATTGTAACTGGGTAACAAATATTCGAATATGTTATAATTTAATAAAGAGAGATTTTAATTTCTCGTGTTGTTATTTTATGGCAGATTCTTTTAATATAAATAGTTTTAAGTTAGTAGTAAAATTTTTTTTTATTATCAGCCTAATTATTGGCGCCACCTTATCATTATTTGTTTATTTAAATTATTCCAAGCCAATTCTGTCAGCAAATGCATCTATTGCAGACGATTTTAAAATTCAAAGGAATTGCACTTCGTCAACAGAAAGCTCGGTAACACTAGTTGCTGGAACAGCCTATATTGCCCCAACAGCTACTAATAATGCATTTATAAGGCTTACTAGCACTAAATTAACAGGAGCGGGTAAATTGGGTAGTGGTGGTTCTCAGTCACCAAACCAATACACTTGGTATATAAGCGACCCAGATTTCTCTGGAAATTCAGTTACTTTTACTAGAGATTCTTCGGCTAATAACCAATTTTTTTGCTGGGAAATAATAGAATATATTGGTCCAACCGGAGGACCAAATGAATTTATTGTTTCTAAATTTGGCACAGTCACATATACAAATGGTACAGACTTAACATACTCTGCTCTAACGCCTGTTGATCCAACTTCTGTTAGTAAATCAGTAATTTTTATAACTGGTCAAAATAGCATAAGTGGAACTGCGGCTAATATTGCCTCGGCCCAAAATACTGCGGAATGGTCAAGTAGCACACCTATTTTTAGAAGAGGTATAGCCACTAACAATGCAAATAGCATAAGTTACGCGGTTGTACATTTTAGAGGAACAAACTGGTCAGTTCAGAGAACTGAGCATCAGTTTTTAATAGCTGGATTTACAGAAATGCAACCAATATCAAGTGTTGGCAATATATCCCAAGCTTTTACTCACGCACAGTTTAGAAGAAGTGATTCAAATACTAATACATATGATGGAGGTGCCGAGATGTGGTTATCTTCTACAACTCAGGCCAGTTTTAAGTTGCATCCAGGTGCGCAAGCTTCTGGTAAATACGGAGTTCTTTGGATTGTGAGTAACTCAGAATCAAGCCCAACAACCAAATTGAAAGTCCAACACATTATTGGCGCAAGACCTGCTGGCCCAGGTAATTTTGATTCTTGGTCCCACGCCATTCCAACTCCTGTAGCAAGTTTAGAAAGTACTTCAATTATGGGAGAATCGAATAGCACCGAAGGAAGTACAAGTAGGTTTCCTGGAGGTTGGATTAGTATTACTGCATCAACCACCTCGTATGTTCAGCTTTATCAATCTGATGATTTGCGAGCCAATTATTATCGTTTTCAAGTAGTCGAATGGCCAAAAAGTAACCCTGTAGTTATTAGTCAAAGTGCCTATAGATTTTTTAATAATTTAGACAGCACAAGCGTTGGTACCGCACTTGCAAGCACAAGTGTAGCGGCCACTTTGCCAAGTTCGGGAGCGTCCTTTAGATTGAGGTTGTTGCTTCACGCAAGTAGTTCGCAGATGAGCGTTAGTGCAAATACATTCAGGCTTCAGTATGCGCAGTCAACAGATGCAGGATGCATTGGATATACCGATATTAGCACTTCAACCCCAATCGCATTTATAAATAACGCTAGTGTTTCAGATCATGTTGCACTAACGGTATCATCTGATGACCCAAGCCATGGAAATGATCCAGTAATCGTCCAAACATATAACGAATCAAATAATTTTACGAATTCTATCGGAATGGTACCGGTCGGCCAAGATGGAATTTTTGATTTTGCTTTGCGCGATAATGGCGCAGAGCCAAGCACACCCTATTGTCTAAAAGCTGAATATAATTTTAATGAAGATATTGGGAATCATATATATGACAATATAAAATATACTGAATATTCCCCCGCTTCCCTAATGGCAACAGGAGTTGGGTTTGCGTTTAGTCCAGATGGACAAGCAGCATACTATTTAGATACTTATAATAATATACATATATATAGCTTAGGTACTGCGTGGGATGTAAGTACCATGTCTCAAGGTGGAAGTTACGCCTTAGACGATGGCTCATTTGATCCTGACAATCTGGACATAAAAGATTTTGCAATTAAAGCCGATGGAACAAAATTATATGCACTAAGAACTGATAGAAAAGAAATAATGCAATATTCATTTGCAGTTCCATGGGATTTTAACACTTTAACTCATGATGTTGGGGTGAAACTAACTCTAAATAGTCATAACGGAAGCACTCCTTGGTCACTTGCAGTTAGTAATGACGCTAAAAGATTTTATATAGGATATTTTCATCCACCTCATAATATTTATCAGTATTCATTGGCGGGAGAAGAATTAAACACAGGAACATATGATAATAAATATATCTATGTTGGTGAAGGTAGCCAAGCAATGGGATTATTTTTTAGCGGTGATGGCTCAAAAATATATATTGCTGGCGGTGGCGGAAGTGGCGCCGGCGGTTTTATTGGTTCATTATACAACGATATCAAATCTTGGTTTTATAATAAATTAGCTTGGTTCAAAACTGATATCGCATATGGTTTTGGCGCCGGCGGTGCAGCTGGTGGTGGGCAATGTACGCTCACAACTCCATGGGATATATCGACCGCAACATGTGATACGGTAAAATATTTGTCCGGTGACGACAGCGATGGGACGCCCGCTGGTATAGAAGCTATGGTTTTAGGAGATAATCACACAAAGTTATATCTTTTTGGTATTAAAACAGACGAATTTGCACCCTATGCACAATTTGGTGTTGTTTATCAGCATTCACTTGCAGAGTCACCGCTTACAACAATGTCATATAATTTAATACCTCAACTTACAACTTCAGCGACATCAACTACTTTTTCATCGCTTATACAAAATAGTTATAGATGGTATGGAGATGTAAACTCTAAAGACCCTACAAATAATGACGCAATTGCATTAGAAAATACTAAAATTAATAATTTAGCTACAAATAGAAATCGCCATTTAAGGATTAGTGTTAAATCACCAGATGGAGATTTTCCAGTAAATAATTCTTTTAAACTTCAATACCAAAAAGCCACAACAACAGGTTCGTGGACGACGGTTGGTTCGGGTGGAAGTCCTGCTTTTAGTGGTAATAATTATGGGTGTTGTGTAAGTGGTGAAAATATTAATTCGCTCTTACTCATTGGTTCAAGTATAAAAGAAACATATGAAGAGGGTGGAACAACCGGAACAACCACAAACATAATAACAACCGGTAACATAGCGGAATGGGATTTTGGAATACACAGCAACGCAAGTGCCGAGCTAGGTGCTACTTATTATTTTAGAATGATAGGGTCTAATGATGTTGTTTTTAATAGCTATCTAAACTATCCATCACTTTCAGTTTCTCCGGATGGTGCAACTTCAGCTGGCGAAGTTAAGTCAATTATTTATGACACACAAAGCTTAGGAAGCGCACAACTCAATTCATTTTTATGGGAAGGTACGCAACCCGACGCAAGTTCAATTGTTAAGTTGCAATTTGCTTCCGCAACTTCTAGTTCACCTTCTGGTGGCTGGGATTCACTGTTTAGTGGCCCCCAAGGAACACTCAGTTGGTATACTTCATCAGGCCCGAACATTCAGACTGTTTTAAATCCTAGCCATCATAAAGGTATTCGGTATTTTAGATATAAAGTTAGGCTAGAATCATCTTCTGGAATTAGTCCGGTAGTTAAAAGAGTGATAGTTAATTGGTCGCCATAAATATATGTTGCGTAGTTATAAAATAAATATATAATGAGTGAATGTTAGTAACAGATTTATTTTCAAAAACTGCAAAAGAATTTCCTAAAGATGAAGAATCTTTAAATGCAAAATTTCTAATAAAGGCAGGTTTTATTAGAAAATTATCATCTGGTGTTTATTCATACCTACCGCTTGGATTAAAAGTTATTAAAAAAATTGAGCAAATTGTAAGAGAAGAAATGAATGTGCTTCCATCTGAAGAGCTATTGATGCCTAGCTTGATAACGAAAAGTATTTGGGAAAAAAGTGGCAGATGGGATGTTGATGTTGTTTATAAAATAAATGAAGATGGAGTTGGAGAGTTTGGACTAGGGTGGACTCACGAAGAAGTTATTACTGATATCGCAACGCATTTTATATTTTCTTACGAGGATTTACCAAAATCCGTTTATCAAATTCAAACAAAATTTAGAAGAGAGCCGAGGGCTAAGTCAGGACTTCTTCGTGGCCGTGAGTTTATAATGAAAGATTTATATAGCTTTCATAAAAGCGAAGAAGACTTAAATAGTTACTATCAAAAAATTATAGATTCGTATTCTAAAGTATTTAAAAGGCTAGACTTAGATGCCAAAGTCGTTACTGCTGGCGGAGGACTCTTTACTAAAAATACTACCCATGAATTTCAAGTGTTTGCTGAGTCGGGCGAAGATATTATTTTTTATTGTTCTGAATGTGATTTTGCGGTAAATAAGGAAATTGCTAAAAATGAAAAGGGAGATAAGTGTCCAAATTGCACTGATGGAGAAATAGAGGTAAAAAATGCGATAGAGGTTGCGAATGTATTTAGACAGGGAACAAAATATAGTGAGGCATTTGGTCTTAATTTTAAAGATTCTGATGGTGTTTCGAAGCCAGTTTGGCATGGGTCGTATGGAATTGGAATCTCGCGCATTATGGGTACTTTGGCTGAAATTAAGAACGATAAAAATGGAATTATATGGCCAGATTCTGTCTCTCCATTTAAAGTGTACTTAATTGACTTAAATGGTGAATCATCTGATAAATGTGATAAATTATATAAGGCTTTACAAGAAAATGCCCTCGAGGTAATATACGACAAAAGAAATAATGTTTCTGCTGGTGAGAAATTTGCAAATGCGGATCTTCTTGGTATTCCTTGGAGAGCAGTTATGAGTAAAAAAACTGGTGATAAAGTTGAGATTAAAAAAAGAACAGGTGATGAAGTGAAAATTGTTGATGTGAATGAGTTTATTCAAATTCTGAAGGGCTAGTAGACTAATTTATTTTTAAACATATTAGTTATTAGCTATTAATAAAAAATGGCCTTATTTAAATATTATTCAAAAAATATCGGGATTGATTTAGGTACTGCAAATCTACTTATTTATCTTGCACACAAAGGAATTGTTGTTAACCAGCCGTCTGTGGCAGCCGTTAACGCAAAAACTATGAATATTCTTTCGGTTGGGGATGAGGCAAAAAAAATGATATCTCGAACCCCCACGCATATAAATGTAATCAGACCATTGGTTAACGGAGTTATTTCTGATTTTGAAGTAACGCAGGAATTGTTAAAACATTTTTTCAATCTTTCTGGAGGTGGTAGATTTTTTGGCTTTGGAAAAGCAGTACTGGGAGTTCCAAGCAATCTAACTGAAGTGGAGAGAAAATCAGTAGAAGATGCCGCTATTGGAGCAGGTGCAAGACGCGCTTATGTAATAGAAGAAACTGTGGCCGCCACTATTGGCGCCGGACTTCCAATTAATGAACCAACTTCAAATATGATTGTTGATATTGGTGGTGGAACCACTGATATTGCTATTATCTCGCTTGGTGGCTCTGTTGTGTCTCGTAGCTTAAAAATAGCAGGTGATCATTTTAATCAAGATATAATTAATTTTGTTCGTGATGAATTTAAATTATTAATAGGTGAGCCAACGGCAGAGGAAATTAAAATTGCAGTTGGGTCAGCAGTGCCTCTTTCTGAAAAACTTGAACTTTATATCCGTGGTAGAGACTTGGTAAGCGGTTTGCCACGAGAAATAGTAATAAAAAATACTCATGCGAGAGTTGCGCTCGCTCGCTCATTAAAATATATCGTGGAAGCTATTCGAGAAGTTATCGAAACTGCACCACCAGAACTAGCAGGAGATATTTACAAAAACGGTCTTTACCTTTGTGGTGGCGGTAGCTTGCTTCGAGGTATTGCAGAATTAATTAGCAGAGAACTTTCTGTAAAATGTTATATAATTGATGAACCTCTCACATGTGTTGTAAGGGGCATCGGAAAGGTTATTGAAAACTTTGAGACGCATAAAAAATTCTTGGATAATCCTGTGCGACCAAAAGACATCAGTCTTTAATTTTGCAAAGTTATAGGTACTAAGTTTATGCAAAAAAATGCATAAATATGTAACAATGAAAAAAGCAGAAGACTTAAATCTCGAAGAGATATTTCATGAAAGCAGGGGACAACAAAGATCATTAGAGATGTCGCTTACGCGTAGCGTATTTTATGGTTTTTATGCATTCTTTATAATACTAGTCTTTATTTTTTCTTTCCGAATTTTTATTCTCGCTGGTTATAATGGAAAATTTTATTCAAAACGAGCCTTAGCAAATGTTAATAAAGAAGTATATATTCCGGCTCCACGCGGTATTATATATGACAGAAATAATATAATCTTAGCAGATAATAAACCAAGTTTTTCAGTCTCTATAAAATTATCAGAGTTTCGAAAAAATCAGGCAGAAATTACCACATTTTTAAAGGATAAAATAAATATTTCCGAGGCTGAAATATTAAGTACAATTAAAAACTCTAAACTGGAAGAAAGTGATTTAGTTATCATTAGTAATACAATAAATGAAGATGAGTTGATTAAGCTTAAGGCCGTTGATATTAAAGGACTTTATATAGAAGATAATTATCTAAGAAATTATCCACATAAAGATTCATTTTCCCATGTTGTTGGATATGTGGATACCGAAAATATTGGACGAACTGGTTTGGAATCTTTTTATGAAACAAACTTAGATGGCACAGATGGCGCTTTGGTTAAACAGTATAATGCGAAAGGGGACTTGCTAGATTCAAGAGAGTTGAGAAAATCTATACCAGGGATTGACCTCGCAACAACAATTGATGCCGAATTACAAATTTATTTAAAAAACCAGTTACTTGAAAGAATTAGAATTTTAGGAAGGTCGGGTGGAGTCGGCGTTGCTATAAATCCTAAAAATGGTGAAGTTTTAGCATTGGTAAGCGCGCCAACATTTGATGCAAATTTATTTTCAACCAACAGCACCAAAGAAACTTCAAGTATTAGAAAAGAAATTCTGCAATCTAAAGCTAGACCACTTTTCGATAGGGCAATTTCTGGAATATACAACCCTGGTTCAACTATCAAACCACTAGTTGCCGTAGCGGCGCTTTCTGAAAATATTATAACTACACAAAAAACAATACATTCAAAGGGGTTTGTTGAAATTCCAAATATTTACAACCCAGAATTGCCGAGCAGGTTTCTCGATTGGAAACCAAATGGCTGGGTGGATTTGTATTCAGCTTTAGCAAAGTCATCAAACATATATTTTTATGCTGTTGGTGGTGGATTTCCATCTGGTGGTGGCGCAGAAGTTGGAGCAGACAAAATGGTTGGTCTTGGAATAGATAGGCTAATAAAATGGTGGAAAATATTTGGTTTTGGAGAGAAAACAGGAATCGATTTAAATGGTGAAAATAAAGGCTTTTTGCCCAACCCGACTGAAAAAGAGTTGCGTACTGGTACGCCTTGGAGAATTGGAGATACCTACAATGTCTCTATTGGACAAGGGGATTTGCTCATAAGCCCATTACAGCTTGTAAATTATATTGGCGCCATTGCAAATAATGGAAAACTTTATGAATTACATTTAAATAAACTGCTCGAACCAAAATTAATTCGCACTATTGATGCCGAAGAAAATCAGATAAATGAAGTGAGAAAGGGTATGCGTGATGTAGTTAAAATGCCATACGGCACGGCACATTCATTAAATACACTTCCATTTGATGTTGCCGCAAAAACTGGAACCGCACAGGTTCAAAATAATTTTAAAACAAATGCATTTACTGTTGCGTTTGCGCCTTATGACAATCCCGAAATTGCAATTATAATTCTTATTGAAGATGCCAGAGACGGCAGCGTTAACTCAATACCCGTGGCGCACAATGTTTTGGAATGGTATTATTGGAATAGAATAGTAAAACAACCTAAGTTAAGCGTGTCTAATCCTCTTTCATCAACAAGCACAGTTCCTACTTCCACAATTGAATAATCTAGATACTATGATTGGAATTTATTTTAAACAAGTTTTCAAACGATATTCGATAAACATACTGTTTTCTATCAGCTTATTATTGTTATGTTTTAGCGCTTCGATCGTGTATGTTCATTTTGCGACCATATCAGAATCGAACATCATTCTTTATATTAATGAGCACAAAGATTTAGTAACAAACGGGTCAATAGGGGATTTATATGCATTCATTATCCTTGGTTTTGTATTTGTTCTTACAAATTACTTTATTACACAAGAACTCATTTCAAAAAATACATATTTAGTTAATGTAACGACTTATGGCTCAATATTTCTTTCATTCTTGATTTTATTAGCTATCAATGCTATAATCAAACTCAATTAGTTTTAATTAGCAGTATCAAAAATATGAATTTCGCAGTAATAAAAACAGGAGGTAAGCAATACTTAGTTAAAAAAGGTTCAAAATTAAAAATCGAAAAACTCGCAAATACTGAAGGTGATATCAGTTTTGACAATGTTTTGCTTAAGGTTGATGGTGATGAATTTAAAATTGGAACTCCAAAAATTGAGGGGGCTGTGGTTTTGGCAAAACTAGTTAGGTCAGGACGAGAATCAAAGAAAATCGTTTTTAAGTATAGTTCAAAAACGAGATATCATAAAAAGAAAGGACACAGACAGAATTTTACTGAAATAGAAATTACTAAAATTTAATAAATAAAAGAACCGCTCAAAAGGCGGTTTTTAAATTTGCAGTAAAACAATTTAATCAATTATTCATCTAAGTTATAAAAATCTACTTTATTATTAATTCTTTTTACTGTTACGGTGCAGTCGCGAACCTTAAACTGAGCTGCATTAGACAATCCATCATCATCAACTATAATCTTCGGTCCTAGAATTTGATGTCGTTTTGCTACCAATTTAGCGATTTTGGCAACATCATAACATTTTTCCGAATATATTATCTCTGGGGCAAAGGGGAGATGACTAAATGTTACCACAAAAAAATATGTATGCTGTTTAATCATTTCCATCACATCCATTTCAGAACTCCGTTCGGTTACTTGAACTGAAATTAGATTACTCTTATGCGTTTTTTTTGTAAAGACCTATAAAAAGCTTAAACACGCCTATCAATTGCAGCGCCCAAGGTTTCTTCGTCAGCAAATTCAATTTCACCACCAGTTGGAATGCCTCTACCAAGCCTAGTTAATTTTTTAGTAAGCGTACTTAGCTCTCTGTGAAGCATTGAGGCATTTAAGTCTCCATAACTAGTTGGGCTTACTGCTAAAACTATTTCTTCTGCTTCTCCACCAAATTCTTTCGTAATGTATTTTTTAAGTGTATCTAGGCGTAATTTTTGCTCTGGTTCCATAATTCCATTTTTGCCTAAATCTCCAAGAACCAAATATCTACCATTAAAGCGTTTTGTTTTTTCAATCGACATAAGGTCAGTTGCTTTTTCAACAATTGCAATAATATTTTTCATACGCGCTGGGCTTTCGCAAATCGAACATAGTTTATTCTTATTTGTATGCGGATAGAAACAATCGCTACATAATTTTACTTGTGACATTGCCGATATTGCAGAATCAATTTCAAAGATTAGATTCCTTTCTTCTCCAGATAAATAAAATGCTAGTCTAAGCGCCTGCCTAGGACCAATGCCAGGTAGTTTTGCAAGAACTGTTGCGAGTTGTTTTAGTGGTTCGGGTAGCATATTAGTATTCTGAAGTGTGATGCTGATCTATATTTTTAAAAGATACTTTCTCTGGATCCCATTTAAGCTTAACTGTCCCAAGGGGTCCATTTCTGTGTTTTGCTATTATAATTTCAGCAATATTTTGTTCCTCTGGTGGAAGAGTAGCTATGTCTCGGTCTTTTCTATATATAAACATAACTAAATCAGCATCCTGTTCAATTGAGCCGGAGTCTCGCAAGTCAGCCAGTTTCGGCACCTTTATTTCTCTGTGTTCAACAGTTCTGGATAGCTGTGATAATGCTATTATCGGGACATTTAATTCTCTTGCTAAAGTTTTTAAACCTCTTGATACTTCGGTTATTTGAGCAACGACATTATCAGAGTTTGTTCGCGGAGTAATTAATTGTAGATAATCAACGATAATTAAACCTAACCCATGTTCAATTTGCATTCGTCTAGCCATAGACCTCATTTGTAATATATTTGGAGAGGCTGAATCGTCAATAAAAATTGGTGCGTTTGAAAGTCTATCCAATGCCTCTTGAATCATTTGAAAATCAACATCGTCTGTAATGCGTCCAGTTCGGAGCTTCCACAATGGCACATCTGATTCGGCCGCTATAAAACGATCTATAACCTGTTCTTTTGCCATTTCTAACGAAAATATGCCAACAGGTATAGCTGATTTTGATGCAACGCTTCTTGCTATGTCGAGCGCCAAAGATGTTTTACCAAGTGATGGTCTAGCACCTAAAACTATAAAGTCGGATGGTTGTAAGCCAGATGTGATATTATCTAATCCAGAAAAACCGGTTGATATTCCACGAAGTCTACCTTCTCCTTGATGCAGTCGTTCAATTCGTTCGTAGGCGCCCTGCAGTTCTTCTCTAATATGAGAAAACTTTTTTGTTATTGATTTTTGAGAAATTGCTAAAACTCTTTGTTCGATGTCGTCTAAAAATTGAGCTGTTTCTCCAGAAAAACCAAAAGCATGTTCTGCAATTTCAGATGAAGTACTGATAAGATCTCGTAGCACTTTTTTTTCACGAACAATATTAGCGTAGTGAACTGCGTGAGCTGCCGTTGCCACTCCATTAACTAATTCTGCTAAATAAGAAGTGCCACCAACATCGCTTAATGTTCCTTTTTCTCGCAAAAATGTTGTTAGACTAAGGAGGTCGATAGGTTGATTTTTTTGATAGAGCTCAAGTATCGCTCCATATATTTTCTCATGAGATGGCTTATAAAAATCAGATGGTGTTATAAGGTCAGCAACATTAACAATCGTTACTTTATCAATTAAAAGTGAGCCCAACACAGATTGCTCAGCTTCAAGATTTTGAGGAGGTAATTTAAGTTTTTCTTTTGTTGATTTTGCCATCTAAATTATTTTGGCCATAATAAAGGTCCAAAAGGTGTGTCGTCTACTGTATATCCTAACCCATCCAATTCTTTTCTCAATAGGTCAGATTTCGCAAATTGTTTATTACCTCTGAATAACTCACGGCGAACCCCCAATTTTATAACCTTACTGGGTATTTCTGGTAATTTAGTCTTAAAACCTAACAATTTAAGGTGATTCGTGATAAATTTAGCGAGATTTTTACCATCTTCTCGATTTATTGTAAAAACCTTAGCTTGGTATTTGTTGATTAAAAGATGCAAAGAGGCTATGGCTTTGGGAGTGTTAAAGTCATTCTGTAGGGATTCATTGAAATCATTTTTAGTAAACAATATATCTTCTCGTATTTGATTTATTGGTTTATTACTTAGGCTTGATTTTGAATTACTTTTTTTGATATTTAGTTTTGCAAGAAATTGGAGCAAATTTGACCACTGTTCTTTAGTTTGAAAAACTAATTCATCACTGTACTCAATAGGGGAGCGATAATGATGGTTTAACGATATAAGACGCAAGATATTTGGATCATTAGTCTTTAAAAAATCTTTAACAGTTAAAAAAGCTCCATTACTTTTTGACATTTTATTACCTTTTGAATTTAAAAATCCTGAGTGCATCCAAATTTTTACAAAAGGCTTTTTTTCTGATGCTGCTTCCTGTTGTGCTAACTCGGCTTCATGGTGCGGAAATATTAAATCGATTGCAGCTCCGTGAATGTCATATTGGGGACCAAAAAATTTCTCTGTTATAGCAGTGTCTTCAATGTGCCATCCGGGGCGACCATTTCCTAAAGCAGTTTTCCAAAATGGCTCTCCATCTTTATAAAATTTCCATAATGCAAAATCACCTCTATTTTTTTTACCAACCGATTCATCAATTCTGCTTACTGAATCTTCCGCCTGAAGAACTGTTCTCTTCGAAAGCTTTCCGTAATCTGCAAATTTTGTGATATCAAAATAATAACCATCATTTTCAATTTTATAAGCATAATTTTTTTCTATAAGAGTCTGAATTTGCTTAACTATCTCCTTTATATGGGCAGTGGCTCTAATGTGTTTTGTTACTGAGTTAATACCAAGCGATTTTTCATCCAATAGATATTCTTTTTCAAATTTGCGAGCAATTTGCTTAACATTCATACCACTTTCTTTGGCCCTACTTATAATTTTATCATCAATGTCTGTGATATTTTGTAAATAATAAACTTTATATCCAACGGCACGCAAATAACGAGCAAAAGCATCGAATATTAGATATGTTCGAGCGTTACCTATGTGAATATAATCATAAACGGTTGGTCCACAAACAAACAGTTTTATATTTTGTTTGTTTAGTAATTCTAATTCCTCTTTTTGATTTGATAATGTATTGAAAATTTTCATTTGAGACAGTCAATTATTATATTATGTAAGTATATATCATATTTATGATATAATTAAACAAATATTATGACATTAGAAAGTTCAGAATTTTTTAATAATGAAAAAATGCCATCAAGGTTCACTTGTGACAATGCGAATGTTAGTCCACCACTTACGATAATTGAACCACCCCCAGAAGCCCAAAGCCTAGTTCTTTTAATGGAAGATTTGGATTCCGAGGGTTCACCATGGTTGCATTGGTTAGTTTGGGATATAAATCCCTTAATTTCGGAAATTCAAGAAGATGAAGCGCCTGACGGTGCAGTGGAAGGAATGACTAGTTTTGGAACAACTGGTTATGGTGGTCCATGTCCTAAAACTGGAACCCATCGATATGTTTTTCGTCTTATTGCGATTGATACAGTTCTTGGCCTTACATCAGAGTCTCAACTCGATGAAGTTCATGTAGCAATGGACGGCCATATCATAGAAGAAGCGGAACCATTAGTTGTGTATTATACAAGAGAATAATAGAACTTTTTACTACTTTTACTTTATATCAATATCCAAATTTACATCTATAATACCTTCAGAAGTATTTTTTAACCTAAGTCCATTTGGAATAATCAACTTTGAAATAGTTGATGTTGATTTGTTGCCTCTAATTATAATCGCTTCGGTAGATAGAGTGGTTTTTCCATTGTAAGTTTCAGGTACTAAAACATCCACAACTTCTGGATTAATATTTATTCGAACTATATCGTATCCAGGCAAAAGATTTTTGATTATATTGGGAACAACTCGCATCTCAATACTTTTAACGGGTCGCGCAATTATATTAATTTCGCGTGGATCAATATTCACTACCGAAAAATTTCTCGGTATTGCTATTTCTTTATCTGTAACAACAATGTCTTGAGAGCCAGTAATTAATTTTGACGCATCTATAACGACAGACAAAGATTTTGTGTCCAATAAATCAAATGCGTGTAAACCTCTGGCTTCAAGTGTAATTGTAGAGGTTTCTGGGTATGTTGACTCTATAAGTATATTTTCTCCAATATTTTGATATGTAATTGGAACTGTGAATTCCCTTTGAGTTGTTGCAGCTTGAAACGAAAAGAAAAACCAGAATACTACGGCGAGTGAAAGCGATAATAATTTTTCAGGTGAGTTATATTTAATTAAACCCTCCGCTGTTGTATAACTTTGTTTTGGGAATGTTTCGGAAAGAAACTGACTAAGCGGTTCGCTTAAATCCTTTGATTTTTTGAGAGTTTTAAGAATACCTTTATGCACATAAGAAACTTCACCTCTTTCTTCTGAAACCACAATAACAAAAGCATCTGAAACCTCTGACAAACCAAGAGCTGCGCTGTGTCTTGTGCCTCTTTTACCAATCTGAGCAAAATCATGTGATAAAGGAAGATGTCCACCAAAAATTGCTGCACGATTACCACTTATAACTAAGGCGCCATCATGACCAATACTTGCCGGATCAAATAAGCTTAGTAGCAATTCTTCTGACACTACTCCATCTAACACTCTTCCACCATTAATATATTTTGTAACTGGGTCGTGCCCTTGCATTACAATTAGTGCGCCAATTTTATCCATCGCCATTTTTCCTACCGCATCTAAAATATCCTTTACACTGGATGATCCAGTGGTTTGAGTTCCACCCTTAATTTGTCTTGTACTCCAGATCGCTAATTGTTCAAAAAAACGCCTAAGCTCTTCTTGAAATATTACAACTAATGCAATAAAAAAGACGCCCCAAAATGCCTGAAAAACAATTGAGGTTAAATAAAGTCCGAATGTTTGTGCAATTGGATAAAGCGCAATAATAATTCCGAAACCCGCAGCTACATAGAAAGAGCGAGTTTGTTTAAAAAGAAAAATTATAAAATAAATAAGCATTGCAATAATAAGCACATCAAAAAAATCTGCAATAAAAAGATTGCTTAATAATTTTGTGGCGAAACTAAGTTGAGCAAAAAGGTTCGGCATTGAAATATTTGTTAATTCTTATATAAATTTTAACATATTATGATATAATTATTAAATAATAATTACTTCAATTAAAATATGAATTTAGCCGATGAACTTAAAAAAATTATAAAGGGAGAAGTTGTGACAGATGAAAAAATCCTAGACGAAATGAGTCGAGACGCTGGTCTTCTTGTTGTAAAACCAGCCGTGGTTGTGTACCCAAAAGATGTAAATGATTTAAAAAATTTAGTTAAATTTGTAGGTGAGAATAAAAAATCAAACAAAGAACTTTCCTTAACTTCAAGGTCAGCTGGAACCGATATGTCTGGCGGTCCACTAAACGAATCAATTATTGTAAATTTCACTAAATACTTTACAAACTTTAGAATGAAAGATTCAAATAGTGTTATTGCTGAACCTGGGCTATATTATCGAATTTTTGAAAAAGAAATGCTTAGGTACGGATTAATTTTCCCATCTTATCCAGCATCAAAATCTATCTGTGCTATTGGTGGAATTGTGAACAACAATTCTGGAGGGGAAAAAACACTTAAATACGGAAAAACAGAAAATTTTATTGAGGGAATTAGCATGGTGTTAAGCGATGGGAATGAATATAATTTCCATGCTTTAAATGAAGAAGGATTGAAATCTAAAATGAAGCAGAAGGATTTTGAAGGAGAAATTTACAAAAATATGTATAAGCTTATAACAAAAAACTATAAACTTATAACAGAAGCGAAGCCCGATGTTACTAAAAATTCTGCTGGATATTTACTTTGGAATGTTTATAACAAAGAAGAGGGAATTTTTGATTTAACACAAATTTTTGTTGGCGCACAAGGCACTCTAGGAATTATGAAAGACGCAACAATTAGATTAGTCCCAATTAAAAAGAGAGCTAGAATGTTAGTGATATTTTTGAACGATGTAAAAAAACTTAAAGATTTAATACCGATAATACTTAAAACTAACCCAGAAAGTTTTGAGACATATGACGATAACACTCTTAAGCTAGCCATGCGTTTTTTTCCGTCATTTGCAAAAATTCTTGGCGCCAAAAATCTTGTAAGAATTGCGTTCAGTTTTTTGCCAGAGTTTTTTATGTTACTTCGTGGCGGATTACCTAAACTAATTTTGCAAGTTGAATTTTCTGGAGATGATAATGGGGAGTTAGATGCAAAAATTGAAGAACTTTCAAGAGAGCTAAAACCATTTGATTTAAATTTGCGCGCACCAAAAACTCAATTTGGAGCTAAAAAATATTGGACTATTCGTCGTGAAAGTTTTAATTTGCTTAGACATCATATCAAAGATAAACACACAGCTCCTTTTATAGACGATTTTGCTGTTAAGCCAGAAAAATTACCACAATTTTTACCTGAACTAGATCTTATACTTGAACAATATAAATTAATCTACACAATTGCTGGTCATGTTGGAGATGGTAATTTTCATATAATTCCTCTTATGAATTTAAAAGATGAAGCACAGAGAAATATTATCCCAGAATTATCTGAAAAAGTTTATAATTTAGTTTTTAAATATAATGGAACAACTACAGGAGAACATAATGATGGCTTAATCAGGAGTCCATATTTAAAACAAATGTATGGAGAAAAAGTTTTCAAATTATTCGAAGAAACTAAAAAAATATTTGACCCCCAAAATATATTTAATCCTGGTAAAAAAATAGGTAGTAGTCTTGAATACACACTAAGTCACATCAGAAAGGACTAGTTTTTCTTAATATCTCCTTCGTAAACATTAATTAACTTAACCCATAGGTTTTGGAATTTTTATATTACGAAGTACAATATCTAGTATATGGAACAGGCAAATATAATAAACATCGTAGTTCTAATTCTTGGTTTTGGAGCAATAATTTTTTTTATCAAGAGTCAAGCAAAAAATGACAACAAAGAAGATAAGTCACTTTTAATGCTTCAAAGCCAAATAAATGAACTCTCACGAACATTAGATGGTAAAATTGGTGAGTCAACAAAACAAATGCAAGAGCATTTGAGATATTCTTCGTCTGAAACTGTAAAAATTGTAAGAGATGTAACCGAAAAATTAGTTAAGCTCGATGAGACAAATAAGCAGGTAGTAAATTTTGCTGACCAACTAAAAAATCTGCAAGATATTTTGAAAAATCCAAAACAACGAGGAATAGTTGGGGAGTATTATCTACAAACTGTACTTGGTAATGTTTTGCCAGAAGGAACATATCAAATGCAATATTCTTTCAAAGATAGTGTAATTGTTGATGCTGTTGTGTTTGTCGATAAACGAATTATTCCAATCGATTCGAAATTTAGTTTGGAAAATTATAATCGCTTTCTTGAGTCGCGCGACCCACAAGACAAAAAGAAATACGAAAATGCATTTGTTTCAGACATAAAAAATAGAATTGATGAAACATCAAAATATATTAAGCCAGAAGAAGACACAATGGATTTTGCATTTATGTTTATTCCTTCAGAAGCAATTTATTACGATATTTTAGTTAATAAAGTAGGAACACTTAGTGATGAGAATAAAAACTTAATCGACTATGCTTGGACTAAAAAAGTTGTAATTGTTTCACCCACATCTTTTTTGGCCTATTTGCAAACAATGTTGCAGGGTTTAAAAAATCAAAAAATATCTGAAAAGGCAAAAGATATAATTAAGCAAGTCGTAAATTTAAATAAGCATTTGTCTTCGCATAACGATTATTTACATAAACTTGGTAAAAATCTTGGAACTACTGTTTCAATGTATAATCAAGCACATAAGGAATTTGTAAAAATTGATAAAGATGTATTAAAAATTGCGGGTGAAAATGTCGGCGTTGAGCCAGACTCACTTGAGGGACCAGACCCAGATATTGAGTAATTAAATTGACATCTAAGATAATTTTGATATATTATCCGAAGCGATAAATTTGTGTAAAACCAAAAAGGGGGGAACTAGTAATGGACTTATTTGAGCTTTCAAAGCTACTCGGAAATAATATTCATATCGAATATAATCATGAGACTGATTTGTTTGTTTCTCGACTTGAAGGCGTTTGTACTTTAAACAAACCGATGGCTCAGATTTATGGAGTGGGTGCTTGCAGAAAAGATTCTCTTATAAATTTTTTGGATGTTATTAGAGGAATAGAGTTATTTGGCAATAAAAATAGAGTAAAAGTCCCACAGGATATTTCACTTCCAAGCGGATTATAAATTATAAACCTCACACTTAGAGGTTTATTTTATTACTTGATAGTACGATACCGGTGAGTAATACTTATTCTATATGAGAATGTTTGTATATTGTAAAATATTAGCCACAAAAAAAATGAATTTACAAAAATTTTATAGTAGGTTAGGAAGAAACCCAAACGATCTTGGAATTAAAATACGAAAACAAGATGTTCTTTATGATGAAAAATGGAAGATTTTTTTACGACGTGCAAAAATGTTTAGATATATTCCTTTTGTTGAATTCGTTTTCGCAGCTGGCTCAATGGCCTTAGGAAATGTAAATGAAAATTCTGATTTTGATGTAATAGTGGGAGCGAAAGAGAATCGACTTTATACCACCAGATTTATTTCTGTTTTAGCTTTTGGTGCACTTAAAATGAGGCGACGGAAACTAACCCATCACGAACACGCTAAAAATAAAATTTGCTTAAATCATTTTGTTACTTTAAAAAGCGCTAAGCTTTCTCCACCATATAATTTTTACTGGCAGGAACTTTATCAAAATCTTGTACCACTTTATGGGAACGAAGAAGCCATAAATTCATTTTGGGAGGCGAATAACTGGGTTGGGAAACCAAAGCATACAACTCTAGACCTTCGTTATATAAATAAACATTCAAAATTTAAAATAACTATTGAAAAAGCATTGTCTGGGTCTTTCGGAAATTTTGTTGAAAATAAATTAAGGTCAATTCAAGTAAAAAGAATTAATAAGAATTTTATTCAAAATAAGGGTTTTGAACCAAGAATAAAAGTTACTAGAGACGAGCTAGAATTTCACCCAGATACCAAAAGAATACATAATTTAATAAGTTGACTATACCCTCTAATTTTGATAATTTACGAATAGTTTTATTGATACCTCTGTAAAAACAAAAAAGGAACTGAATGTTAAATGACGAAACCGAGGTTCTAATTGATGATACGGTTCTTGTTCAGGATCTTGGCGCTCTAACAATTTTAACTGGTAAAATCATTTTGCCTGAATTTGCTATTCGTCGCCTTGGTAATCCAAAAAATTACCCAACGGCTATTTCGGCTCGTAATGCAGAGATGGCATGCAGTTTTGTCGAACAGCTCACCCACGAGCACCCAGATAAGATTTTAACCGGCATACCAATTCCGGGCTCCAAAGGAACAACGCTTTCAATTTATGTTGGCAAGGTGGATGTGTCAGATAGGGAAGATACATCCAAGCTAATGATTAATATCGCAAATAAATTAAAGAATAAATTGGGGTCTCGAAGTCGAGTAGTCATTATTTCTCAAAATAGAGCACTATTAGTTAGGGCTAGACTTGCTGGTTTTGAAGCAAATTTATATCAGGCTTCACTTGATCCCAAAAATTTTTATTCGGGCCATAGAATACTTGATGCTAATTTACTCGAAGACTGCGACGGTCTTGGTGATTATACAATTAGCAATCAAGAACTTACTTTTTTTGATAATGAATGTGTAACTTTTGTTAATTCACCATCGGCAGAATCATTTAAAACCATATACAACAAAGCTAAGGCTAGGTTTGTTCCAATAAGAGACGGTACTCATATGCTTCCAGTTCAACCATTGAATCTTGAGCAAGAATACGCTTTTGCCCATTTAAAAAATCCAGAAGTTGATTTGGTAACCTTAGACGGACCTTATGGAACCGGAAAGGATTTATGCGCGCTCTCTTACGGACTTGCCGCAAAGTTGGCAAATAAATACAAGAGAATTGTTCTTATTCCATCATCACACCCAGTTGGAGATTATCAACATGAGACTCTCCCCGGAGATATAAATGAAAAAAATGAGGTGTTTATGGGCCCGTATATTGATAATTTGAAATCCATTCAAAGATTAATTGCGGATAAGGGCAATTGGAAAAGATTGAGCCATTTGCTTAATGATGGCTGGGCTAAAATGATTGCAGATGGGTTTCTAGAAGTGCAACCACTGGCCTATATTCGTGGCAGAACATTTGATGATTGCTATATGATCATCACTGAAGCTCAAAATATAAATCAGCCGGATATGCGACTCATCATTTCAAGAATTGGAATAAATTCAAAGTTTGTTTTTACTGGAGATATTGCTCAGCTTGATACAAGATTTGATTTTTCGCTTTCTGGATATACTAGACTAATCGACAAATTTAAGGACGATGAGCTTGTTGGTCACATTAAACTTGTCGACTGTGTTCGTTCGAGAGGTGCTAGATTGGCAGCTAAATATTAATAAAAAAATAACCCTCGCGTATAATTGCGCGAGGGATTTTATATCTTAACTAATTCAATTGGAATGTATTTGGCAAAAGCTCAAACCTTAATTTATTCACTAAATCTAAATAATGCGGATATTCGATAACTAGTGCATCAAGATAATCGCTAATTAACTTCGGATCATCTTCGTTCGTAAGTCCTACAATCAAAGTTTTGTTTTTTAAGCTATCTTCAGAAATGGGGCACAAAAGCCCCACAGCCTCATTTCTTGATATTGTTCTATCTCCTAAAACAATGCTAGTTGGAGATTCATAGGATTCTAGAATGATATCCATTAAAAGACTTGCGAGTTCTTCGTCTCCTTCATCAAAAAAGAAAATAACACCATTCACTATATCGCCGATTTTTTTGGGCAGATACATCATGTCAGTTGTCCTTTAATTACAAATAGTAAATGTTGTGACTTTTCTATCACCCTGAAAAATAGTACATTCGACATTATCGTAATGATGCATAAGGTCGCGAGTGACAATGGACCGCATTTCAGAAATTGCCGTCGAATCATTATCAAAATCTTCGGACGCATGAAGGCCAGAATCTCGACTCATACCACCACGACTACAGTGAACGTACAGGTCATATTTTTGCATTTTTAATTCTCCAATCTCTTGAATTACTATTCAAATTTATATATATAAAAAATCATTGTGTCAAGTATTTGCATTGTGTTTTATATGGATATAAATACAAGAAAATTTATCTTTACGAATTTATAATTGTGATATACAATTCTTAGTGTAATTATATTCCCCTGTAGCTCAGCGGCAGAGCAGCCGACTGTTAATCGGCGGGTCGTAGGTTCGAATCCTACCGGGGGAGCTCGTAAACTAGAACACCCATAAAGGGCGTTTTTAGTTTACGATTTTTTCTGGTAGGATTAGAATAAGAGTGGGGTCGGGAGAACATTTGGTCTCCCGAGGAGGAAGTCCACGAAACCGTGGGTTTCGTGAAGCGAGTCTGCGAGCGCGTTCAATCCTACCGGGGGAGCAAAGATTGACATAATATCATTTTAATGGTATTTTGCTTTTAGCAAAAATCGAATTGAAGGGGATCTAATATGGCGCTAATTCTCGATGGTTTCCTTGTTCTTGGTGGATTCTTTTTGGGTTATTTTTTCCAAACTCTGATATTGATTGCATTTACGATTATTTGTGTAATTATTGCTTTTTATATGCTGAGCACTTTTCAAGAAATGGAGGGATTAATTGCAATGGCTTTTACCAGTTGTGCGATTATTGCTAATGTCACAATGTGGATTACACATTACATGGTCACAGATCAAAGTTCAATTCAGGTTTTTTTCAAAACATATATCCTACGATGATACACGGATATTTAGTCCATCAATTTGATGGGCTTTATTTTTTTAATTTCTTGATTCAAAATCCTTTGAACATCATCTATTGCTGTGAGCTGAGATTGACACGATACTATTATCGTGTTATTTTTTTTAAAGCAAAAAACAAAATCCGCGAAGAGAAAAGAATGTCGACATATCTTGATACCTTTGAGAGCGCAAGAAATTATGGCATAGGTATGGCTGGCGTTGATCCAAAAACAGTAACTTTAATCGAAGATGATGCCTTGCGAGTTCAATCTGCTGCTGGATTTTTAAGTGATCCAAACACACCTGAAGGACAGGAGATGATAAGAAAAGATCTTGAAGGACAAAGGGGATTTAGATTTAAGAATAAGAATGATGTAGATGTTACTATAGTCGTAGCTCCTTTTAGAGATGGATTTTGTGTTTGGGGTATTTTGCCAAGTGGTGCGGCAATGAGATTTTAATTTTTATCGTTTTACGCCAAATAATTGGCGTTTTTTATTTTTTTGAATTATTCAAAATCATTCGAACATCATCTACTGCCGTGAGCTGATATTGACTTAAACTTATCTACGTGATATAAATGTTTTAGCTGTTTGTATCGGTAGCCTAAGACGAAAGGGGTCCGAAGATGCATGGCACGCAAAATTATCCAGAAGGAATATTCGCACCAGAACGTGGTAGCGAAAAAAGTTGGCACGTTAGGTGTTGTACTGGCGCACTCACAGTGCTTAGACGACGTGAATACGAAACGTTTCTCATTCAAAATCCTAACGAGTCTTATGTTATAAATTTTGCTAATGGATCTTCAGCAAGAATTAGATCCCCGCATCCATTGTGGTGTGAATTAGATAAAATTGCAGAGACTCATTATGTAGATGTGTTTCGATTAACAACGGCTGGTGGCTACACACCTTGGAAAAATGAGCCTAGTAGTTTGCGTCAATTTGATGCCATCAGAATCAAAGCGAAGAATGAAGGTGATACAATCACGACCTTTGAAAGAAGCGACGATTTACTCGCTTCTAGTCGCGTAACACACTTCAGCGCGGTAGCCTAACCAAGAAACAAGATCAACCGGAGGGGATCCAATGCTGACTTGGTTGCTGCTCACCATATATTTTACTATTGGGATTATCAAACTCAAGTTTTTCGATCGAAATAAAGAAGGCGATTGGTTGATGTTACTTAGCGACGAAAGAAGTCGCCGATGTAACATTATCTGGCTATATGTATTTCTTTTTATAAGTTGGGTTACATGGCCAATTGCAATTTTCAGTAAAGATATTTGTATTACTGAGTGGTTTTTTAGATTCCAGTGGAATTATATGTAATATTTTGAATTTTCGATTCTTCAACCGCATAACTTCTTGGGTAGTGCGGTTTTTTTAATTTATAGAATTAACTTAAAATCCATCAATTATTGTGCATAAGAGCAATCTTGAAAATAAAAATGAGTAGCCATTAAACGACTACTCATTACATTCCTCGTCTAAATCTTCCTCGATTGATTTTCTGATGACTCGGAAAGAATTCCAGTCCGCCTTACCCACTAGGGCTGCCAAAGCATAGAAGTGCCCTTTAATAACCATAGTACAGTGGTGTTTTGCAACAGGAATGCCCATCATGTCGAGTCCTCGGTGGAGCATCTCGTGTCCCAGAGTATACTCACCCGATTTCCAAAATTTCCAGACAGAATGATCTTTTCTATGTGGCCTCTCCACTGCCCAAAGCCTGGGATCGACCCAAAGGTTTGGTGTGCCGGGGTAGGAGTTACCAGCCTTTCCAATACACTCCTCGTAGTCAGTTAATCCTAATTCAGTCCATCGTTTTCTAGCCCTTTCTTCGGCTGGCACTGATTCGGGAAATTCTTCTAAACCATTTTCGCATGCAACAAAGTATATGATAGCTACCAGTGGTTTTTTAAGACCAACTTGTTTTTCCACTAATGCAGTAAGTACTCTAATGC
Organism: uncultured Candidatus Saccharibacteria bacterium; assembly: GCA_964357615.1. Classification (GTDB taxonomy): domain Bacteria; phylum Patescibacteriota; class Minisyncoccia; order UBA6257; family JACOXY01; genus JAUXUB01. Next base: position 138,212 of record CAYHMC010000001.1, read on the forward strand.
GAGTGGGGTCAGTTTGAAGAATATCTGGTATATCACCACGAAGCTCCACAAATCTTCCGGCTCTCTGGTCAAACTTTGTTTTCCAAGTATGGTTCTCAAGTTCAAGTACGCACCCTGAGATAAATAAAAGAGGAAAAGCTAATACCAAAGCCCTCACAACTAACCTCTTCTTGTAAAAGTTGAGCAACTAGAAATATTCTACAAAAACCTAAAAGAAATAGCAAAATACAATTTAGTTGTGATATGATTTTTATATGAATAAAATTAAAATAGTATATTCACTTCTTGCAATATTATTTGGAGTATTTATGTTTGTGTATGGTGAATTTGACGATAGTCCTGGAGGGCAACTTATTGGACTCGTTCTCGCTATTATTGGTATCGTAGGTATAATAAAGAGCTGGAAAAAAAATTCTGAGAGCATGAAAAAATTTATTATCTGTAGCGTGCTGGTGTTTGCGATATTTGCTGTATTTTTTGTCCGAATTTATATAGCGGAGACTGGTTTTACTACGCCAGAAGACATCAATGAACTCAATGAGAGTAAACATTATTGTTGGGGACTGGATATTTCCCTTGGACGAAGTGAGAGTATAGCCGACGCACCTAGGCATAGTTTATGCATTGGATTACTAAAATAGGTTCTATTCCTTCCATTGGTATGCAACAACCACCAATTGGGCGACTCGTAACTCTTTCCGTCAAAAAAGCTAAACAAGGGCGCACAAAAGAAAGGAATATAAAATATAAGTAGTAATGTCAGTTTACCTTACAAAAACCGCCTCAGTTGGCGGTTTTTGTTTTGTTTATTCAATTATTCCCATTAAAGCTTAATCATCACATTTCCTGTAGTATTGATTTCTAGTTTTGCTTTCGTATCTAATATAAAGTCTGTTTTCAATTCTCCCTTTTCATCCATGCCGACAGTAAAGCTTGCTGAATTACTACCGCCAGCGACTTTTACAACATTATTAGTTGCCATCTCTACTGTAACGTCATTTTTAATATCAACCTTCACCACCGGAGCGAAAATATATTTTCCATCACCGGTTATATGAAGTGATTTATCTGCCAAGAAATCAAAAACTACTACTGCGGTTTTATCTGCATTAACCGTAAATTCTCCTTTGATTTTCAGTTCTCCGGAAGGAAGCTTGGCCTCTTTGCTAGCACCCTTTGAGTCCACAACCATAATCTTGCTTACATGAAAACGCATTTCAGTATAAACACCTGCTTCTAGTGTGGCGTCAGAAATTAATTTTAATTCACTAGATTTTTTTAAAGCTAAAAGATCATAGGTCTTGGCTTCACCGCCAACTTCTACCCATCCCTTTGTATCACTTCGTACTGCCATACTATCCACCGTAACCATAATAGAACTCACGCCCTGCATTGAAGCTGCTGCATCTGTTATTAAAAACTCAACCTTGCCCTTTGCCTCCACGCTAGGGTTTGTACTAGTCATTGGTGTGGGTGTTGCCGTGGCTGAAGTGTTTGGCATATAACTCTCAAAACCTCCCATGTTATAGTACCAAAACAATCCACCAACAATAACAATAATTGCACCAACTATTAACATATTATTTTTCGACATAATTATTTATTGCTTAAGTTTAATTTATAGACAATTTCGACCTTTAAGTTATAAAGTTTATTGTATCATTTTTAGCCTATAGTTTAAAACTGTTATTCAAAGCGAAAAAGCTGGGATTATTTGTGTCGCAACCTTAGCGAAATGCACTCTTTTACAAATTACTTACTTTGCGATAGATTATATGTAGTAAATAATTCCGAGCGGTAAATGGATGGAATAAAAAAAGAAAGAACTAATAAGAAAATTTGTACAAAAGAAAATCCGTTTGTTCCACCTCTTCTTGATGAGGATATATGGCTACACGAAGATGTTTATGAAAAATTTCCAGACCATGAATTTACTGTTGTAATATTTCATTGTCCAAATTGCGGAATAGATATTCCCGTAGATATGAGCTAGGCCGAATCACTCGGCCTTTTTATTTATATAAAATTATTAAAATTAATTTAATTTGAATACACAATAGTTTGAACTAGTGCTATAATAATTTCATTATCCGTAGCAGGCATTATTCTTGGGTTTTTTAATTAATTTTTATTTTAAATAAAAAGTGGATTTAATTTCATACATTTTCAATTTCATACTCCATATTGATACACATCTTGGTGAAATAATCATTCAATATGGCGCTTTGTCATATACAATTTTATTCGCGATTATATTCGCTGAAACTGGTTTAGTGTTCATTCCTTTTTTACCAGGGGATTCACTTCTTTTTGTGGCTGGGACATTTTCGGCAATTGGCTCTTTTAATTTCATTACACTCGTTTTATCGCTTTGGGCTGCTGCATTTCTTGGAGATACTTTAAATTATTGGGTTGGACATCATTTTGGTAAAAAAATTATTGATAATCCCAAAATACCAATTCACCAAGAACACATTGATAAAACAGAAAAATTTTACAAAAAGCATGGTGGTAAAACAATTTTTTTAGCCAGATTTATGCCTATTATTAGAACATTTGCGCCTTTTGTCGCTGGTGCAAGTAAAATGGATTATAAAAAATTTATTTTCTATAACATTACCGGAGGTTTTGTTTGGGTTTTTGGATGTGTTGTTTTAGGATATTTTTTTGGTAATATACCAATTGTAAAAGAAAATTTCTCGTTAATTATTCTTGGCATAATTGCACTTTCGTTTTTACCACTTGTATTTGAATTTATAAGAGCAAAAATGGGAAAGCGGAAATAAAATTATTTTAATTTAACTAAATGAACCCTGGTAATAAAAATTTTATTTTATATGTTAGAAACTTTATTTTTGGCGCAGAAGACAGCTTAGTTTCTACGGTTGGTTTATTGGTTGGAATAACTTCGGCTGGCATTACCCAAAGCGAAATAATAATTTCGGGAATAGTTTTAATTTGTGTTGAAGCATTTTCTATGTCGGTAGGGAGTTTCTTGTCTGAGAGAACCACTGAAGAGTCTTTCGCAAACTATGACCACCGCAAAAGCAATTCACTTTGGGCCGCAGTAATAATGTTTGCATCATATTTAGTTTGTGGCTTAATTCCACTTCTTCCATATTTAATTATTCCATTACATCAAGCTTTTTGGTGGTCTATTGTGCTAAGTTTACTAGCACTATTAATATTGGGAATTATAAGCGCCAAAATTCTTAAAACTAAAATTTTAAAGAGTGGTTTAAGAATGATGCTTGTGGGTGGCCTAGCAATCGCTTTGGGCGTGATGGTTGGAATGCTTTTTAAATAAATCATTAATTAGATAATTATTGACTAATATAGTGTTAAATGTTATAACACCAGAAGCTAAGTGGAGCAAAGGAGTATAAATTGGCAGCTGGACACGGATCAGATATAACAGAAACCTATCCAACTGGATATCTAAAAAATATTGCAACCGGACGATATCACACGATATCTTTTCGACCGGCACCTATGCCAGGCAATGCAGACGCTAATTTAGAGGCTAAGCGCTACAAATCTATCGGTCATCACGCTGAAGGATTCGATACTCGTGAGCTTGCAGAGCAATGGGTTCGTGAACGCGAATCCTTAATTGATTTTGGTTTAGTTTGGGAATGGGAAGGAATTGGTATTCCAGCCATGATAGAGTTTTTTTCCAAAGCACAGCTTAAAAAGTAAGGGAATGTAACGCGCCAAATTAAAATAGTTTAGCGTGTTTTTTATTTACAACAAAGAACATCAATGTTAACCTAGCAAAAGTTCAACTTGGAAAGGAATTAATATGTGCTGGAGAGATGACATACAAACTACTCGCTATTGTTCATTTTGTGGAGAAAGTTATTATGGCGATCTTGGGCACAGAAATTGTCCAACTCGCAAAACTAAGAATCTACTCTCAGAAAATATTTCTGCCGTAGCAAAAAGGCATGGGTGGGATGTAGAAATAACTAGAGATAAGATTAAACGCGCTCAAGAAGTTTTGGGATTAAAAACATTTGAAGATGCTATTAATTTTCTTATTGAAGCAATACCAAACAAAGAAAAAGATATAATAACTAAACTTGAAGAAGATAATCCTCCATTTTAAATCAATTTAACATCAATAGTAAAATTTTGTAGAAATACGAATAAATAAAAAAATGCCCCTGACTAATAAAGCAGGGGTTTTATTTTTAGTGACACTCTTCAGTTCCTTTATCAGTAAACCCTTCGGTATTTATTGAAACAAAATCCCATTCAAAGCTAGTGGGTTTTAATTTTAAAAGTAAAACACCAAAGTCCGTATCATTGCGCACTTCGCTTTCCAAATGAATACGCTCTGTTCTAAATGGTGTAAGATTGGCACCACCAGTTCCAACTACAAATTGTCGAACCCCATACAAATTATCTTTTTTTCCACTTTCGTCCAATTTAGGGAATCGCTCATAGCCATGGTCGTGTCCAGTTAAGACCACATCAACATTATAAATCTGAAGGTACTTCCAAATATCACTTACGAAACCATCTTCTCCGTAATGTACTCCCGATGTAAATAATGGGTGATGAAAATATACCAATGTACATCTGCTTTTATGCTCTGTAAGGTCAGCTCTAAGCCACTGAACCTGAAGGGATCCTTTATCACAAAGTTCAGGTTTTTGTGCACATTCGCCGGTATTTAGAACTACGACATGCCACAAACCAAGCTCATAGCTGTAATAACCTTTATTAGGGTCACCAGCCACTTCATCAAAATATCCAAAATATCCACTTGCTCCGTCTGTTTTATATTCGTGATTTCCAGGAGCTGGACGCATACGAGATTTATGCCTTCCCCATGAAGGATTGAAGCAATTTATAAAATCTTGATATGTTCCTTTGTAATATACAAAATCTCCTAGAGGTGCAATGACTAAATTTGGATAACGAATTATCAATTTATCAAGTAATGCTGAGGTTTTTTCATCGCCACCAGACTCACATGATGCAATATCACCAGCAGAGGCTATAACTGGATAAGAAACTTCTTGCGCGTGCCCCATTGATTTTCCTAAAATAAGTATTGCAATCAACAAAAAAACTTCGATTTTTTTCTGTTTCATTTGAGCTCCATGCTCTGCTTCTATCCTTTCTATATCATAAAAAAATAATCTCTGTCAATTTAAGAAGCTTTGACAAATATAGACTAATTATTTTATGCTGTCGCAAGCAATTCCCAAGAAAGAAATAAATATGAGACCTTACTCATATGATCTAGTGCATCCATATGATAGATCAATTTTTGATAAAATTTGCTTAACAACAAAAAAATTGCCAGAAGATGAAACTGAACTGGGGTTAGGTGAAAATGACGAGAAGGAACCCGTAATACTTTCGTGTCACATATTATCAAGAGCAATTTCAAGAGTTTTTTCCTT
>CAYHMC010000002.1:0-1030 GCA_964357615.1 uncultured Candidatus Saccharibacteria bacterium
TGACTTGTAGAAACTACTCCTACTACAATTTCTTCTCTGCTTTCTTTTTGTAGATCCGCAGTTTTTTGAAGTCCTAATTTGGATTTATTTTCGATCTAATCTTTGGAAATCTCAACAACATCCCCGTAATCGACATCGGCTTTAGTTTCATACCACTCAGCAAGGTCACCGCCGCTTGCCTTGTAGTTTAAGGTAACTACAATACCATGCTTTCCTCCTCCACCCCTTCCACCAACAGGATTGTTTACATCAGCAGAAGCAGCGCCACCTCCACCACCACCTGGGACCGTGGAAGTACCACCGGATTGACTACTCGCACCAACTGACATCCCACCTTTGCCTCCAGAACCCCAATACGACCCACCACCGGCTCCACCGCTCGCAAGATTAGCTGCACAAGATCCTGGCTGGCCAGCTCCTCCAGCTATACCAATATCACCATCTGTAGTTGAAGCGCCACCAGCACCAGGAGTTGATATAATGGAACATGTAAGCGCAGTACTCTCACCACTTCCGCCAACACCATTATCTGCAGTGAGTAGCGCTCCAAATGATGAATCAGCACCATTTGCGCCGTTTCCACCAGCGTTAGTTCCACCGGCTCCACCAGCTCCAATTGTTACTGTTTGAGATGTACTTAGTGTTGATGATGAAAGTAATTCTATTGTGGTTCCTCCAGCACCTCCTCCAGCACCAATTGCTTCAGATCCTGCGTCAGTTGCTACTGCTCCACCACCACCTCCACCACCTGCAGTTACAATAACTTCAGAGAAAGAAAGTCCAGTATAATCTGATGCCGTCCAAGTGTCATTTGCTGAAAATGTAGTAACCGTAACCGAATCTACTGCAGTTTTTCCTGCGTCCGTTCCACAAGACAACACTCCATTTGTATCTGTATTTATTGTATCGCAACTTACTAACCCCGATATTTGAGCAGAGCCAATAACATGCAAGGTTGACGAAGGTGTTGAGGTGCCGATACCTACTCTGCCATTTAAACCATCGAGCGAGAGAATTGTTGAGGTAACAA
>CAYHMC010000002.1:1130-5360 GCA_964357615.1 uncultured Candidatus Saccharibacteria bacterium
CTCCGGTTGTAGTTGTACTAAAGTTAAGTCCATTTACAATATTTCTTATAGAAGCAGTTGTACTGCCTGTTCCACCAAATCTAACTACTCCAGAGTTTATAATTAGGGCACCGTTTAAAGTAGAGGTGGAACTAATATAAGATTGGCCAATAATTGTAAGCGTTGATGACGGTGTTGAGGTGCCTATGCCGACTCTGCCGTTTAGACCATCAATCGAGAAAATTGTTGAGGTAACAACTCCGGTTGTAGTTGTACTAAAGTTAAGTCCATTTACAATATTTCTTATAGAAGCTGTGGTACTACCCGTTCCACCAAATCTTACAACCCCAGAGTTTATTACTAGAGCGCCATTAAAAGTAGAGGTTGCGCTATAATATGAATCGCCTATTACAGTTAGAGTTGAAGACGGTGTTGAAGTGCCAATACCAACACGCCCGAGTTGCGAAATTGTCATTCGCGCTGATGATGAAGTGTTGAAAATAATATCTCCATTTACACCCGTACTTCCCAATCTACCAGCAAGACCAGCTATTATTAATACATCTCCTCCGTCCCCGCTAGTATTAGCGACAGTACCTCCACTTGCGCTCCCGCCATCACCTGATTGAATAGTTATACCACCACCCGCGCCTGCCGTAGCGATACCTCCAGTAGTAGCAGAGGCATTCCCACCGTTACTTGTGCTTAATGTTATATTACCCGCACTGCCTCCAACAGAATCAATATTTATAGTAGTAGACCCATTTCCTCCTACGCCAGATGTAAAACTTAAGCTACCTCCATTACCTCCTTGGAATGTATTAACGGTTGACCCTAGTGAATTACCACCGGAACCAGCGCTAAAATCAAAACTTCCTCCATTCCCACCTATTACATAGCCACCCAAATCATTTCCTGATTGCACAATACCACCATTGCCAGTATTCAAAGTTATTCCTGCTCCACTTCCTGCAGTACCACTTGCAGTGTCACCACCAGCACCGCCTATTACTGTTAAAGCCGAACTTGCAGTTATTCCGTTTGGCGCTGTAGCGCCAACTATGTGAAGCAATGCGCTTGGAGTTGTAGTACCAATACCAACTCTGCCGTTTAGGCCATCAAGTGATAATATTGATAAAGAATTTGATGAAGTAGAAGTTGCAAAATTAAACGCATTAATATTTGAAGCGATTGTTGAAGTTGTATTTATTCCTGAAAAATTAATTAATCCAGAGTTTACAACAAGAGGTCCTTGAAAAGTTGATGTTGATGTAATATATGAGCTACCTATAACTGTAAGGGTTGAGGATGGTGTAGATGTGCCTAAACCAAACTTCTTATTTGTATTATCCCAATGTAAATTTGAATCAGCCGAAAAGGCAGAGGAACCATCCGAAAATTGAATTTTACCTAGCGTCCCAGATGCAACCGCAGATCCACCAGCGTCATTTCCACAATACAAAACTCCATCGGCACTTGAGTTAATAGTGTCACAACTAACAAGGCCAGATACTTGAGCGGAGCCAACGACATGCAATGTTGATGATGGAGTTGTTGTGCCTATACCAACACTGCCGGCCGAATTTACAACCAACGAGTTAATTGTTCCGGTTGCGATTTGAAAAATTCCATTTTGAGTTGTGGTACCGGTTGATATCGAACCATTTGGGAAAATTGTCATCCTAACAGCACCATTAGTTCCAAATTGTAATCCATACTCCTGATTGGTGCCTAATAATGTATATCTATTTAAAGTATCGGTATATGAATTTCCAAACATAGCAGTGCCCGTAGAGGCAGCTACTGTTAAATCACTAGTTACTGCATCATTTAAGTACTGTAATCGCATGGCAGAAGTTTCACTACCCCCATCATAAACTCCATCAGTTGCAGATTTTATGATTATATGTGCATAACTCTGACTTTGGATTGAAATTGTTTCGTTGGAACTATTATTTGCACCAACAGTTAGCCTGGTTCCTCCGGTATTATTTCCGACTCCAAAAGTTCTATCGGCTGGATTAAAATACAAAAACTCATTAGCTGTAAATCCTCCAGAACCATTTGAAACCTGAACATAGCCAGCTGAACCTGACGCAGTTCCTGCATCAGCTCCACAATAAAGAACTCCGTCAGCGCTAGTATTTATTGTGTCGCAACTCGCAAGGCCTGACACTTGCGCCGAACCTACAACATGTAATGTTGACGATGGAGTTGTTGTGCCGATACCAACTTTATCTGCAAAACTTATAGTTCCCGTTCCGGTTTTTATTGCAAAGGCATTTGTAGCGGTTTGATTAGCAACATTTATTCCAATCGTAGAATTTGTAAGTGTATTTGTGCCATCCCCAGATGGTTTTTGGTCTCCGATTTCTAATCCAGTGAGATTTGTCCAAATAGCAGTACTTGATGCTGAAGCACCAATGGGAGTTTCAACTTTAATGCCCTTAGAAGTCGTAATAGTTCCTGATGTATTGTAAATTTGCACATAAACCGGAAATGCTTCGCCAATGGTTCCGGTGCCTAAATTACGAATGCTTGCATTTAAACCCATTGACTGAGTAACAGTTCCGCCACTACGATTAACTACAGTTCCAGCAATGGATTGAATGTTGCTAGCACCTCCAGAATTACCTTCTGGAATAGAAGCTACAAATATGGCACCGATATAACTTGGGCTACCCAAAGCAGTATTTATGTCAGGTGCATATTCCACAGATAGAGCAGAAGAAATTGTTGTTGATGGTGTCGAATTAACAGTTTGATTAATTCTTTGAAAAGTTTGCTGAGAAAGATTAAGAGCATTTGTATATGAACCAAGCGAAGCAGATCCTGATAATTCTAATCTAGCCACAGGCGAAGATGTGCCAATTCCAATTCTGCCATCTGCAGTTACTAAGAACGCACTAACTGTCCCTGTTGCAACATGCAAAAGTTCATTTGTTGTTGAAGTTCCAATACCTAGTCCTTTATCTGTATTATTCCAATACAGTTTTGAGTCAGCTGTAAATCCTCCTGAACCATTTGAAAATTGTATAGCTCCAATTGTTCCTGAGGCAGTGCTAGTAGATACATTCTGCCACGACAAACCATTCGGTGCAGTTGATGATGCGGTGAGAACTTGTCCGTTAGAGCCAACTGATAGAGATGTCCAACCGTTAGCAGAAGAAGTTCCTACAATAAGGTTGCCTGTGGTTGTGGCGAGAGCTCTTATTTGATCTAGGTTGTATGGGAAGTTCCAAGTTAGAGTTTGTGATGAAGAAGAGATGGACCAGTTGTTGGATGTGGTGGATGTTGCGAAAAGGATATTAGCTGTGAGCCCTGCGACAGTTGTTGTTGTGTTGTAGATATTGAGCCCCGTTATTGCTCCGGTCAAACCATTGATACTGGTAGTCGTATTGTAAATATTCAAACCTGTTATTGCTCCGGTTAGACCATTGATGGAAGTGGTTGTGTTGAAGTTAGGGGCGGTGTTTACAAAGGTTATAGTTCCGGGAGATGAAGTTGTGATAGATATTCCAGTACCCTCAACAAAAGTATAGGCGGTGGTTGTGGTTAGACCATTGATTGTAGTGGTAGTAAATGAGCCACCAGATGCGTCTGTTCCGCAATACAAAACTCCATTTGCGTCGGATTTAATATCACAAGTTGAGAGATTTGATATTTGAGCGGAGCCAATTACGGTAAGGGTGGATGAAGGTGTTGTTGTGCCTATGCCGACTTTGCCATCCGGAGAAATGGTCATTCTAACAGCTCCATCAGTTCCAAATTGTAGGCCTGTAACACTATTTAGGTTTGTTCCAAGTAGGGTGTATTTGTTAAGTGTACCGGTATAAGGTTCTCCAAATAATCCCGTACTCGTAGCGGGAACTATTGTAAGGTCAGCTATTATTGTTTCGCCCAAAGTCTGTAATCTAAGCCCAGAAGTTTCTGTTCCAGAATTATTACTATCAGATGCGGAAAATAGACCTAAAATTGAACCAGATTGACTACTTACAACTACCAATTCCTGATTACTATTATTTGCACCTATAGAAAGGCGGGTACCTGAATTATATGGGGTTGTTGTGCCTATCATTACAGTGCCTGATGCACTTACAGCTAACGAGTTCACCGTCCCTGTCGCAACATGGAAAATTCCAATTGATGTTGAAGTACCCACACTTAAGCTCTTGCTAGTATTATTCCAATATAAGTTTGAGTCAGCTGTAAATCCTCCTGAACCATTTGAAAATTGTATAGCTCCAATTG
>CAYHMC010000002.1:5460-137240 GCA_964357615.1 uncultured Candidatus Saccharibacteria bacterium
GTAGATGAACATTAGTGTCAGACGAAGTTGCAAACGATTGAGTTGTAGATGTTTGGCCGTTAAGTGTTGTGATGCCTGTTGAAGATAGACTCTGCCACGATAATCCATTAGGCGCGGTTGATGAGGCAGTTAGTACTTGTCCATTGCTACCAACCGATAATGATGTCCAACCGTTGGCAGAAGAAGTTCCTACGATAAGATTGCCTGTTGTGGTGGCGAGTGCTCTTATCTGATCTAGATTGTATGGGAAAATAAAAGAATGTGTTGAACCGGTAGATGAAATGTAAAATCCGTTATTTGAAGTAGAAGTTGCGAATGTTTGAACAGAACCAGTCAAGCCATTTAAAGTGGTAATGCCTGTACCTGATGCATTTGTATCATCTGTTCCACAAAAAAGAACACCGTTTACGTCAGAATCAATTGTATTACAACTTACAAGTCCCGATACTTGAGCGGAACCAATTACATGCAGGGTTGACGATGGAGTAGAAGTTCCGATTCCAATTTTATTATTTACTGAATCTACATAAAATAATCCGCTATCAATATTCAAACCACCAGCATTTATGGCGCCGGCAAGAGTTAAAGTTCCTGTAGAGGTTAATGTCCCAGTCGCAGAACTAAAGAACGAAATATCTCCGGAACTTCTTCCCTGCAAAACAAGACCATTTGTTGATGTAGCTGAAACTTCAGCCGTAGAACTTCCTAAAATAAGTCTTCCCTCTCTGGACAATACCGGTATTTGAGCAGATGTAGCATTTTCCTGAGGTGAAATACCACGAAGAGTCGAAGCATTAATTGCAAAACCTGATGAAAAAACCCTTTGTCTTGGGGTAAGCGACTCAAAACTTACACCAGAACAACTACTGCTTACCTGATCTGCAACATCAACATTTAAATAAATTGTGTCGTTGTCTTCGAAATTATAATTTAATAAATCACCACCCGCAGAAGTATCACCTACCCCCACATTAAAGACACCACTTTTAACATTTACGGTCATAGTGCTTGGTGTGCCTGTCGGCCAAATCTTTGAGCCACCTGATGACGCGCTATAAATTGAAAACCTAAAACAATAATCTGTGCCAGAAGATCCACCTAAAAGACTACTACTTGAATCAAGTAATCGCCCCTGATAATTAAGAATTTTTGGAATTCCAGTTGCAGCATTTACAATGCCCCCTAAACCAGCATACGATTGATAAACTAGCAATGAAATAATGGCAATCAAAAACAAGCTAAAACATATTTTTAGTGCAGATTTTCTGGGACTTTTATTAAGAAAATATTGAATATAATTCACCCACTTTATTATAACAAAAAACACACGCCAACATATGCTGGGTGTGGATATCTCTATTAAATATGTAGGCTAACTTACTTTAGGAATCTAACTTAAGTGAAAGCACCTTTGAAGTTCCATCCTCTCCCATAGTAATGCCATAGAGAATATGGGCCGATTCCATTATTGAACGATTGTGACTAACTAAAACGAATTGGGTTTTTTTTGCAAGTTCTCTTAGCATTTCAGCGAATCTCCTTGCATTTTTTTCATCTAGTGCTGCATCCATTTCATCGAGAACCAAAAATGGTGGTGGTGAAACTGCTGCCAGAGCAAACAAAACTGCAATTGAAACCAAACTTCTCTCTCCGCCAGAGAGCATTTCTAAACCAGTTATTCTTTTTCTAGGAATCGAAACTTCAATGCTAATTCCAGCTTCCTCTGGTTCAGCATCTTCGTCTTTATCTTCAGCTTGTATTTGAGATTCTGAATTGGCATCATCTCCAATTATTTTTTGACTTTTTTCTTGCTTTTTTTCATTTCTAACACTAAGTCCCAGTGTTGCCTTTCCGCCTCCAAACATTAGTTCAAAATATTTTGTGAATTCTAAATTAATTTTTTTAAGTGCCGACATAAATTCACTGCTAATTTTAGACTCGAGTTCATTTTTTAAATTTAACAAATCAACTGATGCTTTTTTAAGATCTTCAGCTTGGGTTGTCAAAAATGTATATCTCTCTGCAGTATCATTTGCTTCTTTTATTAAGGCCTCATCAATCTCTCCCATTGACGCAAGCTCTCCTCTTAGACGCATAATGTTTCTCTCATAAGTAATACGATTAAAATCTACTGGTATAGCCACAGCCAAACTTGTAATATCACTCCAATTTGCCTTAGCAGTCTGAACCTGTTCTTCAAGATCTTGAATTTTAAGTCTTGCGCGTTCTTCTTCAAATAAAAGCTTATTTTGATAATTTTCGAGCTCTTTTATTGCATCTTTTTTTGCTTGATATCTAAAAATTACCTCTTTAAACTCTCCGCTTTTAGATTCAATCAAAAGCGAAACTTCGCGCTCTTTATTTTTTAAATCAGCCAAAGTATTTGATACTGCCATTAATGCTACATTATTTTTTTCGTGAAGTTCAGTTGCTTCAGCTAGCGTCATGCCAGTTCTTTTTTTAACGCGAAAAAGTCCGTGCACTTCTTTTGCTAATTCAATTACCTCATTTTTTAAAGTTTCAAAATCTGCCTTAAATAAATCTTCTAATTTTAATTTTAGTTTTTTTAAAAATGGAACTGCTAGTCCTATATCAATATCGTCTTGCGATTCATAATCTCGTTCGCGTAAAAATTCAATTTGTGCCTCAAGTCTCCCTATTTCTTTTTCTAATTTAGATTTATTGAAATCATGAACTGCACGAGCTTCTTGTAAGTTTTTTAACTCTTTGTGATTATCTGATCCTGATCCTTCTGATTTATCTACGCTTATCTGCAAATTTTTCAATATTTGCTCTTCTTCAGCTATATGTTCTGAAATTTTATTAATTTCTGGTTTTAGAGAAACAAGTTCAGCTTGAATTTCTGAAAAGCGAGAACCATAAAAAACTGATTCAATTTTTTTTAATTCTTCTTCTATTTCAGAACGCTTCTCCCAACGAGATGTTTGTCTTTTAAGAGCGCGCAAATGGGGTGTGATTTCTCTAATAAGCACTTCTGCCTTTTCTAAGTTTATTGATGTATTTTTTAATTTTCTTTCTGCTTCCGATTTTTTTAATTGATACTCTCGAAGTCCCAAAATTTCTTCAATCATTTCGCGACGCTCAAGCGGATTTGCGCGCAAAAACATATCACTCTCGCCTTGACCAATGACAACCAAACCACGAACACCGAGTCTTGCTCTTGCAAAAAAATCTATTAAATCTTTTAGTCTAACTTCTGCTTGATTTAGAAAGTAGCGAGAATTTCCTCCCCTATCAACCTCGCGAGACACAACAACTTCTGAATACTCTACAGGAAAAATTTGTGAGCTATTATCAAGATAAATACTTGCTTGAGCCAAACCAACTCGAGGTCTTTTTGGAGTACCGGCAAAAATAAGATCTCCTACTTTTTCACCTCTTAAATGTTTTGCATCGCGCTCACCCAAGAGCCACCTTAGTGCGTCAATTATATTAGACTTTCCAGAACCATTTGGACCCACTACGGCTGTAATTCCAGAAGAAAAATCAAGCGTAGTCTTATTTGCAAACGATTTAAAGCCAGTTAATTCAAGTTTTTTTAACATAAATGGATTATTTTTCTATTTCAAGCGCCGCCTTAGCCGCATTTAATTCTGCTTCTTGCTTTGACATTCCCTCTCCTTCGGCTACCAATTTATTACCAACATATGCCCCTGAACGAAACATTTTTTTATGATCTGGTCCGGTTTCTCCTAAAATTTTATAAATTGGAGTGACCTTATCGCGCTCCTGAACAATTTCTTGAAATAAACTTTTTGGATCCTTGTATTCTCCACCAGAAATTATTTCTTCTAAGTGAGAAAGTACAAATTTTCTTATAAAGGTCTGGGTTATTTCGTATCCACTATCAAGATAAATTGCTCCTATAAGACTTTCGATGGCGTTTGCCAAAATAACATCTCTGGCTTTTTCAGAATCTTTTGCTTCGCCACGAGATAAAAATATATAATCGTATAAATCAAAATCGTGAGTAATTTTTGACAAGAATTGATAGTTAACAAGTGCCGCGCGAAGTAAAGTGAGTTTTCCTTCTTCAAATTCTGGAAATTTTTTGAAAAGATCTTCGGTAACAATTAATTCCAATACAGCATCACCTAGATATTCTAAGCGCTCATTATGAGGTAAACCCCAAGAAGGGTTTTCGTTTAGATACGAGCGATGTGTAAGCGCCTCTTTTAAAAAGTCTAAATTTTTGAAGCTCACACCAATTTTTTCCTGAAGCTTAGGTAAATCTTTGTTCAATGTTTTGTAATTTCTAATTTCAAATGAATCTAATTCTTCGCTATATTTTACTTACTAAATTAGATTAATTAGGAATAAGAAATTTATCAATAGGTTAAAATAATCAATCTTTTGGAACTGCGTTTCTTTGAGCCTCAAGCTCTCTAAAGACAGTCCCCAATACTCCATTTATGAATCGTCCAGAATTTGGTCCTCCAAAATTTTTTGCCATTTCAATAGATTCATTAATTGCAACTTTTGGTGGTACTTCTTCTGGATTTTGATATAAAAGCTCCCACAAACCAATCCTCAATATATTTCTATCTGTAGTTGATATTTGTTTAAGTGGCCATTCTGGAGCAACTTTAGTTATAATCATATCGAGCTCTTCGATTTTTTGTGCAACCCCATGAACGATATGCCAAACAAAATCTGGCTCGTCTATTCCTGGTGCAAATTCATTCATGTTTCTCTCGACGATTGGATCCAGTTCTGTTTTTTGACCATAAAAATCCCACTCATATAGTGATTGCAGAACAACTGATCTTGCAAGATGCCGAGTAGCCATAAATTTTATTTAAAGAACGAGAAATTTAGAACTTTGGTTAATTAACAGCTCTTATTTCATATTTTTCTTTCCACATTGAGAACAAGCTCTGTGTGGCAATATTGGACCAGAACAATTCTTACAAACTAAAATATTGCGTTTTTTAAGCGCCAAATGAGACCTTCTACGGCCTACTTTTCCTTTTGAATGATGTTTAACTGGTACGCCTCCCATATCGTTTTATACTATCAATTGCTTAATCTTAATATAATGCATACTAACCATATTTTCAATAGAAATCAAGTATCTATAGAAAGGTAACTCTGTGCTTTTTGCTTGGACCATATCTCTTCACTGCATCCATATGCATTTTTGTACCATAACCTTTATGAACATTAAATCCATATTTAGGATATTTTTTATGCAATCTACTCATAAGATTGTCGCGAGTAACTTTTGCAACAATTGACGCGAGTGATACGGCTTTTATTTTTTCATCTCCACGAATAACAGTTTGTGGTTTATGCTTATTATTCAGAGATTGATCAATAATATATAATCCGCCATCAAGATATATTTTTTTAACTGAAGATTTTATTTTACCAATTGCAATTAGTCTAGATAGCGCACGAGTTGCTGCTAGGTTAGCCGATTGTGAAATATTTATCTTATCAATAATGCTTGGTTGTACATGAGCTAATGAATAAAAAACTTCAGGATTATTTTTTATATAATCAAACCATCTCTCCCTATTTTTTGCAGAAAGTTTTTTAGAGTCTTTTAGCTTCATATTTTTAACTCTAACCTTAAACCCAACTGGCATGGCAAGCGCAACAACTGTTACTGGACCAGCGATAGAGCCCCTACCAACTTCATCGATACCAATGATATATTTTTTCATCTTAGTAATAATATAACGAAAATTAAATATTTCGAAAAAATAGACATTGCCATATCTGCATCTCATCCCTATAATGTGATTAACTAGTGAATCTTATGTATAATTCCTTTTCTACTACAATTTCCATATTTTGGCTCCAGCTTCGTAAAAATTTCTTGAAGTATATTTCATATACATCTTCGAAATTTTTACTTCGCTTCGCTTAAAATTTGGAATTTTCGCTACGAAAAAAAATTATACAAAAGATTCTTATGAAATTTGTTCACTTACATAACCATAGCCACTATTCATTACTAGATGGTCTTTCAAAAATTGATGATATGGTTGCACGCACAAAAGCACTGGGAATGGACGCCATTGCTATAACCGACCACGGAAATCTTTATGGCAGTATAGAATTTTATCAAAAAGCAAAAAAAGCAAAAATTAAACCCATTTTGGGAATGGAAGCTTATGTGGCGCCTGGAAACCGTAGGGACAAAGGACAGGGTACTGGAGACCCAGACTCAAAAATTAATAAGAATCCTAAAGAAGAATTCGGGATGCGAAATCGTCTTCCCTATTATCACTTAATATTACTTGCAGAAAATGATGCGGGTTGGAAAAATCTTATTAAATTAGCAACAAAAGCTTCACTTGAGGGTTTTTATTACAAACCTCGCATCGACAAAGAATTACTTCGCGAACATCACGAAGGTTTAATTGCGCTCTCTGGATGTATGACTGGCGAAATTTCCAGACTGCTACTTGCAGATAAATTTAGCGCAGCCGAAAATGCAGTTAAAGAATATGTTGAAATTTTTGGACCAAATAATTTCTTTTTAGAAATTGGACATCATCCCGCAATAAAAGAACTAAAAAAAATAAACGAGGGATTGATTCTGCTTTCCAAAAAAACCGGCGTACCACTTTGCGCCACGCAAGATAGCCACTACCTTTTAAAAGAAGACGCTCCCTATCACGACATTTTGCTTGCAGTTCAAACGGGAAATAAATTAACCGACGAAGATAGGCTCACGCTAAAAGACGATGATTTTTCATTACGCTCACCAGAAGAAATGGAACTCCTTTTTAAAGAGCATCCGGAAGCCATAGAAAGCACAGTAAAAATTGCAGAAAGATGTAATGTAGAATTAGAACTTGGGAAAATTCGCTTGCCTTCATTTCCGCTTCCAGATGGCGTAAATCCAATGTCGCACTTAAGAGAACTAATTAACTTGCGTATTGGTAAAAGATTTCCTGGTGATATCAAAAAAGAAGTATATGAGCGTCTCGAATTTGAACTCGGCGTAATTGACAGCATGAAATACGCTAATTACTTTTTAATCGTACAAGATTTTATCAATTGGGCAAAAGAACGAGGAATAGTGGTTGGTCCAGGAAGAGGCTCCGCTGCAGGGAGCTTGGTTTCTTATGTGCTTGGTATTACCGAAGTTGACCCTCTAAAATATGATTTGTATTTTGAGCGTTTTTTAAATCCAGAGCGCATTCAGATGCCTGATATAGACATAGATTTTACAGACCTTCGTCGCGATGAAGTGCTTTCGTATGTAAAAGAAAAATATGGCGAAGATAGAGTAGCGCAAATTATAACTTTTGGAACAATGGCGGCGCGCGCCGCAATTCGTGATTCTGGCCGTGCATTAGGAATGCCATATTCACTGTGCGACCAAATTGCTAAAATGCTTCCGTTAAATTTTAAGTTTAAAGACGGAATAGAAAACATTCCAGACCTAAAAGCACTGTATTTAGAAAATCCAGATGCTAAACAAATTATAAATGCTGCCCGGAAACTTGAAGGCGTAGCCAGACACGCATCTGTTCATGCTTGTGGTGTTGTTATTTCAAAAGATCCATTGATTGAGATTGTGCCTCTTCAACTCTCTCCCCAAGACCAGACCTCTATCATTACGCAATTTGAAATGCACGCCATTGAAGATCTTGGACTCTTAAAAATGGACTTTCTGGGGCTTAAAAACCTAACTATTATGGAAGAAACGATAAGGCTTGTCTATGATATTCACGGACAGAAAATTAACATAACAGAAATACCAATTGACGATTTGAAAACTTTTGAGTTTTTAAAACAAGGTGAAACAACTGGAGTTTTTCAATTTGAAGGAAGCGGAATGCGACGCTACATGAAAGAGCTAAAACCAACCGAACTTGAAGATTTAATTGCGTTAGTTGCATTGTATAGGCCTGGACCAATGGAACTTATTCCTACTTACATCAAAAGAAAAAATGGTGAAGAAAAAGTGTCGTATATTCATCCAATTATGGAAAAAGTTCTTAAAAACACTTACGGCGTAATCGTGTACCAAGAACAAGTTATGGCAATGGCTACGGAATTAGCTGGACTCACCAAAGGTGAAGGCTATCTTTTGATTAAAGCTGTTGGTAAAAAAATAAAATCGTTACTCGACGAACAAAAAGAAAAGTTCATAAATGGTTGTTTAAAAAATAATATTACACCCAGTATAGCCAAAACTGCATGGGAATTAATTGAACCATTTGCGCGCTATGGTTTTAACAAAGCCCACTCTACTTGCTATGCGCTTATTGGCTATCAAACTGCTTACCTAAAAGCCAATTATCCTATTGAATATATGACGGCTTTATTTGATGCCGACAAAAACGATGTAGAAAGAATTTCATTTTTAACTCAAGAGGCTGGGAAAATTGGAATTAAAGTACTACCACCGGACATAAATACAAGCTCAAGAGACTTTATGCCAGATGGAAGCGATATTCGCTTTGGGTTACTTGCAATTAAAAATGTTGGTGGAAATATTGTTGACGCGATAGTAAACGAAAGAGCGCGAGGTGGCAATTTTACTGATTTTTCTGAATTTATAACAAGAGTAGAGCACAAAGATTTGAATAAAAAATCTCTTGAGTCATTAGCAAGGTGTGGTGTTTTTGATTCCTTAAACATTGACCGCAACTCAATAATAGAAAATATTGAAGATATTCTAAAGTTTATTGCTGGGTATCGAAGGTCATCTGGAAATAGCAATCATTCTTTATTTCAAAATAATTTGGCCAAACCAAAACTTGAACTCAAGCAAGTTGCGGAGGCTCTACCAACAGATAAATTAAAGTGGGAAAAAGAATTGATTGGCTTATACATATCTGATCACCCACTTAACCAATTTAAAGATAAAATTGAAAAAAGTAGAGCAAGACCGATTAAAGATGCGTTGCTTATTAAAAATCAAAACTTAAAATTTTTTGTTGCCGGAATTGTTGCGTCAGTGAAAAAAATTAATGACAAAAAGGGTCGTCCGATGTTATTTGTTCGAATGGAAGACTTAAATAACGAAGCCGAAGTAATTGTATTTTCAAGTGTATATGCAAAAAATCCTGCACTCTGGCAGGAAAACACCCCACTATTACTTCAGGCAAAAACTAACTGGAGAAATGGGGAAGCCAAGTTAATTTGTGACTCTGCCAACGAGCTTTAATAGTTGTGCGCTTAAATCAGCGCTTAAACCCAAGAAGTTTTGCTGTGAAAACATATTAATACCGATAAAGAAAATTGAGCCGAGTCCCGCAATGAGAAAAAAAGCTGTTATGAATCCAAATTTTATTCTTTTTAATCGATAATGAGCTCTATGATTGAAAAGATGGTACCATTTTTTAATAAAGAAAAGTGACCCAATTATTAAATAAATTATAAATGCGCCAAGAAGTGTATTCGGCGACTTAAAACACCCAAACTGATTAACCCCAGACGAACAACTACCTATAAAATTAACATAGAGCGAATATACAAAAAATGCTCCAACAATTAGTCTTATCATGGTTATAATTTATTGTAACATAAGTGATAAATAAAAATGCCGAGCTTTAGCTCGGTTTTCGAATTATGATTTCATTGTTGGTTAATAAAAAATTAGAAGTATTACCATCCGCACAAGATTGGGCTTCATGTTTTCTAAGTATTTCACTAACAAAAATCTGGTCTTCGGTTGGTAGACAAACCTTTAAGAGACGATAAGAGTCATATTTTCCAATTTTATATCTTTCTAATACATCTTCTCTTAGGGATGTCAGCTCAGCGTAGACATCTCCAGAGTCTCTTTCTGTGACAATTTTTGCAGTAATATATACGCTTAGAGCATTCAAAACATCAACTAAACTTCCCCAACCTACAAAAATTAATAATATTTGATTCTTGTGACTCAAAACAAAAACTGGTTTCCCCATATATTCCCATTCACAAAAAATAGAGCTATACTGGTTATACTCTTACTATGAACCCTAGTCAAGAAAATTTAGATAATATTCGCCATTCATTGGCTCATCTTTTAGCTGCTGCCGTGCTAAAAAAATTCCCAAAAGCAAAGCTAGGAATCGGCCCAACCATAGAAAATGGTTTTTATTATGATTTTGAATTACCCGCCAATAAGCTTGCAGACAAACAAGGTTTTACACCCGACGATTTAATAGAGTTTGAAAAGGAAATTCGCCATAATATAAAAGCTAGTCTTACATTCTCTGGTCAAAAACTAACCCCATTAAAAGCTAAAACGATTTTTAAAACTCAAAAATTTAAACTTGAACTTATTAAAGACCTTTCAAAAGAAAAGAAGCAACTCACCTTATATAAAACTGGGGAAATTTTTCAAGATCTTTGTCGCGGTGGACATGTTAGGAATACTAATGAAATAAACCCAGATGCTTTCAAGCTTACTCACACAGCGGGGGCTTACTGGAAAGGAGACGAAAAAAAACCACAACTTCAGAGAATTTACGGAGTGGCATTTGAAAACAAGGAAGATTTAGAAAAATATTGGTGGCGTGAGGAAGAAGCTAAAAAAAGAGATCATAGAAAACTAGGTAAAGAACTTGGACTATATACGATTATTGACGAGATAGGGTCTGGTCTCCCACTCTTTTATCCAAAAGGAGCCATTCTTCGTCGCCTAGTTGAAAATTTTATCACTGAACTACAAGAACAAAAAGGATACCTTCCGATTTGGATTCCTCACATAACAAAGGGTGAGCTTTATAAGATTTCCGGACACTTAGATAAATATGATGCCATGTATCCTCCTGTAAAGCTAAAAAATGAGTCTGACTATTATCTAAAGCCGATGAACTGTCCTCATTTTATGATGTTATACAAAAGCCAACCACGCTCTTATCGCGACTTACCAATCCGATGGACATCAACTACAACAAATTATAGGCTGGAAAAAAGCGGAGAGTTAACCGGACTAACAAGAGTGCGCTCAATTACACAAGATGATTGTCATGTCTTTTGTGAGCCAGATGATATTGAGAAAATTATAAATGAAATGCTAGATATGATTTCGGAAACCTATAAAGTATTTGGATTCCATGATTTCTCGGTTCGCATCTCGACTCACGACCCCAAGGATAAACAAAAATATATTGGGAATCCAAAAATATGGGGGGTAGCCGAAGAAATATTGACTCGCGTTATTAAAAAGCGCAACTGGAAACATGAAATTGGAATTGGCGAAGCGGCTTTTTATGGACCAAAGCTAGATTTTATATTTAAAGACGCCCTAGGGAGAGATTGGCAACTTTCCACCATTCAACTGGACATGAATCTTCCATCGCGCTTTGAGCTTCATTACACACCCAAAGGAGAAGGTGAAGAGAATAGTAAACCACTGCCACCAGCAGAACCAGTAGTCATTCATAGGGCCATTCTAGGATCAACCGAAAGATTTCTAGGAATTTTGATAGAACATTTTGCTGGTGCTTTTCCATTGTGGCTATCCCCAATTCAAGCTCGAGTTTTAGCTATTAGCGACAAACAAGCTGATTATGCAAATAAAATCTTTAGCGAACTAAAGCAATCTGGAATTAGAGCTGAAATTTCTCAGTCGAATGAAACTCTTGGGAAAAGAATCAGACAAGCACAACTCGACAAAATACCCTATCTTCTTATAGTTGGAGACAAGGAAAAAACCACCAATGAAGTATCGGTGCGACACCACAAACGCGGTGACGATGGGGTTCTGAAGCTAGATGAGTGTATTAGTAAAATGAAACTAGAAATTGATGAGAAGATAATATAATGAATCAAATCGAGTGCCTCAAAGACACTCGATTTTTAAATTAAAATGGAAAAGCAAAAAATAATTGTAATTCTTGGTCAAACTGCAAGTGGAAAATCTGACTTGGCTGTTCAAATAGCCAAGAAATATAACGGCGAAATAATATCTGCTGATTCAAGACAGGTTTACAAAGGGCTCGATATTGGAACTGGGAAAATAACAAAGAAAGAAATGGTGGGCATAAAACATTATTGCTTAAGTTATGCCTCGCCAAAGCGCATCCATACGGTCTCACAATTTATAAAAATTGCAAAAAAAGCCTTGAAAGAAATTTCTACTAAAAATAAATTGCCGATACTTTGCGGTGGAACGGGACTTTATATTGATATATTACTAAATGAAATTAATTTACCAGAAGTAAAACCTAATTTAAAATTAAGAAGGAAGCTTGAAAAATGTGATACGATAACTCTTTTTAATAAACTCAAAATACTAGATAAACAAAGAGCTGATACTTTACTAAAAAATGGTGGGAACAAGAACAAACGGAGATTAATTAGGGCGCTCGAAATAATTTACGACACAAACAAGCCTGTGACTTATTTTAAAAATGGAATTCAAAACAGCAATCATAATAAAATAAATTATGCACCATTATATATTGGGATAAATATTTCCGAAAACAAACTTAAAGATAGAATACACAAAAGACTCATTCAGAGACTTAGGCGTGGATTAATTAAAGAAGTAAATGAGCTACAAGCACAGAAAATTTTAAGTTGGGAAAAACTCCAAAGCCTAGGATTAGAATATAAATATGTAGCGCTTTACTTAAGTGGAATGATAAATAAAAATGAACTCGCTACGCAATTAGAAAAAGAAATTTGGCGTTATGCAAAAAGACAAATGACTTGGTTTAAAAGAAATAAATCAATTAATTGGGTGGGTAATAAAAACGAGGCTTATCGCCTCGTCGCACAATTTTTAAAAAAGTAAAATTAAGAGTATTTAATTTGAGATAATTTTATTGCAACCAAATGGGTGGCAAAACAATCTTGCCGTTATTAAAATCTTTAGGCAAAGCAACTCTATCGCTTAATGCAATATTATCTTCCCATACCACTTCGATTACCGAGACATCTCTAAATTTAAGGTCGGCATACTTGGCCGCATCACTACGAAATTTACTCACTAATAATTCTATTCGTCTCGATCTCTCGCTAATCTCGTTAACTAAAACTGGTTTTCTGTCTTCATATACATAGAATAAATAAAGTTTGCTTGCATCTATATGATTGACACCAGTCCATCCTTCACCGCATTCCGAAAGCGGAGAATTTCTTAACATTTTTCTCAAAAGCGGGTAAAGAAAATTAATTTGATGTTCTGGACCAAAAAATAATAAGTGGCCATCTTTCCTCGCTTGAAACTGGAGAAACTAAAGTTATTGGACTTTCTGGAAAAACAGCATGCAGGGCGATATATTCGATGTCGTTAAGTCCTAAAAATTTTCTTAATTCAACCAAAATATTACCTCATTTTTAAACAAATACTTCCTGAAATATAACAAAAATACGACAAATGACAACCATAAAGTTCTTTACAATCTAGAGAAAAAGAAATATACTTTCGGCAGAATTTTTACACAACAAAAGAGAGGGAGTTGATGAAAATCAAAACTCGTTACGATGAGGTAATAATTGGTGGCGGTCACAATGGACTAGTAGCCGCTAATTATCTCGCAAAAAGTGGACGAAGCGTTTTACTGCTTGAAGCTAGGTCAAACCTTGGTGGCGCAAGCATCTCGAAACAGCTATTTCCAGAATACCCAGTCAGGCCCTCACGCTACTCATATTTAATAAGTTTATTTCCAAGGCAAATTTTTCGTGAATTAGGCATTGAAATGAAACTATTAAATTCCGGACCCGAATACATACCATATACGCTAGACGGCGTGCATGACATGCTATCAATCGACGATGATGATTTTAATCCAATTGGTTCAAAACATTTTAGAGATATTGCAGAAAATGAGTTTAATGATTTTAAGGCGCCATACAAGGCTGTTGCTCAAATAATTTATCAAACTTTGATGGGACCGCTCCCATCACGAGAAACTATAATAAGAAGATTAGAAAAACAGGGTCTTGGACATGCGTGGGAATTACTAACAGAAATTCCACTTGGAATTACTTTAGAGCGAAAAATACAAAGCAACACAATGCGTGGCAAGCCACTATTTACTGCGAAGATTGGAACAATAACTAGCGCACACGACCCATCGCTTCAGCAAAATAAAACAATGTTACTCCACATGATTGGAGGCGAAGGCACTGGCGATTGGTTTGTTCCGGAAGGTGGTATGGAAGCCCTTATCTCAAAACTAGAAGAAGGGGCACGGAAGTGTAGTTGCGAAATTCTGACAAATGCTTTGGTTACTAGAGTAGATGCAACACGCCATGGCGTAGAGATAGCTTTCGAATATGATGGCAAGATTTATCACACAACGGCTAGCAATCTTCTTGCAAACTGTAGTGCTCTAACGCTAGCCAACATCATGGGTAGTGAAACATTGAACGATATCGACGATGGATCGTCTTCAACAATCAATATGCTACTTAAGAAATTTCCAATATTTAAAGCCCAGGATGTAGATCCCGCAAAATTATTTACAGGATCAATATACTTCAATATTGGATATAATCAGCTTGAATCAAGTGCCGGGGAAGTAGCAAAAGGGAAATTATCACATCAAATTGGTTTTGAGGTAATGTGTCACTCGGCAGTAGATAGAACTATTTTTGATGAATCAATTAGAGAGTCTGAAATGCAAACAATTAAAATATTTGCGGTGGACACGCCATATAGCATTTGCGCAAAAGATCCAGAAGGCACCAGAGAGTCAATTCAAAGAAAATGTCTAGCATCAATTAATAGGCACTTGGCTGAACCAATAGAAGATTATATAGCTTTAAAGAGCGATGGAAGCCTATGTATAGAAACACTTACTCCCGTTGACCTCGAAAGAGAGGTTGGTCTTCCAAGAGGTCATATATTTCACGAAGATCCAAAATGGCCATTCTTAGATTCGGGCAATCGAAGAAATATTTGGGGAGTAGAAACTAAATACAATAATGTTTTTATTTGTGGATCATCTGCAATTCGCGGAGGTTGCGTAAGCGGAATTCCTGGCAGATCGGCTGCCATTAAAATTTTAAATGCCACTCACTAATTTTTGAGTGGTTTTTTATTAATAGAAATAAAATAAAAACTCCGACATAATAGTCGGAGCGTAATACATTATTTTATTAAAACTAAGAAAGTATTTTGGCGTCCTTAGGCGATTTAGCGCTAAATCCCTTTTCATTAAAAATTAATACTTTACGGTCGCCAGAAATATTTGTTTCTAGACAAACAGTGCCTTTCCACAAAAAATGAATAAGTTCCATTGTTTTTTTAGCATAATCAATTAATAAATCTCTACCATCATGGTCATGCGAAAGATAAAGCATACGACTACCACCCACATTCCCATCTACAACTTTAATAACTGGAATTCCATTTGTACCAATGTTTTTAAGAAGAGTATCTTTGATTTTCTTAGCACCACTTACACCTGCGACTTCAGAAACAATCATCTTGTCGTCTTTTGCGCGCCACTCAAATAAATCAAGCTCACGAATAAGGTTTTCGTTTAAAAATCTTCGGAGAAATGAGATGTCGCGATCAGCACTACGAACTTCAAATATTTTTTGTCGTCCAGTTAGTTTTCCTAAATCTCCTGGAGCGCCGTTACAATCGTATTCAATTTGATGGTCCTCACAAATCTTACCAGTCATTGCCTCGTCATATCTATGACAAACATCTGTCCAGACTGCAAGTCCAACATGATATGGGTTTAATCCGTTTTTTATTGGTCTAACAACCTGATTGTGCCTTACCATAAACTCCATCATTTGCCCTTCTGGTAATTTTCCTTCATTTGCAAGTGCAACTAAAATTTCTCTGTGCCAATAACTTGCCCAACCTTCATTCATTATCTTGGTATCAATTTGAGGAATAAAATATTGCGCTTCTTCGTGGACTATCTGCAATAACTTTTTCTGCCAATCTTTTAAGAATGGATTGTGGTTAGCAATAAAAAGTAAAATATCTTCATCTGGAACTGGAGGAACTCTTTGAAGATCTGGTTCGATAAATTCTTCCCGTTTGTGAAGCCTGAAAAATGGGTCGTTTTTGGGTTGTGCAATATCAAACAATCTATCCCGCTCTTCTTTTATAGAGAGCTTTTTTATACCCAAATTCCTTCTACACTGAAGGGATAAAGCATGAGCGGCATCAAGAGTTTGCTCAACTGCCTCTGCGCCAATTGATGGATCTTCGCAAAATTTTCTCACAAGATTTGCATGCGCCTTAAACTTTGAAAGAGTATTATGAGCTTCAGTGCTCTGAAATGTGAAATTATTTTTAAAGAAATCGTTGTGTCCATATACATGCGCAATAGTCAAAATCTGAAGACATAACGAATTATCTCTCATTAAATATGCAATCGCTGGGTCTGAATTGATGACCATTTCGTATGGAAGTCCGGAAATGCCATAATCGTACATCGTTTTAGTTCTTTCGTACGCTTTGCCGTATGACCAATGTGGATAATGGCTTGGAATGCCAGAATACGCCATAAAACCCAGCATTTCGCTTTGGTCACAAATATGGAATTCTTGTTCATAACAATCAAGTCCAAATTCTTTAGCCTTAGAAAATGCATTAGAATCCCAATATTCCAAATCATCTACATTCCAATCGGTCATTTTGTTACCTCCTTAGTGAGCAACTGCCTAAAAGATTCCCAAACATCTTCTTTTTTAACTATAGATACTGCCTCAAAGTTATCTGCTTTTAACTTCTTAAAAATTTCAAACATAGATGATTCATAGCTTCTATTGGTTGGCTTAATTTCTCCATAACCAAAAAGGTTAGCTACACTACAAAGCTTTTCCGCGGCCTTAAGCGTTGCCTCATTATCAGATTCATGATTATCACCATCTGAACAATGAAATGCGTAGATATTCCAAAGTGATGGATGATAGCGGTCGGCAATAATTTCTAAAGCTTTTACATAAGCCGACGAAATAAATGTTCCACCTGACTCACCTTTCGTAAAGAATTCTTGTTCAGTTACTTCTTTTGCTTCTGTATGATGTGCAATAAAAACAATTTCTACTTTTTGATACTTTGTTTTGATAAATTGAAAAAGTAAAAAGAAAAATGATCTCGCTAAATATTTCTTCATTGTATCCATTGACCCAGAAGTATCCATCATACATATAACTACTGCATTTGATTCTTCTTTCGTCTTAGGCACAAAGTGCCTATAAACAAGGTCATCAGTGTGAAATGGGAATCTCTTTTTCCCAGATATTAAATCACTATGAGTTTCATAACGCTTTTCAAGCGCCTTTATTGATTCCCTAGCTTTTTTAGCATGCTCATCACTTCCCGTTGCGATTGCAAGACCAATTTCCTCAACAATCTTTCTTTCATTTCCATGAATTGAGTCTGTCGTAAGTCTTCTCTTTATGCGAGCTATCGCTGATTTCTTTTTATCTAGACGAGCCCTAATTCCCTTTTTGCGATTTCCTTTATGTTTTCTAGTGCGCTGTGATTCAATCATGCGCAATGCTTTTCTCTCCATTTCGGGTAATTCAAGATCATCAAACATTATCCCTATTAATTCCTCAAGCGTAATTTCAGTTTCATAATATTCTGCTCCCGGCTCATCACCAGCCTCACCTTCCCCACTTTTTCCTTCTTTAGGTATTTTTCCAACAACATCGCCAGGCGAAGCTGAACCCTTGCCATCGCCCTGCGCAACACCGCCACTGTTATCACCATAAGAAAATCTATATTCTTTTATGCCACGAACAGGAACTTTAATTATTTTATCCGAGCTTCTTCCAATTATTGATTCTTCAGAAATTATATCGGCAATATTTTTTTGAATCGACTCTCGAATTTTCTGTCTATGTCGCGTCCTATCTCCTGCGCTACGATCACTTTTTTGAGCTATTGGTGTTTCACTATGAAAAATAGCCATTTTTTGTTATCCAGTTTTAAACAACTGTTTACACCGTAACAAAATTATATGGCGTTAGTCAAAGGTGAATAAATCTTAAAATAATTCGTTGCTTTTTTGAATAAAATAAAAAACCGAGATTTAAACCTCGGTATATTTCAAATTAAATGGAAGATTGAATTAATCCTTCCAAAGATTATTAGCAGCATATTTCAAGACTACATCAACGCATGTCTTACAATAACCATTCTCAATCATATTTGTAACCATAGTATCGTATTTTTCTGTTTGCTCTTCATCTCTAGTTCGCGCTTTTGTGATAATGCGACAAATATCACGAACTGATGTCATAAGCTTCTTCTCTATAGCCTCCCTAAGTGGCTCATAGCTCTTAAATGAGAGCTTATCGCCTCTTCGGGTTACACTCCAAAGATAAGCAATGACCTCTTGCCGAAATCCATCAGCAGCAGAACCAATAATCGCAATCTGTTCTTCGATTGATTTTAGGAGGCCTTCATCTGGCTGGAGTTCTTCTTTGGTGTTCTTGTCCTTAACTTTAGTCTTATTAACATAAGCTTCGGCGTGATCAAGATAATTTTGAAAAAGCGAATCGGCTTGTTCCTGATATGCAAAAACGAAAGATTTTGTAATTTCTTTTTCTAAAATATCTAGATATTCTTTATGCACTATATTCTGTAAGAGTTCTAAATATACTTTTCTTGTATCGTCCGGCAAATCGGCTTCTTTTACCATAGCAAGAAGAGCTTCGCGAACATTAATAGGATTTATGCACGCTCCATCAATATTGTCTGACAATGCATTGTCCAGCGCCTTCATAATAAAGCGAGTTGAAATTCCATTCATGCCTTCGCGCTTGGTATCTTCTTTAAGTTCACGCACATCAATTTTTTTAGTTTTTCCTTTTTCGACAACTTCTTCGCCGTTATAAAGCTTCAATTTTGTAAGGATGTCGCACTTATTACTTGCCTCAAGACGAGATAGAATAGCGAACATAGATGCAATCTCTAAGGTATGCGGAGCAACATGTGCCCGAAAACTAGATTTCTTTATAACCTTTTGATAAATCTTTACCTCTTCTGATAATCGAAGATTATAAGGCACCTTAACGACCACAACGCGGTCAAGCAAAGCTTCATTTGTGTGATCTGCTTTAAATTTTTGCCATTCGGCTTCATTTGAATGTGCGATAATTGCAGCATCAACATAAATCATACCGTGCCTACCGGGCGCAGGAATAATTTTCTCTTGCGTAGCAGTAATCATTGCATGAAGATATTCAGTTTCGTTTTTAAATACCTCAATAAATTCCACCATACCTCGATTGCCGACATTTAACGCGCCGTTTAGATCAAGAACTCTTGGATCGCCTTCTGGATAAGTATCCAGCTTTGAAATATCTTCCGAGCCAATCAAAACAGAAGTGTCTTGATTATTAGGATCAACTGGTGGGACAATTCCGATACCAATACGATTACGCTTAGAAAAATTTAATTTAACAACGGGCATTTCTTCATACCTACCCCCATGAACATCTTTTAACTTAAAACGACATACGGGACAAAGATCACCTTCAATAGTGACATTCAGATATTCACAAAATTGTTTCTGTAAATGCCTTGGAACAAGATGAAGTGGCTCTTCGTGCATTGGGCAACCTTCAATTGCATAGAACGCATTTGATTCAAGACCAGACTTTATCTTTTCTGCTAAAGAACTTTTGCCAGAACCAACAGGTCCCATAAAATAAAGAACTTGCCGAGATTCCTCGCCTCTTAAAGAAGCTGCATGGAAATATCTCACTATCTGACTAATTGGTTTTTCCATACCAAAAAACTCATCACGGAAAAAATTAAAAATTTTTATTTCTTCATCTTTGAATTGCTTTTTAAGACCACGGTCACCGCGTTCATTACCGCTTACTGAGCCATCTTTAACAATGATGTCGTAAATTCTGGCATGCGAAAGACTAACAATACTTGGATTTTCCTTAACAACTTCCAAATATTGTAAAAAAGTTCCCTTCCAAGACTTTCGTTCTTTATTTTTATGATCTTCACGAATAAGTGACTCCAGATGACCAGATTCACTCATAATACTTCCTTCCTTTTGTGCTTGTCGAATTTAAAATACTACAAACACTATTGCAAAGAGGATGCTATATGTCAACTTAAACAATTCTAAAATAAATGATTATTACTACAAAGATGGATAACCTGCAAAATCATCTACATAAGTATCTATTGTTCTTGTTGGGTCAGTATCTAAAACACCAAACATCCATCTATTTTCTTGACTATTGTACCATGAAGGAGTGCACGTTGACGGAGCTGAATATGATGTTTGAGCTATAATAGGTGTACCTGATTGCTCTAAATCTTTCAAAGTTCCCGCAATATCAAGCCCCATATCATTACGCTGAACAATTTGTGCGCTTAATCTATACCAGCGACCTGCATAAAATCCACCAGAAATTGGAGAGAAGTTAAATAAATTATTTGAAGAACTATCACAGCCAGCCGGTTGACCATTCATATCAAGGTTATCTGTATACTTTTGAAATTGAATTACTATCCTTCCAGCATTGCCGGCATCGTGAAATATATCAGCTCCAATCCTACCTAAGACATCAACAGTATATGGTTCTCCAGTAATTGGTCTTCTGTAAGCCGGAAAAAGTGCTAAATGATTCCAACCTGCAAAACTAGAACTTGGTATCATAAAAGAAACTTCTGCCGTTCTTAAGTTGGGATATGGAGTATTTTTATACCACTCCATAGCCACACCATTATTTGTTGAGCTTGTAACAATTAACGCAGACTTTCCATTGCTAAGAGATGATCCATTACAAACCGGGTGCACTGATGGCTCTACTGTTGCGTCAAACCATTTGCCCCAACGCCTTGTCCATAAACCGCCGGTTGTTGAAAGATTTGAGTCGCACACTGAACTTAACTGTGGCGTTACCTGCACAATATTTAGAGCTGAGCTACTACCCTCTGGAACCCATCCAACAATACCAGCGCCAATAAATTCTACCCTCCACCACTTCATATCTCCTGGTGTTATTGGACCCTCTCTAACTATGCCCTGCGTATTTGCACCAACAGTTCCAACAATGGTCTGACCACCAGGAATGGATTTCACGCTAAGACTTGGAACTCCAACACGAACATATTGACCAATAGCTACTGGTGAAATATTGGATAAATAATTTTCAATAGAATAACCATTAATTCCATTAATTGCGGCACTCCAATTTAATATTCTCCAGTTACTACCTTCATTAGGTATACTCACGCTATTCACAGTTCCTAAATTATCTGAAGCTACAACACCAACTATGGGACTAGATAGTGACGCACTTGCACGTATATTTAAAATAGGGACATTTGGTCTAATACGATCTCCAACTAAAATAGAAATTTGCGGTGTAGGTGTTGGCAAAGAACCAACAGTAAAATATTTTGGTCCGGCAAAAGTCATTCTTTCGCCATTCAAATCGAAAACTTCAGCAAAAAAAGTATGAGCTCCCTTTACGGTAGATGTTGTTATTGGAACAGAAAAACTATAAGGATAGGTCGCATCATCACTAATTGGCACTACTGTATCTCCACCAGAAAATTGAACACGACTAACTTGATTAGTTCCGGTAATTGTTATACCCCCTATTAATGTTTGGCCAGGATAAATAGTGCTTGAATTTGTAGTGAGAGTATAAGTAATTGGAGTTGGGATCGGTGTTGGAGATGGAGATAAAATTATCAATGTAAAAATTGTAGACCTAGAAATAGTGCTATCGTTATTTTTTGTATTAACAGCAATATTATAGGTTCCGGGAGATGCCGATGCAGATATGTGTAAACCCATAATAATCACACAACTAGGCTGTGGCACACAGTAGATTAATCTATTGCCTATAACTGTATCTGCTGTTACGCCACTTGGTAGACCACTAACAGAATTAACATAGACTTGCTCAGAGCCAGACCCATAAGATGCAATGGAATTTACATTGATACTAACAGACGCGTTACTTGGTCGTGCCATTGTAATTGAATTTGGAGTTATTGTGGCTGTGTATGTATATACATCAGAAGCTAAATTAGAATAAGGCGAATAGGAAATAGAAGCTCCAGAACCAGAGTAGGCACGCATCCTATAGCAATAAGCATAAGTATTACTTGGAATATCATTTGAGCGTGAGCGAGTTGATTTACTTGTTATACTTTCAACCACTACAAATCCTGAAGCACAAGTATTGTCTGATGTTCTTTCTATTTTGAATCCCGAGTGTGCAGTTCCTGAATATTGCCAGTCAAGCCTTATGCGAGAAGAAGAGGTTCTTCTTGCTGTAAGATTTATGGGAGCAGATAGAGTAGTCTGAGGGACAATTTGGGTAAGAAGATTATTTGATACCCCGTTCACACCAAGATCTATAAAAATTATAAAAAAGGCGACACCAAAAGTAACCATTATGAATCTTGTAAATCCTATATGCGTTTTTTTAAACATAAAAAAGTTTATAAAGACATTAGCTACGACAATTATTTAAGATTAATACTTAAATACTACCATTATATATAACAATGGTAGTTGTGAATAAGTTTAATGAGGTAAATAATTATTAAAGACAATTATAACTAAACAGCCCTTCAGCTATTTAGTTATTTCTTTTTTAAAAAGCTCAAGAAGGGCTATTGGATTCCCTGCGCCCCGGAGCTCTGCCATAGCTTTACCAACAAGAGCTTGGATGGCGTTTTCTTTTCCCGATTTATACCTCTCTACAATGTCTTTGTTCTCACTAATAATTTTATGAACAGTTTTTAAGAGTTCGCCTTCATCAGACACTTGTTCTAATCCTTCATTTTTTAAAATATTTTCTGGATCTCCACCAGTTTCAATCATTTTTCTTAAAATATCTTTGGCGGTTCTACTACTAACCCTGCCAGAATAAATAAAAGACAATAAATGAGCGAAGTCTTCAATTTCAAATTTTAGATTAGAAAGCGTATATCCAAACTCGCTAAGTAAGCCACGAAAATCATTTATTAGATAACTATAAAGTGGATTGTAATCATTTATTTCTTTACCCAGAACTAATTCTTTTAATTCAGACGATGCCGACTCAAAATAATCAGCAAATGGCTTATCTTTTACTAAAATATCAATCCTGTCAGATGACAACTTGTACTCTTCTGCAAATCTTTTTCTTTTATCTTTTGGTAATTCTGGAATTTCCATTCTCAATTCTTCTAAATTAAAAAGTTTTGAAATTTCAAATGGCGGAATATCTGGTTCGGGAAAATAGCGATAATCGTGAGCTTCTTCTTTACTGCGCTGTGATACGGTTTTTTTCTTATTCTCGTCCCATCCACGAGTCTCTTGCTTTATTTTTTCGCCAGCTTCAATTGCCTCCTCTTGTCTTCTAATTTCATAATTTATTGCATCAGACAAAACCTTAAACGAATTAAGGTTCTTAACTTCAACTTTGGTGCCCAATTTATCATCTTTGCTTATAGACACATTCGCTTCCAAGCGCATTTGGCCACGATCCATATCTGCCTCTGAGGCACCGAGATAACGCAAAATTAATTGTAGCTCTTTTGCGAATTCAACCGCTTTCTCTGGATTATCAATTACTGGTTCTGTAACTAATTCCATAAGTGGCAATCCCGCCCTATTAAAATCTACAAGTGATGTATCTTTGTTCCCGTGAACAAGACTACCGGCATCCTCCTCGAGATGCACTCTCGTAATTTGAACCCCAGCCAAAGACCCACCCAGCACAAAGGGCTTGTCATATTGCGAAATTTGATAACCTTTTGGAAGGTCAGGATAAAAATAATTCTTTCTATCAAATTTTGAATTTTCGGATAAATTACCACCAATTGCTATTCCTATCTTCAATAACTTGCGAATCGCCTCTTTATTTGGAACTGGCAATGTGCCTGGATGACCGAGACAAATTGGACAAACATTTGTATTGGGGGTGAGTTCATTGGGATTATTTTTACAATCACAAAACATCTTACTCTTAGTGCTGAGTTCGGCATGTATTTCTAGACCTATAGTTGGTTTGTAACTAGACATAATATATTGATTATGAAGTTATTATAAATTAACCCCGCACCAATTTCAAACAGAATTTTTGCTAATTTTTTATTTATAGCACGAAATTCGCCTCAACTCCTAGTGTTGAGTTAAATGAGTTTCGTCTTAAATTAGTTTTATAGCATGACAAAACAATAAATTGGTGCGGGGTTCTATTGCTGCTAAAAGATTTTCTTCGTAAAAAGCTTGAAAATCTTAAGCCAGCAATGAAAAAATCAGCCAATTGGGCTGATTATATTATTTTTAATTCTTTTAAAATGTAATACCATACTGGCTCTATTCCCATTTTTTTCATCCATTCAGAATCAGTATTTTTTTGTTCAGGATTTCCAAATATAGCTTCTGTCAATTTTCCTACTTCAATATAAGGAATATTGTATTTCGCAATAAAATATTCTGTCCTTTTGACGAGTGATTGTAATTTTTTGGGAGACGCCCAGAAAAAATTCTTTGCGTCACTACCTTCTTTTGGTTTGCCATAAAAGTTAGCTGACTTATATACAGCCCAATGGTGATATGAGCCGTGCTCTCTTTTACATGGGTTTTGTATTGTGCGACTCAAAACCAAATCGTTTGTGACAATACTTATTCCAACTTCTTCTTTAGTTTCTCTAAAAGCAGAATGTAGAAATTCATCGCCATCTAAATGGCCAGCTGGTAGTGCAAATGATTCAGGATAATTCTTCCTTTCAATCATTAGTAAATTTTTTCCTTTTAAAATTATTTGACCAACACTTTTATTATCGCAAATTTTTGGCATGAACTATTTCCTTCACTAAAAAGCTGATTAATGTATAGCAAACAACTAATCGTGTGTCCATTTAAAAATGGCGGGAATATAAAACTTTATCTAGTTGCGTTATAAATTGCTTTAACTTCTAATTCTCCAAGTGTGCGACTATAGACTCTAAGATCATCTATTTGGCCGTTAAAAAACTCACTTCCGGTGCTAAGCAATCCCCGAAGACTGCTATTACCAGCTGGATTCGAACCAATACTTTGGCCATCATAACCTGAATTCCAAGTATATGCTCCCGAAACGCTAGCTACGCGAGATCCATTTACATAAAGGGATAATCCACTTGGGCCTTGCGTTCCTACAACATGAGTCCAAACGCCAGTTGTGGGAATATTTGGAGAATCAACACCTAAAGACAAAGGACTAAAAACACCGCTACGAACCAAATATCTAAGTTTTCCCTGATCGGTCATTCCTAACACAACTCCGTTTGTTTCTCCTCCAAGTTGCCATATAACTTGCCAAGTTGTAGTGGAATTAAAAATAACCCAAGCAGAAGTTGAAATAGTTGAGTGATAAATTTCGGGACCTGCAAACCAACCATTTGTGTAACCAATATTAATTGAGTTGTTAACGCCATTAAAAGACATTGAATTACTTACCTGACCAGTACTCGGCGTGGCAGTTGTACTACTTCCCACATTACCACTACCAGAAGTATCATTTGTATTGCCATCTAATCCCCAATAAGCCTCAAGTCCTCTTTGAAAATTTCCTAAATTTAACATTGCTGTTGAACCAGTTTCGTAAATAGCCGGATCGGGACCTCCCTCTTTATTCATATATGGCACTAGTTTTTCTGACTCGAAGAGTGCTGTCAACTTGTAAGAAGGTCCTGTTATATAAATATAATAAAGTCCAGATGAATTTGTGTTTACTGGATCAACTGGAAGTTTTGTAAGTGGAGAGCGCGTCGAAAGCTTAGTAAAATCTACCGGCACCCAACCATTGCCATCTACCTTTCTTAAATTAGCCTCAGTAACGCACCTATATTGCCACCCAGAAGGTAAGGGCGGTAATCCAATATTTAAACAACTTGAATCTGTATCTGGTATAGAAACATAAACTATTGTGTCTGGGTCAGAAACAACTTTCTTTAATAATTTGCCCTCAAATTCAATCAAATCTAGAGCTCCTCGTAGAGCTGTTAAATCTTGAGTACGAATAGAGTCTCTTGATTGCCGATTAAATTCAGTCGGTCTTAAAACTATAACTATGGCTGTGC
Source organism: uncultured Candidatus Saccharibacteria bacterium (assembly GCA_964357615.1). Lineage (GTDB taxonomy): Bacteria > Patescibacteriota > Minisyncoccia > UBA6257 > JACOXY01 > JAUXUB01. The sequence goes on from CAYHMC010000002.1 coordinate 31,421, forward strand.
CTAAAATAGCAAGGATACCTATAACTATTAGAAGTTCGAGCAATGTAAAGCCATAGTTTCTTAGCCCACCCTTAATATTTACATGATTAATTTTAATCATATCTTATTACAACAATATAGAACCTTAAATATAGTTTATTTATGATTTTCATCTTTGTATAATTATACATTTTAAAACAATATTATAAAAAAGCGAGCAATTGTGCTCGCAATATTTAATTACCATTATTCCCTTAAGATTAGTTTTGGTGGATTGCCACCAAAATGCTCGCTATCAATAAAATTTTTAAATTCTTTTTCATTTTGAAAAATTCTACCCGTGAAATATCTCTCAAATGGTCCAGCTAACTCTCCTGGATATATCAACCATGTATTTTTAGTAGTTTGAACTGCCTCGCTTACTTCAGCGAGCACTCCCCACGATGGAACAATTTCTGGGAAAAACGCTACTGTGTGCAAGCATGGTCCAAGCAACCAATACAAATCTCTAAAAACAGTTTGATAGTGCTCTGCTAAATCACTGGGAACTTTATTATGTATTTGAATTTTTCCTGTTTGAATGTGAAGGTGGTTTATTACAGTAAAGCGAGTATCTAACCAACTAATAAGATCTAATATCCTTTTCTGACTTTTTTTATTCTTAAGTCTTGTGATTGGAAAAGATGGATACAATGGTTCAAATTCTGGATGAAATAACAACTTATAAAAAGTTTCGGGTGGCTGGTCTGTCGGAATGGCATAAAACTTGCTTCTATATAACTGCGCAAAACCAGCGGCCGTTTCTACCTCAACATTTTGCCAACCCAAAACATTTTCAAGTGATAGATTTTGGTCTTTCCATTGTTCTCTGCTATTTAATTCCTGCAGAATCTTTAACCCGCTAGTTATAAAGGTAATAAAAATATCTGGGTGTAATTCTTCTAAGTACGAATAGTTATAAGCTCGTCTAAATATTTTTCTCCAATAAAACCAAAGATGGAGGCTAATTATCACAGCATCGTATTCCAATAACTCTTTTTCTAATTTTCCCAATATTCTTTCCAGAATTGAAGCTCTTAGGCCATTTAATGTGTCTGGATTTCTATCTAAAACATTCTTATGTGTTAAATGAACGCCCTGTTTTTCTGCTTGGTCAAAAAGCATTGGTCCAATTTGATAGATTTTTACCTTTTTACCATTTTTTGCACATATATCAGCAACGCGTTTTAAGTGATTTTTTCTTCCACTCCCAGAAGGCGCAGCCACAATGATAACTTTTCCCCTATTTGAACCAATTATTTTGCTCACTTTATATCCAGTCAAATATCAAAATTCTTCTCTTACATTCACATAAAATAAAACAATGTGCAAACTTAAAAAATTTTACTTGCTATACAATTAAAAATAACCTAAATTCCAATCTTTATGCATATTTCTCTAAATACGCTAAGTAAGGGTTGACTTGAATCAATAATATAAAGTTTTTTATAAAGTTCTTTCTTTTTCAACAATTTAATATATGCGGATCTGGTTTTTTTAATCTTTGGTAAGGTTTCATAAATATCTACGGGCTTGCTTGATGCATTAGATAATCTTTCAATCGCAATTTCAGGATCAAGGTCGAAATAAATTAAAATATCTGGAACAACATAAAAGCGATTGAGTAATTTGCTATGTAGCTTACTAAGTTTTCCATATGTAATATTTTTTGTCGCAGCAAAAGCGTATGTTGAAAGCTCGTAACGATCTTGGACACAAAATATTCCACGCGCTATTTGTGGAACGATTACATTACGCAAATCTTCATGCCTATCAGCGATATACAACATTTGACGCTCGATTTCTGTAAGCTCTTGGCCACGCTCAAGCTTTAAAAGAATCTTAGATAATGCCGGATGACTTAAGGTTATGCTAAGTTTTTTAGCTAAAGAAATATCACTCCTGTTGTACTTATCTTTTTCAATAACAGCTCGAATCAATCTTCCAAATGGACTACTAATTGTCGGCTCGTGATTGAAAAAAGATTCTGCACCCCTAACATTCAAGCGATCTACCAACATTTTGCCTTGTGTAGTTTTTCCAGTAGAAGTTATGCCTTCCAAAACAATAAATTTACTCATTGTGTTTATGATAACACGAGAAGTTTGTGTATTAAAAAATGCGGGATTACCCGCATTTTTTAATTTATAACAAATCTTAGTCTTTAACCTCTATTCCCATTGATCTTGCAGTACCTTTTATAATTTTTTCAGCTGCATCTAAATCATTTGCATTTAAGTCAATCATTTTTTTCTCAGCAATTTCGCGTACTTGAGCCCTTGTTACCTTGCCTACTTTTTGTTTAAGAGGATCTGCTGCGCCTTTTTCTACTGAAGCTGCTTTCTTTAAAAGTGACGATGCTGGAGAAGTTTTTAATGTAAAAGTAAAACTTCTGTCTTCATAAATAGTAATTAAAGCTGGCACAACATCTCCGGTCATAGTTTTTGTGGCGTCATTAAACTGCTTACAAAATTCTTGTATATTTATACCATGAGGACCGAGAGCTGTTCCCACTGGCGGAGCTGGATTCGCCTTACCAGCTTCTAATTGCAATTTTATAGTTGTTTTAATCTTTTTTGCCATATCGAATAAACTAACACAATTCACCTACATTAATCAATACTAAGAGCACAAACCCTTTTAAGTAGGGAATTTTAAAATTATACTTTCTTTACTTGTAAAGTATCGAGTTCCACTGCTGTGTCTCGCCCGAATATTGGAACCATTATTTTAATTTTGCCTTTTTCTTCGTCGACTTCAGATACTTTTCCATCGTAATCTTTAAAAGGGCCGTCTGTTATCTTTACCATTTCTCCAACTCTAAATTCAATGGTTAGTTTTGGCTCATTATCACCCATTTTGCCAAGCAAGAAATCTACTTCTTCTTTAGATAGTGGAGTTGGCATCGTTGAATCTGCTCCAACAAAACCAGTCACGCGAGGAGTGTTGCGAACTATGTACCAAGAATCTTCGGTCAACTCCATATCAACCAAAACATATCCAGGATAAATCTTTTCTTCGATAGTGTGTCTTTTGCCATTTTTTATTTGAATTTTTTTCTCTTTTGGAACTAGAACATTAAAAATCTTATCGCCAGCCTCAAGCGATTCAATTCTCTGTTTAAGATAGCGCACAACTGCGTCTTCGTAGCCAGCATAAGTATGCACTGCATACCAATGCCTGCCAGCTCTTTTTACTTCAGATGCTTTTGTCATATTATAATTATATTACTTTTAGTGTAAATTAGAAATATTACTGTACTGGAGTTACTTTTGGTTTATTATCAGTTGGATTTTCTGTAGTTATTTCAAAATTCCCATTTCCACTTGTTTTAACATCTGTTGGCGAAAAAAAATTAGGCATTTCTGTGGTAGTTGATGAAATAGTTCCAGATGCATTTTCAATTGGTGCTGAAGCAGGGGCCAAAGCACGCACTCCTGTATAAAATAGGAAATCAAAAGCACCCAAAAATAAGGCTATTCCAAGGGAAATAGCAATCACAACGCTAGTTAAGCGCATAGTTTCATCTCTGGTTGGCCAATTAACACGACCAAGCTCTCGACGAGACTCTAATATAAAGTGTTTTAGTCTTTCAAACATATGGGAAGATTATAATGGAAAAGAACGATAAAAGCAAGATTTTTGTGCCCAATCTAATTTTTAAAAATTATGTATCGAAACTATTCAAACTTTGACCTCTCTTAACATCAAAAACCCAAAAAAAATTAAGTTATGTATCTAAATTTTTAACAGAATGTGCGTGAGCTTGAATAAAAAGCTTTCTTGGTTCAACTGCATCACCCATTAAAATATCGAACATTTTATCTGCTTCTTCTGCGTCTCGAACTGTAACCTGTTTCATCTTTCTACAACTTGGATCCATTGTTGTTTCCCAAAGTTGGTCTGGATTCATTTCTCCTAAACCTTTATAGCGTTGTACATTTGCATTTTGAGACTTTGTAATCCCCTGAACTTCTAATATAGCTTTATCTTTTTCTGATTCAGTAAACACATATCTGAATTCTTTACCAGATGAAATCTTGAAAAGTGGTGGTTGGGCTATGTAGATATAACCAGCCTCCACAACTTTTGGAAAATATCTATAAAATAAAGTAAGTAAAAGTGTTCTAATGTGAGCGCCGTCAACATCTGCATCTGTCATTATTACAATTTTATGATAACGAATTTTAAGTATATTAAAATCACTTGCAATCGCAGTCCCCAAAGCCATTACCAATGCTCTAATTTCTTTATTAGCTAACATTTTATCGATTCTTGATCTTTCAACATTTAAAATTTTGCCTCGAAGTGGCAAAATTGCCTGAGTTCTTCTGTCTCTCGCCATCTTGCTTGATCCTCCTGCTGAATCGCCCTCAACTAAAAATAACTCTGATTCTTCTGGGCTTCTTGAAGAACAGTCGGCTAGTTTGCCGGGTAGAGTTAATCCTTCTAGAACTCCTTTACGCAAAACTGTATCTTTTGCAGCTTTAGCGGCCTTACGCGCCTTTGAAGCCAAAATACATTTTTCAATCATTCGTCTTGCATCGCTTGGATGCTTCTCTAAGTATTCTTTAAGTGCTTCGCTAACAACTGCTTCGGTTGCGCTTCTTGCCTCTGGACTACCCAAACGAGCCTTAGTTTGACCCTCAAATTGAGGTTGGGGTAATTTAACAGAAATTACAACAACCAATCCCTCACGCACATCGTCTCCGGTAAGATTTTCCTCTTTTTCTTTAAGATAGTTTTCTGACCTAGCATAAGAATTAATTGCCCGAGAAAGCGCCGACTTAAAACCAGTTGAATGCATTCCGCCATCATGAGTAAATATATTATTTGCAAAAGATAATTCCTTTCCCTCGATATCATCTGTATAAGTAAAAGCAACTTCTACTTCTGTATTTCCCGAAGTTTTTTGAACATAAAATAATTCATCCTGCAGAGCTTTTGATGCTGGAGTTAGGTGTCTTAAAAAAGAAAGCAAACCGCCATCAAATTGAAAGGCGTGATATTTTGCGTCTTCACTTCTAAAATCACAAATCTCTATTTTAATGCCCTTGGTTAAGAATGCTTGTTGGCGTAAGTGATCTAGAATATATTTAAAATCAAATTGTGGCATCTTACCACCATCAACTCCAAATATTTCTGGATCTGGCTCAAAAATAACTTTAGTGCCGGTACCATCACTACTACCAACTTTTCTTACTGCTTTTTTTGGTTTACCTCTTTCGTATTCTTGCTCATATAATCCTCCGTCACGACGAACTTCAACTTTTAACCATTTAGAAAGAGCATTGACCACAGAAACGCCGACGCCGTGCAAACCACCAGAAACCTTATATGAGTCACCTCCAAATTTTCCACCAGCATGAAGAGTGGTAAGCACAGTTTCAAGTGCTGATTTTTTAGTTTGTTTATGTATATCAACTGGAATACCGCGACCATCGTCAGCTACCGAGACTCTATTTTGTGGCAAAAGATCAATACGAACACTTTTTGCATATCCAGCCATTGCTTCGTCTATGCTATTGTCTACAACCTCCCAAATTAAATGATGTAAACCAGCAACATCAGTTGTACCAATATACATTCCGGGTCTTTTACGAACTGGCTCTAAACCCTCTAAAACATAAATGTCCTTAGCTTCATAGCTAGGTTTTTTATCTCCATTTGATTCAATCTCTATTTTTTCGTTTTTCTTTGGAATTTTTGGCATAAATGTATATTACCGAACAAAATACACGAATTAGGATATTAAAATTCGTATATTTTGTATTTATACTTAATCTCGTATATGAACATTATAGCATAATTTTTAATAAAAACAAAGAAAAACTTTACATTTTTTATCTATAAAGATAGAATTATTTCAGCTCAATTTTACATGGTGAGTTACGAATGCCAAGAAAAAATACGGGAAGCAAAAAAGATAAGGAAATTAAAAAAATTTTAACAGAATTCGAAGCATTAGACATGAGTGAAATTTCTAGAAGAATGCATGAAGACCAAAGAAAAAGAATAGATAAGAAAAATAGAGAAAGACAAGAATTATTGGATAGTTTTGATAAAGAATTAGAAACTGGTTCTAAATGTCGAGTATGCACTAATTCTATAGTTGAAAAAAGAACACGAAAATTTGAGCGCAGAACTGGTACTGAATTAATTGGCGGTTGTGGATCAGCAATGGGAGAATTACCTCCAATTTCGTATAAAAGCAAATATTATTGTAGAAATTGCAGAATAAAGTACGAACCACCACTTCCAAAAAAATCCCGCACATAATGTGCGGTTTTATTTTTTACTTATGATTTTTATAAGAAGAAACAAAAAAGATCAAAAAAATAACGGCCTTACCCGTTATTTTTCAACTTATACTAATTATTTTTTTCAAGTGTGCTTCTAACTTTTTCAATTACATCATCTAAGTTTAGGGTTGCTTTAACTAAATAAAATGCTGGCTCGTATTTTGTAACATCAGCCATTATTTTATCATCAGGAACTCGATTTGTAAGAACAATAATTTTAAATTTTTTACCAACTGCGTCAGCGCGAAGTTTTTCCATAACTTCCAATCCGCTCATTTTAGGCATAAGCAAATCAAGAAGTATTAAATCTGGTTTTTCTGCAAGCGCTACAGCCAAACCCTCTTGTCCATCTTTGGCTTCAAGAACTTCAAATCCCTCGTTTAATAATGTATCAACTAAAGCAGTCCTAAGCGGAGTCTCATCTTCAACTATTAATATTTTTGCCATAAATTTATATCTCTGTTGTAGTTTCTATGACCTTTGTACCAGAACGCGATTTCATTCCGCTAAGTGGGATTGAAACATAAAAAGCTGTGCCACACTCTTCTTCGGTTCCATCTTCGCGCTTACGAACCGCTACTGGCGACTTAAAGCTAATTGTACCACCAGACGCTTCTACTGTCGACTTAACGATATAAAGGCCCAAACCATTCCCTTCTATGTCTTTTGTTTTTACATTATCAGCCCTATACATCTTTTCAAAAATCTTATGTTGCTCTCTTTGGGGTATACCATAACCAGTGTCAGAAATAATTATCAATGCATTTCCTTCATCCCTTCCAATTTCTAATGTTACTTTCCCTTTGTCGGGTGTATATTTTACTGCATTTGAAAGAATATTTTGAAATACCATCCAAATAATTTTTGGATCTGCATTTAATGAAGGAGGTGCATTATCATAATTCTTTTCAAGAACAATATTTTTTTCCTGAATTTTTGCTGTAAGCTCACTTAAAACACCTTCGGCGATTCCCGGCAAACTAATAACCTCGGGCACAATTGAATATGTTCCCATTTCAATGCGAGACACATCAAGAAGAGCATTCACGAGATTAATAACCCTCTTCACGCTTAATTCAATTTCTTCTAAATATTGAGCTTGCTTGTGATTTAACTCACCAACGCGACTAGACAAAAGCATTTGTGCATACCAATTTATAATAGAAAGTGGGGTATTTAATTGATGGGATACGAGCGACACGAATTCACCGCGAACCCTATCTGATTCCATTCTCTCTGCTATGTCTTGATGTATAGAACCATAATATAAAACCCTTTCTGCAGATTTTATAGGAAATACAGAAAAATGTGTTTCGTATTCCGCTCCATCTTTTTTTCTATTTATTATTTCTTCAGTCACAAAAGATTCACCAGAATTTAATTTATCCCACATTCTCTTAAACACAACTATGGGAGTTCTTGCACTTCTAAGAATTCTCGGGCTCTTGCCTTGAACTTCAGTTAAACTAAAGCCGGTTAATTTTTCCCAAGCATGATTTACATAAACAATGTTCCCATCCAAATCTGTAACTAGTGTTGCTTCGGTGGACGCCTCAATAAGCGTCTGAAAAATAGGCTCAGAATTTCCCTCGCTTCCACGAGATGTTAGAAGGTCACGAAGGTCAGAAAGAGCTTTATCTCTTTCGTTTTTTACTGATTGAAGCGCTTTGTACAACTCTCCAATTCCTTTATCGTCAGAAGTAAATTCTTCCATATTATATTGTAACAAATTAACTATCGTATCTCTATAAATTTATCTAATACTAATAATTGACCCGATATAATTTGTGAGCTATCTTAATCTTAGCTCTTGATAATATCGGAGGGTTAGATGAAAAAATTAGTTCGAAAAACGACTCTTTATATTTGCGAGGTATGTAAAACTGAATACACCAAGAAAAAAGATGCTTTAAAATGTGAGGCAAAATTATTAGAAAGAAAAGTTTTTCACGCTGGTGATATAGTTAGAAACAAAAATAAACGAACTTGCTCCCAGAAAATGAAAAAGTATATATTAAAAGGTAAAGTTGTTAGAGTACTTGGACCAATATCAATATCGGATAATAGAAATCATATTTTTCAATATGAAATTAAATACATATGTCCAGCGTGCAATCAAGAAAAACAAGCCCTTTATAACGCCTCAGAATTAAAATTAATTCCCCGATGATGTTCTCATCGGTTTTTTATTATCTAATAAAATGTTTTAATAAAAATATGGAGCAGAAAAATTTAAAAAATATATCCCTTACAAAGTTAAATTCACTTAATGCTTTTAATAAAATAGAATATGAGAATTGAATCACTTGTTAAAAATAAAGCCAAAAAATATACTAATCACGATCTACTTCGTGCGGGATATATTCCTCTTGATAAGTCATGGATAATTCGCATGGGTGTCTTAGACATCATAAATGGATATGATGATATAAAAAAATTTCTAAGCGAACAAGATATGCTTAGCGACGATCTTTTGGCTTTAAAACGAGCATATGAAAGCTGGGATACAAATCGACCAATAAATGTCGGTGAATCTGGAACCTTATTTCGCTTTCTTCAATTTGCTTCATGGAAATTAAAACTAAATAAAAAATTTGTTTTGTGTGGAACACTCAAAAAAAGAAATGTTATAAGAAATAAAAACATTATAAATCTTTCTTTGGATAAACTACTAAAATTAGATAGTGGAACTTCGCAATGGGCATCAGCTTCTGTTTTGCTTGGTAATAAGAAAAAAATTAAGAATAAACCCTATAAATTAAAGGCTACATATGAAGCTCTAGGGCACTGGGAAAAACAAAGAAATAAACATATCGCCTGGAAACCAAAGTATGACGAAACCATACTTAGACAAACTCAAACTTTTCTAAAATTAATTAAGGGGCGAAAAGTGAAATTTAAACCACAACAAGCCGAGGATTATTGCTTTGCCAGAGTTTTTGATTTTATTTCAAAAAAAGAAGGTGAGAGAAAATGGCCAAGTTTACGCAATCACGAAAGCGACAGAATAACTGAAATGGAAAAAATGATGGGAAACGCGAAGCTTAATAAAGTTATCAATTCTCGCGATCACAGAGCGGTACAAGCTATAGTTATGTGGAGTAAAATTAATAAAGTTTCTGTAAAAATTAAACATCCTGATGCCGTGAATAAAAGCTGGCCACAATTTTGGAACTTTATTAAATCAGTTTCAATTTAATTTTTTATTTTCTTTCGCCAAAAATATCAACTTCGGTTTTGAGCGCAAGCTCATGCGAACCCTCTCCAAATCCTTGCTTTCTTAAGTCTGCTTCTATGATTTCATGAAATATTCTTCTTTTTTTGTCTTCTATAGAAAGAGTATCAAGCATGTATATATCAAAACCACGCGTAGCAGTTGATGCACTAAGAAAAATTTCTTCTTGATTACCAGGGCCACTAATATCTTCTTTGGTAACTAAAATTAATAAAAAATTTATATTGTGATAAGAAAAACTTTCAAAGTCTTCAAACTTTAAATTACTAACTGTTCTTAATGCCTCATCTTTAAGAATCTCTGGTTCTTTTGTTTTTTCTGTTTCCATTTTGATTTTATAAAACGTAAAATGAATCTTAACCATTATATCACTCAATATTGAAAGATGTAACAATTATTGATATAAAAAGGGTAGATATTTCATAAGGCTGGTTGCTATGCATAAATTTAATGCTATCTTATTTGCTTGGTGGTTTTTAATTCAAGGATTCAACACCAGGTTCGATTCAATGGTTTCTTCAACAATTGTCGGACCATTTCCAAATTTAGCAACGTGTAGAGAAGTAAAAAAAATCTCACTTTCGAATAGCAACGGCAATGCATTAGCTACGGCCTGCTGGTCTGATTCAGTATTAGAATACAACCAAGAAGAAGATAAGAATCCAAAGAAAAAAGCCCCAAAAAATCAAGGGCTTTTTATTTAGTTACGGAAAAATTAAATATTTCTATCTACACCGTGTAGAGTATCGTAAATATTCAAAATTGCTTTTACTGCGTCTCCTGATGAAATGTTATTTTGCTTGTAAAATACATCCGAAATATCTCCCGCTGCCCAAATACCTGAAGTGGCAAGTTGCGTTTTGTGATTAACTACTACTTCTTTAAGTTTATTTAAACTTATACCAGAAATATCTTTTACTAAATCAGAATTTGGATCCGACCCAATTTCAACAAAAACTCCATCTAACTTAATCTCGCCTTCTTCGTTTGTTTTATTGTTTTTTATTTTAATACCAGTAACATTTTTACCTGCCTGCACGGTCAGGTCGCCCAAAACTTCTGTAATCTCTGTATTGTATAAAATTTCTACTTTAGAAGAGTTCTTGGCCGCGTCTTGGCTAACTGCATCCCCTCGAAGTTCACCGCCTCGAACTAAAAGATAAATTTTTGATACATAAGGCAATCCATCACGAACACCTTCGAGTCCTGCGTTTCCACCGCCAACAATCGCAACAACTTTATCTTTAAAAAGTGGGATATCGCAGGTACTACAATATGCCACCCCATGACCATCAAATTCTTTTTCGCCCGGCACACCAAGTTTTCTCCTATGACTTCCATTTGTAAGCAATAAGTATTTTGTTTCGATTGACTCTCCACTTGAAAGCAAAACCTTAAATCCTGCCTGCGCAGGCAGGCCATCTTTTTCTCCAGTCCTTTCAATTTTTTCTACACGAACTCCATCTTTAATTTCGATGTCTTCTTGAGCTCGCAAATGAGCTTCTAGGTTTTGAGCTAAATCAAATCCAGAAATTGATTTTGTTCCAATCCAGTTTTGAATATCGGCTGAAGTTATTGATTGTCCGCCAAAACTTTCTGCAATTAATATTGTTTTTATTTTTTTGCGAGCCGCATAAATTCCGGCTGACACTCCGGCAGGGCCACCACCAATTATTGTAAGTTCATACATAGTGAGTTTAAGTTTAATATAAAACTCAATCTACGCAAGGAGGTTGGGAGCTATTTTGTACAAACTTGCCCGGGACCATCTGTGATAGTGTTGCAGGTTAAAAAATTTGGACAATCACTGTTAGTTTTGCAAGGTATTTCACAGCTTTGAAATGCAGGTATTTGAGGCCCTGCTATTCCGTAATAACTTACACATTGCATTGGTGATGGACATTTATTAGCGGATTTGCAGGATGAATGGAGCAAAGATAGATCATGGTTAATTGATTTAACTGAAAGAACGATAATTTTAAGAAGTTCCGAAATTTTTTCATTAGAATCATAGCCTTGCTCCCACAAATCAGAATCTTGACCAGAAGAAATAAGTACAATTTTATTATCAATCTTTCTAATAAACTCAGAACCTAGAAATCCCTCATATTCCACAGGAACTTGACCATCCAATTCAAGCATTGGGATGCCATTATAATTTATAAGTTTGTATGTATTTGCCTTTGTTAGATTAAGATTTTTATCGTCTATATTTTTCTTAAACCAATCTATTAGCGATAGATCAGTTTTAGAAATAAACAACTGTGTGGTTAACCCTAAATGAAAACTTGTTCCAAGTATATCACCAGTTTCTTCAACATTCTTTAAGGGTTCAAACTGAGGATACATAAACTCAATTCCATATTTTTCACTTCTGTATGTTTTCCAGTTCGATGTATCAGTGGACTTAGTGTCACTCTTAACTGACTGCAGGCTCTCTTGAATGCAAATTGTATGAAGTTCAATTTTATCTTTTTCAATTTCAAATAAAATTCGAGAACCAATCACGGCAATAATTACCAATGTCCAAATAAATAAACGACGAGGATAAATTTTGCGAAGAAGCATAAACTATTTGTTAGTTGGTTCAAAAAATTTGAAAGATGATACAATATCATTTTGAAGAGCTTTTATTGACTTTGGCGTTCCATATCCGTAGGCAGGAAGATTATGGCTTTGAAAATTATGTGAAAATATTAATACAAAATTTTTAGAATCAGGCATAATATAGTTATAGGCCAATATTTTTGGAAAATCCTCATTGGCGGTTGGGAACTCTTCTTCTGTTGGATATCGATCCATCTGCAGGAAAGATCCACCCTCAACCCTCAAAAGAGTGTAAATATTATTTTTAATTAGTTTGCCGTTATAATCTTCATTTTTATTAAACCACTGCGTCAAATTAAGATTTTCGTCATTTTTTTCTACAAAAAAAGTAAGCTGATCATCTATGCTAATTTCAGAATCATATTGAGTAATATTCTTAAAGGAACTTGGGTATTTAAATTCGAACCCATACTTTTCATTGCGATAAGTTTTCCACCCTTGTACTGAGTTTGCCGAAGTAGTTGAGGTATATACTGATGAAGAAGCATTTAATCTATTACCAACCGGTCTCCAAACATTTTGGAAATTTGGAGGGCAACTTGCATCGCACTTTGAAAGTCTACATGCCACACCAGTGCTATTTTCGCATTCTTCTTTCGTTCCATAAATTGTGGAAAGCTCTATTATTTGTGAATCCAAGATACTTATTAAGAAGATAGTGGAAATTCCAACAAGAGCTATAACTATTGCCACAATAATTATTACTGAAGAAAATCCGGTATTTTTTTTAATTTTTAACATTTAGCCTAAGAAATAAACTACTTCAACTTAAGTGCTTCTTTAAGAGCAGAGCGATTAAAGCCAACATAGATCTCTCCATCTATATCTATTACGGGCACTCCCTTCTGATTAGATTTCTCAAACATTTCTTCGCGAGCTTTTGCATCTTCAATTACATTAATTTCTTGAACTTGAAAATTATTTTCTGTAAAAAATTCTTTTGCCATTTTACAGTATGCACAATTTGGAGTTGAGTAAATTTTTACCATAGTTTAATTATAAAACATAATTTTTATAGAGCAAGGGTCACATAAGCTCATATCTGCTTTTTTCCTTTGGTAATTAGAAGTACTAAAGCAGCAGAGCCACCAAAAAGCCCTATATCTCTAAAAGTGACGGTATCGATTCCCACAAGCAATATAATGCTTGCAAATTCAAGCGAGGAAAGAAGCGAAGCTACTAAAACTAAAATTCTTGGAGAGAAGGATACGAGAAAAATCAACGCCATGATAATTTCGCCTCCACCATGTATGCGCATATATATCTCAAGTGGAATAACAGCCGACAATATATCTGCCATCCAACCAGGCAAAAAACCAATCCAACCGCTTGGATCTAAAATCATTCCAGAGCCGGAATATAGATATGTTATACCGAGTCCAAGCCTAAGAGACCATTCAGGAGTAAGTTTATCGAGTAACTTATATAAATATCCAATCACGATAGTAAACATATAATAAATTATAACATGCTCTGCTTAATATAATTTAATTTTTATGTATTTTAAAAATACTTAAGCGCATTCATATAACTTGCAAACTAGCCATGAAAAAGATAGAGTGAAAGCAATAAGCTATGTCTTTAGTCAAGAAAACACTCATCCTTTTTGGTGATTTTATCTTATTTTATGCGTCCTTAACGCTAACGCTTTTTTTACGCTATAATACCCCCCTTACAGCAATTTTACCTGGCGGAGAAGGAGATTTTATTCAATCATTATATGTTCACTTAATACCTTTTTTACCTCTGCTCTTTGTTTGGGTAATTATTTTCTATTTATTCGACCTATATAGCCCAAAAACTTTTCGCAATCGTCAGGTGCAGTTCAAGGCTCTTGTAGTTGCTTCTAGTATTAGTTTTTTAACTTCCATAATCGTATTTTACTTATTTCAATCTTTTTTCCTACTTACACCAAAAACAAATCTAGTTTTATTTGCGTTTATATTTTCAGTTTCTGATTATTTGTTTAGATTGGGAATTGGGAAAATATTAAAAACAAAAGAATGGCAAACCAAAACTTTTTTTATTGGAAATTCAGAAAGAATTTTCAAAATTTATAATTACCTTAAAGAAAATCCACAGATGGGGTTTAGCTTGTCAGATTCAAAAAAAGATATTCCAAATCAAAACGACGAAGAACTCCTCAAAGAGCTAAAAAACAAGGGAATCGATTTAGTTGTAATAGATGAAGAAATTTTAGAAAGTAAAAAAGATGTATTTTTAGGTATACTTTATGAACTCTCCGATCAATCTATCTCCATAACCAATTCATCAGATTTTTATGAAATTATTTTTCAAAAAGTACCACTACGAGAACTAAAAGATGATTGGTTCGTCGAACACATTGGGGATAGCAGAAAATTCTATGAGGCCGGCAAAGAAGTAATGGATTTTATATTAGGCACCATACTTAGTTTTTTGCTTTTACCACTTAGCTTTATTATTGCACTACTTATTAAAGGAACATCACGGGGCCCAATTATATACGAACAAAAACGAATGGGTAAAAACAACAGACCATTCACTTTATACAAATTTCGCTCAATGAAAAATAATATGGAAGGCAATCTTTGGACAGATAAAAATGATGGACGACTTACAAAACTAGGGAAAATTTTAAGATTTACACATCTAGACGAAATACCCCAATTAATTAACATTCTAAAGGGCAATATTTCTTTCTTGGGTCCACGACCTGAGCGCGTTGAACTCGCCCTTAAATATAGTTCATTGCCTTACTATAAAATGCGCCACATTGTTAAACCAGGATTAACGGGATGGGCGCAAATAAATTTCAAACCTTCAGCTTCGCTTGAAGAGGCATATGAAAAATTATGCTATGATATTTACTATATTAAAAACCGGTCCTATTGGTTAGATTTCCTAATTGTTCTAAAAACATTAAAATATTTCTTTACCAGTCAAAGTAAATAAGCTTATGATTGCTCGTTTAAAAGAACTTCTTTTTCAAAACCGCTCCATCAAGCAAACGATTGCAAAAAATATTTTCTGGCTATCTATTGGTGAGGTTGCAAGTCGCTTTATACGCGGAATTATTGTAATTTATGCTGCCAGAATTCTTGGAGCAGCAGAATTTGGTATATTTTCTTATGCTTTAGGTTTAGCTGGGCTTTTTACAATTTTTTCTGATATGGGAATAATCATGGTACTCACCCGAGAACTAACGCAAAGGCCAAATGACAGCAAACGATATTTAGCAACAGCATTTGTAATTAAAATATCTTTATTAATATCAACCTCTTTAGCGATAGCGTTTTTGGCACCTCTATTTTCTTTAAAAACTGCGATTAAGCTTCTTCCAATAATGGCGGCATTAACATTTTTTGATGGCATAAGAGATTTCTCTCTTGGAATTTTTCGCGCTATAGAAAAAATGGAACTTCAGGCGTTTGTTACTTTTTTCACAAATGTTGCTATTGTAGGGTCTGCATTAATTGCACTTTGGTACTATGGAACGTCAACATCTCTCGCCATAACATATGTCGTTGGCACTGGAGCTGGAGCGCTTGTAGCAATGTTTATTTTAAGAAAAGAATATCTTGCTATATGGCAAAATTTTGATAAAACACTTATCAAGAAAATTTTAGGTTATTCTTGGCCATTATTTTTTATGGGGATGTTTAGCACTTTTATGTTAAACACAGACAATGTTTTGCTCGGATATTTTAAAGGAGAAGAATATGTTGGTTTGTATGCGGCAGCACAAAAAATCATTCAAATACTTTATATATTGCCAGCAATTATAGCCATAGCAATATTTCCACCAATTTCAAGACTAGTAGCTCAAAACGAAAAAGAAAAAATAAGAAGCCTAATAGAAAAAGGCCTCACTATGGTTTTTATGATTGCTATTCCAATTACTTTGGGTGGAATAATTCTTGCAAAACCGATAACTTTTCTCCTTTATAAAGCGGAATATTTAAGCTCGGTTTCGACTCTTCAGATATTACTTCTTACTGTGCTAATTATATTTCCAGGAACAATTATAGGTAATTTAGGACTAGCCTATAATAGACAAAAGGATTTTGCTAAATTTATTGGAATTGCCGCACTGGCAAATGCTATAGGTGATGCAATTTTAATTCCAATTTTTGGAATGGCTGGTTCTGCAGTAGTTACAGTAACAGCTCAATTTATCTCTAATGGATTCCAGTGGAGATTGCT
The DNA here is from genome assembly GCA_964357615.1 of uncultured Candidatus Saccharibacteria bacterium. GTDB lineage: Bacteria > Patescibacteriota > Minisyncoccia > UBA6257 > JACOXY01 > JAUXUB01. The sequence goes on from CAYHMC010000002.1 coordinate 47,768, forward strand.
AAAGAAAATTAATAATTTCTATATACTGAGGCACCTTAAAAAAATAGTAGTAAGCTCACTAGCGATGGGAATTATTTGTGTTACTTTAAATTTTCTTGAAATCAATGTAATTGCGAACATTGGAATTTCGGCTCTAATTTATTTTGCTATACTCTACATAATAAAAGAATCAACTCTTAAAGAGTTGATTGGGATGATGAAGTTTGTACGAGCCTCGCAATAAGACCTACCAATGCTCAATTGCTGCTTCCCATCTTTCGATATTGTCGCATGGAAACCAACGATAGTTTTTGGCTTTAAATCCTAAAAGCTTTCTGGCTTCTGCGAGCTTTGGGAAAATATCTTTCTCAATCATCATAGATTCTTGATCTACCGGGGCGAAATCAAAAACCTCAGGACTCAAAACATAAATCCCGGAGGATACAAAATCCGATGGGGGATTCTCTGGCTTCTCTAAAAACTCTTTAATATGTGCACCATCCATAAGTGGCACACCGTAAGTTGAAGGGTTAGCTACCTGAGTAAGTGCAATTGTAGCAACGGGTTGTGATTTGTGAGACTTATGATATTTAATCATTTCTCTAAGGTCAAAATCTTTAAGCTCATCACCATTTGATAAAATAAAATCTTCTTTGAAGCGTTTTTTTAACAATTTAACACCACCAAAAGTTCCCAAGGGTTTTGCCTCAAGATGTATTTTTATTTTAGGGAGAATACCTCTGTATCTCTTCTTCCACCACGAATAATCTTCTTCGTGATCTTTATTTATTATAATTTCTATATCATCAACGCCATTTGCAACAAAAAGCTCAATCAAATAATTTAAGATAGGTTTCTTTTTTACGGTGATTAGCGGTTTTGGAATTTCGTGGGTTACTGGTCTAAGCCGAGTTCCAAGACCACCCGCTTGTATGATAGCTTTCATAATTAAAATCAGCTTAACATAAACCTAAGCCGACATCAAGAATGAACACTATAATCGGTTGATTAATTCACAAAATAATAAGACAATAACTATTATGAAGATTTTAAGCCAAAACAACTGGAAGGATGGATATTTAGACTACCATAGAGGGCCTAATGACTTTAGAATAAAAGTGCTAGCAATTAAAAATCTTGAAAAAATTGAGGAGTCTTATGTTGTTCGGCCTAGAAGCGCAAAAATGGTATGGAATTATCTTTTAAAATTTGGACCTACTGCGGTTTTCAGAAAAATTAAATCACGCATAAGCGAGGAAGCAAGAAATGAGAAATATATTTCTTGCGGTATCGGAGAAGTTATTGAGACGCCCGAAACGGACATGCTACTAACTGGGGAAAAGGTAGTATTTATATTGCCATCTCACCCAGCCATAGTCGAAAGAATTGTTTTGCCTAAATTTTTATTCACCAACGCTCAAAAGGAATTAATGAAAATTACTCCCCGAAAAATCAAGCACCTTTTTTTAAATAAAAATAATTCTAATGCGTGGTGGAGTGTTTTAAGAGAATGGAGCCTACATTCAACTAGTAGCCTTGAAAACGAAGTTTCATCAAAATTACTAGAAAATGCCAAACTAGAAATAGAAGGTGGTAACTGGAGTGAAGCAAAGGAATATTTAACATCAGACAACAATTTTGTAAGCGAATTCAAACAAGGTACGCAGTCAAAATCTTTAAGAAAAAAAGCTATTCTTTTTGGTCTAGGTAATTACGCAAAAGTTCAGATTATTCCAAACATTAAAAAATATATTAATCTCATTGGTATTCACGAGATTGACCCAACTCAAATTCCATCTAATTTTAAAGTTTCTCGAATTGATACATCTCCATCGCCAAGAGAAAATGAAAATTATGATGCGCTTTTTATTGCAGGATACCACCACACGCACACTCCAATAGCAATCGATGCACTTCAAAAAAATAAATATGCTGTTGCTGAAAAGCCAATCGTTGTTAACAGAGAACAATTAAATAATCTTGTTAAAGCAATGGACAACAAAAAAAGTAAATTTTTTGCAGGCTTTCATAAGCGCTACTCTCCATTCAACTCACTAGCTTTAGTAGATTTAAATGTAAAAAACGGTGACCCGATAGATTATCATTGCATTGCGTATGAAGTGCCTTATCCAAAATATTTTTGGTACAACTGGCCAATCTCGAAGGGTCCAATAACAGCAAATGGATGTCATTGGATTGATCATTTCCTTTATTTAAATAACTGGAGTAAACCAGCAAAGCTTGAATTATTTTTAGCCAAAAACATGACTACCAATACTACAATTTATTTAGAAAATGGTGCTATTTTTACAATGACTCTAACAGAACAAGGTAGTAGTTATATAGGAGTACAAGATTATGTAGAACTCCGAATTAAAAATAAAACTGCGAAAATAATTGACGACTCCAAATATATCTCCGAGGGAGGGGAAGGGGTTATAAGAAAAAAATCAATTAATAAAATGAAAAACTATCGCTTGATGTATGAAAATATCAGCGAAAGAATCGCGAACGACAAAGAAGGCGACTCTCTTATATCAGTCAAAACATCAACAGAAGCAATGCTTGATCTGGAAGATATATACGCCAAAAAATTAAATGAACTAGTTAAATAACTTAGAATAGCCGGCCAATTGTTTATCAAATGCATAATAGTCCCTTATAAGCTTTTTGCCATTAGAACTGATGAAATTTCTTTTGCTTTTATCACGCAAGATACCAAGAACTCCATCAGCGAAATCGACAGTATTATCAGCCACTAATAAGTGTTCGTTACTTTTAGTTCCCTCTATGCCTTCCATGCCAATAGATGTTGTAACAACAGGAATTCCCATGACCATTGATTCCAAGATTTTATTCTGTATACCAGCACCAATTAAAATTGGAGCAACAGATAATGCCGCATCTTTGGCGTAAACTTTTATATCATTAACTTTCCCAGTAACCTCAATTCCATTCACACCATTAAAAACAGAAATGGAATTTGGTGGCTCAGCTCCAATAACAATTAATTTTACATCGGGGATTTCTTTTTTTATTAATGGATAAATATCTTTAATAAAATAAAGTATGGCATTTTGATTCTGAAATGACCGTAGATTACCAATAAATATAATTTTATTTGCATCATAATCTTCTTGATTAAAACTAAGAAGTTCATCCGTTACTCCATTACAGAACACGCTTAACTTATTTTGATCTTCAGAGCCAATCTTTTCCTTTAAAAAATCTCTATCGACATTTGAAACCAAAACAATAGCATTAAATTTTTTTATACATTCGATTTCATAATTCAAAACTCTTTTTTCTTCTATTCTATAAATCAAACTCATAAAACTGAATGCTCCTCTTTTTCTGCTTCTACTATAATTTAAGGAAATGGCATCAGTCATTTCAAGAACTTTATTAATTTTACTTGCATTTTTTACATATGGAGCCATACGAACAAGATGAACCAATACTCCATCATATTTATTTTTTAAAAGTGCATTCTGAACCAATTTTTTCATTTTTTTTGACCTATAATAACTAACTTGAAGTGGTCCGCCAAGAAAAAATCCGAAGGCTGTACTTAAGATAGATTTCCATTTAGGCAACAGCACAGTAACAATTTCTGAAAATAAATCCTCAGAAACTATATTCTTTTTTTCATAATCACTTTCAATAAAAGAAAAAAGTTCAAGTTCATATCCTTCTTTCTTTAGTTTTTTGCAAATATTATATATACGCAACTTATCTCCCCCAATAACTGGATATGGCAGTCGAGATGTCAGAACAAGTATCTTTTTCATATAATTCTAACTTATCTTACTATTCCGATTTTTCGCAGTACATTTACAATAAATTTAGTTGGATAAAATATCCAATTTACACTTAAAATATAATCTCTAAACCAGCGATATCTTGTCATATAATTCATTGCTCTAATTGCCCAATCAAGTTCGGCTGGTATAAAATTTTCCCAATTTTTTTCAAAATTCATATCTAGTTCTATGTCTTCCTTGTTAAAATTTCCCTGTTTTGCTTCGTTGGCTAACACTACATGCTCTGCTAATTTTGGATCTAAACCAACAATGCGCATTGCTGTTGCATCGAGTGCCACAGGATCACAACTTCCTAAGATTATATTAAGTGGTCGTGGTCTGCCATTTGTTGGACCCCTACCATCCATTCCAATAATTCCATCCATTATAATAAGTTTCGGTTTTAATAAACCATTTAATTGCACGATTCCCCTGTCTAGTGAATGATGGATAGCGATTCTATCATGACGAGGAATACATCCCCATTGATTTTTAAGAGACCCAGTAAAATAAGTCAGTGCATGTGTTTTTAATTTTGGCATAGTTATAAAAACATCAGCATCTAATAAAATCTCAGGCATTGGACCCAGTAAACTATTTCCAATATCACGAAGTGGTGAATTTGAAAGATTTACAATTTTCACATTAAGCTTATCTGCTAATTCGTAAATTTTAGTATTTTTAAAAGCAGATTCGGCTGGAGCGCGATATGAATGCGCCTCTACAAGAGTTATATCATTTGTTTGCCTTTTTAATGCAACACAAAGCGCCTCTATAACTTCTGGCGAGGTATTAGCATTAGCCACCTTTTTTATATCAAATTCACAAAGATTAAGTTTAATAACCACCTTTGAGTTTGGCTTTACAAAGATTTGGAAATTGAGACTATTTAGAATATCATCAACTGCTTTTTGAACGCTCTGATTTTTAATTGAACGAACTACAACTTTGCTTGACATGATAATTACTATATGATAAAAACTTGTCAGAATCAAGAAATCAAGGCAATGAAAATGAAAAGTACAACTCTGCTTGGTTTGATGTTTTCGGTTATGATTTTGTCCTTTGGGTGCGCAAAATCAACAACCACTAACTACTTGTGCCCCATTGCACAAAATAGAGATAGTACTTCTCATGAAACTGAAATCAATCCTGATTTAATGTATGTAAAAGTATGGAGGTGTCAAAACGGAAACTATGTACTTGATGACGAGCAATGCAATATTGGCGTAAAGTGGGAAGGCAACACTCAAACAATCACTAGACCAACAATTAGATCCGCTTTAAACACTAGGTATGCCGGCAAGGAAATAGTTAAAATAATTAAAAACAACTCATGCAGTACATGCAGTAACACATTTGATGTTTATCTAAAATGCAGCTAAGTCTTTAAAATATCACCACCATAATACGGTGGTTATTTTTATACTTGACATAGTTTTTTAATCATTGTACTTTTACAAAAGTAAATGAATCACTTGGGAACCATACAATGGCATCGCCAACAACTGCATTCTTTTTATACTTATTTGGAGTATTTTTGATGGGATATACCTTAAGCTACTTAAGAAATCTAGGAATGGTGAAGTGGTTAGGAAGCAATGACTGTGAGTGTGGGGTATTTCATCCCGGCAACCCGGAGGACAATATATTTACCGGTGCAGTTTTTTGGCCAATGACTTTACCTTGTTATTTAATTATAGGCCTAGTACATTGTACATTCATCAAGATAGCGAGAGCGTACTCGCCAATCTGAATGATGAGAAGTTTTAACCAATTTTGCATTCGCTCTTATTAGGGCGAATTTTTATTATAACTTATAACTATTAACGCACTACAACACAATTTCCCAAAACCAATACATCCATTTTTGTTCTAAGAAAACAATCAATGGCTTCTTGTGGTTTATTCACAATCGGTTCATTTTCATTAAAAGAAGTATTAAGTAGCATAGGCACGCCAGTTATTTCTCTAAAAGCATTAATTAAATTCCAATAAACTGGGTTTTCTTTTTTAGATACCGTTTGCAAACGCCCAGTCCCATCGTTGTGAGTAACGGCGGGAATTTTTAATCTCATATCTTCTTTTATCTCGTAAACTTTTTCCATAAATGGCACCGGATAAGTTTGAGCAAAATATTCTCCAACATATTCTTCTAAAATTGATGGAGCAAATGGCCTAAAAGATTCTCGTTTTTTAATTTTTAAATTTAAAATATCTTTCATATCTGCGCGAGCAGGATTTGCCAAAATACTTCTATTACCTAATGCTCTGGGCCCCCATTCAGTTCTACCTTGAAACCAACCTACAACATTACCATCTGCCAAATACTGGGCAGTTTCTCTATATAATTCATCTTCAGATAAAACCTTATACGCCAAATTGTTTTCTTTCAGCGCAAATTCAATTTCACCTAAATGATACTCCGGACCCCAGTATGAATGCGACATAACAAAAGGCTCTCCTGGTTTTCTAATGCTATTTCTATGCTCCACATCTACTCCATCAACATTTATAAAGCGCCTACTATTATTTAAAATTTGATACCAAACATAATAAGCTGCACCCAACGCTCCACCTGCATCATATCCTGCTGGCTGGATAAATACTTCCTTGAAAGAGGTATGCGTAAATATTTTTCCATTAGCCAAACTATTTTGAGCAGTTCCCCCGGCAAAGCAAATATTTTTACTTTCTGTTTCTTTTTGTAGTTTATTTAAAATGCCTAAAAAAACTTCTTCATATAGCGCCTGCGCGGATGCGGCAATGTTTTTATGTTTTTCCGTAAGTTCTTCATTTTCTTTTCTTGCTGGCCCCAGCAAAACTTCAAGCTCACTTGAATACAATGGGCTAAGGTCAGGATTTCCGCCCTCCCACGACATCTGAACCTCTCCCTTACTATGCAGAAAATAATCCAAGTTAAGCTTAAAAAATCCACTAGAATCTATAGTCACAATTTCTTTCATCTCTTTTAAATATTCTGGTTTTCCAAATGCGGCAAGACCCATAATTTTATATTCATCTCCAAATCTCCAAAAACCCAAATATTGTGTAATGGCTGTATAAAAAAATCCAATTGAATGCGGGTAGTTTAAGCTTCCGGTTACTTCAATTTTATTATCCAATCCCTTACCCCACATTGCACTTGTAAAATCTCCCATGCCATCCAAAGACAAAACTGCAGAATCTTTAAAGGGTGAAACAAAAAAAGCACTAGAGAGGTGTGCTCTGTGGTGCTCTACATTATAAAAGATAGCTTTAATTTCTGATGCACGAACACTTAGCGAATTTGCCAATTCTTCTTTTATTCCGGAAAGCTTTCTTTTATTTACAAATCTATTCCAAATATAACTTAGGCTTGGTCTGGTTTTTAATATAAACCAAATTTTTTTCCAGTAATTTGCTTTTGGGTCTCGCGAGACAGCAATATGGTCAATGTCTTGGATTCTAATTCCGGCATATCCGAGACAAAATTTTATTGACTCACTTGGAAATCCAGCCCAATGTTTTATGCGTCTAATACGCTCTTCTTCTACGGCCGCAATTAATTTACCGTCTTTTATGAGACAGGCCGCTGAATCTGCATGATATGCATTTATACCAAGAATATACATCCCGTTAGAAATAGTACGCAGACGCTTGTTGCGTTCTGTGTACAATATTATTTTTTAATAAATTGTGGTTTTCAAACATATATTATATTTTATAATGCGTTCGCGATTTCTAACGGGATACATGGGTTTATTATATTATTATATTTTACTTTTGGTTAATTTTTTAATTCTTAATTCATATATTTTTGCATCAACTAAAAATCTATACCAAAATCCCTGCAAAAAATGCCATATAAGGCCTGGAATTCCATCTAAGACACCCAATCTAATTATATAACGATATTTCCAATATAAAAGCGCCCTAAAAAACGGTGGGAGCCTATAGTATAAATTATCTTTATACCATCTACGACGCTCTGGATCACTACCTTCACGATTTGCTGTTATTTCATTATTAGATTTTTCTAAAACTGAAGTAGCCTCTCTTTCTGCATACTTATTGTGCTTTTCTATCCAAATAGATAAATTTTTTCTATCGTGCTCTTCAAAATCATTTTCTAAATTTATGGTTTTTCCTTTTTTTAATATTACATGCTCATCCATAGCTCTATCTTCATATCTACCAGAATCTTTTCTCCATAAACGCAAAAACCAAGCTGGATAATAACCGCCATGCCTTATCCAGCGATTCATAAAATAAACCCTGCGCTTCATGTAGAATCCTGCGATATTCTCTTCTTTGAGTTTAGCTTCTGATTTAAAATGCTCCGCGATTTCTTTCCAAGTTTCCGGCAACATAATTTCATCAGAGTCCAATCTTAATATCCACTCATTATTAATTTGAACATTATCAAGCGCCCAATTAAATTGCTCAGCTTGATTTACAAACTTACGCTCAAAATAACGACACTCATACTTTTTTGCAATATCTATTGTTTTATCTGTACTAAAAGAATCAATAATAATAATTTCTTCTACCCAATCAGAAATACTCAAAAGACTTTCGGCGATATTTAACTCTTCATTGTAGGTTAAAATAATTGCAGTAATTGGAAGTTTCATACTATAAATATATTATCTTACTTTCTTACTAATTTAGTATATTCTGTAATCCAATTCTTTACTATTTCATTCCAAACATACTTCTTAGAAACAAGCTCTCTGCCTCTTCGGCCAAGTTCTTTTCTTAATTTTTCATCATTAAAAAGTTCAAGAATTCCTTTTTTTAACTCATTTATGTTTTTTTTAATAACGATACCCGCTCCTGCTTCTCTAATATCTGACGCAATACCAACCGCATCAGTTACAACAACCGGCTTACCATAACTCATTGCCTCAACTAAAGAAATTCCAAAATTTTCCGAATAAGAGGGGGCAACAAAAACATCTGATAATTTATAAGCAATCGCTTTATCGTTGTCACGCAAATCACCAGTAAAAATAATATTTTTAGCTAAGTGATATTTATCAACTAACTTTTCTATTTTATTTTTATAACCAAGTTCATCGCTATCGCTACCCACCACAACCAAAACGGCACTTGAAATTTCTTTCACAACTTCGGCAAATGCAGGAATTAAAGTATCAAAACCTTTTTTCCAATTGAGTCGCCCGAGTGACAATAAAATTTTTGCATTTTCTGGAATGCCGAATTTTTGCTTAAAATTTATATCATCTTGGCTGTTTTGTGATAAATTAATATTCGCATCAATTCCATTGGGAATAATGATTGATTTTTTAAGTGGCAAACCAAGCTCTTTATACATATCTTCTTCGTATTTTGTCGTAAAGTGAATTGCGGATGCACCTGACAGATTTTTTCCTTCAATACATTTAATGTAGCTTTTTTTTAACAATGAACTTTTTTTACTAATAAGCTCTGGAATTAAACTTCCACGTGGAGAAATAATATAAGGTTTATTAAGTTTCTTAGAATACTTTGCGCCCAAATAAGAAGCCGATAAAAATACGGATGTTATATGAACTAAATCAAAATTTTTTATATTTTCTGATAGAGCATTTTTTAATTCTTTTGAATAAAACCAACTGCGAGGGAAAGAACTCTTAAAGTAATTTATCTTAACTCCATCTATAATGTCCATTTTTACTGGTAAGTTGTTAGAACCATCAATATTTGTTGTATAAACCGTGACCTCAACTCCATCCTTAGCTAATCCTTTATTTAACTCGTGGACACTATAAATAGGACCGCCATAGCGGTAAGCAGGTAGATATGTTGGAACAATATGAAGAATCCTCATTAAAATAATTTATTGTATTCTACGATCATTCTCTTTGCGTATTCTTCTGGTGTATATTGCTTTGCTTTTTCTAAGGCATTTAACCCCATAGAGTTAACTTTATCTGGATGATTATAAAAATACAATATTTTTTCTTTTAAAGCCTCAGTATCTCTAATTGGAATAATAAATCCTTCTTTGCCATCTTCTAAAACTTCAGAAGCGCCGACATTTTGAGTAACTATGACCGGAAGTGCCGCCCGCATAGCCTCAATTACCACCATTCCAAAACCATCGTCAATTGAAGGCAAGATACAAATACTAGATTTTTCATATAATTTTATCAAGTCGTCATCGCTTATGTGATGACTAATAATTTCTAAGTTAGGAATCTTTTTGTATTCAATAAACTCATTGGGAATTTCACCTTTAACTATTAACTTCGCATTTTGCAGTCCAAGTTCCTTCCATGCTCTAAGTAAATATATTAAACCTTTTCTGTAAAAATTTCCGCTTACACAAAATACCGTAAAAACTTCTGGGTATTTTACTGGAATTTTTCTAAACGGAACATCTTTTTCATTACATAAAGGAACTTTGATTATCTTTGATGGTGAAATACCTCTTTTAATAAAACTTTTTTTCGTATATTCTGATGGGACTGAAATAAAGTCAGCTAAATCATATTCTCTCTTCATTCGTTCATAAACTTCATTAGAAGTTATATCTATTTTTTTATTTAAGAGCAAAGATTTTTCTTGCCTAATAAGTTCTTCCTGCTCATCTATATGAGGACAAGCCCTCTCAACCAAAGTAACTGCGCCCATTTTTTTTGCTTTTTTTAATGACTTTTCACAAAATCCACTATAACCAGTAAACACCCATTTATCTCCAGGTTTTTTTAAAATTGCAGAAACCCAATTATCAAAAAAACTAGTGATAAAATTATCTGAGAATAAATTTCCATAATGACTATTAATATACTTAACTGCACCCAAAAACCAAAAACTTTTAATTTTTGAACTTGGAACTTTATACGAGGTTAATTTAAATTTAGGATAAGTGGTATATACCTTATCTAAAAAATTTTCATTATTTAATCCCTCGGCTAATCGAAGCGCATGATACTTGCTGTGTACTGCTATTGTTGATTTAATTTTTTCTAACTCCATAAAATTAATTTGATTTTACTTAGAGGATTTTATATTAATCAAAAAACCCTCCCACTCGCCAAAGACTCTCGCCGCCTCTTGAACTATATGAGCAAAATAGAATGGAAGAAAATCCTTAATTTTTCTACTTGAATGCTTGGTGATATTAAAAACATAAAGTGCAGCTGGAATAATCGTGATAAATCTAATGATAAATACTAAATCTTTGATTATTAATTTAATAAAAAGACCTAAAAGAGATTTGTTATCCATAAAATACAGCTTTAGAGGACCAAATCTCCCTCTAGCTTTCCTTGTATTCCAAAATTCTTTTAAATTATCTGGTTGTGGGTGCAGAACAACAATTTTCGGATCATAAACTTTTTTATATCCGGCCTCTGTAAGTTTTTTACCAAGAACCCAATCTCTACAAAATCTCGCAGGATAAGAGGGTCCAAACATACCAAGCTCAATAGCAACTTTGCGCCTACAAGAAAATGCTTCTGCATAATACATATCCGATCGTTCTGGTGGATGTTCCGCAATATGAAGCGCACCGGAATATCTAGAAAATAAACTATTATGATTGTAATCTGGTATTCGACTATCAACCAAAACCCAATCGGCGCCCTCATTATATTTTTCATTTAATTTTTCCAAAAAATCTTTTGGTGGCCTAACATCGGCATCAGCATTTATTATAATATCGCCAGTCGAACTCTGAATTCCCAAATTCACCGCCTCACAGCACCCCTCACCTTTTCCTCTGATTAACTTTACGCCACGAGATTCAAATTCTTTAACAATTTCTGGGGTTCTGTCGGTTGAGTCATCAACAATAATAATTTCTTTATTATCATAATTAAAATCAAGAAAAGCCTCGATTGTTTTTCGAATATCTTTTTCTTCATTAAACGAAGGTGTAATTATGCTAAATTTTAACTTTTGTTCAGACACAGTTTTTGAATATTTGATAATTTTTCATTTGGAACGGCTAGAATATTGTAAGAAGTTTTTTCTTCAGTTTTATCTTCAATTAAGAGCAATCCGCCCCTAAGCACAAGATACAAGACATATTCTTTAGAGTCAAAAAATGCTCGCATATCCTGCCATTTTGAATTAGAATGATTCCAATTTTCCAGGTTATATTCAAATATCACATAAGGGCGATATTTTTTTATACATTCAATCGCTCCTTCTATAACAGGAAAGTCACTTCCTCTGGTGTCAATTTTAATAAAATTCAATTTATTAAGTTTTTCCTGAATAGCAATTTCGTCCAATGTATAAACTGATACATCAATTTTTTCTTTATCTAGTTTTGGCAATTCATAAAGACTAGAGGTTCCTTTATCATTTAAATCGCTATTATGTACATATAGAGATGTTTGTCCATGATTACGCGACAGAGCATATTCAAAAACTTTGATATTTTTAAATTGATTAATTTCAATATTTTCTTTTAAACGCAAAACACTGACTGGGTCTGGATCAAAGGCAAGAACCTTACCGCTTTGTTCAACCAACTTTCCCATTATTAAAGTGTGAGTTCCAATATTGGCGCCAACATCAACTACGACATCACTCTCACCAATAACATTTTTCATTAAATCTATTACCCACTTTTCATAATAACCTTGAAAAAATAATTCCCATTCAACATAAGACGAAGTATCAATATTGATTTTAAGATTACCATCATAATTCATTACAGTTTTAATTTTAAATTTACCTGGACGAAAAATTAGCTTCAATATTCTTTGAGTTCCTCTAGGATAAAATCTTCTAGTAAAAAAAGCGATTATTTTTGCAACTTGAAACATTTAACTATAATAAGCTTGCCTTAAGAGTACCGACAACAAAAGCCAATTCTTCTCCGGAAAGATTGGGACCACTGGGTAAATAGAAGCCATTTTTGGCTATTTTATTTGCAACCGGACATTCATCTTCGCTTGTCCATCCTTTTTTTATAAAAATTTCTTGCATATTATAAGGAACAAATGCTTCTCGTGTTTCAATGCCATTGTCTCTCAATGATTTAGTAACTTTTTCACGACTTCCTTCTTGACTACCGCGCAAAACAATATGAAACATCCAATAAACATTTTTTGCGTAGGATTTTTCTGGTGGAAGCTGAATCTCATCAATATTTTTAAGGCTTTCCATATATTTACCCGCGATACTTCGCTTAGCATTTATAATTTTTTCAATCTTACTTAACTGTGAAACACCAACTGCTGCTTGTAGGTTTGTCATTCTATAATTAAACCCAATTGCCTTGTGCATATACTTATTTTTGTCACCAAAAGCCAACGCCTTTAAAGAACGAGCTTTATCTGCATATTCTTTATTGTTTGTTATTAACATTCCGCCCTCTCCAGTTGTAATAATTTTATTTGCATAAAAACTAAAACAACCAATGTCTCCGAGCGATCCAACTTTTTTCCCCTTGTATTCTGCGCCGTGAGCTTCAGCCGCATCTTCAATCACAAAAAGATTATGTTTTTTTGCAATTTCAAGAATTGGGTCCATATCTACGGGATGACCATAAACATGCACAACCATTATTGCTTTAGTATTTTTTGTTATCTTAGCTTCGATTAGTTTTGGATCAATATTTAATGTATCTTCTTCAATATCAATGGGAACTGGCTTAGCTCCCTCATAAATTACAGAAAAGAAAGAAGCCATATTTGTGAATGTAGCAACAATAACCTCGTCGCCAGGACCAATTCCCAAAGTTACAATGGCCAAATGAAGTGCTGTGGTTCCACTTGTTGTTGAAATGCCATATTTTGCTCCACAATAAGATGCAAATTTATCTTCAAATTCACCAATAAATTTTCCAAAATTTCCTGAAATTTCGGATGATTGCATAGCTTCTAGCACCAACTTGCTATCCTCGCTATCTATATTTGGGCTTGAAACAGATATTTTCATTGGGTAATATAATATAAAATCAGTTTATGCTATTTGCAGTTTTCTTGCAATCTGATATGCTAAATAAATTAAATAAATGCAAACAGAAGAAATACAAAATAAGCGTGTTTGTGTCATTGGTGGAGCTGGCTTTTTAGGAAGTCATCTTGTAGATTACTTGGTGGACGAAAGAAACTGCTATGTTTTAGTGTTGGACAACTTAATAAGTGGACTAAAAAAACATATCAATAAAAAGGCTGAATTTGCTTGGTTTGATATTCGAGAAGATGACCACGAACTAATAGGTATATTAAAAAGCCATCAGATTGAGTATGTTTTTAATTATGCCGCCGAACCATATATTCCAGAATCATTTGAACGACCAAAGCATTTTTTCATAATAAATGCGGTTTCTGTATTGAATGTTCTAAATGCCTGCCAAAAATCTGGTGTTAAAAAAATTCTTCAGGTAAGCTCAGCTGAAATTTATGGCGACATGAAAGGAAAAATTAAAGAATCAGATATGGTAGAGGCTCACTCTACATACGGAGTATCTAAACTTGCTGCTGATGGCCTAGTTCAGGTGCGATGGAGGGAAGGAAATGTTCCAGCAATTGCAATGCGCCAATTTAACTGTGTTGGCGAAAGAGAAACTCACGAATATGTTATTCCGGAAATAATTGATCAACTGAGTAATGGCCCTACTGTAAAATTGGGTAATAATAGCTTTAGGGATTTTCAATACGCAGGAGACGCAGTAAAGATGGCTGTTGAATTATTAGAAAAAGGAAAGCCAGGAGAAGTTTACAATATGGGATCCGAGGACGGAATAAAAATATATGATTTAGCCAACCTTATTGGAAAATTAATGGGACACGAGAAAATTGAAATCATTACAGATCAAAAAAGAGTTCGCCCGTGGGAAATTTGGCACCTTCAATCTGATAACACGAAACTTTATTCAGTAATTTCATACAGGCCAAAAGTTAATTTAGAAGAAGCACTAAAGAAAACCATAAAATACTTTCACGAAAATAATAAAACTTGGGATTTTTAAATAGACTATAAAAAATTCGCTCCAGCAACTCTGGGCGAATTTTTTATTCCGCAACTATTTGACTCACATTAATTACATATACCTGCCTAGTACCCTCATGTACTGAATCGATACAAATCTTATCTCCCGTTAAATTAAATCTAGGGTGTAAATCAGCTCTTAGCCCACTAGAATCCCAATTCTCATTAATTCCAAATTCTTTGCTTGGCAACGAGTAAAATTTTCCTACTTCTACTAAATTATTAGTATTAATATTATATAGTAAGAGTTTTCTAAGTTTTTCTTTCCCTGCGTATGTATCAGAAAGTATCCAATTCTTGCTCGGATGAAAGGTGGCATGACCATCCTCTGTTAATTTGCCAATGCCTATTTTTTTAAAGTCTTTGGAATTATTTTTAAACAATAAAAATGCATCTCCGCTAATTTTCTGTCTTATTCCAGAGTTTTTAAATAATGCATGATAAATTGGTACTAATAATTTTCTAATATAATTTTTCTTGACCAAAGATGTTGAAACTCTAGGTGGCCTACCCCAAACTAGTAAATCACCATAATTGCTCCAGCCAAAATGAGATACCATTCCAGTATCCAGAAGCAGAATAAGATTTTTACCATCAGAATCAGCTACATAAAGCCTACTGTACATTCCTCCATTTTTTGTTTCCCATCTATGCAAAAAAGAAAATTTTGTCCCAGTCTTATTAAAAGTAATATGATCTACCCAATGCTCCCCCTCTTTCATTGATTCAATATTTTGATTTTTTATGAGATCTGCGAGAGAAATAATCAATTTAGAACTATTGTCTCTAAATTCAATTCTAAAAATTCCATCATTATCCAAAGATTTTTTTTCAATCGATGAATTGCTATTTATTTTATATCCATATCCCTCTCGTAATCTATCTATTCTAGAAAAACTAAGTGATAGCGCAAATTGACCATCTGGATGAACCGCATAAACAGGGTATGGGATATTTTTTTTATAATTGGATAATATATCTTGTATAACTGAAACAAACCTACCACCTTGATAGTCGTTGTAAATAATTTTGCTATTAAAATCTGGCCCTAGCCACTCTAGCATACATCCCTGTTGCCAATTCCATGCTCTAGTTTCTGCTACTTTATAAAATTTATTTGATTCGTTAACTTTAATATATCCAATATCTAATATATCGTTTGATGTCGGTAATCTATCAATAAAATTTGCTTCTTCGGTAAGTAAATACTTGCCGTCTCTACTCCATGGACTTTTATCATAGTAACCAAAAAAATGATGTTTTCCCGAAGTACTAAATTCAATATTTGCTAATGGGTTTAAATTACTTTCATTGCCGTTTGAGACACTAGAAATAGCTTCAAACATACCATCAATATCTTCTTTGTAGCTCCATTTACTTACTGCATTTCTTGCATTATTTTTCATCTCACTTAATTTTACGGGATCCTTTATAAACATTTCCATATATTGTGAAATCATCTTCACATCCCCAATCTCATGAATTACACCCGATTCGGTTTGTTTAACTAAATCAGGAGCAGTTCCAACGCCACCAGAAAGAATAGAAGCAATACCAAAGTTCATAGCTTCATTCACTTGCTTAGGTGATGGGTCAAATTCTGACGGAAGCAACAAAACATCGGAGACTGAATAATATATAGGCAATTCTGATTGATTTTTAAATCCGTAAAAATATATGTTTGGTAAATTGTGATCTAAAACATACTGCTCAAGCAAAGCTTTTTCTTCTCCATCACCAATAAACAAAATATTAAACTCAAATTTATTCAAAAGCATTTCGGCGGCCTTTAAAATATCTAAAGTGCGTTTTCTTTTAATAAATTTGCCTACGAAAATAAAAGTTAAAATCTCACTCTTTTGAATGCCTATGGATTTTTTTAGTGAATCTTTTGTAAATTTTAATTTTTCGTAATATTCATTAAAATAATTATTATCTACAGCACAAGGAAGAGAGAATAATTTGCTATCTTGAACTCCATAATAAAGAAAATATTCCTTATTAAGTTGATAACTATAAAGAAATGCTTGGATATTTTTAAAAAGTGTTTTTAAAATTGTCTTTTTAATAGTCTTTTTAATAACTCCACTTTTTTTACCCAAATCTGCCTCTCCTCTTAAAATTATTTTAACACCAGTATACCAACGAGATAAAAAAACCAGCCAAGAAGTCGCCGTCGTATATCCATGAACTAAAACTGCATCATAATTATTCTCTTTTAATTCCTTGATTATTTGTGGATTTATTTGACCAAAAAACGAAGGCCCTGGCTTTAGACTATAATTTTTTAAAAGGTTATATTTATAGCCATCAAGCAGTGGAACATCCCATTTTATGTCAGTATTTAATTCCTTATCAAAGCCCTTCTTAGAAATTCCAAAATCCCATAAGTAGTAAACCATCACCTCAAAACGAGAATCCTTGGCTAAGGCTTTAAAAAGTGGCGACTGATACTGAATTGGATGAGAAGCGACAATAGCTAATTTATATCTCTTCATGCTTTTTGAGGACTTGGGTGAGAAAGATACCAATCGTAGGTAATTTTTAGTCCTTGTTCAAGTGATACTTCTGGTTTCCACCCAGTAAGTTCTTGGAGTTTTGATACATTTGCCAGTCTTCTCTTTGCGCTTCCTGGAAGAGATGGTTTTATATCAAGATTTTTAGGTCGCCACTCTGCAACTTTAAACATTTTTTCGGCAAGATTATTAATTCCGATTTCCTCAAAATCGCCTATATGAACTGTCTCAATCGGCTGTGAATCAGTTTTCTTAGAATCCATAAGCATCGTCATGGCCCGAACTGCGTCCTCTATATAGCAAAATGTTCTCGTGTCATATGCACCATAAATTGGAAATGGATCAATTTTCGCAGCAATGCGCTCACAAAAATCTGGAATAACATGACCGTTATATCCAGCACGCGGACCATAAAAATTATGGGGTCGCACTAAAAGAGCGCGAAAATTATATTTTTGAGCATAGTGAATAACAAAAAGTTCACCTATAAGTTTTGTAGATGCATATGACCATCTTGGATTATACGGGTCTTCTATAACCAGTGGCACATTCTCTGGAGTAGGAATTGGTGGGTCTCCGAAACCACTAAAACCTCCGGCATACGCTTCATTAGATGATGTAAAACAAAACTTTCCTTGACTATTTTCTTTTCTAAACCAATCCAAAATATGAATAAGCGAAAGTGTATTCACGCGCAATACTTCATGTGGTTTCTCATAAAACACACGAGTACCATTCATTGCAGCCAAATGATAAACATGATCATATCCACTACCAAGTTGTTTTAACGAATCCGGTTCAGTTAAGTCGCAATTAATAAACGACACGCGAGAATCTAGAAGGAGATTTTTGAAGTCGTCATCCATTCGGCCTCGCGTTAGATTGTCGGCTAATACTAGATGACTTTCGTTATCACTCGATTTAAGTATAAATCTTGCAAGGTGATGTCCAATAAAGCCGGCTCCGCCTGTTATTAAAATTTTCTTAGACATAATTTAAAAAATAAACTAAACATTTTTAGGCAAAAAATTCCACATATCTACAAATTGAATATTTGGATAATCCTTTGGATTTATTTCGCGATATTCTGGGTGTGGTGTCGCCAAAATTACAATATTTGAGTTTTTTAAGACATGGTCTAATGACACAAAAGATGCGTCACTCATATAAGGATCTGTACAAAGAACACTTCTACATTCTACATGAGCAATTTTTCTTAATTTGAAAGATAAAGAATCTCTATGGTCGTCACTTTCCGCTTTGTATGCCATACCCAAAATACCAATTGTTTTTTCTTTTAACTCGGCCGAATGTTCGCGTTTCAATTTACCAATTAAATGATTTACCAATCCCTCATTCACCAACATTGCTGCGTGACCTAGCCAAAAATTGTTGTTCGTAAAAGCGGCTAATTGCATAGTATCTTTTAATAAACATGGACCAGCAGCAAATCCAGGCGAAGGTAAATCTTGTGTTCTCGGATAATTGTGCTTCATGGCTTTTTCAATACTGCTATATTCTAACCCATGTGATTCAGCAATCATAAAAAACTGATTGGCTACGGCAAATCTTATATAACGCCAAGAATTTGTAAATAATTTTGCAAGCTCTGCTTCCATTGCAGAAACAGCAACAATATCAGACTTAGTTGATTTTTGAAATAACTTTGTCACCTCGTTTCGAGTTTCGTCATCAAAGGCAGAAATTATTTGTGGCAGAACTTTTAAATCTTCGATTGCGCGACCCTGCAAAATTCTTTCAGGGCAAAATGAAAGTTTTACTTTTTTATTTTTTGATTCAAAATATTGCTGAACTTTTTCAGTGGTACCAGGATAAACTGTACTCCTTAAAATTATAATCTGGCCGTCTCTAAAGTGATTGATGTATTTATCAATTACCCTTGTAATTCCCCCAAATTGCGGACTAAGATATTCGTCAATTGGAGTTCCAATAACAATTACAACAAACTTAGAATCTGCAATTGATTCTGGGGAACTCGAGGTAACAAGCGAACCACTCTTTATAGCAGTTCCAAGCGCCTCATCTCCATCCTTCTCCTTAAATGGGAATTTGCCAGACTGAATTTTATTCAAGGCTTCTTGATTTACATCAAATAAAACTGTTTTTACTCCGGCATTTGCGAATACTACACCCAAAGGAAGGCCCACATGACCAGCCCCACCAACAATACAAAGTTCATATTTCGTTTGATTTGTCATGGTATTGATTCTAATTCTTAGAATCAAAAAAGTCAAAAAATATTTTTAGCTACTTTCTAAGTACGGTACTGGGGCCTTTTTTAAAATAAGTTGTTTCAAGTGCATAAAAAAACCATCTTGCATAACGAGGTAGCCATTTTCTAAATTTAAACCTACTTTCGCCCTTCTTTCTCATAATCCATCTTGCTGGAACCTCTGCCACAGACCATCCAAGCCTATGACATTTTACCAATAATTCTATAGCGTAAGTAAATCCCTCTGAAGATTCAATTTTAACAGTATCTATAACCCGCCTAGAGAATAATCGCCAAGCATATGTTGCGTCTGTCGCTGGAACACCAATGAAATGATGCAAAACGAATGACGCTACGCGAACCACAAATGATTTTAATCTAGGACCACCGCTTATTTCCCCGCCCTTCATAAGTCTACTTGCGACCACCACATCACAACCCTCTTTATATTTTATAAACATCTCATCTATTATAATTGCGTTATTTGCCTCATCAGAACCAAAAGTAAGAATTGCTTCTGCAGTTGTAGAATCAAAACCCGTTGTTATCGCGCTATGAACCCCCCTACCTTTATTTTTAACAAAAACAATATCAAATTTATATTTTTTCCCTTTTAATGCTTGCAGTGTATTATCATCATCAAAATCATAGCAAATAAATACTTTAATTCGAGTTTTCACTTCGTTCTCAAAAGCTTGAAATAAATCAAGAATATTCTCTCCTTCGTTATAAACTGGTATAACAATATCGAGAACTGAAGTTTTTGATTCTTTGTTTAAATTAGATTCCATTGAAAATATTTAGAAATATTACTTTTTAATACTATTGAACTGCTGCTCGCAGGCCACAATAACTTCTTCTATTTTTATGGCTTCCAAACTTTCTACTTCGCACTTTATATCCGAATAGTCACACTCTAATTGATTTTTATATAAGCAAATATTTTTTTTACCATACGGGAACCAACTTCCAAATATATTTCTAATACTAAAAAGTGCAACTATCGGAATACCGTGTGCAGCTGCAATATGCATTGGCCCAGTATCATTTGTTAGATAAAGATCTACATTTTTAATTGCAATTATGCTTTCTTTAATAGACTTATCTGAAAAATTCAAACCAGAGACATTAGTACCTTTAATAATTTCATTAATTTTTTCAAAATCAGCCGCGCCACTAAAATAAATCACACCAAATTTATGCTTTACACTGAGCGCATTTATTACTTTTAAAAAATTATCCTTAGGCCATCTTTGTCCCTCTGTTTTTCCACCCATACAAACACCCAAAAGTAATTTATTTTGGTTTTTAAAACTTTCGATTTCTTTTTGAATGTTTTTCGACTCAGCATAATTTGGAAACTCATAAACAATTTTATCAGATTTAATTCCGTTATTTTCTAAAATTTTTAATAAAGCGACTGACTCGGTATCTTTTGTAGTGAAATCTACTTGAGTTTTTTTAAATAACTGAGAAGTTCTGAGACTGAATTGAAATGCATGTTTAGAACCAATAAATTTTGAAAATAATTCATTTCTTATCATCGTTCTAAAAAAAGCTAAATCATCGGGCAATTGAATAAATAAGTCATATTTTTTAGCGCGTAATTTTTTGATTAGCTTAATAATCAGACTAAAAGACGAGACCTCATCGCTATAGTAAGTAATAATTTCATCGAAATAAGGAGCGCCCTCTAAAAAATCCCTTGCCCCAATTGACCCGCGATTACCCGGAGAAGTTAGTAGTGTAATCTTGCTATTGGGAAACTTCTTTTTAATAGCTGTAAACGAAGGTATTGCGCAAACAATATCGCCAATATTACCAATTTTATAAATAATAATATTTTTAGGATATTTTATTTTAAAAGGAAATAATATTTTATTGAAACAAAATAAAATTAAATTGAGCGCTTTAAGCCAAATAGAAACAACTAGCAGTTTTAATGATTCTAGAAACGAGGGCTTCATTTTAATTTAACGAGGTTTTTTTAATCTACAAAAACAATCAAGCATCATAATTATATCAATTGGAAAGCGATAGCGCGGGTCGGCATTTGCAATAACAAAAGGCAAGAAATAAAGAAAAATTACTAAAAACATCAGGAGGTTGTCTCTATCTAAAAAATTTTTGCGAGTTCTAAATACGATAAAAAGCCAAACAAAGATTGGTGTCGCCATTAATATTTTAACAATTCTTTTTAGCCCTTCTGTAGTTATCCATGAAAAATCGGGAACTTGGTGGTATCCTGGCCTAAACAAGGTAAATATTTTTATTCCGGTTAACTTTATGTATTCAATTGGATGTGCTTTTATAAAATCAAATGCGAGCTGTTTGTAAGTTTCGGGTGGAAAAATTAGTCGCTCTTCAAATTTATTAATTGCCGTATATCCCCTAGCACCTAGAGCATCTCTCAAAGAATTTTCACCGCTAAAATCTGAAAGTAAGTACTTGCTAGAATATTCATTAGAACCTGCAAATAGATTATAATAGCCGTGATTTGGAAAATAAAAAGGTTTTTGCTTAACTGCAGTATTAATAATTACAAAAACAAACAATGAGATAAATAAAAATAATAAAGATTGATTAAAATAGTTTCTTGATATGCTTTCACTTTCTTTATTTTTTATTCTGTTATTTTTATTAAAAATTAAAACTCCATATTGAAATATTTTTGGAAAATAAACAATTAGCAATACAGGCAATACAAGCAATATGGTATTCATTCGAACTACAAAAAGCAGACCGGATATTACACCCAAAACCAAAATGCCAAGAAAATTTCTTTCTCGTTCCACATACAGACAAGCTACAAGCAAGCCAAGTAATAGCAAAACTGTAATATTGCCATCATGAACTCTCCATATATTAAGAAAAAGAACTGGGTGAATGGCAGTAATTAAAATACCAAAAAATAATTTATGACCAGTAACGCCTCTAAATGTCAAAAGCAAAAGAGCACACAATAAAATAAATACGTAGATTAGAGACTGACAAACTGGAATTAAATTTATGCCACCATGCGCGATGCATAACCCCAAAAAACCAGAATATCCAATTGGCATAAAGTTAGATGTTATGGCTCCCACTTCTGCAAATTCATTGGCGTCATTATACAATAATGCCACAAAGAAAGAACTATCTATGTCTTGCTTTAAAGACGCAAGGACAAAAACTACAACCAGAATTACACCAATTAGCATCAACACCTTTGGAATCGTAAGTTGGCTCATTATATATTTATATTACTCGTGGAGTTGGTAGCGGAACTATAAATTTACCCTTAAATCCTTTTTCTTTTAGCTTTGACATTAGCTCCTCTGCAATATTCCACGAAAATATAATTGCATACTCTGGTTGATCTTCAAATAGCTTGGACTCTTCTAAGACAGGAATTAGAGTTCCGGGAACATATTTATTAATTTTATGAGAACCTTTAATTTCTAATGTACAATCAACAATGCCCTCATCTATGCCAACATAATTAATTAAAGTTGTACCCCTTGATGGCGCTCCGATTCCATAAACTCGACCACCTTCTTTTTTTATATCACAAAGTATTTTAGACAGTTCGAGTTTTGCCATAACAACCCTAGAGTGAAATGCTAATAAATTTTCTTTATTAATTACTATATCCTTCTCTAATTCTAATAAAGAAAGTACGCTTTCTCTTACTTTATACTTACCTTTTTTTGCAGCGTAAACTCTAATTGAACCTGCATGTGTCGGAATTTGTTTAGCGTGTATAACTTCAAGTCCATGCATTTCTAAGAGATGTTTCAAGCTATGAAGGGAATAATATCTTAGATGTTCGTGATAAATAGTATCAAATTGATTCATTTGAATCAGCGGTAATAAATAATGTGATTCGGTTATAAATACTCCATCATCTTTTAAAATTTCTATGACCGAATCTAATACCTCATTTACATTATCAACATGAGCAAAAACATTTGTTGCCGTTATAATTTTAGATTCACCATATTCTTTTTTAATAGACAAAGCCGCATCCTTTGTAAAATAATCTAGTATTGTAGGAATGCCACGCTCGAGTGCAATTTTACCAATATCTTCTGGTGTTATACCTAAAATTTTATGCTTATCTTTAAAGTTACTTAGAAGATTTCCATCATTTGACCCTATATCCAAAACCAAGTCATCTGATTTTAATTCGAACATCGATACACATTCATTATAAAGCTCTGCAAAATTATCTCTAAGTACCTTGGTTGTGCTAGATGTATATGGATAAGACGGTGGGAAAATAATTTTTGGATCAACTATAAAACCAGATTGCACTAAATGACACTCACTGCAATATAAAACTTCTGCTGGATAGCTTGATTCCTCTGTTGGTCTATCTCCTATTGAATGAAAATCATTTACTGGTGGCAAATAGCCCAAAAAAAGAATTGTGGTAAGCGATTTGCCACCACATACCTGACAATTTGTAACAACCTTGCTTGTTTCGTTTTTAATCATAAATTTTTAATTGATTTTAACTTAATAGTTTCTGGTCCAAGTCTAAAATATGTAGTACCAATTGCATAAAAAAACCATCTAGAATAATGTGGGAGCCACTTCCTAAAATTGAACCGACTTTGACCCTTTTCTCTTATTTCCCATACTGCTGGAACTTCTGAAATGCCCCATTTCATCCTATGACACTTAACTAGAAGCTCGATGGCATAAGTAAAACCTAAGGTCGACTCTAACAGAATAGTATCAAGTATTTTTTTCGAAAACAACCTTAAGCCATAGCTTGCGTCACTCGCTGGAACTCCAACTACTCTATGGAGTAAAAAAGATGCCACTCTTACAACTATTGATTTTAGAAATGGCCCACCCCTCATATAGCCCCCCCTCATAAAGCGACTAGCAACCACCACATCATTGCCCTTTTTGAATTCTTGATACATGCGGTCAATAATTCTTGCATTGTGTGCTTCGTCGGCTGGGAACATCAGCACCGCCTCTGCAGAACTTGCTTCAAAACCAGAAATTATAGCGCTATGTACCCCCTCTCCTTTGTTTTTAATAAAGAGTATTGGAAATTCCAATTCACCACTAATTCTTTTAACTACTGGAATAGTATTGTCTTCATCAAAATCATAACAGATAAGAACGCGAAATTGACTCTTTATAAATTTTTTAAACGAGAATAATGTTTCTGCGATATTCTCTCCTTCGTTATATACGGGAATAATAATATCTAATTCCATACATTAATTATTTTAAATCTCCTTTTATTTTTTCCCATAAGCTTAAATCTAGCGACGAATCTTTAGCCACATTTATAAGCACGCCCCTTGCAACATCTTCAAAGGTTGATGGGTTAAGCGAAGGCTTAAATTCCTTGTATCTCTCATAGTAGGATTTTCTTTTGTCACCAACATTTACAGTTCCCACAAAATCACTAAAAAGAACTGTTTTAATGGCCTCTGAAACCAAATTCAGTGGCATTTTTGATGCATACATATCTGTAGCAGAAGTATCGAATGGGATATGGTCTGGATCAAAAAAACTAGTCCTTAGAATGCAGAAATTCGACAGTAGATGAACAGCTGCCTCACCGCCCAATTTCGTCCAACCATAATTATTATAAGGAATAGTTGCATCAGTCTCACTATAGCCACCAGTTACACCAGGATAAACTCCGTCTGTTGAAATATAGATAAGCCTTATATTTTTTCCCTCTTTATTTAATTTCAAAATTTCGCGAATCAAATTACATGTCCCAACAATATTTGTCTCTATTGCCTGTTGCTTCCATATTTCATTTTCTGACTCAGACATTTTTACAATTGCAGCTGAATGAATTACGGCATCAGGATTATTTTTTTTAAAATAATCAGCAATTGCATTTTTATTTGTTACATCAAGCTCGCTATGAGATGGCGCTAAAATATTAGGAAAAATTCCAGAGCGAACAATTGATCGTCCTAAATTACCAGACCCACCAGTTAAAATTATTTTTTGATAATCAACTTTTTGAATTTGATGACTCTTTTTAAGAGATGTTTGGTTATCGCTGTCGAGTTCAGCAAGCCTTACTACGCGTTTTTGATCATTAGACATCCTAGCCGCTTCTAATACCTTAGCCTGAGCAAGTAAATCAGTTTCATAATTTTTTTTACTTTCTTTTCCCTTTGATATTTCTTCGCAAAATTCATCTACCATCAACCTAAAATGATCCGCTGGCTCTATAATTAATTCCTGAATCTTATCATCAGCTTCAAGAAAAATTTTTGTATTCATATCTCTTGGGACAGCATACGCTCTAGCTGTTCTAATGCTAGCCTTAGTACCAAGAACGCTATACATTGATTGGAAATATGATCCGAATATGGAAGTTGCAAACGCTGTTTTACCTTCGGAATAATTAAGCATTATATCGGTTTTGACGCTAACCTCATACTCAGAATCATAATATATGGTACAGCGGACACTTTCTGGTTCTTCACCAAATAGCATTCTACTTGTATAGACTGGATATGGAACCTGATCATTAAACGATCCCCCTCCAAGTTTTTTACTAAGCGCATTACTCTTTTTGTCTGGCATAGCATAACCAAAACACCCTTCAATTTTTAATAATTCTCCTAAGGTTCCGTTTTCAATAAATTCTCTAACTTTTGAATGTTGGGGGTGATACCTAAACATAAAACCCTCCAACATTCTGACATTATTTTTTTTTGCTGCATCAACCATTTTTTTTGCCGCATCATAAGATATAGCTGCCGGTTTTTCGCACAATACATGCTTACCGGAATTTGCCGCCTTAATTGCCCACTCTTCGTGCATTGCGTTTGGAAGGGAAACATATACAGCATCAATATCTTTATCAATCAAAACATCTTCATAAGACCCGAATTTTTTACAATTAAATTGTAGGGCTATCTCGCGAGCCTTACCTTCTGATCTACTGCCAATCATTGCAAGTTCTACCAAATTAGAATCAACCAAAGCCGGTAGCATTCCTTTAAGTGCCACCCTAGAACAACCAATAATGCCGAATCTTATTTTTTTCG
Organism: uncultured Candidatus Saccharibacteria bacterium; assembly: GCA_964357615.1. GTDB lineage: Bacteria > Patescibacteriota > Minisyncoccia > UBA6257 > JACOXY01 > JAUXUB01. Next base: position 74,268 of record CAYHMC010000002.1, read on the forward strand.
GAGAATTCATTTGTTATTAAAATTTACTCTTATTCTATTTAGGTCCAGTATAATTTGGATCCCCGTGACTACCAGCGCCCATACCTAAATTCTCGTGGACTATTGGCTTCTCGCAATCATCCCATTTTTTAGTGAGGTAGGTAGTATATTCAATATCGGTTATTGCATATGTAACATGGGATTCGCCTTGGGGAATGTAAACAAAATCACCCTTTCCAACATATAAAAATTCCTCCTTATCATTCTCATCTTTACCTACAACAACTCCATTGCCTGATGTAAAAAGATAATACTCATCAAACTCAGGATGATAGTGATTGCCTCTTATCTTGCCCTTATTAATAAATTGGAAATTTAATTCAACAATTGGCTTCGTGGGATAGAAAGTAAAAATACCTCCACGACCATCACGAACTGTTGCTAAATTGCACTCTGGTTGTAGTTTTTTAATCTTCATATTCTACCATTGTGCCAAAAGACCAAGAAAAACTCAATGGGTTCTCTAGGTTCTAAGTTTTCTATTAATTACAAAAAATGCAAAATTGACACATAATAGCTTTTATATTATAAAGAGCGCAGTGTTATAGATAAGAAGGAAACGAGATGAAGCTTGTTCTGATATATGGATTCCCAGGGTCTGGAAAGCTAACAGTAGGCAAGGAACTTCAAAAACTTACTGGATTTAATCTGCTACACAATCACCTTATAGCAGATCTCGTAAAAACAGTATTTGGTTTTGGCCATCCAGTCGGAAAGACACTTAATAAGCGCATAAGAACCACAATCTATGAAATGGCGGCAGAGGGTGGCATTCCGGGTTTAATTTCTACTTTTTCCTATTACGGCGATGAACAAGCCAATCAATCAGTTAAAGAATGGATTGATGTATTAAAGACAAATGAACATCAAGTATATTTTGTTCGATTGATATGCGCTGGCGAAATACTTGAAAAACGAATCAAAGACCCGAGTCGCAGAAGCACAAATAAAGTAACTGATATTGCCAAACTAAGACGAATATTAAAAGAAGAAATTGTAAGCGCAGAAATACCAGAGGAAATTGCCTCAACACTGCGCATTGATAACACAACCCTCAGCCCCAAAGATACGGCACTAAAAATAATAGCTGAACTCGCACTATAAGATTAGCCCCCAAATTATTTTGGGGGCTTTATATAAAAATATGATAAAATTATAATATATGAAAATTGTCTTAATTGATTTAGATGGACCTCTTGCTGATTTTGAAACTGAATTTCTTAAAATATGGCGAGATAGATTCCCGAATGAATTCTTTTTACCTTTTGAAGAAAGAACGCAGTTTTATCTAGAAAATGATTACCCGGATAATCTAAAAGATAAAATTAGATCTATCAAAAATGAAAGTGGATTTTTCGCTAGCCTACAACCCACAAAAAATAGTATTTACGCCGTTAAAAAAATAGTTGAAATGGGTTTTGAGGTTTTTATTTGTTCAACTGGAATTTATGATAATAAAAATTGCCTTACAGAAAAAAAACAATGGGTAGAAAAATATCTTGGCGAAGATCTTGCAAAAACTGCTATTTTCACTAAAGACAAGACGGTTATTAGAGGAGATTATTTAATCGATGATAGACCAAATATAAAAGGTGTAGTTATACCAGAATGGCAACATGTAATTTTTGACCAGCCGTTCAATGGGGAAGTTAAAAATCTACCTAGGATTAAAATAGATTGGTCTAATTGGGAAGAGATTATTTTGCCCTAAACTAATTTTTATTTTTTAAGCTGGTTTTTAAAATCTGATACAGATAGAAATACGAAGCGAAGATTATCAAAACTATAGGCAGAAATAACTTTGGGTCGTTGTTGCCAATTTTCATAATCATAAATGGCATCCAAGCGACAAATATATGTATCGAAGAAATTTTAAAAATAAAATTTTGATTATTTGTAATATATTTATTCATAAGAATTGGTGTGGCCAAAATAAATGCTGGCCATCCATACCCAACTAATCTTTCAATGCTCGTACCAGCAATAACACCAAAAACATAGTGCGTGACGCCGTAAAGTAGTGCGAGCTTTATCCAAAAAGGTAATACACTAAATTCATTTTTCTTTTTTATGTAAATAAAAAGGAGGACAAAAGGCAATACACCAAAAATTGTTAAAAGTGTTATTAAGCTTTTTGCGGGTAACGAATAATCAAATCCACAAATTCCCACTTCTTTTATACTACCGAGAGGTATTATATTTGATAAATCAAAATTAATCAGTGGGGCACAATTATTATAAGTATTAGCCCACGGAATAATGCCCAAGACATTAGTCATTGAATTAAAGACGAGTTTAGAAAAAAGATAGGTAAAGCCATTTAAATTATGGATATTTGGCTGACCACCACTAATTAATATACTTGAAACAAAAAAAGAGGCGGCAATAATAATCAAAACTGAATAAGTTAGAATTTTTTTATTTTTTATCCAACTAATTAGCGCGAACAAAAGAGCAAGCAAAATAGTTGATTCTCTTGTTAAAAACATCAAGAATAACAAAATAACAGTCCATACTTCAGACTTCAGATAAAGTGACAGGAAAAAAAACGCAGTTAGCAATAAATAAAATGCATCAGGATGAAAAGTGTATCTTAGCGTGTCGAAAAAATATGGCAAGAAAAAAAGCGGAATGATTAATAATGGGTTTTTTATGTTGTCGCCAAGTATTTTTGTAACAACAACAAAAAAGAGGAATAACGAGGCAATCACCACAACCCCGAAAGACTGGAAAATATCGAGCCCCGTAAGAAAACTAAAAAGTGAAACCGTAAACGGATGCAAAAAACGAGATGAATATGGCTGTATAATTTGATCCCAATTGCCTTCGGCCGCCATTATATACCATTCAATATCACCACCATAGGTGGGACCCAAATAAATATTTAAATAAAAAAGTGTGGCAACTACAAATGCCGACACAACTATAAAAGAAATGTTTAATCTATTGGTTCTGTCTAGCATAAAGCATATTGTCGCCTATGGTTTCAACTCTAACACTAAAACCATTATCTTCTAGATATTTTTTCATTTTAGTTACATTCCTATCACCATCAATATCGTGATATTCCATTCCAATTTTTTTAATGATTTTAAGTAAGTTTTTTGGCAAGTTAAAAATAATTTCATATTCAGCGCCCTCGCAATCTATTTTAAAGAAATCAATTTTTTTAATTTCATTTTCGTTAATAAAATCTTCGAGTCTGACGGTTTGAACTTTAACTTTTTTGCTTGATTTACTATCTGTATAATCAAAAGAATGGGCCGCATTACTACCAGAAGATAAAACAAAATCTCTCATCTCGCCGTCTCCAGAAACGGCTTTGTTGTAAGTTAAAATATTTGTAATTTTATTTTGATTAATATTTTCATTAAGAAGCTCAAAATTCTCTTTAACTGGTTCAAACGCATATATCTTTCCTTTTTTTGCATAAAAAGCCGCTAAAACAGCAAAAAGTCCTATATGCGCCCCTATATCGATGACTATGTCATCATCCTTTATTTCAAAACCATTTGGCAAATACACATTGTTTAGCCATACCTGATTAAATATCACCCTGTCATTAGATCCTGAACGCACCATAAGACTAATGCCGTTTTTTAATCTATACACAGTATGCGAACTATTTATCAAATGAAAATAATCGGTGAAATAGGTACTCCAATTTTTAACTATCTTTAAAACCTCAAGAATATTTTTTATTTTAGACATTATTTTTTACAGATTAATTTATATCACTACATACAGCTATAAGCAGAGTAACCATATCCTGGCATAGTGTTGGATAGTTTATAGCCAAATATTTTTGGCAATTCATTTGAAAACGAATTGGAAATTATACTACATCCCTTTATTTCCGGAGGGTTAATCATACCACTATATCTTTGTTGAAAAAAAATCAAAGAAGTGTTTTCTTTTGGTTTTTCTGGCCAAAAGTTATATGAATAAACATTTTTATAGTCTTCTGTTAGTGTCCACAATCCACCAGTTATACCAACTAAAAATTTTTGCCCCTTGTAATCATTAACTAACTTTAAATAATTAGCTCTTGCGTCGTCAAGACCAGCGTCTTGTTTTAAAAAATATGGAAATAAAGCTGTTGTTCTTAAAAAACCCGTGGAAACCAAAAAAAACACAAGGATGGTTAAGATTTTTAACCAGCGTTTTGATTCTAGTGAAAATGAAATCACTACAAGAAAAATAATTGGTGAGAAAAGCGCAAAATAAAACATATGTCCCAAAGGAACTACTATTTTATAAATAACCAATACTAGTAAAAGAAATGATACTAAAACAACTATCATTGATTTAATCTTGTCTTTTCTTGTTTTAAAAAAATAAAAACTGGCAATAGAAAACAAAATTAGAGCTATACCATAAAACGGCGCGATTGGTGATGCTAGGTAATGACTGATTAAATTTGAAACGGTATACCAAGAATCGTTTGTTTGACTAGCGCCATGCTTTACTAATAATGCATTTATAAATGTTCCGTCTATTGTTTCTTTTGCATCAAATGGACCGACACCAATAAGCAATAATCCAAACGCAACTGACAATAAAGTTGTTGCGCTTATTTTAAAAAGTGCATCTTTGGATTTATTCTCTACGCCAAATAAAATTCCTAATATTAAAATCGAGAATATTGCAGCCGGGGGATGAGTGACAAACATAAGACCAAGCAAAATACCATAGCAAAACCAATCGAATTTTTTACCTGAAAAATAATAAACAAATAATCCTAAGATTACCCACAGACGAGCAAGTACTTCTGGGCGACCGTTTTCTGCCAAACTTGATGCCAGAGCAAAAAGTCCGAAAATCATCATAAACACACTTAACCAATCAAAATTATTTTTGCTAAATTTATTTCTAATAACTGTGTAATACATTAAAATAAAAAAAAGGCAGAGCACCGCGATATTAATTAAGGCTATAGCCAAAAATGCCGCCACCGGAGATGCCTCATAGGAAAGATAACTCACTATTAAAGGGAAAAATGGTGGGTAAAAAAGAAATCTTCTTTGACCCGTTGGATCAAGTATTAAATCAATTTCCCATTCAGAAGGGAAAAGTGGACTCGCCATTATTGCGCCAGCCCTATATTGAATTGCGGGAACAACAAAGAACTGAGAATCTCCAGCTGGAACCGGATATGCATTAAAGGAAAACACCAAAAAAAGAGATGCGGTTAGCGCGAGAGCACCTATAACTACTAATTTTTTAAAATTAATATTCGCAAACAAATTCATATTTAAAAATTAAATTCTAATTTATCATTTAAAAAATAATTTTTGCTTAGAACAAACTTTGTCCTAGATTTAAATTTATTACTTATGCGCTGACAAAGTCTCCATAAAATATAAGGTAGAATTAAAATTATTATTCCAATAATTTCCATTAGATTAAAATCTTTAAAGGATTCTTTTAGCGCGTAGAAGTACTTTTTAAATTCTTTGTTATTAAAATTTTTCAAAATAACCAATGGCATATTTGCAACAATAGATAGTCCACTAAAAATCTTCAGGAAAAACAAGTGCTTAGAATAATTATATTTTTTGAAAAATAACTCATACGCCTTGCGAGTTTTAATTGCATATATAATTTTGCCATCTGGACCCTCATATCCACCCTGCAATCCAACCTGCTCTTTTCCATGCACAGTCTTAAGATAAGCTGGTTTTTTATTTACATATAAAAATTTATACTTAGAAATGATTTCTAAAAATATTGGCATATCAAAAGGCTCCATTCTATCGCCTCTTTGAATAAAATTAACCTCTTCTTTTAACACTATTTCGAGAGCAGAGACAACATCCTCTCGCCTCATAAAAGAAATAAAACCCGAACTAGCATAACCTAAATATAATCCCCTATAAAACCAATCTACGGAATAATGCCCTTGCTTTAAATTCAACTCATCTATAAAGCTAAGCTTGCTAGTTTTATTTTCCAATTTAAAACTCGGAATATTTGCTATGACTGCTGCGGAATCTGGATGTGCTTTAAAAGTTTTAAGTGCTTCTTCTATATAATCTGAAGATAACCAATCATCGCTACCGAGAGCTTGAGAATAAAACCCTGTTGCATGCTCATTGGCCTTTAAAAAATTAAAACCGCTTCCGATATTAGTTTCATTTCTAAAATATTTAACTCGTTTATCTTTTCTCGCAAAATCCAAAACAATTTCTTTTGTGTTATCTGTGCTTGCATTATCACTTACAACTATTTCTATATTTTTATATGTTTGTTGTATGCAACTTTGCAGTGCGCGGGATATATATAAACCGCTATTATATGCTGGAATCGCTATACTAACCAGTGGTCCTTCTTCCATATCTATTTAATTCGCCTTAAGAAACCTCCTGGGGCGACTGTAATTAACATTTTATCTTCATATTCTTTATCAACAACAAAATTTTTATTAATCAGTAAAAATTTTTTAACCGCCGTCATAGGACTATCCCCTCTGCCCCACAATCGATTTTCTTGAGGAATATTTTCGATTACGGTATCAAATACCACAATATAACTATTTTTGCTCACAAAGGGCGAATAGAGTTGAAGCTCGCTAAACACATGCGAATATGAATGATTTGAATCGAGAAAAGCTAATATTCGTTTTTTGCCCCGTGAAAGTTTAATTACATTTTGAATCATTTTTGGCTCCACAGAAGAACCCTCAAGCAACTTTATGCGTTTAAATAATTTATGCTTTTCAATTTCTCTTCGATTATGTTTACGAATATCAATATCAATACCAATTACCTCTCCCTTACCACCAATCATTTCTAAAATAGATGCTGATAAAATAAGCGAACCACCGTGTGCCACTCCCGTTTCAATGATTAGGTCTGGTTTAATTTTCCAAATAAGTTCTTGTATACCAATAATATCTGAAGGATACTGAATGATTGGCCTTCCAAGCCATGTGAAATTATAGTGATATCTAGCTTTTAAAGATTCCATAAAAAAATCCCTCGTGGTCTGCTTTAACTTTTTATTTCGACTCATTTTTTTAACATTATTCTTAACCTCCGCTTTAAATTTTTCTATTGGATTTTTTATTTTCATTTTAGTAAATTAATAACTTTATCTTCGTTAATATTAAATTCGTCAGATGTTGGATAAAGCCAATCATTGCCAAGCTCTCGTTTTATAACTATTTTTTTAATAATTTGTTCTCCACAAACCTCTGCAAGCAAAGAATCTGCTGGAATATGACTGCTTTTGCTATCGTCTACGACAATTATTTTCTTAGTTTGTTTTACGCTTTTAACAATCGGTTCCCAGTTTACCGCCAATGCTGAATTTACATTGAAGTGAGTTGGTTCAATGCCTGCTTTTTTTAAAGCATCACACAATTTTGCGGTCTGCTTAAACGAATAATTAAAAGATACAATGGTTACATCATCTCCTTCAGAATATAAGAACATTCCGCCATTTCCAAAATTAGATATTGGATTACTGACTGGCAAAACTTCCTCTTTGCTTAATTTTTGACTCAATCCAATAATTCTAAATCCAGGCTTAGTAAGATATTCTTTGAGTAGGTAATCTGCATCAAAACCATTCGTAACGGCAAATCCTGGTACTTTCGCTATTGAACAAAAATCAGAAAAATTATTAAGACTTGATTGTGGGCCTTCATAACCACTATCAACAACAATTGCTACAATTGTAAATGACCCATTTTTTGACTCATGCTTAATACTCCTAAGTATATTATAAGTATTCACTAAATGATCTATCCCTAAAAGCAAAAAATCCATCTGCTTCATAAAGAAAATTGCCTTAGCGCCATTTAACATTAGACCAAAACCAAACCCAACTAAACTATTTTCAGTGTTTGTTGAATTAATAATTTTACTACCTTCTTCTACTTTCATTCCCCTAGTAATTCCACCCAAACAAGAACCAGCGTTGATGTTTTGTCCATAAAGAACGATGTTGGCCGGTTTTTTAACCTCATCCTTTATTAAATTATTAAGATATTCAGCGTATTTCATTTTTTAATTCATTAAGTACTGTTTTTGATAATTCCAGGTACTCCTTTTTATCCATTGTTTTAGATATGACAAACAATGGATCTTCGTCGCTTTCTTTAATTATCCCACCAACAGGCAGAAGATTCACCAAATCAATTGTTCTTGCCAACCCTGCGTGATAATTAATATAGCGACCATCTTCTGCCTTCCAATCACCTAAAGTCTTTACGCTTATCTCGGCACAGATTGGGCCCATATTTTCCAAAGAACTCTTTCTTAATTCACTAATTACCTCAATATAATCACTAACAGAATTACCTTGAATTTTTAAATATGGAACTTCCAAAGAACCACAAAGTTTTTCTAAATTAATTTCATGACGCCTTTCAGAAATATGTGTTCCAAGTGACCATTCGTTGTTTTCAATTAGAAAAACTAAACTTGTGCCCCACGACTTTGCATTTAGAATATTTTCATAAAAACTTCCCTCTTCAATTGAGCCGTCACCACCAAATACAAAAGTTACTAATGATTCAGATCTTAGTTTGTGAGCCATGGCGATACCTTGGGCAACTGAAAAATTATTACCCAAAATACTAGAAGAATAAATAATTCCTTTAGCAGGATTTATAAGATTCATAGAGCCAAGCCTCCCACCCATAATACCGTCTGATTTAAGCAGATATTCGTCTAATATTGGCCTTAATTTACCACATTGCATTAAGTTAAATTCAATATTTCTATGCGATAAAACTAACTTATCACCATCTTTTAAAACACGGTTTATTGCAACCGCGATAGCTTCATGTCCCAGCGCCAAATGAATTGGAATTTTGAATTTACCAGCCTTTCCTTCTTCATTAATTAAAATTTGGCTAAAACGCAAAAAAAGTAAATCTTTGACTATTTGTTCATTCGTATTACTCATTTTAATTATTGTACTCTGTTGATTTATTTTGTCCATCAAACAAAATGTAATTTGATATTTCAAATATTTTATTTTGTGGTATTATGAAAATTATGGAAATTCCAAAACTAGAACAAAGCGAACTTAATAATCTTCTAAATTTAGCCACCAATTCCGAGAGACGTCGCGCTCCAAAAATACTTCATAAACCAGGTGCCTCCTTTAATGAAGTCATAAATATTGTTATGCGTGATTCTTATATGCAACCCCACAATCATCCGAGCAATGAAAAAATTGAAAAAATATATATTATACAAGGCAAGATGGCTGTAGTTTTTTTTGATAAAAACGGCACAATGAACAAATCTATAATCCTAGAAAGTGGGGTCAGAGACCTCATAGAAATCCCGGCCTTTAGCTGGCATACATATGTAGCACTCACAGATTATACAGTTTCATACGAAACTATGGATGGAATATATGATCCCAAAACTTGGAAAGAATTTGCTCTTTGGGCCCCAAAAGAAGGTACGCAGGAAGCGATTGAATATTTGGCCAACATCAAAAAAGAGGCAGTAAGCCTCTCAATTTTGTAATTTCTATACCTCGTTAGATTTTATCCAGCGGAACTCATCTGATAAAAATTTATTTTCATAAAGATATTCCATTTGTTGAAGTCTATAAAAATTTCTATTTTTAAACATATTAGATGTTAGTGAAATTTTATTAAATACTTCAATCATTTCCCTCACCCCGGAAGTGACAGACCACTTACACTCAAATCCTGGAAAAACTTTTTTAATTTTTTCAAACGACACTTTGTAATTTCTTGTATCAGCCCCACCCCCCTTCACCTTACGGTCTGCCACCAATCCCGAATCATCCAATTCTGGATTTTCTTTTAAAAACTTAATTTCGCATCCTGTATTGTATTCTTGAATAATTTTTGCGATTTCTATTACTTGAAGATTATTTTTATCATCCCCAACATTTAAAATTAACAACTCCCCATCACTATAATCCAAATCAATAGAACGCTTAATTGCTTCGCAAAAATCTAGAACATGTATATTTGGTCTCCACGCAGTTCCGTCAGAATTTAATATGATTCTATTTTCTGTAAATGCCATGCCAGTAAGCATATTTATTACGATATCAAATCTTATTCTAGGCGAAGAACCAAAAGCAGTAGCAAAACGAAGCGCGATAGGAGAAAAATTTTTATCACTAATAGACTTAAGATCTTCCTCAATTTGCAGTTTATTTATTGAATATCCTGTTTGTGGGTTAGTAGGTGAAGTTTCTGCTAAGTATTCATCTGATCCAATGCCGTAAACGGAACAACTGGATGCAAAAATAAATCTCACACCTTTTTCTTTGCATTTTTTTGCAAGCATTAAACTATATAACCTGACTGGATCATAAACCTTACTATTATCCATTTTCTTTAGTGGATCATTTGAAATTCCTGACAAATGAACAACCACATCAATTCCAGATAAATCATCATCAGTTATATCTCGCACATCTTTCCATATGATTTTTTTAGATTGTGGCTCGTTATACAAAAAACAATCTTTAAAAAAACCAGTATCGTAACCGATGCATTCAAAACCACAATTTTCTAAGTATGGAACCAAAACAGTTCCTATGTAACCACTGGAACCAGTTACTAAAATTTTTTTCATTTTAAAATTATTAATCTATTCGAAGCGCGCTTATAAAACCAGTTTCTAAATTTTGAAAATCCTTAGCTCTTCCAACATCTAGATGCGGAGAACCAGCCTCAATTGATACAGAAAATCCAGATTCTTTTAGCTTATTCTCAATTTCAGTAAAACCATAGTGATATTCAGCGACAATTCTTTTAAATTTTCTAAGTGCCTGTTTTGTTGTATTTAAAATTATATCTTTTTCATATCCCTCACAATCCAACTTCAAAATTCCATCGCTTATTCCATTTTTTTCTACAAAATTTTCTAAAGTAAACACGGGAGTTTCCTTAAGATCTTCCCAATGTTTTTCCCAAAATATTTTCTTAGCATTTTTATCTTCAAGAAAGCTTCCAGTCCAACCACCCAGAGCGCCAAAAACCGGAATGCATTTATCAGTTAAATTATTTAGCTTAAAATTATTTTCCATCAATTTATACATAGAAGAAACTGGCTCAACTCCATAAACTTTTTTGGCACCATTTAAGGCAAAATATATGGCTGTTTCTCCGAACGATGCACCAACATCAACAACGGTGCTATCTTTGAGTTCTTCTTTAGTCAAATAATTTGAATAAACTTCTCTTAGAAAAATCTCTCCAACCATATTTGGTTTCCATTCTCCAAAATCAATTTTTAATTCACTATTTTTATATGGAAACTTTAATACGGTTCCCGCTACCTTTGCATCTGGATATTCTCTAAATATATTTACATAATCCATAAACAAATCTCTATTATCAAACTTTAATACTAACCCGGACTTAAAATATGCAGTTCCGCTATTTTTAAATAAAAGTGTAGGCCAATTTTTTGTAGTAACCACAACTCTAAGTAATGATTTTATTTTATTTTTTATTTTCATTTTTAAAATTTTTAATTGTTCTATCTACGCCTTGCTCAATTGAAAACTTGGGCTTCCATCCGACATCTTTCTTTATTTTAAGAATATTAGCATAAAATCCAGTAATTTTAGGGGGCTCTTTCATCCTTTTCGACATACCGAATTCCTTTGCTACAATATTATTTATCTTTGCAACGCTTGTAAGATATCCAGCCCCTATATTATACACTTCCTTCTGTTTTTTGCATCTTAAAAGAAGGGCGTTAATTGCAGAGACAACATCATCAACATATATAAAATCATTACCACCTTTTTTATTTTTAATAATTGGTAGAGATTTTTTATTATATTGAGAAATCAAAAACGGAATTAGGGAAGCTGATTTTTGTCTGGGACCATATACAAAAAATAAAATTGCCCATATAAACTGAATGCCAAATTCATCGGATATTCTCTCTCCAGTCAATTTTATTTGATTCTTTGCTTCAACAAAAGATACAACTGGCTGATGTGGTGGTTTACGACTATCACTTTCTTTAACTGCGCCCGAAGCATCACCATATTCCCAAGCACTACCTACGCTTATAATTTTTTTGCATCCCACTTTTGCACTTAATTCAAAAAGTTTTTTGCTATAAGTAAAATTTCTTTTACTCATCGATATTCCATAATCTGGAATTCCTTCCCAAGCAAGATGTATTACTGCTTCGGGCTTAAATTCACTCAATTCATTTCCCCAGCTACTTATTTCTTTTAAGTTTCCTTTTAGATAAGTTATTTTTTTGCTGTGTTTGGTTTTATAAGAATCTGGGTTATTCGATAATAAAAGTAAATTATGTTTGCCAGAAACAAGTTTAGAAACCAAATGCCTGCCAATAAAACCAGAACCACCAGTTATAAATATTCTCATAATTACTTATGTTAAACAATAATGGAATGCGTTAGTAAGTCAAAATTATATCAAAATTTTATAGTCCTTCAAGCGCATTATTTATATTTCAATTACTTTAAAAATTGTTTTGTTCTTTTTTATATCATTATTTGTATTGACATTTATATAATTTAGTTGTATTATTCGGAAAGTTTCGGAACCAGAAAAGGAGTGTTCAATGGCAGTTTATTACATTCTGGTTGGCTCACTGGGTGCAGGCAAATCTACGATTCGTAAACAATTTGATTTCTGCAAAATAGTCTGTCCGGATGATTATAGGGACGAATGTAGAGTTGATGTCAAAACTGCATACGATATGGCAAGAAAAGAAATTCCTAAGCTACTTCAAGCTGGCAATGATGTATTGCTGGATGCCACCAATGCTTATCCAGAAAAAAGGATTGGGATGATTAATATTGGAAAACCATTCGCATCAGAAGTAATTTGCATTTGGATGGATACGCCCAAAGAACTATGCTTAGCGCGCCACGAAGAAAGACTTGCTCGCATGATAGCAAACAAAGAAGACATTCACCGTTACGAGAATCAAGCTAAGCCAATAGCAGATATAATTGTGGATTATTGTGATGCCCTTCGTGATCATCCACCAAATTTACTCGAGGGATTTAATCAAATTATCCGAATTAAACCATCTGAGATACAAGAGCTCTAAACTAATTATGTTAAAGCTCTTTTTTATTTATTTTTTTTACAATCTTGGCCGCTTCTTTTAAATTTTTTGAAGTAAAATCTGGCTTAATATTCCCATACATTTTATCAAGTCTAGGATGTCCGGGACCAGTTTTAACTTGTATAGTTTTAACCTTTGCGTTTTGCCCAGCCAAAACATCTATGATTGCATCACCAATCATAAAACTTTTCTTAGGGTCAATGTTAAATTCGCTTATAGCTTTTAAAATTAGACCCGGGTTTGGTTTTCGGCAATTACACTTAATATTGTATGGGGGGATTTTCCCATCTGGATGATGCGGGCAAAAATATACCCCATCGATATCAGCTTTTTTTCTCTTTAATCGCTCAATTAAATTACTATGCAAATTTTCCATTTCCTTAGGCGTTATCAAACCACGAGAAATAACGGCTTGATTTGTAATTATAACTACCATAAATCCTAATTCGTTGAATATTTTAATAGCTTCTACAACATGAGGCAAAATAAATAACTGCCTAGGTCTCACAATAAAATTATCGGTGTGTCTCGTAATTGTTCCATCTCGATCTAAAAATATTGCTTTCTTTTTTGTATTGGATTTAAGCACAACTTTTTATTTTAATAAATTTATTGATGAAAAATACTTAGCAACAACCGAAATCTTATCGGGAGTAGTTATACTGTAATATCTTTCGCTAGTTAAGTATCCAGATAGTTGCTTCATCTCTATTAGTTTGGGCAAAATATTTGCTTCGAAAGAAAAATTTTCTTCTGGCATAATATCTAAAACTTTTTTATCTAAAATATAAAAACCAATTTCAACTCCGTTTACCCTAGAATCAGTTCGGCTCTTATCATAAATTTTAACTAAGCCAGACTCATCTACGAGAGTATTATTTTTAGTAACTCCATCTTTGTTTTCGTAAACAGTTATTGAGGCTAAAGTATTGTGTCTCGCGTAAAATTCACAAATTTTTTCCAAATTAAGTGGCCAATAATTATCAGAATATAAAAGTAAAAATTTTTCATTCAACAATTTTTTTACTTTTCGAATTCTAGTGCCAGTTTCGTCGTCAATAGAAGTAATTGAATATTTTATTCTAAGTCCATATTTTTCACCATTTCCAAAATAATCTACAATTTTATCTGGCATATATCCCAGAAGCATAATAATTTCCTCTATACCGTTTTTTTTAAGCTCGCCAACTAAATATTCTAAAAAAGGTTTGCTGTTAACTTCCACCATTGGCTTGGGTCTATCTTTAGTAAGAGGCATTAAACGACCTCCTCTCCCGCCAGCAAGTATAACTGCTTGTTTAATAACCATGGGTCATTTTAATTCTCTTCTTAATTAATTCCACACTAAGTTTGAATTCAATTTTTTTGAATCAACCAAGAACTTAATTTGCTGTAATCTGTTGCAAGTTCTATTTCTAAACTGATCTTCTGTGAAATTTACTTTCTTGAATAACTCTACAAGTTCAATGCCTCCTTTATCTAAATTCCACTCTGGCTTATAGTAATCCTTTAAAACTGTTAATATTTTATTAAAAGATACTCTATATGTACGCGGGTCATTATGCTCTCCAGTGAAAACAAGTGTGCTACCACTTACTGCGCGCTGAGCCGCTTCAGCTAAGTCACGAACCGTATAATTTCCATTTGGTATTCCAACATTAAAAGATTCTCCACTTACTAATTCAATTGGAGCCTCTATGGCCGCGACAAATGCATTAGAAACATCAAGTACATGCACAACTGGCCTCCAGGGCGTGCCATCACTTTTAATTTCGATTTTCCCTGTCGTATAGGCCGATGCAACTAAGTTATTAAAAACAATATCACATCTAAGTCTAGGACTTGCTCCAAAAACTGTAGATGGACGCAAACAAACAACAGTAAATTTATCTGAATTCATTTTCTTTAACTCAACTTCGGCGCTCCATTTTGTTTTTGCATATTCAGTAACACCAAATGGACCTGCCTTATCTTCGGTCAGTTCCTCACTTGTATCTGCCACTCCATACATGCTCTGCGATGAAGAATATATAAATCTTTTAATACCAGCTTCTTTAGCAAGCTTGGCAAGATTAACAGTTGCTTTGTAATTTATCTCATTTGTTAGATTAGCATCAAATTCCCCCAATGGATCATTCGAAAGCGCCGCCAAATGAATAATTGCGTCGAAACCTTCTAGTTGTTTTTTATTAACATTTCTAATATCCCAAAAAATCTGCTCATTTGGCAAAATAGCTTCAAGCACTAAATTGTCTGCATAATAACCAGTGTCAAAACCACGCACAAAATATCCCTTCTTTTTAAGAATATCTGTGAGGACCGAACCAATATATCCAAGATTTCCAGTAAGTAATATTTTCATTTAAAATTAACTAACAATTTTCTCTTCAAGATAATCAAAATGATCTTGAAAATATTTTGTCATTAAGTGAAGTATCGTTCCGTGAACACTTTCCACAATTTCATATTCTCCTTTTTCTGTTTGGACAATTATTTTAGCGTCAGCGAGCGTATTTAATTTACCACCATCAAATCCAGACAACCCAATCACGGGTATGTGATTTAATTTTGCTAATTCAACAGCCTTAATTATATTGGGTGAATTGCCAGAACTTGATATTGCGATAATTGTATCATTGTCTTGAAGATAGTTTTTTAGAGGGCCTGCAAAAACCATATCATACCCGCTATCATTAGCCCAAGCAGTAAGTTCTGATTCAGTAGATGGGAGACGAATAGCTTGAAATCTTCTTCTGTTTTTATCAAGATGGTGACTAAAGACAGTTTTATTAAAGTCGCTTACCCAGTGAGTAGCAAGCGCAAGCGAGCCACCATTGCCAAATATATATATCTTTCCGTCGCGCTCATAGGTTGCCTGCAAAATAGACAATGCCTTCGCAATTTCATTTTTGGGTAAATTATTTAACGCCAAAGAAACTTTATTTGAAAAATTTTGAATATATTCTTCCATTTTTAAGATTGTCGAATATTAGAATCTTGATTCATTAAAACTTCTACGCCCGACTGCACAAATTTAATCGGTATAAGTGTAAAATCATTAAGTTTATTTTTTACCGCCACTTCCTGCAGTTTAATTCTTATGTTATTTTTGTTTTCTGGAGAAGCAATAAAAAGCAAACAACCACCCCCACCAGCACCAAGCACCTTCCCGCCCCAAGCCCCAGCACTAATACCAGCACTATATAATTCATCGATTACGGGATTTGAAACATTTGATGCAAGTGTTTTTTTAGTCAACCACCCATCATGAAGAATTTCTCCTAATCGTTTAAAATTACCTTTTAAAAGCTGTTCTCTAAATTCAAAAACTGATTCTGCCATTTTTTTAAGCTCATCTTGTTTTTTTACAATATTACTTTTTTGCTCAGTTAAAACCGAAGAGGCAAGCCTAGTTACCCCCGTAAAGAAAACACTGATGTGACTCTCTAAGTCTGACATTTTTCTAAAATCCAAATGAACTGGAGTTACATCAACAGTATTATCATTATTAAATTGAAATATATTTAAACCCCCAAACGCAGATGCATATTGATCCTGTTTCCCAATTGGTTCTTTTAGAAGATTAATCTCAAGATGCGATGCTAACTCTGCAATTTCCCCCCTATTTGCATTTTTTCCCTTAAAAACCAGCAAGGCTTTCATTAGGGCAACCGAAAAACTAGAAGATGAACCTAGTCCTGTTTTTACTGGAACATCAGAAAATGTTCCAACATCAATTCCACTTAAAATATCCTGATGAATTAACGCCTCTCTAATTCTTCCATTCAATAATTCTTTAGGGTGATTAACTTGCTCTGTTATGCCATATCTAGCTGAAACATTCCGAACAAGTGGAGGGCGATTTATAGTAACATACACATATTTGTCAATTGCAGCCGAAATAACCCTACCAGTATTGTTTTTATAAAAATCAGGAAGATCTGTACCACCACCAACAAAACTAACTCTAAGTGGCGCTCTGACTATAATCATAATATAAGAACTCTACCTAAAAAAAGATGAAAATACAAGATTGACGCTATATATTAATAGCTCCTTTTTGCTCGCAAAACTCCTTAAAACTTTTGGCTTTTGAGTCTTTCTCTGATATGTTTGACGGTATTTTTGTGGGCCAAACAATACCCAAATCAGAATCATTCCAATGAATTGTATCCGAATTTTCCGGAGCATAGTAATTCCCCATTTTATAATACAAAACACAATTAGTTGTTAGAGTACACATTCCAAGGGCAAATCCCTCTGGAATAAAAACCATTTTGTGATTTTCTTTAGACAACAAAACGCTATCCCATTTACCGAAAGTTGCAGAATTTTTCCTTAAATCAACATAAGCAAAAAAAACTTCGCCTTCCATAATTTTTACAAGCTTGGCTTCTGCGTTTGGTGGATATTGAAAATGCAAACCCCTAATTGTATCTTTTTCTTTGCTAAACGAATAATTTTCTTGAACCCACTCACGATTAAGTCCATTTTCTTTAAAAATTTTCTCATCATAAACCCGCATAAAAAATCCCCGATTGTCACCTTTGGGTTCGAGCTCTATCTCAAACGCCCCCTTTAGTTTTGACTCTTTAAACTTCATAACAATTTTATGTTATTAATCTTTAATAATTCTCGGCATATTTGGAAGCGGAACAATATATGTTCCCTTAAATCCAAATTCTGAAGACAAATATTTAACAACTTCGTCAGTAAAATTCCAAGCCATAAGAAAAATTGCGGTAGGCTGTTCACTCATAACAACTTCTGGACTCTCAATTAAAATATGACTTCCTGCGGTATAAAGTTTTTGTTTAAGTTCGTTTTTATCAGCAACCATTGCTACAGTAGAAGAATCGATACCACAAAAATTAAGCAAAGTAGAACTTCTGGCTGAGGCACCATACCCCATAATTTTTCCACCAGACTTTTGAATTTCTTTTAAAATATTATTTAATTTTTCTTTATGAACAATTGAATCACTCGCAAATTTATTCCAAGATTCAAATTTGTTAATGCCCATATCTTCCTCCATCTTTCGAAAATTTATTAAATTCTCAGTTTCGACTGTTTTTGTTTTTTTAGCAAAAACGATTATAGATCCTCCACTTATAGGACTCTTAGCAATATCAAACAAATAAAGTCCTTGTTTGTTTAATAAATTCTCCAAGCTTTTCAATGTGAAATAACAAAGATGCTCGTGATATATAGAGTCATAATGTAATTCTTCTAAAATTATCTTTGCATAGTGAGCTTCAACAGCCACTATGCCATCCTCACCCACGGAAGTTGCTAAGCCAGCCACAAAATCTTTGGTATTTGCAACATGAGGCAATACATTTCTAGCAAAGACAGCAGAAGCTTTACCTTTTCTAGAAGTAACCTCACTAGCCACTACATTTCCAAAAAAAGAACATTCAGTAGGAATTCCATCTTTTACTGCAATATCAGCAATATTTCGCGCTGGGTCTATTCCTAAAACCTTATAACCACGATTAACGAACGGCTTTAAAAAAGTACCATCATTTGAAGCGATTTCCATAATATAGCCATCTTTATTTTCTTTGATTTGCTTTATAAGATTATCCGCAAATGTTTCAGAAAAATCTTTTGCCACACCAGATGTTCCCGTTACCCACACATAATTGCTAAACAATATTTTTGGGTCAATCGTATGGTTTAGTTGAACTAAACTACAATCGTTACAAAAACTAAGCGATAGAGGATATTTTTTTTCAAATTCATCCTTGCTTTTAAGCAATGAATTTGCAAGTGGTTGGTCGCCCAAATCAAAAAAGGGAGTTATTGAGGCTGACCCACAAGCTCGACATTCTGAAATTTTTGACACTTCATTGTATGATGTATTATTTTCCATTTTTTATTCTCTATATATTAAAACTTTTTAATGAATTAAGCAAAACTAAAATATTCAATCCACTGTTTTAAAAGTATAATTTTTGTGACTATAAAAGCTAAAGCCAGCAATTGACGCAAGAGCAAATAATTTAGCATAAATATACCAAAGTCCAAAATTTTCAACTAACAAATACATTATAATTTGATTTGCTAGTAGTCCTGTTGTTGCAACAGTTAAAAATATGGAAAATTGCGAAAACAAACGCTTACTTTTATTTTTAAAATTAAATACCTTATT
Source organism: uncultured Candidatus Saccharibacteria bacterium (assembly GCA_964357615.1). Classification (GTDB taxonomy): domain Bacteria; phylum Patescibacteriota; class Minisyncoccia; order UBA6257; family JACOXY01; genus JAUXUB01. The sequence goes on from CAYHMC010000002.1 coordinate 93,534, forward strand.
AAGTGAAAAATTAACAGTAACACTTATTACATATGAAATTGCAGCTGAGTATAAATACCAAATTCCCACAATGGTTGTTAGCGCGTAAAGAATTCCTAAATCGACCACAACGGCGATGCCAGCAAAGAAAGCATATCCGAAAAATAATTTTATGTTATCTTGAATTATTTTAGTTATTTTTTCCATATTTTAAATTACTGCTAAAAGGTAAAAAATATTACAATGTCCGAAACTATTATAACAACTTTTCTGCGACCTTCATTGCCCAAACGCGAGACCAATGCGTGCCAGCATTTAAACTATTTTCAGTACCAGAAATTGATTTGTTGTCGCCTAACCATTCCTTAAACGGAAATGTAAAACCCATTTTGGGGCGATTATAAATTGCTTTCGGCAAATCTAGAGAAAGCGCATCAATTAAAAGTTGTTTTTTATATTTACCATCTAATTTCAGTGCTACTGGGAGTGAGCTTAAATATTCTACCAGAATATGATCTAAAAATGGCACCCTGATTTCAATTGAATGATACATCGCCATAAAATCTGAATCTTTAAGAAGTTGATTTTGAAGATAAAACTTGAGTTCTAAATATGAAAGTAGATTTGCTGGATGTAATTTATTTATAGCACCTGAAGACAACTCATAAATTTCAGAAATTGATGCGATATAATCATAAACTTCTTTTTCAGAAATTTTTAATATTTTAGCTACCATCTTAGGCGCGAATAATCCACGAATAGACAGATAAAAATTAAGTGGGTCGTTATATTTAAGATAATTTAATTTAGAATATCTATCTCCTAGGTTGCTAAATAATGTAAGTGGTAATTGAGTTATGAAATTAAATTTCTGGATTTGTCTTAAAAACTTAGCTTTTTTGAAACTATTATACCCAAAAAATACTTCATCGGCTCCAAGTCCAGAAAGAACGGCTTTTAATCCTGCTTTCTTTGCCGCTTCTGCAACAAAATAAGTGTTAACCCCATCAATAGTTGGCTCATCCATAGCTTCCCAAACATTACCTAGCGAATTCTCAAAGTCTTCTTTTCGAACATTGTATTCATGATGTTCGCTTTTTATTTGTTTAGAAATAATTTCTTGATATTTTTTTTCAGAGTACGCTTCTTCATCAAAAGTAATTGATAAAGTTGTAAGCGATTCCTTCCTAATTTTAGAAGCCATTATCGAAAGTGCGCTTGAGTCTACTCCTCCACTCAAAAAAACTCCAAGTGGCGCATCGCTAATCATATGAAGCCTAACTGATTCTGAAAGTAAATCTCTAACTTTATTACTTTCAAGTAATGCATTATTTTGATTATTTTCAGATTTATTTTCGCAAAAATAATCCAATGGGTCATAATATTTTACAATTTTATCATTCCCATTTAAGTCTCTCTCTAAATAGTGTCCGGCAGGAACTCCGAATATATTTTTAACTGAAGTCTGTGGCATTGGTATAGAACCAAACAACAAAAAACCTATGGGTGCAGTTTTATTTTTAGAAACTTCAATAATTCCACTCGACTTAAGTGCTTTTACGGTGGATGCAAATACAATTTTTTCAACATCAGAAAAATAGTATAGTGGCTTAATGCCGTAACGATCTTTAACTAAATAAAGTTTTTTATGTTTATCATCCCAAAGACCAAAAGCAAACATTCCGCGAAGTTTACTGAATGATTCTACTCCCCACACATCATAGGCACACAAAATCACCTCTGTGTCAGTTTTAGTACGAAATTGATAACCTTTTTTCTGAAGTTCTGCGCGTAATTCCAAAAAATTATAAATTTCTCCGTTAAAAGTAATCCAATTTTCATAATTTTTAGAGCGACTACTACACTTCATAGGCTGATGTCCAGCACTCGACAAATCTTGAAAAGAAAGACGCGTATGCCCAAAAACCAAATTCAAATTTTCATTCAATAAAAAACCGCGGTCATCTGGACCACGACGGCTATGAGCTAAATTCATACGCTCAATTATTTCCTCCAATTCCTTGCCTTTTCTACCATTTATTATTGCGCCAGAGATTCCACACATAACCTTATTAAAGCATCAAAATAAAGCCATGTTAAGGCCTTTCTATTTCATTTTGCTTATAATTTCAGTAACTCGATTATCATCATAAACTTCTATAATCCTATCTCCAAGCAAGTTAGCTCCGGCTTTATCTCCGACTAAAACATATAAATCAAAGAGGGTATAAAGAAATATTTGCCTGTCTGGGCTATGTTTTAAACCAAGCTGATATAATGTCACTGCTTTGTCGTAATGTTTTTTATCATTTAAGACTAGGGCTACATCACGATTAATTGTGGCGTAATTATAAATTATTTGACTAAAACTAAAACCAGTTCCTCTTTCTATAATTGGCTCAGCCCATTTTTCGGCATTACTCGCTAAGTATTTAATGATTTCTAAGTTTGGTTTTTCTTTGCCCTTCTCTTGATTTATAAGACTCGAAATTAAATCTAAATAATTTGAAACTAATTCGTCTTGCCCAACAGGAGAATTAGTCGATAAAATTCCGTCATATAAATCGTTAAATTGTTTTATATCATTAACTTCGGTTTGGCGAGCTCTTATATAAATACTTGCCTTATGAAACGGCAATAACGAACCATAGTAAATAAGTCCGACTAAAAAAATCGAAAGTAAAATTGAAATTATTTGACGATATAATTGATTCATATTTTATACTTAAAAATTATTTTCCCTGATTTAATTTCCATTCTACAAAAGCCAAAAACAAGAACAGATTTATATAAATTGGAAGAACATCGAATAAAACAATGCCCTGAACAAGATACGCTATTGGAACAGCAAAAATTAATGCCCTAACTATTGAAAGTTGTAAATCGCTTAAGTCAGAAATTGATCCATATTTTTTATGGTCAACTACATGATGCTTATCGTTAATTTCAAATTTATTTTTCCAATGTTTTTTAAAGAATTGAAAATACAATACTGCAAATATTCCAACAAAAGCTGATAACCCCATAATGCCACTGAAAACTAAATAATCGAAGAAAATATTATGTGCTCTGTCAAACCAAACAGTGTGTACTGGATTATAATATTTTTCAAAAGCAATACTGAAATTTTCTGGTCCCCATCCAAAAATTGGCCTTTCTTTCCAGGCTTCAATTGCCTGCCCCCAAAGCGCAAAACGAGTATTGATGGTAGCTCCACTTATTGAAACATCTAAAATACGGTTAGCCCCTGCACCACACCAAGGAGCAAGATTAATATGTTGTCTAAAATAAATACCACTTAACCCCAACCCGACAAGACCAAGTGCCATTAAAAATGCATAGATTCTCCATTTATGCTTAGGGAGCGAAAAAGACATATAAAACATTCCCAAAATAGTTCCCGCTCCCAAACCCAAAAAACCACCCCTCGTTTGAGACAATGTTAAAAATGCGAAAAAGAATAATACTAAAAGAATTAAAAATGGAAGTATGATGGTTTTCCAATTCTTAGACTTCCAATTTCCAGATGCAATAAAATACATAACATAAAATAAAAGGAAAATGGACAATGTTCCAATATAAGCTGGATTTCCTAAAGAACCCGCAAATCTATCACAAATATCATTACCAACCACCCCCCTCACATTCATGGCGCCTAATATTCCGTAGAACATAACAAAAATTCCAGAAATTATGGACAATCTAAAAATATGTCTCCAATCTTTTTCATTAGAAAAAAGTGCTAGTAATAAAATAAAATATACATAAAAATGCAACATTAAAAATGAACCTTCGCCTCTTTCAAAGTTTGACCAAAAAGACGCACTTGGGTTTACACCAGTAAAACCAGAAAGTGTAAACAAAAAAACAAATGCTGTAACAGCAATAACCAAGGGACTCTTAAACCAATCAAACAATAACTTCTTTAAATCTAGCTTATTAGAGCTAAACCCTATGCCAAGTATAAAAGATATAAGAGCAAGTTCAATAACTATTTTAAAAAATGTATATTTCCCAACTATAAAAGGAAATAGCGTCGAAGTGCTAACTATAACAAGACTAAACGGGGCAATAAAAAGAAGAATTTTTGAAAAATTAAATAAATTTGAATGCATATATTATGCTTTTAAATAACTATTTACGATATTTATATGTTCTTAAGTATATCCCATTCATTTTTCTCTGCCAAATCTATAAAAATCTCCATATCATCCTTTAAGTCACTGAACTTTGTTAGATATTTTGCTGTAAGAATAAAATTTTCTTTATCTTGTTTGTCTCTAAAATCTACCAAAGCATTTCGATAATAATTCCTATCAAATTCATATGGTATTTCATTTCTTATACTTTTTTTAATAAGCTCGAGAACTTTATCACCTTCTCCAAACGAAGTGTAAAGCAAAATTAAACTGTTAAAATCTGAACCGAAAAAATTATTGTAAGATGGTTTAATTTCTTCTACTTTCTTAAGCGCTTCTTTTGATTTTTGAGTTTCGTTAGAAATAGCATAAATTACTGCCGCATTCATATAGCTCCTAGGAACATCCGGACTAAGGGCTATGGCTTTCTCCGAAACTTCCATGGCGTCAGCGAACTTATCTTGTCCCACTAAACTGAATGCTAAATGATAATATAAATCTTGTCTTTTTGGTGACCTCTCTATTGCATCAAGCATGAGTTTTTCTATCTGACTGTTAATTTCAGATACCTTTGGGTCTCCATCTTCGTAAGTTCGTGCAATTTCAGCAAGCATTTGTCCTTCACGAATATGAAAGCGAACATCGTAAGGCTCAACTTCAACCACCTCATGAATAGATTTTACGAGCAAGTCAGTAAGTTTTGAGAAAGATTTTTCAGATAAAATTCTCTGGTTATAAAAATAATTTTGCATATAAAGCGCATCTATACCTGACCCGCGTAGAGATGTTTGCGCAAAATTATATGGATAAAGTGCGGTGTTTAATAACTCATAAGTTCTCTCGATGTCTTTGCCTTTTGGAGAAGTCATATAAAGCTTTGCTTGGGCATATGGAATTAGGTTGAAATAATACAAAGAAGCAACCATGGTAATTCCAACTATCAAAGATAAGCCAATAACAACAAGCCCTTCATTGGCCTTTCTTAAAGTTAATGAGCTTGAATTAATCCCTTTATCTCCCTCAGCATACGCAACAATAAAAGCAAACAAACAAAAGAAAGTAATGTTAGAAATAATTTGGTCAAACAAAAATAAATTCTGGACAAAATAAGCAGTGACTCCAGCCATAAGAACAATGGATAAGGCAATATTTTCTTTATAAATACGCTTTAAAATAAAATAAAAAATAGAGGAAATAAAACCCAAATACAGAATAAGCCCTAATAACCCCTGCATAACTAATACATCAAAGAGTTTATTATGAGCCCTATCCAGCCAAGTATCTCCATAATTAGAATATGCTGGGTCATAATATTTTTCATAGGCATTTAAATAATTTTCAGGCCCCCAACCAAATAATGGCCTTTCTTTAAAGGCCTCATAACTTACGCCCCAAGTAAGCAGACGAAACTGTGTCGACGAATCACTTAGCGAAAAAGCTTTTGTATTCGCTAACCTATTTAATCCAGGAATGCCTTTCCAGATATCTGCATTTCTTGTTCCAAAAAATAATAGGCCAAATGCGATAAAAATAATAAGCAAATATCTGCTAAAATTTTTCAAAGAATAGTTACTGAGAAATATATTTTTTTTGCTAAATGATAAGTAAAACAAAATGAACAAAAGACCAATTCCAGCCCCCAAAATAGCTCCACGAGTTCCCGTTAAAAAAATTGTTGTTAGAAATAACGCCAAAAAAATAATTAAAATGTAAATGTGGTTTTTCTTTCCGTGCACTATACTAAGTCTCATTTTTTTACCATCTACATCGCTTTTCAAAAACAACGAAATTAATGATGCCCCAAAAATCATTATGAAAATTAGATGCGTTGCAAGAAACGCAGGATTTCCAATTGTTGAAGTTGCGCGCCCCTGAAAATCTATAGTTGGGTTTATAAATTGGTAAAAAGAGTGAAGTGATAAAAATAAACCGGAAAGCAAAAATATTGCTAAATATCTAACCCAATCTTTTTTTTCAAAAACTAAATACAAAAGTAAAAAATAGGCTACGAAGTGAAGCATACCAAAAACTCCTTCACCGCGCTCAAAAGACCCCCAAAACGCTCTATAGATATTATCTGCAAATAAAGTACTTACAACATAAGAAAGCAAGTATAAAGTTAAAAATATGGAAATCGGATTTTTATACAGTGACTTAAAACGACTATATGTTGCTTTTTTTACATCACTTGAAGCTAATGAGATATAAACAACAAATAGTAATACAGCAACTTCTACCAGAGCTCGAAAAAGTATTATTCTGGGCAGAGTTAATGGCAAAATTACGCTACTTGAATAAAATAAAGCCGCAAAAGGAATAGATAAAAGGATTATTTTAATAAGAAAACGGTTCACTCCTAGGATAAACATATAGAGACAATAATAAGCTTTTACTCACAATTTTTCAAATAAGAGTTCCTCTATTTTATCACGCAGAACCGTCCTCAATTTTTTCCAGCGAAAAATTGGGACTTGGCTCCCTGCCTGCCGGCAGGCAGGTCGGCACAAAAATCCACCTAAGAGATGGAACCAATCTTTTTGTGTCTAGGGGACACTTCTGCTTAAATAAAGCGCCGGAACAAATTAAGTCAAGGCTAAAAACAAAAGAGCCCCGCAAGCGGGGCTCTTTGTTACCTGATAAGCATTCTCAAGATGCGTTATCGTGTAATTGTGACGGAATCTGATGGAAGTTGTTGCACTAACACGCTGTTTGCCCAATCTGCAGTCAATTCTGTGTGAGCAGATACTGAGTAATCTGACCATACAAATGAATCTGATGCATCGTGAGCGCCCGATGTCAAAGCAATATCTCCATAAGTGCCGGTTGTTGCCGTAGTTTCAGCGCGATGTAGGTTAGTTGATACAGCTGCAGTTGCAGTTCCACCAACGATACCACTCACATCAGCCAATACAACGTACTCCTGTGAACTACCAGCAGCAATTTCTTCTGCTGACGAAAGCACTATGGTTAAGTAACCTGTTGTGCCATTCTGTGGGTCAAGAGTCTGCGTTGACGTTGCGCCAGTTTCTGATGTTGCCATAAATGCTGAAGCAAGTGTCAAGTTTGTCTGTGAACCAGTAGTCCTTCTGATAAATACGTTAGCGGAAGTAGCTGCAGTGATTGATGCTCCTGTTACAGAGATTTTCAACTGCACTTTCTTCCACGCTACCTGACCAGAACCATTAGCCGCAACTGTAAACTTGATTATCTTCTTAGATCCTACGCCAAGTGTATCCAAGCCACTGCCTGATACAGAAAGTGTTGGCTTTGTCTTGTAGACAATCTTTTGATTTCCAGATGCTGCTGAAATAGAGACATCTTTTGCAGTTTGTCCTTGTGCTTCAAATCCTGCTGCCATTATGTGCGCATAAAGATTTGTACCAAAGTCTGCTCCAGAACCACTCTGACCAATAGCTGGGATAACTCCCTTAACCGTTAAGACTTTAGAAACATCCTTCGTAATTACCATACCAAGGTTTTCAACAATGGCGATAGAAGACGATGCGCCCGAAGCCTGAACAGAGTAACCAGAAGTTGCTCCAATTTGTGTACTACCAACAAACAACTTAATTGCTGTAACATCATCTGTTGTAGCAGTTGTTGTTGCTGTCTGGCTAGTAGAAGAGCTTACCAAAATATGAAGTTTATTAACTGTCATATCTTCGTTTGTGGTATCGAATTTAAAGTTAGCAAGAATTACTTCTTGGCCAGCCATTACGAGACCAGCTTCTGAATCAGAATTATCAGCTGCTTTAACAACAGTAACATTTCCAACAGTTGTAACAGTTACGAGAACTGTCTGAACTCCGTTTGGATTTGTTCCAGATGGAGTAACAGTATTACCGTTTGAATCAACTGCGCTAACATCGGTTGTGATGTCAGAAATCTTAACCACAAACACATCGGTGTCGGTCATATCGTTTGAGATACTTCCTTTAACTACAAGTGTTTTGGTTTCACCCTTGGCGATTGAAAGATTCAATCCATTGAATGTTGCTGTTAAATCAGACGAATCCAATGATTTGGTATCTCCAATCTGAGTGTCGCCATCATAAAGCTTGAGGTTAGTCACTTCGCCAGAGGTTAATGTACCAGTGGTTGATGATGCCTTAATCTTTATGGAGCTAACTTTAACTGTGTCAGCTGTTGCTCGCAAGCTAATTCCAACCAAATTCTTGTTCGCTGAACCTTGTACTAAGGTTTGAGAAGAAGGATCGGATGAAAGCTGAACTTCAAGAGCTGGAGTCTGAACTGTATGTTGGTTTCCAGAAATATTAGTGCTTGGCACTATTGCTCCAGTTGCAACAAATTGGTTGTTATCCAAGTTCTTGATGTCGGAAGCTCCGAATGCAGCGAGTTTAACAGTGATTGTATCACCATTGTCATTTTGTGGATCAATGTCAGCTGTTATCTTAAATGTCTTTGAAGTTCCGGCTGCCATTGTAAACACATCAGTGAAAACTTGATTCGTTGATGTAACATTTCCGCTTATATCAACCGCGCTAGTTACAACGCTGTTATTTGATGTATCCCAAATCTTCAAGTCATTAAATCCTTCTCCTGAGATAAGATTTGTGGTTGAAGCATCTACTCTCCAGTTTCTGATTTCAATTGAATTCTTAGTTGCAATTGTGAAGTTGAATAATTCAACATCTGTAGCATTTACAGCTACATCACCAGAAATAGGACCGTTGAATGTGATTGTTACATCACCTCCCTTTAGTTCAACTGTTTGAGCTTCTGAAGATGAATCAAGGTTTGAAATATCATTCATGATGTTAAAGCCATAAGTTAAACCTTTTGCCTTAATATCTGAAGATGCATCAAAATACATCTTAATTTGATCACCAGACCTTGCTGTTCCTGCAACATTTGCATAGAGCTTAAAGGTCTTGTTTTGTCCCTTCTCTATTTTAAGAGGAGAAGCCAATACGAGTGTTACTAAATCTTTTGCGCCAATTGAAGCTGCTGTTGCAACTGTTACATCATTTTGTTTCAAAACAAAACTTGATAAATTGGCGTTTGAGATTGAACCACCCTGTGTCATAGCAATAGATTCAACATTGATATCTTCTGCACCTGACACTGTAATCTTAAATTCTGCTACTTGAACATTTGAAGCTCCTACGGTCGAACTTGAAAGTGCGCTAGCTACAATTGTAGTTGTCGCAACTCCAGATGTTTGACCTCCAATTTTCATAACATTACCCATAAGAGTTCCGCTTATAGAAGGAGTTCCGTCTGATGCAGAAAGTTGGAATGTATGCTCGTTACCAGCAGTTGCGGCTGATGCAACATCAATGGCAAGCCACAATGTGCGTGTTCCAGAAACTGAAAGTGCGAGATTAATAAAGGAAACTTCGTTTGTTGTTGAATTAATACTTCTACCAGAAGTTAATCGGGTTGCTCCTTCGTAGAGATATACATTTGAGACATCGGAGTTTGCTCCAATACCTGTTCTCTTAAAGGTTAATCCGTTTAATACTCCATTACCCATCACATTAAATTTCAAAACAGAAACTGCTGATGCACCCTTTGGCACTGTTGCGCTCATTGGGTTGTCAGAAGCTACCATTAATGAAAGATTTGTTCCTGGTACTGGGGTTGTTCCTGGTGTTGGTGTTACTACGACGCTACCTGCTACTGCTACATATTTAGCTCGAGAAATCGAACCAAAATAACCAACTGCTGGTGCTACTCCATTTGCAGCCTGCCATGCGGCAACTGCGGCTTTGGTTTTTGCACCAAAGTATGAAGATTCATTGCCAGGAGAACCAGCTCCTGTTACCGAGACTTTAAATCCGGCTCCATTTAAATACTTTTGTAAGCACATAACATCGCTTCCTGTAGAACCCACGGTGAGGGCGCGGGTAAAGTTACAAGCTGCGGCTGCTACTGATGCTCCGCCTCCAAGCTGTGCCTGTAAAGCTGCAATCTGAGCCAAAAGTGCTGTAATTTGAGCTTGAAGATCCGCAGGTGTTTGACCATGCGCAACCGGCAAGAGCATTACTGCGCCCGAGAGCCAGATAGTAGTAGTTACAGAAAGCACAGCCGATAAGGCTTTACTTTTCGTTTTACTCATGTTTTTTCTTAAATTTATATAATTAATTATTTTAACGACTAATATTGGGAAAGTTATGCGCAACTTGTACCGACCTGCCGCCTAGCTCGTACCCCGCCTTTGTGAGGTAAAGCGGGTCGCCCCTTAAGGGCGAGCTACCTTATTTCTCCCTTAAGCAGGGAGGAGGTAGATGGCTGGCAAACAAGAACTCATAACTGTAATAACTTGAAAAATATAAAAGGTCTCGCTTTTTGGCGAGACCTTTATTGGTAAATAGCTTACAACAAAACACAAATAAAATAATACTTTTGTTTTGTTACTAGCTATTTACAAACTATTGGGCCTCACCCCAAGCGTACCAATTGGTAATTTTTTAAGATAACCAACTTGTACTAAAATCTTCACATTTAAGTGAAAATAATACCTTTGTGCAAGTAGTATATACGATTTTTTTCTGTCAATCAAGTGGGAATTAATTTGAATAATTTCCACCCAAAAAGACAAAACAAACCAGCATAATACTTGCTACACTATATATAACGAGCAAAACTGCATTAAGTTACATAATCGCATGCTTTCTAATGCCCAATTTACCACTATAACAAAGACTACTTGATAAGATCTCTAGCAATAAAACTTTTCTTTATTGTATAGAAACTTGCTGGACCACCACTACCAACTCGCTCTAAAATATGCTTATCTGTGAGTTTTTGTAAATCATACCTAAGCGTTCTTTCGCTTACATTTGGAAATGAGGCAATTATATCTTTCATTGCCGCTTTGCCTAATTCGGCAACCTTACCAGCAATAAGTTCTTGCCTATTTGAACTTTGCCCCATTGCCTGATTCGAACTTGCATCAGAATCGATACTTTGCTTATCATTGCTATTTGCATCACTAAAAATTCTTGCCTCATTATCTGAAGTAGGTAACTTCCTGTTAGTAAACATTCTATCTAAGCCAGTAGAAGATTTGATTGAATTATTAGAATTAAATGACTGGGGTGTATCCTTAATATGTTTTTCATAATCACCTGAAAAAATATCCTCTATGGCTAATTCTAGTCTTTTCCTTTCCTTATCCTCAAGAATTAGTTTCCTTAAATTTTCAAACTGTTTATGCAAAATTTGTCCTGAATAATATTCGATTTCCCCTATTTCTTCAGAAAGAAAAACTAATTGCTCAATTATAGTTAATGCCTTTAGGGTTGCTTCAATATCTAAGTTTGCAGAAACTTCTAAAAGATAAACACTATTAGCCTCAATGCGACTACGAATATCTTTTTGCTTGATATTCTGACTAACTCTAAATAACGCATGTGAAATTTGTAAAATAAGCTTAATCATTGGTTACAGACTACAAAAATGAGGCAATCATTGCAAGCCCCATTAGAAATAGGACGCAAACGCAAAAAGCGCTGTTCTTGATATTGTAATTAGATACATATTAAGCCCCTTATATTTTCCATAAATTTTATTATGCGTCCGCAATTTCTAACGGGGCAAGCCCCGTAAAAAATAGGCAATCCTTAAGTCTCTGGATTGCCTATTTGGCGCAAGAAAGTAGATTTTTTAATTTTTTAGAGTTAATTCTTCACTTCTTGTATTTATTACTTCTCGAGGTAGCGGAGAATTGTTTTCGAAAATAAAATATAGCGAGTTAATTAAAAAAAATGTAGCAGTTAATAAAATTGTAGAGGTAATCAAAGAAAATGGTGCGTAGGTAAATGCCCATATTAATTCTGTAAGCAAATAAGTAATAATTAAAGTTGATAACGAAAGGTTGATTGATGAATAGTTATCGTCTTTAAATTGTAAAATTGAGCGACTAAGAATAAATGTAGCAATTGCAAATGGTAGTAAATAAAAAATTATAACTCCTAGGGCAAGCGACCATAATACTAAAAAGGTTGTGATTAAAAATGTTAGTGTTGTAGCTATAAGACAAACTTCTCTTCTTCTAATAAAAAACAACTCTTTGATTCCAAGGATAAAGAAAAACAACAGGCCAAAAAGAAACATAAAAATTAGGTGGAAAATGCTTACCAGATTTTCAATTGACGAATCTTTAATTCCAGATACAAGCCAAATTTCTGAAATTTTTGTTAATACCACTAGCACTAAATAGAAAGCGAAAAAATTGTATGGCCATATTTGCGATTTAAAAAAAATAAAAAAAGCTACAACTGCAAATAACCACCAAGGAACAAAAAACCAAAGTGCCGAGAGACCAAAAGACCTACATAAAAGCGATAGGGTAGTACGGCTTAGAATAAACCTAAAAAAATTTAATACAGACTTGGGGTATTTGCTCACTTGTATAAGTATTTATCCGTATAAAGAAAACAACTCAACTAAGATTAGTGGATTATCATTTACCAATTACCAATGCATTTTCTTTAAAGTTAATTTTGACTTTATCTCCATCCTGCACTTCTCCTTTTATAATCTTATCAGCTAATTTATCTAAAATAGTTTTTTGTATAAGGCGTTTTACTGGGCGGGCACCATACTCTGGATCAAAACCTTCTTCCGCAAGGTATTTTTTAGCATCACTGCCAATAACTAATTTAATATTTTTAACTTCGAGTCTTTTGCGAACCAAATCTAGCTGTATTTCTACAATTTTTTGTAAATCTAGTGGGGTTAGTGGATTAAAGATAATTATTTCATCAATTCTATTCAAAAATTCTGGTCTAAAATTATCTTTTAGTGAAACTAAAATTTTATCTTTATATTCCTCTTCTTCAGACTGTAGTTTTGTCTCTTCCTCTGAAAGAGAAAATCCAATATTTGACATCGCTCGTGTAATTTCTGAACCAACATTTGATGTCATTATAATAATAGAGTTCTTGAAGTTTACAGCCTTTCCCTTGCTGTCAGTTAGACGACCATTGTCTAAAACTTGAAGCAAAATGTTAAAAACCTCTGGATGCGCTTTTTCAATTTCATCAAAGAGTATAAGAGAATATGGTTTATGCCTTACAATTTCAGTTAAATGCCCACCCTCTTCGTGACCAATATATCCGGGTGGAGACCCAATCAACTTAGAAACGGCGTGACGCTCCATGAACTCTGACATATCAACTCTTACCAAAGCTTTTTCATCATTAAACATAAACTCTGCCAAACCTCTTGCGAGTTCAGTTTTTCCTACTCCGGTTGGACCGAGAAACATAAATGAGCCTAGCGGTTTATTTTCGTCTGATAACCCTGCTCTTGAGCGTCTTAGAGCGCTCGCAACTGCACCGATTGCCTCATCTTGACCAACAACGCGACCACGAAGCACATCTTCGATGCGAATAAGTTTTTCAGCCTCTGATTCAAGCATTCGGGACATTGGAATTCCGGTCCAGCGAGATACGACAGAAGCGATATCCTCTTCTTTAACAGCTTCTTTTAAAAATTTTTCGTTTTTACCACCAACTCCAAAATGCTTCCTTTCGAAAACCGAGAGATCTTTTTCTGATTGAGGCAACTCGCCATAAAGAACTTCTGCCATGCGCTCTAGATTACCTTCTCTCTCCGCTGTTTCTGCATCACGCTTTAGATTTTCGATTTTACTCTTTAATTCATGGAGGTGTTCGAAACTAATTTTTTCGGCATGCCACCTCGCAGATAAATCATCATTTTCTTCTTTGATTTTTCTTAATTCTTTATCAATCTCCTTAACTCTTTTATCATTTTCTTTAGTTTTTATATTAGAACCAGTGGTACCCTTGCCTTCCTGCGTTATCGCTTGTCGCTCTACTTCAAGCTTCATTATGGATTTCCTAACTTTTTCTATTTCAGAAGGCAAACTTTCGGTTTCAATTCGAAGGGCGGCGGCGGCCTCATCAATTAAATCAACGGCTTTGTCTGGCAAAAATCTGTCGCTAATATAGCGAGATGATAAATTAACTGCAGCCACTATGGCCTCATCAGTAATGCGAATTCCATGATGAATCTCATATTTTTCTTTTAGGCCACGAAGAATAGTTACAGCATCTTCTGTTGTTGGTTCTTCAACCACAATGGGAGCAAAACGACGCTCAAGTGCAGGGTCTTTTTCTATGTGTCTCTGATATTCTCTGGTTGTGGTTGCGCCAATTGCATGAAGCTCACCTCTTGCAAGTGGTGGCTTAAGCAAATTAGAAGCGTCCACTGCACCTTCGGCGGAACCTGCGCCGACTATCATATGAATTTCATCTATAAACAAAATAATTCTTCCAGCTGAATTTTGAATTTCTTTCATAAATGCTTTCAGTCTATCTTCAAATTCACCTCTAAATTTTGTTCCCGCTATAAGCGAACCCAAATCTAGCATTACAATTTCTTTTCCTTTTAGTGGCTCTGGAACATCGCCAGAAATAATTCTTTGAGCTAAGCCCTCTACAATTGCAGTTTTTCCAACGCCTGGCTCTCCAATTAAAACTGGATTATTTTTTGTGCGCCTAGATAAAACTTGAATAACACGACGAAGTTCTTCGTCGCGACCGATTACTGGGTCTAATTTTCCATCTTTAGCCATCTTTGTTAAATTAACGGCATACTTTTCTAAAACTTGGAATTTTGATTCTGGGGTTTCGTCGGTTACACGCATTGAGCCACGAAGCTGGGCTAGTGTTCGCAAAATTGCATCTTTTTTTACTCCAAATTTTTCCAAAAGCACTTTTGTTGCGCTAGATACTTCGACAAGAGCTAAAAGAAGATGTTCGCAAGAAATATATTCGTCTTTTTGTTGAGCGGCAATTTTTGCGGCAGTGTCGAGCACTCGCATTAACTCTTGCGACAGATAAAGTTGCCCAATGTTTGAACTAGAGAGTATTTTTGGTAATTTTTTTATTTCTAACTCAATTTCTTGGTGCAAAACTTCGATATTTATACCTTGCCTAACCAATATTGGCTGTACTAAAGACTGACTGTCGACAACCAATGCGGCCAAAAGATGCAGGGGCTTTAACTCTCCCTGATTTTCAGCCGAAGCTAAGTCTTGTGCATTTTGCAGTGCTTCTTGAGCTTTTATTGTGAAACGATGAAAATTTGGCATATATTTATTAACTTTGTTTTTTGTTTATAAATTTTGATATTAACCATCCTATTAAATACAGAATAGCTAAATTTACCACTATAGTCACTGTAGCCATCGGTATGAGAATTGCTTCTGATGTTGCGGTAGGCTCGAAGAAAAATGCTAGCAAAAACCACCACACACCACTCAAACCCCAAGGCCAAAATGCTACTGGCCAAAAACCAAAACAGTCAAAGCCTATACAGGGAGGGGAATTGTAGTATAAAACAAAAACTACCGACAATAAGAAGGGATAAATAATACAAAATCCTATTCCTATTTTGGATAATTTCATTATATTCTTCAAAAATCAATTAAATATTAGCTTACTTCTCTATTATATCATAAATTTAGCTTTTCCTCAATAGATATAACGATAAATAGATTAAAAAATTACGAAAAAAAACAAATCTATTTGGCTACTAAAGACTTATGCAATCAAAAAAGAGATTTTTCTACAGCTTAAAAAAGCGTCTGGGGAATTACTGATTCAGAAAGGTTAAAAGAAGCTTTGATTGCCGCGCCAGTAACCCTGTGCGGAACAACTAAATACCCATCTTGTTTAGCCAGTTCATATAATTCTTTTGTAATTTTCACATCATTTAAGCAATAAGATTCTAATTTATCCCAATTTCCTTCATTATAAAATTTTATTGCTTCAAGGCCGTGGCTGGTTTTTCCAACCCCCAAATTAACTTGAGCCAATCTATCGAGCCCTATGCGCCAACCAACACTCATTTCTATTTCTTCTAATAAATCAATCCTTGGAATTGTCCATAAATCAAAGTCTACATATTTATTTAAAACTGGAATATCAAACCGATTAACCGCAAATCCCACGATACAACCTACATTTTTTAAAAATTCCCCTAATTCTTTTAATTGTGTCTCGCGAAATGAAAAATTTTTCCCCTCTGCATAAGAATATAAACCAACAAAAGAAACCTCTAATTTATTGAGGTTATCCCTACCGCCAACCTCCGCAAAGGAATTTTTAGTTTCTATGTCTAATACAACTGTATCTTTAATCATAAGTTAAAGTTTTCAAATAATTTATTGCTAAACATGCCTATCGGCTACAGAGCTTGCGGCATAACTATCTGGTTTAGTTTTAGCTTCAAAGTTATGGGCCCTTATCATACCAACCACTTCTTGCAACATAGCTTTTGTCGCTCCATTTTCGCCGATGTCAGCGTGAATTTCAAAATCATAATTTTTGACATTGGCTAGCTTTAATTCGCTAAGTACTTCTTTAGCAACTTCAAGAGAAAGTAAAACTTCATTTATAATGCGGTCGCGAAGCGTGTAAAATTTTTGAAGGTCTAATCGTCTCCAAAAATAGCGCCCACCATTACCTACGCGATGCACTACTATCGCCGTTACAAAGTCTGCATTATTGTCGCGAAGTTGAAGAGAATCTGACCCAATAATGATTTTATACCTAAAGCGCTCATCGGCCTTCATGAAGTTTATTACCTCATGCACGACGCCTCTTGCATCAAGCTTTAGGCCAAATGAAGTGTTGAAAAGTTTCTGCATTAAAATTACGATACTCTAGTTTGAACAGAAAATCAAATTTAGTCACAAGTAAGAGATGGGGACTTTGCAAATAAAAACACGCTATGCAAAACCCCAGCGTGGTTTTGCCACTCGCTCTCGGCCTCGCTCTTCTCACTTGCGTTCGAAACCATGCCTACTTCGGCCTGCGAGACGGTTTTTATTTGCAAGGTCCCCATATCAATCAACTATTTATTTAAATAAAAAAACCGCGATTGTCGCGGTGAAATAAATTTGGTATTGATTACCAAGACTCATAATCAGAAATATCAAATTCTGAGCCACACGAGCAAGTAACATCAATTTTAGTTCCAATTCCAGTGTTGGTAAATTTATACTTGAGATTAGCCCTCTCGATCGGATCACTATTTGCCAGATTTATATTTTTACAACTTTTTTTTCTAATATGATCATTTAGTTTTCGTCTTAAATTAGAAAGTTCTTTGTCGGAAATATTAAAGTTCGAAGTTTCATCTTTGCCACTCGAAATATCCAATATTTTTTTACATTTACATACAATCTCTACTTTCCTAGTCGCTTTATTAGGATCAGTAAATATATATTCGAGATTAGCTCCATCAGCCGGATTTTTCATCCTTCTATCTATATGCCTGCATCCATCTTTAACTGAATGATCTTCTAATGCTCTAATCAGGTTACTAGCCTCGATGTTAGTGAGGAAAAGTTGAAGTGCCATATTCTTTTTTCCCTTCTTAAATACTGCGCTAAATTTAGCATTCAAAAAAATAAAGTCAATCCCGTTAGAAACAGCGATTGTCTTCAATTTGCGCGAAAAATGTTTTCTGTGAGTAAGTTAAAATCTTGTGTAGAAATTATTTAACATATAACCCCAATCGCGATTTATTTCTAACGGGACAAAGAAAAAAGCCTCGGCGCGTGATGCATGCGCCGAGGCGAAATGGGCCCTGGAGGATTCCTTCGCTTCGCTCATAGAACCTGTCGCTCGCTTCACGCTCGCTCTTTGAAACCCATCGGTTTCAATTCTTCCGCATAGGGGAAACTCCCGTTTCCCCTACCCCCTTCCCAGGTTCGAATCATATAAAAAAAGCCTCGATGCGCGTACGCACCGAGGCGAAATGGGCCCTGGAGGATTCGAACCTCCGACCATCCGGTTATGAGCCGGACGCTCTAACCAGCTGAGCTAAGGGCCCAAGGTGAAATGAGCTCGACAGGATTCGAACCTGCGACCCGCGGATTAGAAATCCGCTGCTCTATCCTCTGAGCTACGAGCCCAAAGTGGAATGCCGGGAGGGGGACTCGAACCCCCACCCCCTTGCGAGAACCGGATTTTAAGTCCAGCGCGTCTGCCATTCCGCCATCCCGGCAAAGCCTTGCTTTGCTATACCGAAGGAAGAAACCTCTGTCTGGCAGTCCTCAGGTAAGCAATGGAGCTGTAAGTCAGACTGCGAATCTGGTGCGGGTGAAGCAACTCGTTCACCACCATGCAACAGATGTGCTCGACATTCTCGCGAGCCTTGAATCTCTTCTTGCCCGCGATAGAAGACTTGAGTTGAATCGGAATCTCGCCAACATCGGTCAAAACAAATGCATCGATTCCGTCCAGATCTTCTTCTGTCGTAGACCTTCTCACACCCAAAAACCACTTGGGCGGATGAAAATCTTCGACAAAGGCGTCGAAAAATCTTTGTTCGTTCGTCTCCCCTCTCTCGTCTCTGATTTGGCGGAGTAGGCTTCGGATGTGGCGAACTTCGTCGCTGTGATCTTCGCCACTTGGGCCCCACTTATGCTTTGGCACTAGAGAATACCCCCTGTTTAGATTTACTACCTGTGATTATAGCACTAAATGGGAATTTGTCAATAGTACATTAGAGCCAGCCAATTATGACTTTTTTTGTATCCTCAGGTCCTTTTACTGCAATTGTCTCAATTCCTGTTTCTATAACTGCATGGTCGTTTCCCCCTGGATAAAGCGCATCTCCAATAAAAACCATTTCGTTAATTGGTATTTTTAAAAGTTTTTCGATTTGTCTTACACCGTACGCTTTATTAATGCCCTTCTTAGTTATATCAACAGAAGTGAGCCCTCCAGTTCTTACTTCAAACTCTGGAATTAAATCCCTCATTATCGATGCTATTTTTTGACGCAATGATTCGTTTTCTAATTTCCACTTTTCTTTTTCAAAAACTGGAGCTTTTTGACCTAAAGCTGAAAAAGTTATCTGTGTTCCTCGGTCTTCTATAATATCACCATAAACTTTTTCTGGCTGAACGTATCCAGATTCCTCAAATGCTTTTTTAAAAGATAATTTTATTCTTTCGCGTTCATCAGGCCGCAAAACATCTGAATATACTTCTACCCAAATTCCATTGTGACATCTATAAAAGCGAGTAGCGGTTGTGGGAAAAAGATAAAGATTCGAAAGTAAATCTTCACGGCATTGCAGATGACCTAGTAATTGCTCATTAAATTGCTTCCATGATCCTCCCCCTATAACTGCAATTTTCTTTTTAGTTAGCAGGCCGCTTATCAAATCGCTCATCTCCTCTTCTATAACTGATTTTGATGCAGCCAAAGTGTCGTCTAAATCAAAAATTATTATTTTTTTAGATGAAATATCTATCATGATATCATTTTAACAAAGTTCCTCTAGTAATTCATCCCATGATTGTAACTTATTAAAATCTCCTTTCAAGTCTGTATAAGAATGAAATGGGTCGAATAAATATTTTTTAGGTACGCTTACAAGCTCTGCTATTACGCTAGGCTCATCATCAACATAATGTGTAACTCCGATTGCCGATGCTTTTGTGTCTTTGTCTTTTTTTTCAGAAACAAAAAATGTATTTGATACATCAAAATAGTCAGGCCAAAGCCCATGGAATTTTAATGAAATTAATGCGCAATCAGATGTTTTCCTGCGAGAGATTAAAACAAATGGTATTCCAGTAGACTTGATAAAATGTAAACTTTCTTTTGCGCGAGGCATAAGCGGAGTCTTTCTTGCTAATTTAGCATCGTCATATAGCGATGTTTGCAAAGCTCGATATGCACCTTGTTCAATCTTAGTTTCCATAATATCTGACGAAGTTTCTCTAAGCGACAAATTTATACCAATTTTTTCAGCTAAATCTAATTTATTCTTTGAATGGTCCAAAATCACACCATCCAAATCAAGACCCAATATTATTTTTTTATTTTTAATTTTATTTTTTACCATTAATTAATATTTAAGCTTAAGTTACAAAAAATCTAGTAAAAACACAACTATTGAATCCATACAAGTCTTGCGCGGTCTATAACCAATATCATACACTACAGATAGTTTATTTGTACAACAAAAAAGTGAAAACTGAATGGGACATTCACCAGAATGGGAAATTGGAAAAGACGAATTCTTAAGACGGCTTGATTTCAGCGATTCTGAATTTCAGAGAAATCTCCATTTACCAAACATTAAAAATATAAAACGAGTGGTGCCACTAAGATATTTGCAAAATATTGCAACAGCGCCAGTGCCAATGACAATTGATATGCTCTTGAGATTTATTTCGCATATTAAAACCATGGATGGACAAAATCCCTTCAAGACACACACGGTTGAGTTAAGTAAGATTGATCCAAAACAGCTAAAGATTGGCCAAAAATTTGTTTACAGAGAAAACTATCAAGATTTATTAGAAAATCTTACAGGACTTTTTGGACGATTTGCAATTCCGTGTGGAGTATCAGAGCTTGGAGCTTATTTCATTTTTGGTAAGGATAAAGATGGCTTAGATGCGATGGCGTGCTATACCCCACCAATTATTGAACAGCATAATTCTAGTCTTATTATTATGGATGGTATTCACCGCAGTTACATCACGAAACAACTTGGCTCAACAATAAGCGCGCTAATTGTTAGAGGCGTTGATGTTCCCTTCCCCTGCGGACTACACTCATGGGAAGATATTGGCGTTATTAGCCTTGATGAAAAACCAAAAAATATTAATGATAGGTATTTTGAACTTGAAAAGGGATTATTTAGAGATTTGAAGTATTTCGGAATTGACGGGTGAGGAGAGAAAAATGACGGAAAGAAAAATAGAACAACACTTTGAAGATCAAGCTCAAAGAATTCTTGAATACCTAAAAACTAAAATAAGATATGACCACGATTTTATACCGAGACCATTTCTTATTGAATTTACTGGGTCACCATCATCTGGAAAAACTACTTGCATTACAGAGCTAGATAAATTTCTTAGACGACAAGGCTTCAGAGTACTTAGGCCACAAGAAGGTGCAGAGGTAATTCGCCACATACCAAGAACTACTCCAGAATATAATATTCGCACAGCGCTTTATGCTCTTTCGATGGTTATAGATTATAGCTATGGACACACATATGATGTAGTAATTTTTGACAGAGGACTTTTTGACTCCTATGTCTGGATGGAATACTGGCAAGAAAAAAGCAAATTGAATGAATCTGAAAAAGCTTTGATTCAATCATTTTTTCTTTCAAAAATCTGGATTCAAAGACTTGATATCGCCTATATCGTGACTTGCGATGCAGAAGTTGCAATGCAACGAGAAATGAAAATTGCTCTAAGTAGTAAATTAGGAGAAACAAGCAACCCAGAAACTATGCGTACTTTAGCTAAAAGATATGATGATGCATATGCAATACTTAAGCCAGATTACAATCAGCTCCAATTAATTAATACTACTAATTTACCAGAAGACGAAATGGTGCAAATGATAGCAAGAAATACCCTCGATATACTCGAAGGAAAAATTAAACGATAAAACCTCGCTATGCGAGGTTTTTTTATACAAAGGTAATCCTTCACTTAGTTCGGCTTAGTCGACCATGTGTCGTCTTTCTCGCTCAGGATATTTTAACCCACTTTGATAACCTCGGGGCAAGCCCCGAGGTATTGTAGGTTAAAATAAATAACTTATATTGAAATAACTCTTTATTTCTCATACAATAAAGTCATTATGGGGCGCCGAAAAAAAATTGAGGAAGAAGACGAGGAGAGTTGGCTTCAAGGCGAAGTTGGCCATTTTTTTGAACTTCATGCTGACGCTAAAAAAAGTATTGCAGCAATATTATTTTTTGGCATAGGAATACTTTTGATACTTTCTAGTTTGAGCAAAGCAGGTCCTGCGGGCGACTTTATTTATAATCAGTTTAGCAATCTTTTTGGATGGGGTTATTTTATAATGCCGACTCTTCTTATTGTCACTGCATTTATTTTTATAATGGCTGACAGAAAACGAGTAGTTGGCGTTACAGTTATAGGTTCATTATTTTTATTTATATCTTCTCTCGGAATAATTGATATTATCTCTCCAGCTGACGGTGGTCTTCTTGGTCAAGCAATTGGAACAATTAAAATTCCTTTCGGCAACACTGCTGCTTTAGTTGTTACGATTTCTATTTTTTTGGCATCAGTTATTGCAACATTTAATACTCCAATAAAACTAAAAAATCCTTTCAGCTATTTTACCGCAACGCCAGCGCCTGCCCTTACTGCAAATGAAGAAAAGCATATCGAAGAAGCAACAGAAAATTCTTCTGACGAAGATGGTGACGACGAAGAAGACGCCGATGACGAAAATGATAAAGAAGAACAAGATGACGAAGAGAAAAATCAAGAAAGTACTTCAATTTTTGGATTTAAGAAAAAAGCCATCAAGCTAACTCCTTATGAGGGAGCATATGTATTCCCCCCTCTTTCTCTTTTGAAATCGTCTATAGAAAAACCAACTTCTGGTGACCTTAGAGCAAATGCAAACATCATAAAAAGAACTCTTGAATCTTTTGGCGTACCAGTAGAAATGGGTGAAATAAGTGTTGGCCCAAAAGTTACCCGATATACCCTAAAACCCGCAGAGGGAGTAAAAATCGCTCGAATAAATGCATTAAATCAAGATCTTGCGCTTGCGCTCGCCGCACATCCAATTCGTATAGAGGCACCGATACCAGGAAAATCATTGGTTGGAATAGAAGTACCAAATAAATCGGCGGCGGTTGTCAGACTTGGAAGCATGGTGAATTATAAAGAATTTATGGAAATTGGCCCCCTATCTTTTATACTTGGTCGAGATGTAACTGGAAATCCCGTTATGGCTGACATAACAAAAATGCCACACTTGCTAATAGCTGGCGCAACTGGCAGTGGAAAAAGCGTTGCAATACATTCTTTAATTCTTTCTCTTCTTTATAAAAATTCACCAGAAACTCTCCGCCTTGTAATGATTGATCCAAAACGAGTGGAACTTACTATCTACAATGGATTACCCCACTTGGTTTCTGCGGTTGTAACAGACGCTAAAAAAACTACAAATGTTTTTAAGTGGGCAATCAGCGAAATGGAAGATAGATATAAAAAATTAGAGATTGCCGGAAATCGTGATATAAAAAGTTACAATGCTAATAAAAATAATAAACCACTCCCGTATGTTGTGATATTAATCGACGAGCTAGCAGACCTTATGTCGTCTCATGGAAAAGTTATAGAAAGCTCAATAGTTAGAATTGCTCAAATGGCTAGAGCAACGGGCATACACTTAGTACTTGCGACTCAAAGGCCTTCAGTTGAAGTTATAACGGGGCTAATAAAAGCAAACATTACTTCTCGTATGGCACTTCAAGTTGCAAGTCAAATAGATTCGCGAACTATACTAGACACATCTGGCGCAGAAAAACTTTTAGGTGGTGGGGATATGCTTTTTATATCTTCTGATTTTTCAAAACCAAAACGGGTACAGGGCGCCTATGTAAGCGAAGATGAAATTAGAGCTGTGGCTGATTTTATAAAAGATAAAAACGAAGGTCTTGCGCCAGAAGAAGACGAAATTGAGTTAAATGCCGAAAAAGAAAAAGGTGATATTTTTGATGACTATGGTGGTGAAGATGGAGAAGACGACGAATTATATGACGAAGCACTCGATTTAGTTCGCAGATCTAAAAAAGCATCTTCTTCGTTGCTACAGAGACACCTAAAAGTTGGATATGTGCGCGCGGCGCGCTTAATGGATATAATGGAATCTCGTGGAGCCATTGGGCCGGGAGACGGAGCAAAACCAAGAGAAGTTTTTATTGAAACCGAAGATTAATTCTCTCGAAATCACTACAACTTTATAATTGCAAGAACCTCTCATCAATCATTGCTAATTAGGTAAATTCTAGCTATAAATCATTATAGGCATAAGCTAATCAAGATTAAGATTCTATTTAAATGAATCCCGTACGAAATAGCGGACGCAAATCAAATTTATTAAAAATACAAAGATGTTTACAAAAATATTAAAAAATATTAAAAATAATAGTTCACGCCATGCCACAAGCGTTCGCGTCCTATTTCGTACGAGATGAATACAGAAAAAGATTTCAAAACACTTTTTAATGAACTTTTACACAATTACGGATTGGGCTTATCTAAACTTGCTGATGCAACCGCGATTCCAGAACGCTTCTTAGAAGCTATGCGTGCTGGCAATGATTCAATACTCCCACCAGACCCTTATGTTAGAGGCTACTTAGTAAAAATTATAGCTCTTACGGGTGGAAACATCGAAGAATTAATGTCTGCTTATAAACGCGAAAATTTTAAAAAAACTTCAGGTGCATCTGACAGACTGCCGTTTAATAGATTCTCTTTAAGGAAATTGAGCAAAGGAAGGGTTGCTCTTGTTTTCATTATTTTATTGATTATTGTATACGGAATAATTCGAAGAGACACCATAATTGGAAATCCAAAATTAGTGGTGCACCTACCAAAAGAAACACAAACTTATACCAGCATAAATACCGTACTCATAACTGGCGAAGTAAATACTAGCGATAAACTAACCATAAATGGAGAAAATGTGATTATTCAGTCTGATGGGACTTTTAGTTCAACTTGGCCACTAACAAATGGCTTAAATAATATTGAAATTAAAGCTAAGCGCTTTTTAGGAAAGGAAGTGATTGAAAATAAAAGTGTTATATATACACCCACAGAAAACAATAATATCTTTAATAGCTCAAGCACAGTTTTATAGACTTTACATTCACATCAGAGATAGGATATTATAACACCAATATTAAAATTCATATTTTTAATCTTCAATTTACAAAATTTTTGATACCATCAATTTTTTTAAAAGAATTGAAAGTTTGGTAATTAAATAGAAATTATAAATTGTTGATATAAATTAAATCTAATGCCAAAACAAAAAGATAGCGAGATAAGCAAAAAAGCAGAAAAAAATAATTCTGAACAAGATTTAGAAAAGTTGATGACTTCGCTTCAAGAAAAATTTGGCGAAGGTTCAATAATGAAACTTGGTGATGTAAGGAAAGTAGACATCGACTCAATTCCAACTGGTTCATTCTCGCTTGATCTTGCGCTTGGAATTGGCGGACTTCCAAAGGGAAGAATCATTGAAATTTTTGGTCCAGAGTCTTCTGGAAAAACAACTCTCGCTTTAAATGTTATTGCTCAAGCACAAAAAAAAGGTGGCAAGACAGCTTTTATAGATGCGGAACATGCTATGGATCCAGAGTACGCTAAAAAACTTGGTGTCAAAGTTAATGATTTACTAATATCGCAACCGGACAGTGGAGAAGAAGCATTAAATATTTTAGAATCTTTAGTTCGCGCCAACATTATTGATGTTGTAGTTGTAGATTCTGTCGCAGCGCTTACACCACAAAAAGAAATTGAGGGTGAAATGGGCGCTCAATTTATGGGACTTCAAGCAAGGATGATGTCTCAAGCACTTCGTAAACTCACTGCCATTTCTGCAAAATCTGGAACTATGGTTATTTTTATAAATCAGCTAAGGGAGAAAATTGGAATTATGTTTGGAAATCCGGAGACTACTCCAGGAGGGAGGGCACTAAAATTTTATTCATCTGTTAGAATCGATGTCCGCAGGATAGCTTGGGTTAAAAAGGGAGAAGAAGTTATAGGAAGTCGCGTAAAAGTTAAGGTAGTAAAAAATAAAGTTGCGGCGCCATTCAAAACAGCTGAATTTGATATTTTATTCGGCGATGGCATTTCCTATGAAGGCGATGTTTTAAACGCGGCTATTGAGAAGGGTGTCGTTACAAAATCTGGCGCGAGCTATTCATACGAAGGAGAAAAACTTGGTCATGGTTTTGATAATGTAATCTCAAAACTCAAAGAAGACAAAAAACTACTTGGCGAAATAAAGAAAAAGGCATCCGCTACGAAACCAGAAACAAAGGAATAATATTAAATAGAATTTTCAAAAAAGAACATAATTTTGCATTATGTTCTTTTTTTATATATTCTAAGATTAGCAATCGATAAGAATCTTGGTGCTATAATGCAAATTGTAGAAGGATATGGTTTAAAGGACTTGGTTCACGCAGTAAGACAAACTAAGTGGACACCCTGCAGTCCAAACGGAGAACATTTTATGGGAATTGATTTTAAGGGTAATCTCTTGGTAAGTGACCCTGATATTATTTTTCCACAAAAATATCGCGCTATTTTTCATGAAATTCCAAGGGGGTCTGGTGATGAATTTATTCTAGAAGGATTTCAAATGGAAAACCTTCTGGATTATTTAAAGCTTAAACAAAATATTCCCATAAGCTTTGGGGATTCCTCGTTCGTTTTGGAATCTAATAATAACATCTATTCAATCGCTTATAGACTTCTTCTAGATAAAATCTAAAAAGGCCAATGGCCTTTTTTCTAATAGATATTTACTCCGCTAGAAATAAAATACCCCGCGGTCTACCGTAAAGATTAATACTCACCCAATCACACAACGAACGCAAAATTTAAAACGCATCGCGAGCTTCTAGCGAGATTTACTCTTTAAAATTATTTTCTGATAATTTATAACCAGCGCACCAAATTCCGAATAATATTTACAATAACTTTTTATTTTTTTCACGGAAATCGCCTCAACTCGTAAAACTTGAGTTGATTTAGTTTCGGCTTCACACAACTTAATTTTATATCTTAATCTAGAATTGGTGCGGGGTTTGTGTTTGGTAAACCGCGATCAATCTCTGGGTGATTGAGTTGCAGACAAAACATAAAAATTTTCCAAAAGCTTTGCCACTAATATTGGGCCGGTACCCCCTGGAGTTGGGGTATAAGAAATCGATTGTAAATTTTGATTATTAATTAATAATGATGAATCAAAATCTCCTATGCCATTTTTATAGCCAAAATCAATTATAATTGCTTCGTCTTTTAGCATGTCTGGTTTTACAATTCCGCCACCACCAACTCCCGTAATAATTAAATCAGCCTCGCGAAGCAATAAAAAATCACTACCTTCGTCAAATAAAATTATTTCTTTAGCCTTGCCTTCGAGCCAAGTTGAAATTGGTTTACCAACCAGAAATCCAAGGCCAACAACTGCAACTTTAAAAGTTTGCAGTTCCAAATTTAAAGCTTTTATAATTTCAGCGACCGTAGCCACAGCAGGTGGTAAAACTAAATTTCGTCCTGTATAAAAAGCGCCGAGCGATCTCTCTCCTAAAACATCAATATCTTTCTCTCTTGGTATAACATTTAAAATATAATGTTTATTTATATGACTTGGAAGTGGAAGTTGCACTAATACACCACCGCAAGTTTTGTGTTGCGATATTTTTAAAACTTCTCCTCTCAGCTCATCATTTTTTATATTTTCATCAAAATTATATAACCTAAAATCAATTCCAAGAACTTTTGCTGTTTTTTCTTTTTGTTTTAAAAAACTTATTGAGGAGTGATCTTTGCCAACTAAAATAGCAGCTAGAAACTTTTTGGGAGTAGGCTTATTCTTAAGACTATTTATTAAATTTTCTGATATTTTTTTTCCGTCGATTATCATATTTATTAGTGTCCTGCATCAGGTATTGACTGTCAAGCAAATAAACTTCGTTAGAAATTCACGCAAGAATTTAAATGCTTAGATTAAATTTTGCATTAGATAACAATCCAGCCTTCGGTAGAGAATTATTATTTCTTAGGAAATAAAATAGAAAAAAGCCCGCCGTCCGGTATGGTCCGGTACGGCGGGTGTAGATTGAATGCGTCAGGCCGAGTAAACGACCGCGGAGTCCTTTGCGGACGGCTTCACGATGCCGAGTGGCGCGGGAGCAACTGCGGGCTTCTCGACCCAGACCTCGGGAGTTTGAACGCCCGTAAGTCTCATGGCCTCCCTGAAGGACTGGTAGGTTTCGCGACCAACTTCCATCGCCGTAACCCGCAGACGACGGTTGTCAGTGTCGAGCTCGTCCTTCATGTCGCGAATCCAGGCGTCGGCAAGCTTGTAGATTTTGCCATCAGCACCGAATCCGAGCTTGACCGCGAGTCTCACTGGGGCGGTGCCGAGCATTGCCTCGTCGACGCTGTTCGACTCGTCGACGCTGTTCGAAACGAGACAACAGAGCTCATCGAGAGACAAGCGGGCACGAATGCCAGCTTCGCTCACCCCAATCGTTACGGGAACGATGAGTGTCCGGTGGCCGATGTAGCCTGGGGCGAACTCGCCGAGCGTCACGTTCTCCGTATCATGACGAATACTTTCGTCGTCCAGTTCCGTGTACGGAGCCGTCTCGTCTTCGAGCACGCAGAGGCGCTCTCGGAGCTCATCGTTTCGCACATCAGCTTCATGTTCACTAATCATCTTGCTATTCCTCCTTCTTCTTGCCCTTCGGAACGAAGGGTCGTCGAAGCGACGAAGTTGTGATGGGATCATCCATCTCTTCTGGAGATGGGGCGAAGGAACCGATTTGGAGACTACCAGCAATACTCTGCCTCCAAACGCTGTCCCTGCGAGTCGGCTCCGTAAGCGGTGCCTCACCACCAAGGAAATCCGTGAGGCAGTCCCTCTCTATCGAATCCGGCTGTGACCTTGATGCTCTTCTTGCCATCCTCTCCCCCTTTTGGTACGCGAAGTAGCTGAAACCATTGTTCTTATCCTAGCCCATAATTGCAACTAGGACTTATGCTTTGCCCATTATACCATTAAAATTGAATAATGTAAAGCCCTCAAAATTGAGGGCTATTTTAGCTATTCTATTGCTTTGCTACCAATAATTAAATCAATAACATTGCCTTCTGCTGGCCTAGGTAAATCCGTAACATATCTTGATAGAACATCATAAAAACTTTTATATACTTCTTTGCTATGACTCTTTCGCAATTCTCTAAGTCTTGGATATTTACTTTTTCTAGGTTCAAGCCTAAAATTTACTTCGTCCTTTAAAAATGCCCAGACGAAAAGCAGTGCGTCAGGCGCATCGTTTAAATTCAATTGAGCAACGGCTTTTTTAGCAAAATCTACAGGTAAATTATCTGGACTGCCGTACAGTTTTTTAATCTTTAATACTAACGATTCAAGCATGGTAATTTCTATCTCATCAGGCGGTGAGACATATTGACCGCGTTTTTCTGCTTGATGTAGTTTTTGTTCAAACGGCCCCCTCTTTTTCTTCTTCCAAAACACAAGAGTCTCTCCTTCTTTTTTGCAAAAACCTTGAATTAAACCTAAATTATGTAAAAATTCTTTTTCCAGTATAGCTCTATTATTAAAAAAAACAACTCTTACATATTTGGGGACTACTGGTAGCCATCGCAAATTCCTAAACAAGATTTGAAACTTCTTTTTTAATTATCGAATTTTTAACTCCACTTAGACAATCATAAATTAGATGGGCAATTTTTTTCATTTCTTTTTCTTTCATTCCACGAGTTGTTACTGCTGGAACACCAAGTCGCAAACCAGATGGCTTGAATGGCGACTCGTCACCAGGAACAGTATTTCGATTTGCAATAATACCAGCTAATTCTAATATTTTCTCTGCCTCAAGACCACTCAAAATAACCGCGGTTCCATTATTTGAAATTAATTTAGATTTAGACAAATCAATAAGCATAAGATGAGTGTCAGTGCCACCAGAGACAAGATGAAAACCAATTTTTGTAAGTTCCGTCGCTAAACATTTTGCATTTTTTATTATTTGTTTTTGATATTTTTTAAAGCTTGGTTTTAACGCTTCAAAAAAAGCTACTGCCATTCCAGCTGTTACATTATTATGTGGTCCACCCTGAAGACCAGGAAAGACTGATTTATCAATCGCATCTCCTAGTTCAATTCCATACTTTTTTCCAATTTTAGATTTACGATTTGAAAATATTATAGCGCCACGAGGACCGCGAAGAGTTTTATGAGTTGTAGTCATTACTATATCAGCATAAGAAAATGGTGAGGGGTGAAGTCCCGTAGCAACAAGACCTGCAATATGAGATATATCTGCTAAGTGATATGCTTCAATCTTGTCCGCTATTTCTCTAAAACGCTTAAAATTAACTTGGCGTGAATAAGCAGTGAAACCAGATACGATTAACTTTGGTTTTTCTTTTTTAGCCAATTCTTCTATTTCATCATAATTAATCCATCCGTTTTCACTAGTTTTATAATGAATTGGCTTCCAAAATTTTCCAGTGTGCGACACGCGATGTCCGTGAGTTAAATGTCCACCAGAATTTAGTGCCATACCCATAAATTTTTCACCTGGTAAAAGAAGCGCCGAGTAAATTTCAAAATTTGCTGGCGAACCAGAATATGGCTGAACATTAACAGACCAGTCGTCTTTGCTTAAGCCAAAAACCTTGAGCGCTCGAAACTTAGCGATTTCTTCAATTTCATCATAATAAATATTCCCCGGATAATACCTTTTTCCCGAATAACCTTCTGAATATTTATTTGTAAGCTCTGAACCAAGCGCCTCCAAAATATCAGTAGACACAAAATTCTCTGAAGCAATAAGATTTATAGTTTCTTTTTGTCTTTTCTTTTCAGCTTTTATTAATTTTTCTATTATTTTATCTTCCATCCCATTAGAGACAGATCGCAATTACAAAATAGCGACTCTGTGTTCTTGATTATATTATTGAATTAGAAATTTAGACAATCTCTCCCGCCCACACAAGAAATTGCGGTCTCTAACGGGATTCATGATTTGACTATTATTTTAAAACTATTTTCTTTATTTTGCTAATATAAAAAATAAAGGGGCCGTTACTGGCCCGATAACTAACTAATTATTAAAAATTGTTAAACCCATGATCCATTCGCAACGCGACGATACACCTCAGCCTCACAAGCCACTTGGAGTGCTTCGAATTGGGCGGAATGAGGAGCCGTTCCATCCTCGAGAACAAGCTCACACTCAAGAGCTTTCGGATATGCCGGATTACTTTTATCTAATCGATTAGTCCCGGCATTTATTCCGAGATTTAACGCGGAAAGAGTACTATTATCGAAATCTCTTTTAAATCTCATCTGAATCAAAGCGGCCATACTCTTTATACCGGGCTCCATCTCTCAGTCTCCTTCTTTCTGTAAAATTTCAACAGCTAAAATATATCACAATTATTATATATTGTCAATTACAAACTAAGCATCCACTTCAAAGTCCAAATGCATTTTGGGAAGCATCATGTACGGATTCCAATTAAGTTTCAGCTCTGCCAAGTCGGCTGTCTCCTGATACTTCCCATTCTCTTTAGAATACTGCTCTTCTATAGCCTTGAGTGGTGCTACTTCATAAAATACAATTTGTGCAACTCGACGACCAACAACTAATGGTATTGAATAGTTTTGAGAATTATTTGTAATCTCCATCGTCCATCTATTAAAATATCCAACATCGCCCCAACCAGCATCCTTACAAACTTCAATAAAATTTCTACCCATTGAAGATCTAGCGTACATTTTGGCGACTACGATATCTCTGCCACCAACAAATTGCTCGGTGTGAGCCAAAATAGTTTCACCTGGCCCAAGTAAAATTACTTTATCCTCTGGTTTTATATTTCTAAGTGCAATACCTTCGCGATTAGCATAATGCGTTGCTAATTCCGCAAAAAATGGTCCATCCCACACACTAGATGTTGAACGTTCATCGTAAAGATTGTGCACTGGCGCAATTCCTTCTTTTGGTTTTGATTCTCTCCAGTACCATTCACCCAGCGTTACATCATAGCTTGTTGTTTTTAAATTTTTTTCACTAAATGGATCAATAACGATTGATCCATTGTCTAAATGCCATAATATTGCTTCGCGAGAAAGTAACATAATTAAATAATAATTTATTTTGTAATCAATAAATATATCATATTTAGGATTTTAAGTATATAAATAATAGAAACTTATACAGTTACTGCTATAATTAGCCGTTAAACTAAGGACAATATTACTTTTGCAAGTTTATCTGGATCATGACGTATTAATGACCTAGTTCGTAAAAAATCTCCCAAAATCGAGACCGGTTTTTTAGGTAAATCAGCCCATTCAACAAGCATAGATTTTTCTTCTGCGTATTTTTTTGTTTGAGCTAGTGTTGGGCGCCGATTATTTATAATTGCATAGTCCACGACATTTTCACCCAAAATCGAAATGATTGTTTTAATAAATTCAGAAGCAGTAAAGCCATGTGTTTCGCCAAATTTTGTCATAATATTAACAACATAAATCTTTTTTGCTCTAGTATTTTCTAATGCTTCTTTCATTCCCTTAACTAATAGATTTGGCATAATACTTGTAAATAAATCTCCTGGGCCTATCACAACGCCATCGGCTTCTTTAATTGCTCTAAGCGCTCTCGGATTTATACTAACCGCTGGCTTTAGCCAAGCTCGCTTAATTCTAAGTCGCCCATCGTGTTTGGGAATATCTATATTAGTTTCTCCTTTAATTACTCTCCCATCAACAAGCTCGGCATAAAGATGAGCATTCTCTAATGTGACTGGAATAACCTTGCCT
The DNA here is from genome assembly GCA_964357615.1 of uncultured Candidatus Saccharibacteria bacterium. Classification (GTDB taxonomy): domain Bacteria; phylum Patescibacteriota; class Minisyncoccia; order UBA6257; family JACOXY01; genus JAUXUB01. The sequence continues at coordinate 126,085 of CAYHMC010000002.1, forward strand.
TCAACTTGTAAAATTTTTTCAGCTTCATGAATTGCTTTTCCAAAATCTCCAGTAATTTGTTCGAGCGCCGTAATCATCAAATTACCGAAGTTATGACCAGTAAGCCCCTTGCCATTTTTAAATCTAAAATTGAAAAGTTCAGAAAGCATCTTATTGTCAGATCTTGAAAGAGCAATAATAGCACGACGAATATCGCCTGGTGGCAGAATACCAAATTCTTCTCGAAGCATTCCGGCCGAACCACCATCGTCAGCCATAGTAACTATTGCTGATAGTTCAACATTCTTATATTTTTTAAGTCCAGATAGTACGGTAAAAACTCCAGTACCACCGCCAATTACAACAATTCTTTTTTTGTTTTTTGCCATAAAAAATAAATTTATAAAACCAGAATCTTGAAGTTTAATACTCAAATCATCAATACTTTGATGTTACTATAATTAAAATTTATTGTCAGCGATAAGTAAAAAACCGCATATTGAGCGGTTTGTTTTATCTAAATAATATATATTAACTATTCTCACCTTCTTTTCTAAGGGCTTCAGCAATTTCTCTTACGAGATCAATTGTAATGTCTGGATTATGCATTTTAATATTGCCATACACAAAGCTAATTCTCTGTTCCCACTTTTCCTCAACACTTGATTCATCTACTGTAGCCTTTTTAGAAATACTATCTGATAATTTTTTATAAACATTTGGTCTATGTCTTATTAAAATTCCGCAAAATTCTTCAACTTGCTCACTAGACGTTAAAACTAAACTTTTAGCTAGAATTACTATTTCATCATCAGCAATATTATCCACATCAATACAAGCCAGCCTAAACACTTCCCATTCAGAAAGAGGACCTGTTTCCATGTTTCACCTTTTCGAAATGCCACTGCTCGGAATAATAACTAACTATATTAGACAATGCAATGATTGGTAATTATTAGGAACAGACAACTCATAAATTAAAAACCGAGGTTATTCCTCGGTGTATTTCAATTTTCTAAAATTTTTATATCAAAAATTAAATAAATACTTTTCTTAAATTTTCTTTCTCTTCCGAAACCGGAACTTGAATCAAGTGATTAATAGCATCTAGATATGCCTGTGCATACGCAACAACTATATTTAAACTAGATGCCCTACCATAACCAACTTGATCACCAAGCTTAACTCTAGCCCTAGCAAAACCAAGAGCTTCAGAACCACCCGAACCATGGATAAAATTAAAGCAAACTTCTTTTTTGTCCATTTCTTGACCATGCGCAGACAATGCTTTATCTATCGCTTTACAAACCGCATCTACTGGCCCATCACCAAGGGCACTAGCTCTTTGGATTACACTATTTTTAAGAATAAGAATACTGCCTTTATTCTCTCCATTTTCGCTTTCAAAGCTAATTGTTTCTTGCCCAAATGTAAAAAGTTCTCTGTCTTTAACTTCTTCTTTTGAGAGATGCTCTTGAATTAGCATGTGTAGATCTTCGTCGCTTAGACGACCAACACTATTTGCCAAGAGTTTAAACTCGCCCAAAATACCAGAAGCAAGGGTTGGATCACTATACCCCATTTTTTTAAGATGATCAGCTAAGCCAGCCTCTCCCAAATGACTAACAAGAGCAACTCCGGCTCCCTGCCAGTTTATATCTTCTGGCTTCATAATCTCATAAGTTTGCCTGTCCTTCAAAACTCCATCAGCATGAATACCTGAACTATGGGTAAATGCATACCTACCAGCAATTGATTTATGATCTGAGATTGGGTAACCAATCGCGCTAGATAAAAATCGAAAAAAAGGACCAAGCTGACTTATATCAATATTGGTTTTTACATCATATAAATCATATCTAGTATGAAGCGCCATGATTACATCTTCCAAGGCTGCATTTCCAGCTCGCTCTCCAATACCCAAAAAACATCCTTCGACTTGGTCAGCGCCATACAAAACCCCATTAAGGGAATTAGCGACCGCCAACCCTAAATCATCATGACAATGAACACTCAAGATAATTTTTTCATTATCTGGAATACATTTCCAAACTGTATCGATAAGTTCTCCATATGAGTCTACTTGGGCATAGCCAACTGTATCAGGAATATTTATTGTAGTAGCTCCAGCATCTATTGCTGTCTCTATAACTTTAATCAAATATTTAGGATTTGTTCTAGTGGCATCTTCAGCTGAAAATTCAACATCTTCGCAATATCCTTTAGCTCGACTTACTTCTCTGTAAATTGCCTCAAGCACTTCTTCGCGAGTACTCCGAAGCTTCTTTCTAATATGAATATCGCTTGTGGAAACAAAAACATGAATCCGGCTTTTCTTTGCAAGTTCTAAGGAGCGCGCAGCAGCCTCAATGTGATCTTGCTTTACGCCAGCTAATGCACAAATAATAGGCTCGCTAATAGCTTTGGAAATTTCTCTAAGCGCGGTTATTTCGGCAGGTGAAGAAATTGGAAATCCAGCCTCGATAACATCTACACGAAGACGCTCCAGCCATTTAGCAATAGATACTTTTGTAGAAATTGACATTGTATGACCAGCTTGTTCGCCGTCACGCATTGTGGTGTCAAATATACGTATGTGATGATTTTCCAATTGGAACTCCTCTTTGACTAAGATCTAATGCATTTTTAACACAAAAAAGGTTTTTGGGCAACAAAAAACAAACAACGCTGTTTGTTTTTTTGTTAAATATAATTAATTTAAAATATAAAGTTAATAATTAAAGTCCGATTATTCTTATAACTTCTGAGGGGGTTGTTATGCCTTTTACTGCTTTTTCTATTGCTGATTCTTTTAAAGCTTGCTTTGTTTTAGTTCTAAACAATTCTTGTAAATCTTTAGTCATAGCGCCCTCAATTATTGCGGATCTTACCTCATTGTCAAATTGCACAATTTCATAAACTCCTTGTCTTCCTAAATATCCAGTATTGTGACACTCGTTACAACCCTTACCTATGCGATATTCGGCTCCAACTGGATTACCAAGATAATTTCTTTCCGATTCGCTTGGCTCATATGCTTCTTCGCAAAATTTACAAATTTTTCTGATTAATCTTGTCGCGACAACGCCAGAAGTGCCATAAGCAACAACAGAACGCGGTATACCCATTTCAATAAGTCGAATTACAAGCCCTGGCACATCGAAAGTATGAAAAGTGGAAAACACTAATACGCCACTGAGCGCCGCCCTAAAAGCATTTTGAGCAGTATCAGCATCACGAATTTCCCCAAGCATAACTATATCTGGATCCTGTCTTAAAATTGATCTTGTGACTTTGGCAAATGTTAAATCTATTGCGTCATTAACCTGAACTTGCCTAATACCTGCCATTTCAAGCTCAACCGGATCTTCGACGGTAATTATGTTTTTATTTGGACTATTTAAACTATCTAAGATTGAATATAAGAGAGTGGTCTTACCAGAACCAGTTGGTCCGCTTATTAAAACCATGCTATGGGGACTTGCTATAATTTTACCGATTAATTTAAGTTGCTCTTTGTCAAATCCTAGTTTATCAAGTTTCGCATAACTGTCATCTCTATTTTGAACTCTCATAACAACAGACTCTCCATATATTCCTGGTATAGTTGATACTCGAATATTATAATTTTTCCCATCAAAGTCTATGCCAAAAGTACCGTCCTGTGGAAAACGACGCTCTGCAATGTCCATTTTAGCAAGAACCTTTATTCTTGAAATTGCTTCTTCTTGATAGATGTGAGGCAAATCTTCGGTTGGATAAAGAACACCATCAATCCTATAACGAACGCTAACATCTAACGGACTTAAGTCTATATGAATATCGCTAGCCCTTTTAACAATGGCTTCTTGCAAAATTGAATTTACAAAATCTGCTACTCCTTTTTGGTCATCTGGTGTAAAACTGTCTTTTAACATAAATTTATTATTAATAATATTATACTATAAAAACTAAATCTTTAATGCATTGTGGCTTTTGTATATAAAAATTTATTGACTTAAACCACAATACCAATATACTAAAAAAAGATACTTTACACCAATTGCGGAGAACGAAAATGCCTATATTTGCTATAACAGCAAACAATTTTTTGGGAGGATTTGCCTCATTAGTTTATGGCTTGTATCCAAATCGCATACAAAAAGGAAATCGCCTTGGGTGGGATGCTGAGGATCAATTAATGAAAGATATTGTTGGTGCAAAAAAGAAAATAATCATAATTTGCAGAAATTTTTTTACATGCAAAACACATCCAAGCTTAGATATGGAGTGGTTTATTAAATCCATTGATGAACTTAATAAAAACAAGGTTGCGGTTATAATGGCTTCAGAGGAAGATCCACCTGAGTTTATTCAATCATTAATTGATTCCGGTAAAATATGTTTTAAAAAAAGCGAAAGGGTGCCTTTTGTCGGTCACTTTGTTGACGATAAAATAATAGATATCAGTTTTGATGATAGACAGACCGGTATATGCCCTGGAGGAATATTCTGGAGAACCGAACATGCACTACCGGATATAAATGAATTGCTTAAAGATGCCTTCCTTGCCTCAATATCATATAGTTTCGAACGGCTAGTTTAAGCCGTTTTTTATTTTAACCAACAATTCAATATTCTATTGTATTTAAAGAGGTTAAAATAATCCCGCCTGTCCCGAGCGCTAGAGAGGGAAGTGAGTCTCATTTTAATGAGACGATGACTGAGTGGGAGCGATGAAATGCTGAAACAAGCAGGCTGAATGCACGAGGGATACAAAACCCTCAGACTAGAACTCTGGTACAGCAGACACTTGAAAGTTTTTCATTTCCATAGCAATTTTTTCTTCTGAACACGGCAAGACCCAATCACCCAAAGATTTTAAAAAGAATTCTCTTCGAGATTCAAAAAAATCTTCTTTGTAGTGCTTTATTGGATGACTCTCGGGAGTAAACTCATAATGTCCTCGAATTTCTCCGTCATCAAAGAAGCGTATGTGATATTGAAATTCATAATTTTCGCGATATCTTAAGCCAAAAACTTCATCTTTATCTATCCAAGCGATAAAATGATTCCCAAAACCCCGAGAAACGAGGTAATCTTTAAATTCTTCAGCCGATTTATTAGGAGCAAGATTTCCAATAACAAATGGCTGTCTACCATTTTCAAATGAATGACGAACTATACCTAAAAATTCTGCGGCGTCCCGCAGATATGGAAAAATTGGAGTTACTACAAACCAGAAACCTGAATGAATATATTCAGAAATTCTCATATATGATATGTGATTTCAGTCTATGCTTTAATTATATCACTTCTTAATTAGAGCGCTAAAGAATATTAATATAACATTGAGGCTTAACTGTCAACCAATGCATATATTACCTGAAATTAAAAATAATTTGTCTGCTATATAGATGTGTGCTAGTATCCTCTTAGAAAAAACTAAACAAGGCAAATGAATGCTAGATTCGCCACACGGTAGCCAAAATTTCTACAAAAAACGTGGTAAAGTAATAAGAGAAAGTCCCTGTGGATGTTTTACTATTCTACGACGCATGCTAAGTCACACATTTCTATCTCCAGTAGAAGAAACATTTCACTGCCATGAACACTGCGACTGCAAGCATCCTCTCGCAGACCCTACTTACAACGGTTGGGGTGAGCTAAAGTGAGCACCTCAGAAGAAAAAACCATTACGCTACCGCGCAATCAAGTCATTGACATTGTAGATGGAATTGACTTTATGGTTGAAAAACTAGCGAAAGAATTACCATTCAATAATTCTTCGGTACACACAAGACTAATACTTAGGCCATTTTCAAGAAATTTAAAAAGTGTGCTCGCGAGACAAAAAAACTAATATAAAAATGCGAGGATTAACTCTATACCAATCTTTTAAGATTGGTATTTTTATAAACTTTTTCCCAATAAAACAATTAAAAAAGGAATAGCGTCATAGCTAATCCTTGCAGAGTAATTATTTCCTTAAACTAAAAAGTGAATCTAACTCTCTTAAAATATAATCTCGCTCAATTTGATGGAGAATAACTGGTCTTTTTAAACTATGGATTACAGCGAAAACGTCGTGCATCATAACTTCTTCAATGATATATAGGCCAGTTTCACCGCCCTCAGATAAAGCTCGCCACATCCTCGCCCAAGACTGAAGAAAGCTAATGTCTTCAGCTTCCTTGGCGTATTCAACCCAAACATGCTTTGTATCAGAGGTAATTCTTAAGATAATAAGAATTGCAGATGACTGCATACATTTTCCTATCCTTTTAGATATTAAACTTTAGAAAGATTATCATCTTTCTTTAAAAAATAAAATAGGTTCAAGATTGTGAGAATATTTTATAAACGCTAATCAAGATTAAGCGGTCTTACTCTAGACATAACTAATTCTGGGTTATTCTTCCAATCATCTGAAATATCTGCATATAATTCAAGCTCATTCCCATCTGGATCCAGAATATAAATGCTATGCGTTACTACATGGTCGCTTGTTCCAATAATTGTAACTCCTTTTTCTTTTAATTCACTAAATACTTCTTTTAATTCATCGCTTGAGTCAGCAACTTTAAATCCAATGTGATATAGCCCAGGCCTCGGAACATAATCATGTTTTGATACTCCTCCAATTTCAATAAGCAATAATTCATGATGTGTTCTACCAGATGAAAATGCAACAGCTCCATTTTTCAAGCCCACCTCCATATTTCCCACCTCCATAAACCCTAGGATGTTCCTATAAAATCCCGCCATTTTTTCAATGTCAGTAACATATAAAACAACATGACCCAATTCTTTAATTTTCATATTAAAATTTTAGCACAAAATCCATAAACGCATTGCAACAAATAAAATAGCCCCTTCGGGGGGCAGTGTATTTATCTAATTATGGTAGGTGCCTTATCTTGAAGATCTTCTGCTGTAAGACCAACTTCCTCGGCAAGCTTAATAACATTTACAAACATTTTTACTACATCTATTCGAAGGCTTGCTTCGTCGTCTTCAAGCATAACACCACTATGATCGAAGCTTTCACATACCGTAGCAATCTTACCACTAGTTTTGCTAATATGGAGCAATGAATGCTTAATAAGGAAATTTTTCCTTTGATCAGAAGACATCCCTTGCAATGCGGGATATCGCTCTTCATCACAAATCCAAACAGATGCGATATGATTCATTAGCTCACGCAAGTCTTTCATAAATACCACCGATTCTCTAAGAATATGTTCTTTAGAAATATTACTATTCAATAAATAGAAAAACAACCGAAGATTTATGATTCCAATGCGAGCTAAGCATTAAACAAAACTAAAACAATTTTAGATAAAATAGTCATTTGCCAATTTTAAGAATAATTGATAATATCTCCTCCAGGCAGTGGGTGATTGTCGTGAAATCCAGAGCACAAAGGTGCGAACGTCCGAGGCCATTATGGGACGGGAATTAAGCTAAAAAGCCGGATCGACAATCACCTGCTGCCCCAACACCACCTTGGGATTTTCTCGAGGTGCTATTTTTTTATACAAATTTAGACTCCTTATATACCAGCAAACAATAAAGCCCAGCGATTAGCTGGGCTTTATTGTTTTTGGGGTACCCAACGGATAATCTCAAATCGAGATTAGTTTTTCTGAGACAAATTCAACCCACTAGTAAGTTGAGTCTGGATTAGAATTCCCAGCAGGAGGCGCATTTTCCTTGGTGGGCAATTTGATGTTTACATCTATACTATCCTTATTATCAGTTGTGTTTTCCTGTATTGACGGGAGAAAATAGATGAAAAACAGGACGACGAGAATAAGCGCCACAAAAACTCCAATCACTATAGCAACTCCGGAATCTGAATCTTTTCCATGTGGAGGAGTATTAATAATAGTTGTCATATTTTTTAATATAATTAATTCTACTTCGACCTAATAAAGCCGCTTAAAAGCAAAAATTATTACATTCTAAATAAATAAAAAAGCACAACACGTGCTTTTAATTATTGGGGTGCCTAACGGGAATTGAACCCGTATCAGGAGTTCCACAAACTCCGGTGTTAACCATTACACCATAGGCACCATATAAAATATTGATAACTAATTATTCTAATACCAATATTCATTGAGTATATGCATATTTAATAGAAAAATAAACCCCCCACGCTATCTATGTGGGGGTTATGGATTCACCTTTTTTCTTTTTTTTATAAGTTCGCTTCAATGAAGCCACGGGACGATTCATTCCAATATATTGAATCTCCTTACTTAAGTCTTCTATTCTTGCTCTCGAGAGCCCTGCCATTTTAGCTATTTTTTCTCTCAAATTTTTTTCATTAATATCTAAAACATCGCAAATATTTCTATATGAAGTAATCCAGTTACGACTATCACTATAAAACCATCTTAGGCATTCATTAATAATTTTTCTTGATCTCCATGCTTCCATGGGCATGCTATTAGAATCTCTTATAACTCCCAAATACCTAACTAGAGTTTCTAGGGCATCTAGAATTACTGCATAAAGTAGCTTCGCTTCTGGAACATCTAAAATTGATGTTTGGGTTTCTTTGAAAAAATCTTCTGGAAAAACTAAATCAGGTTCAATTAGTGAGTTATTACCCCAATCACCCTTATTAACATCAGACGAATTAGGCAATCCATTCATAAATAACCTCATTTTGGATTAATCCTTTCCTTCTTATAGCTAATCACTTTATACAACATTTCAAACAATAATCAATGCCTTGCTCTGAAATTAAACTCCAAATGATTCACCACAACCACAAGTGCGCTTCGCTTTTGAATTTACAAACTTAAAACTATTTGCCCTTAAGCTCATAATATAATCAAGTGTTGTTTCGTTAAGAAAAGCGGAGCTTTTTCTATCAATAACAATTGCAACTTTATCTTCTGGTGTTTCTCCAAAATTAAAAACTTCATCTACCTTACTATCAATTTCATTCGCAAATTCAATTTCATAATGAAAACCAGAACAACCACCAACAGTAACTTTAATTCGCAAACAATCCTTATCGTTTTTAATTAGCATCTCTTTAACTCTTTTTCTTGCAATATCAGTTACTTCAAACGACATTTGACACCTCTTTGGTTTGCTTCTTTTTCCAATCAGAAATTGCCGCCTTAATAGCATCTTCGGCCAAAACCGAACAATGAATCTTAACTGGTGGCAGAGAAAGTTCTTCTACTATATCTGTATTTTTAATTGCCTCTGCAAAATCTACGCTCTTACCTTTTATAATTTCAGTTAAATAAGATGACGAGGCTATTGCTGAGCCACAACCAAAAGTCTTGAACTTGGCGTCAACAATAATATCCTCTATGCTGATATTTACATTATTGCAGGCAGGACAACTTGATTCCTGTAAATTTGCTTCCCAAATATTATGGCAAGATTTACATTCGTGGCGTTGTATAATTTGAATTTGCAATTTCATCACATCACCACACTCTGGAGCACCAACAATGCCAGTGCCAACATCTTGATTTTCCTTCGGCAAAGAACCAACATTTCTTGGATTTTCATAATGTTCCAATACTTTATCACTATAGGCCATTCAACTACTCCATAATTTATAAAAAGCTATAATCAAAATAACACATATGCATAAAAATAAAAAACCTAAATATATTTATATTTAGGCGATAACCTTGAATTCAACGGTACCAAATTTAATTGCTGTAATAACATTGGAATCAGCAGAAGCCTTCAAGCCAATTTGCTCTCCACGAAAAGCCTTTAGGTATGGCAATAATATATGATGCTCTCTATTGATTCTACTTATATTACATCTAAATGAAACTATCCATTTGCTTCCTTCCACGATAAGCCTTAGTGGCCAAATTAAAATGCCAGGACCCATTTCGTATCCAGTGAGCTTGCCATTTAAAACAACAATTTTGTTTACAAACTCTTTTTTCCGATCAACTAAATCATCAACTCCAAATGCATTCGAATAGCTCATGTCATACTCCAATATCCAAAAGCGACTGAGGGAATACTATTACATTAAAATAAACTTATCAACCATAAATCGAGGTTGAGCCAATATGCGAAAGTAAAATTAAAATCATTACCAAAAAAGTAAAGAGGACAGCAACCAAAACTGCAGATGAAGCAATGTCCTTACTTCTGCCTATAAGTTCGTGACGCTCTGGATGCAATCTCTCAAGTGCTCTCTCAAATGAAGTATTAATAAGTTCGGTAATATAAATTAATGAAACTCCAAGAACCAGAAACAAAATTTCTGTTTGAGCAAGTGGCCAAAAATAATATCCAAATACAAAAACTAAAGGAGTTGCCCATACTTCAATCCTAAAACTCTTATCGTGAATATAGGCAAATTTAATTCCCCGAAAAGCATGTCTAAAACTATTAAATATTTTTAAATGCATAATATTCATCTTACAACTAAAAAAGTTAATCTCAAAATTAAACACAAAAAGAAAAGCCCCACACTAGAGTAAAGCACAAGACTTCTCTTTGTGTGGGGTCACAGCAACCTCATGGCTCCGACTGCTCAACCGGAGGTCTATAACCAAACAGGATTTGTCGGAGAGTGTAGAATGCCAACCTAAGTGGACCACGCGTCGCCGGCTGGACAGATTGTGAGTCAAACCCTACCCAACCAATCATCTTGACCAGTCTTAGAAACGACGGGGTTTTAAACCCTTCTTTCCGAAGTAGTGCAATGCACTTTACGAGCTGCATAACAGGCTGGGCAACTGGAATCACCTCCGTTATTGATTCATCTGCAGAGAATAGATTTACTGCCTGTCGCGTTACCTGCTCTGAACCCTCATAGCCCGTGCCCTTGCCAACCACATAGCAATCTACACCAAGGGACTTTAGGATCGAAGCGGTTGTCCTTTGGGCCAAAATCAATACTTGGCCGCCTTCTGCATCTGCGATGCATTTGGCCGCATGAGCCAACACAATATTGCAGGGACTATCGCCATTCTTTCGCCAAGCGAAACCGTATACAACAATTCCCTTCATGGTCAACCCTCCTTTCCTCTTTGCGGGTTTACAAGTGACGTGTTTTCAGCTTTTTAGATTATAACATGATTTTGCTTATTTGTAAAGTAATCAAAATAACCAGCTTTCTGGTTATTATAAATTATGTGCCGCGGGGGTGAATCGAACACCCGACGCCAGCCTCTTCAGGGCTGCGCTCT
>CAYHMC010000003.1:0-104240 GCA_964357615.1 uncultured Candidatus Saccharibacteria bacterium
CCTATCTAATGATAAGTATACACCATTATATCAAAATTGTCAATCCCCACCCTTCTTCCCTGTCATAATAAAATACCCTGGGATGTTTAAATGAGAATATTTTAAAACTACATTATCAAAACAATCCTTCAAATATTTTTTCATAAGGGGCGAATATTGATACACAATAAAAGAACCCCCTGGTTTTATTATTCTGTGCGTACTACTCACAAGACTTGCTCTTTCTGAACTAGAAAAAAATGTGAATGGAATACTAGAAACTACATAATCTACCTGACTAATTCCTTCTGAGTTTAAAATTTTTAATACATCTTGTGCGCTTCCTTTTATATTTATTAATCTACTATCTTTAATTGTATTTAAATAGCTAATAAAATCTTTGTTAGTCTCTATTGTAATTAACTTAGAATTTGCACTAAGCTGTTTCAAAATAGCTTTGGTGCAAACTCCAGTACCAGGACCATACTCGACAATAATTAAATCTTTAGAAAAATCGATATTCGAACAAATTTTTTTAATTGTCAAAGAAGATGTTGGCGTAAGAGCAGCCACATTTTTATCTTTTAAAAAAGTTTTTAGGAAGTTAACCTGCTTCATATACTTAACTTGATAATCTTTATTATAGTAACTGAATCCAACTTGAACAATGCTTTCAAGCACAGCGTTAAAATTTGATAAATAAAAGCAATAAGAGCAAAATTAGTTACACAGACTTACTAATGCATCTATGTTTAATTATCTTAAAAGACAAAAGAAAGTTGGACTAGCTCTTGGTGGAGGTAGCGCAAAGGGATTTTCTCATATTGGCGTAATTAAAGTTTTAAAAGAAAATAACATACCAATTGACTATATTGCTGGCACAAGCATAGGAGCCTTGATAGGCGGAACATTTGCCGCGTTAAACGACATTAATAAAATTGAAGAAATTGCATTAAAAACAAACTGGCGAGAAATATTACCACTTCTTGACCCATCTATAGTAAATGGCTTACTTAGCGGAGAAAAATTAACAAGATTTATTGAATCACAAATAGGCAAAATAAATTTTAGCGAATTAGATATTCCCTTTACTGCAGTAGCAACGGATTTAGAAACTGGAAATGCTGTTCATATAAATGATGGATCCGTTTCGGAAGCAATTAGAGCAAGTCTATCTTTGCCATTAGTTTTTAAACCAGTCAAACATAACAAAATAACCTTGTCTGATGGTGGATTATCAGAACCAGTGCCAGTAAAAGCACTTAGAGAAATGGGTGCTGAAATTATTATTGCCGTAAACTTACTCACTCATTATTCATCGCAGAATAGAAAATCTTTTTCTGGTTTAGGTTTTTATAATATAGCGAGCGACTCAATAAGCATTTTAAATCACCATTTAGCAAACCATAATACTAAAGATGCTGATATTGTAGTTTTGCCTGAAGTTTATAATTTTGGTTGGAAAAGCATACTAACATCTAAGAGCACGGAAGAAGTCATAATGTCCGGCGAAAAAGCCATGTCAGAGAAAATAGAAGCACTTAAAAACAAACTTAACAAAAAAATATTCTGGTAACCACAAAACTATGAACTAAATCCTAATTTATTTTATTGTATTAATATAAAATTTTAATTTTGAGTATTGTAGTCTGTCAAAATCTCCGCCGGAGAAAGCACTCTATTGTATATTCGCACATTATCTATTAGTCCTTCATAATAACCAATGCCCGCCCACTCTGTTCTGCCAATCCAAAGTGGTTTTGAAATATCACTGTTGTGTGTGACATCTCCATTCTGCGTTAGTGAAGGGTCGTAAGAAGAAACCTCAGCACCATTTACATACACGGTAACATTAGTTGGCGGATCGGTTGGAGAAGCAATTCCATTTCCACTATATACTACTGCTAAGTGGTACCATGTACCGTTTGATGGAGCTGTTCCATATCGTCGAACGTTTCCTGTCCCACCGCTGTAAAGTGTATCCGAACCAACTTTGTCGCCATTCAAATTATTTCTATATGCCACCACCCAGCCAATATTCACATTATTATCACTCTTAGATAAAATAGCTCTTTGGCCAGTGTTGCTTCTGTTAATCCATGCCGTCCAAGTAGCTGGGCCCATACCAATTGAAGCATTAACACCACCATCCACATAATCATCAACACCATCAAGATAAAGTGCGCTACCAAATCCCGGCATGCTTATGGTTAATACGGTTGCGCCACCATTTAAGGCTCCATGATTTCCGTTACCAGACGAATCATTTACGGTGCCATTAAAATTATATGACGCAACCAAACCAGCAATTTGAGTGCTTGATGAATTGCGAAGTGGAGTGATATATAATTTATTTCCAGCCTCATAGGCATTGATATCATCCCCTCCATCCGAAAGTAAAAATGGTTTTAATTTTTCAGACTCAAGAGATGTAGTTAATTCTGGGTCACACACATATGTAAAATATTGTCCTGATGCAAAAGTATTAGTGGGGTCTATTGGTAAGACAGGGAATTTTGCGCCAAGTCCGGCCCCACCAACACCAAAATTAACTGGTATCCAGCCACTGCCATCAATTCTGTATAAATTACTACTTGATACCTGCGCCCACGACCATCCAATCGGCAATGTTGGTGCAATTTCTCCATTATCACTTGGAACTGATACATATACTTTTTGATTAGAATCTCCATAACAAGTATTTGAGAAAAGCGGGCCATCGAAGTCAACCACACCATTACTAGTTACCAAGATTAAATTAATAGCCGAGTTTATGACACCAATATCGTTAAGACGCTTAGCGTCTCGTGATTGTCTTAAAAACTCAACTGGACGCAAAACTAAAATAACCGCAACTGCAAGAATCGCTATTATTCCTATAACTATTAAAAGCTCTATAACAGTGAAGCCCATTATTCTGCTTAATTTGATTTCTGGCATAAAAATTCTTTTCCAACCCTTCCTTGTTTAAATAAATAATTTAAAGTAGATTATTAATATTATTATACTTCTGATTTATTTTTATTCATAATATAAAAATTAAAAAATATGCGATTTATATTGCGCTCAAAAATTCATAAAGCGACGGTCACTGATGCAAATTTAGATTACATTGGAAGCATAACTATTGACGAAGAGCTGATTGAAAAAGTTGGTTTCTGGTTAGGCGAAAAAGTATTAGTAGTGAGCAACACAACTGGAGCTCGTCTTGAAACTTATATAATAGGTGGCGAAAAAGGAAGCGGAATAATATGCATGAATGGTGCCGCCGCACATCTAGTCAAAAAAGGAGAAGAAATAATAATAATGGGATTTGAGCTATCTGATAAACCTATTGTGCCTACAAACGTTCTGGTAGACAAAAATAATCATTTTTTAAAATACTTATAGTTCGGCTAAAAATACAGTTAAAATAAAAACTGCTAAAATTTGCAGTTTTTTTAATTTCTTAATTTGTACTAAGTAACGCAATCGCCTTTTTTAATTGTTCGTCATTTTTTACATCCAACTTACTAGATGTCAGTAATAAAATATCAGATAATGATTTGCGAGAATCAGTAACGGCATAGTCCGGCTTAAGGCCAGTTTCGTTTATTTTAACTTTACTATTTCCAACAAAATATTCATCGGTCGTGAGAATAATCGCACCTCCCGAGGGCAAACGATGAACAGTTTGAACCAATCCTTTACCATAAGTTTTTTCACCAACAAGTAGTGCTCCGAACCAATCTCTTAGTAAACCAGCTAATATTTCAGCGGATGAAGCAGATTCGGCATTAACCAAAACTACAACTTGTGATTCATTTAGAACGCCAGTAAATGCTAATGAGGGATATAATCCTTCGTTAAGCATATCGCCTACGGTAATTACCTTTAATTTTTCCGCTCTGCCTATTAGAGAAACTATAAAATCATCATTACTATTAGCAAAGAACATAGAAATCCCTAAAACCGAATTAAGTGTCCCCCCAGGATTATCCCTCAAATCTAATATAAGTTTATTAATAGTATTTCGGCGAGAAATTTCCCTGTAAAGCCTAAGTGCATCTTCAAGAAATTCATCGGTGGTTTCTTCATTAAATTTTAAAATTTTTACATAACCAATGTCACCCCCTAACATTTCTGATTCAACAGAACGATTAACAATTGGTTTGCGGATAAGTGTAACTACATCTTGAATGACACCATCCCTCCGGACTTGAATTGAAACATTAGTACTCTCGGCACCCCTTAATTTTGAAACAATAAAATCTAAAGGCTTCTTTTCAACGTCTTCGCCATCAACACGAGCTATTATATCTCCTCGCTCTAACTTACCACTTTCTATTGCAGAAGAATTGGTCAAAAGAGAAATAACAACATTATTATTTTTTATAGTTGCAACCTCAATGCCAATTCCAATATATTTTTCATCTCTAGCAAAAGTTTTCTCGTCGTAAGACGACGGAGACAAGTAACCTGCATACTTATCATTAAGACATAGTGGCAATCCACCCTGAAGAGTTTTCAAAAAACAATCTTTCTTATTTTCTGGAGTATCAGATATTTCTTTGATAAAATTATTGACTACCAAACCCCAAATTGCATCGAAGTCCTCAAACTCACTTGGTGCTCTCGAAAAAGTCACAAGCTCCGGCTTTATAAATAAATATGCCACGAGAAACCCAGTCGCAAACATTAAAAAGACCTTAGATACTCTCCGTAGTCTAAGCATTTTTACCTTTTTTACTTTTTAAAACGCCTATTCGCATTCTACCTATATTTTTAATTATTTAGCAAATGAATCCCGTCAGAAGCGATAAAATAAAAGTCGTTAATATAACAGAATTTACATTTATAATGTGTTTTAATTACTAGATCAAATTTGCACGGATATGCCAGCATATCCTGCTTCTAACGGGATGAATCCGACTAGAAGCGATAAAAATTCACAAACAAAATATCCAATATCTACTAAATGTTGTATACTTATTATTATTGATATGGAAAAAGAAAAAACAATTATTAATTGGGAAGCGCCAGAGTTTAGTTATATAGAAAAAGAACCTATCTGGTTTCTATCTGTTGGATTATTTGGAGCTATTTTTCTGATTTATTCTATTTGGCAACAAAATCTACTTTTTGCTATTTTTATTATCATTTCATCTCTGCTTTTATTTCATTGGGCCAAAGAAAAACCAAAAACACTACTTTTTACACTAAGCGAAGATGGTATTAACATTGGAGAAAATCATTCCTATTTGTGGAGCAACTTAGAATATTTTTGTATTTTAAAATCTCATAGAGAACATGACCACTTTGGAGAATTAATTATTAGAAGAAAGGATAGAATCAATCCATATCTTACAATTCACATTCCGGCAAATCAGCTCGTAGAAATAAGAGAATACTGTCTTTTGTATCTTAAAGAATCAGAATATACAGAAACATATACTGATGCGATTCAAAGACTAATAAAATTTTAAACCGATATACAAATATCGGTTTTTTTAAGCAGTGAAAATCATCATTTGCACATTTAATATTTCAGATATAATCTTTTAAGTAGTAGAATGCAAACAACTAGGCAAACGAAATGAAATTATGGGTCGCTAATATTTTTTTGTTTTTAATTTTATCTCTAGCTAATCCAGCAAAATCAGAAGATAACTTTAATCTTAATGAAATAGAGTCTGAAATAATTCGCACCCAAATAGCTATTCATGTTGATTTTTTGGGTGAACTTAAGGCGCCATTTGTGTGTCTTAAAGTTAACGGCAATGACCCAAGCGATGAAATGCTCGAAACTCTTCACGATTCTATAATTCCGGTAAGAAAGATTTCAGAATGTGTTAGTCCAGCGATTGAAATATGGCTTCACAACACCACCATTGTAGGCGACAGTGCATTTGCAACAAGTGGACTAAATATTGAAGACAAGCCCATATCGCTTGCGCAATATATGCTTATTAAAGAAAATGAAAAAAATATCAGAATTCGCATAAAACAAATGTGGTTTATAGAACGAAATAAACCAGCACCCAAGCAGAGCATCTAGTTCTGCTTTTTTATCCCGTTAGAAGTAGAATACTCCGAGAGACTTCAACTGAAGCTCGCCCGTTTTCCTTGTCACGGGGATGAATGCTCACTAATCGGGCGGCGAGTGCGGGGCTTAATACCCCATGTGAGCTTCTAACGGGATTTATTTAAAATTAACTTTCTAAAATTCGCCACGCAACTTATCAATTTTATCGAGATCTTCAACGCGAGAGCGCAATCCATTAGTTTCTGGAACATCCTCTATCACTAAAGTTCCGGTACGATATTGCTCAATCATAGATGTCATTTCATCGGCGCTTATCGAACCTTCCGCGCCAGTAATTTCACCAATTGAATAAATAGCTCTATATAATTCTTCAAAATTCTTAGCTGATTGTATTGATTCTCTGTTTCTTGCATCCCCACTTTCTACTTGGATTTCAGCAACCTGCTCCTGATCTTCAACTTTAGTTTCAATATTTTGATTATCAGCACCAGCTTCTGTTTTTTTACCTTCAATAGAAATTACAACTGAAGTAATATCGTCTTTTTTAGAACGATCAACACCTTCGCGAGACCTAGCTTGTGCAGCTTCCGCAAGTTTTTTTGAAATTTCTTCCGGAGGAGTATTTAACGCAATTTCTTGTATTTCTGAATCTGTAAGATTGTCGTGCACGCCATCAGATGTAATTATAATTTTATCTCCGTTATTTAGTTTAACGGTATAAATATGTGGCTCAAAAGCCGTATCGGGCGTTGCGCCACCAATTGCTCCAGTAATAACATTTCTATTTTTATAGTTTTTCAGTTCTGCTTCTGTAAGTGATGATATATCAGTTAGCTCAGCAAATTTTTTCTGTTCTTTCCTTGCTGCTTCTTCGCCTTCGTCTCTTAATACGGTACTAAAATAAATATTATCGTCTAGAGTAATTTGCCTAAGCTCGCCAGACGCACTTTGAACATACACTCTACTATCTCCAACATTACCAATAACTGCATTTAGTCCATCTTCTTGTGTTTCAAGCAATTTAACTAAAGATGCAGTGGAAGCCATTCCATGAAGTGTTGGATTTTCTGCTACGAGCTTGTACGAATTTTGATTTGCTTCGGCTAATATTTTTGCCATTTCTTCCTTGACTTGATCTAGCGTTAAGTCTGGAGCCAAAGCTTCAATTTTCTGTAAAATAAAATTTCGATTTTCTCTCGAAGCAACTTCACCGGCAGTATGCCCTCCTACTCCATCTAATACAGCAAATATCTTTTTTTCTGCATCATTAATAAAAGCATCTTCGTTTCTTTCTGGATGCTTATCACTAGCTAAACTTTCTGAAGTTGCAAATAATCTTGCCTCTTGATCCTCTTTATCTTCAAAAGCGTTTCTTATTTCTTGTAGTTTTTCAGACATAAATTGATAATACTAAATGTTAGAACAACTCAAATGATTGATAGTATTTTGATGGTTTTATTTGACTCTCAAAGCCATTTGACATATTTTATATTATATAATAATTTCTATATTTTGTCAATTATAGCAAATTTCTTATAATAAAAATTTACGTTGGTGCGCTCGTAGGGATTCGAACAAAATTTTGTAAGACGAAATTTTTTGAAACCCATCGACTTCAATACTTCTGTACATTATTTAAAGCTATGACCAAAGCGATATGTAGGACCAGCACAACGCTCTAAATCTAAATTGGTTCGATAGTCAGGAGTGAAGTATATGAAAGATGCAATCATCAAACCAAGAACAATTATCCAAAACCCACTAAAGCGAAACTTTTGATTAAAGTAGGGGGATGTGGGAATATTTCGGTTTTTATGCCAAAGATAAAGCATGCGCATTCCCCACGCCATAATTAAAATACCAAATAGAAAACCAGAAATACCAAGAAAGTCGTGGTAATCACAACCATAAAGTCCGGCCGATCCATATGTAATATTTGGACTAATAATTAAAGCTATCAATCCCAGAAGAATAATCCAATTAAACATGGAGCTACGATAAGATAAGAATAAATGCCACATATATTATTATAAACTTTCTCCGCCCCGCTTGCCATTTCAGGCAACTATTCGCGCCTTGACATACGGTGCGCTCGAGAGGAATCGAACCTCTATCGCAAGATCCGCAATCTCGCATCCTATCCGTTGAACGACGAGCGCATATTAATTACTTTTATACTACCCCAAAAATACCATCTTACGCAAGAAAACATGACTTTGATTTCTATAGTCATCACAAAACACAATTTCGGTGTGTTTGCCTTAGTGCCAAATTTAGGATATTATACAATCATAAAATAGAAATTATTAATCGTGTTCCTAGCCAAAATGACTACAAGTTACCTATCAATATGCACATCTCGGATATAAATTCGTAATTGGTAGCCAATTATAATATGAAGTTAGTGAACAATTTAACATATGAATACTACAACCCTAATCGTGGGTGTGATTTCAGTTCTTGTGGGTATAGGAGTGGGATACTTTATTCGTCAATCTCTCGCTTCGCGAACCCTAAACTCAGTAGAGGGCAAAATTAAATCTAAGCTTAAAGAAGCAGAAGAAAAATCTCATTCTGTGGTTCTAGAAGCAGAAAAGAAAGCTGCTGATATTTTGGCGCAAACAAAACTTGACGAAAGAGAACTTAGAACTAAGTTAGAAAAACTTGAAGAGAGAATTTTAAACAAGGAGGAGGATTTGGATAAGAGAATGACGGGGCTTGGAGAAGAACGCAAAAAACTTGATGCGGAGCTCGCCAAAATTAAAACCGTAGAGCAAGAAGCAATTGAACTAAAAAACCGTGCGGTTACAGAACTTGCGCAAGTTGCAAAACTTTCCGAATCAGAGGCTAGAGATAGAATGATGGCAGAGATAAAAGAAAAATACAGAATTGACCTTGCCGAACTAATGGCCAAACTAGAAAAAGAAAAAACAGAAACACTTGAAAAGCGTGGACTTGAACTTATTACAACCGCAATTCAACGCTATGCTAGGAGTCATATCTCAGAACTAACAACTAGCGTATTTAATATTCCAAACGAAGAATTTAAAGGGAAAATTATAGGACGAGAAGGAAGAAACATAAGAACTCTCGAAAGAGAAACTGGAGTTGAATTTATAGTTGATGAGTCACCCGATGCCAT
Organism: uncultured Candidatus Saccharibacteria bacterium; assembly: GCA_964357615.1. GTDB lineage: Bacteria > Patescibacteriota > Minisyncoccia > UBA6257 > JACOXY01 > JAUXUB01. Next base: position 9,147 of record CAYHMC010000003.1, read on the forward strand.
TATAATATCTTCATTCGATCCAATGCGGAGAGAAATAGCAAGATTAGCGCTAGAAAAACTAGTAACTGACGGACGAATTCAGCCAGCTAAAATTGAAGAGAAGGTCGAAGAAGCAAGACAAGAAATTATGAAACGAATGCATGAAATTGGTGAGGCTGCTTCATTTGAATTAGGTATCTATGACCTGCCAAAAGAAATTATTCAATTATTGGGAAGACTACATTTCCGCACGAGCTTTGGACAAAATGTTTTAAATCACTCAATTGAAATGGCATATATTTCTGGAATGCTTGCCGCAGAGCTCGGCGCAAACCCCGAAATAGCAAAAAGGGGCGCATTAGTTCACGATATCGGAAAAGCTATTGATCAAGATGTTGAAGGAACTCATGTTGAGCTTGGCAGAAAAATACTTAAGAAATATGGTGTTGATACTCGCATTATTCAAGCAATGGAATCTCATCACGAGGAATATCCATTTTCAACTCCAGAATCTTTTATAGTTACTGCGGCTGATGTGCTCTCTGCCGCAAGACCAGGAGCAAGACGAGGTACTGTTGAAAACTACTTTAAGCGCATAGAAGATTTAGAAAAAATTGCTATGAGTTTTGCTGGTGTTAAAACCGCGTATGCAATAGCGGCTGGACGCGAACTTCGTATATTTGTTATACCTGAAAAGATTGATGATTTTGGCATGCTTCAACTTGCAAGAGATGTTGCATTTAAAGTTCAGTCTGAACTAAAATACCCTGGTGAAATTAAAGTTAATGTATTGCGTGAAAGTCGAGCAGTAGAATACGCTAAGTAAATTCAATTCTAATAACATTTGACTCCTCTATTGGTATGATATAATAAAAATATGATAGAGGGTATTGATAAATAATTAAAAGGTCGGTAATAAGCCTTGGAATTGCGAAGTTATTATTAAATTGTGAATAATTTATTTACTAATTAATACATTTCACGCATTTCACAAGAATATTATGAAAAAAATAGGATTAATTGAAGCAATAATGAAGGCTTGTGAAATAGAAAAAAAGACACAAGCAACTGCGATTGTAGATACTATATTTGATACAATCACAAAAACTATGAGTCGAGGTGAAGAGGTTGCCATTCCTGGATTCGGTGTTTTTCGCGTGGCAAAACGCGCTGCAAGAGAAGGCAGAAACCCAATGACAGGAGAAAAGATTCAGATTAAAGCCTCTGTAAAGCCAAAATTCCGAGCTGCTAAAGCACTAAAAGAAGCAGTCTTATAAAATAACAAGGCGCCTTGTTATTGTAAAAAAATCCCCCGCCGCTAAATAAGGGTGGGGGATTTTTATTTGGGAGAGCGCTAACACTTTTTACATGTGCTCTCAATTAAAAAATATTAAAGTCCTAATATATTTCTTACAGTTACACTAATTTTTAGATAATTATTATATGCACTCTTAAGTGATCCGATAGATGACTTTACGAGGCTAACTACTGTCGATGTTGAAGTTGGCATTGGTGTGGATTCGATTATTCCAGATTCAATTCCCTTTTTAATTTCTTTTACGGTACCAGAACTATTTGCGGTTGTACTTGCTAGAGATTGAGTGCCAGTTGCCACAAGCATCACTGAACTAGTTGACTCTGTGCTTAGTATTTCAGTTGGCACATAAAATTTAAGCACCAATTTATGAGCATCGCTACTTAGCTTATCAGCCTTTTCAGTAAGCTTCGATGATTCAACAAGCAAGCTCTTTATTGATGGAACGCTTGAAAGACGCAAAATCGTAATAGTTGATTTGATTTTATCAAAGCGAGCTCGTGCTATTTTAATTGACTGCTCGTTATTTATTACGAGTATAAAATCGTTTATTTTACTAAGTAGTGGCACATAATCATTTTTTCTCCATTCCAATATGTCCTCTGCCAATTTTTTAATATCTGTAAGTCCAATGCTTGTAGAGACTGCCTCACTAAATTTAGCGTAACTTTCTTCACTTGTTACTAATGAAGCCAAAAATTGTGTTCGCATACCTTCGTCTTCTGGTGTTTCCAATACAAGACCTTCTAATTTTTCTTTTATTTGATTAATTTCTTCGTGTGCACAAATTATAGTTTGCTCAATAACAGCTTTTCTAGCTTTAAATTCAGCTCTGTCACGAGCAAGCCCTGTTAGTGCACCATCTTTAATAGACAAGAGTTCGTCTACTGCTTTGTTCAGCTCACAAGCAGGCGCCACTTCAGGAATAGTAGAAGTTGCGGTTTCTGCTTTTGCTAAACTTAATCCAATTAAGCAAAAAGAATAAGCAAACGCTAATGCAAAAAATATTATTCTGTGTCTTATTTTAATTTTATTTATAATCATATTTAATTTGCACTTGCTTCTAGTGCGCTATCAATGTCTTTGTCATAAAATTGTTCCGTATTCAAATCTTCTACTTCTCTTTTTAAAATAGTTGTATTCAAGTGCCCAGGCCCGCTTTTTGCCGACTCTTCTAGAGCTGCGTCAGTTTCGTTGCTCGCAAGTGAAATTTCTTTAATTTCAGCGAGATTTAAGTTTATATCAAGTTCCTCTGCTTCTGCTTTTAAGTCACGAACATCGAGTCCTGCAACCTTCATTGGAATCGAGCTTTTTGAAACAGCAAACAAAGCAAGTACCAACATAACTCCTACGGTACTAATTCTAACCAAAAGAGTTCGCCAGCCGTTTAGCTCTAAGTCTTCTTGCCTTCCAGCCATAATAAGCCTAAACGATTTTTGGCTATATTCTTTATCTGGTTCTATTCCTTTAAATTTTTTAAGTTGTTGTAAAAAATCTTCAGTCATTGTTTCTAGTTATCTATAAAATTAGTTTTAATGCTTTTAATGCTCTATTGTGCATCAATTTTACTGCACCTTCAGACTTTTGAAGAATTGAGGCAATTTCATTATTAGTCATATCTTCCACATATTTCATAACAATAATTTCCTGATATTCTGGTTTTAACTGCGAAAGAACTAATTTCACTTTTTTAAGTGCCATTTTTGTTTCAAGCGCACTAATAGCTGTACTTGAAGCAAACACGACATCTTCAGAAATTAATTCTAGTGATTGAGTTTCTTTTCTGGTGCGATAATAATCGATGGTCAAATTTCTAGCTATACGATAAAGATAACTTCCAAAAGGATACCCCCTATCTGTATATGCTTTTAAATTAACCCATGCTTTTAGAAAAACTTGATGGGTAAGGTCCTCGGCTTCCTCACGATTGCTCACTTTAAGATATATAAACCGATAAATTTTCGGTTGATAGTAATCATAAAGTAAGCCAAAAGCCGAGGCCTCTCCCTTAATGGCATTCCTTATTATGTTGTTCTCGCCATCTAACATATAAAACGATAATAGCTAATATAAGTTACGCGTGGGAACCCATCTCAATACTATCTTCAGCCGCGATACTGGTCAATTTCGTTTGGCACAAGGAGCTAGGGCGAGGTGTACTCAGAGAGTACATTAAGTCCGAAGCGACACCGTGATCAAATGAAATTGACTGTATCCCGAAGGGTTTTCGCTATTTTCCTGATTCACTTCGTCACTCCTCGTCGAAGTAGCCAGAGGCTACACCTTTCTCGTCCTTCCTTGTGAAATCAGGAAAATATCTGAAAACGCGACTTGAAGCATAGTTTTGAGATGGGTTCTAGATATACCTTATATTATACAATTTAAAGTAGGTAGATTATAGCAAAATTATTGACAAAACACAAGTAAATATGTATTTTAAGTGACTACTGTGACCTTATATATCAGTAAAATAATAAGTCACCCTAGGTGACTTATGCTTCTTACTTAATTATTATAAGCCCAACTCCGGCTTCACTAAACATTTCTTCAGCCAACTTAAAATCTTCAACCCAGCGCGGATTATCTGAAAATGGTGCAATTACTTCTGAAATCCCCTTTTGGATAATCATGGCCGCGCAAGGCGCACACGGCAACATTGAAGTATAAAGGCGACAACCCTTCAAGTCACGATTTGCAAAAAGTATTGCATTTCTTTCACCATGGATAATTAACTTGTATTTGATTTCTCTATTTTCTAATCGCTCAGGTGTGTCTTCTACTCCCCTTGGAAAACCATTATATCCAATTGATACAATTCTATTTTCTGGGTCAGCAATTACTGCACCAACTTTTGTCGATGGATCTTTGCTCCAGCCCGAAATAAATCCAGCAAGTTCCAAAAATCGCTTATCCCATTTTTCTGACATTTTAATTTTCTCCATAATTCAATATCTATAAAAAGATTAGTTTGTTTAGCAACTAGCGTCAAATTATTTAAATGGTGAAGTTATCATAAATTGTATTCCCTCGTCGCCCTTCGGGCAAGGCTCCTCATTTCAATCGTCGCTCCTCGGGACTCCTCTAAATGCTATCCGTCTTAGTGGCGGATGACATTTTCTAGTCGGAGCGGGTAAGGGGAAATCTCACAAAATTTTGTCCGCCAGTTGGCGGATACAAAATTTTTTGAAACCCCTCGGTTTCAATACTTCCGCCACGGGGAAACAAACGTTTCCCCGACCCCCTTCTTGTTCGACTCCCCTACCACTTCTAGAAATAAATTCACTCAACCAAATTGGCTGAGTGAATTTATTTTGGAGCGGGTAAGGGGAATCGAACCCCTGTCAACAGGTTGGAAACCTGTGATAATGCCATTATACGATACCCGCTTCTAATATTTATTTACTTTAACATCCCAAATTACTTTTTTCAAACACTAAAACAACAGATTATTACATACATTGTTTTTTATTTATATTGCTGTAATATTTGAATTAGCTTAAGTGTATTTAAATAGGAAACTATATAATGGAATCTTTTGAAGCTTCAGAAAAAGTAATGGAAGTATTGCAAGTGTTTATACTTACAAAACAAACACCCGAAGAAATAATTAAAAGAGGTAAATGGGCTCGCTTAGAAATATATAAAATTATTTTTGAATTATTGAAGGGGGCTGGAATCGAAAATGCAGAAGCAGAAACTTTTGCCAGAATATCTGCGAAATCACTTTTTGATGCAATTAAGATTGCACTAAATTCATCTAATCCAAGTGACGAATTTGATAAGATTATGAATTCCGCAATGATACAAATTGACAAACAAATCCAAAGATTGCAAGGCACCAAAAAATCAAAACGACAACTTCGCTTTATATAGCGAGGTTGTTTTTTAAAATTATATCGTTTAGAATAAATTCATTGGGGTTACTCCCATTTTTTAATAAATAATAGAGTTCTGGGCATTTCTACTTTGCTTTAAGTTAAATAAAAATGGAAATAATACTAAAAAAAATAATGAAATATAGGAAATTTTTGTTATTATTTACAGTCATTTTTGTAATCTTTTTTTATACATTCTGGTCTTCTTTTGCTACGAAAGACTTTATAATAGTTCCCCAAATGTTTTCTGATGCCCGTGTAAAAAGTGATGCAATTGCTGAAGAATTTGTTGAACTTTCCAAATCAACAAAAGAAAATTTAGAAAAAATTAAAGCACTTGAAGAAAAAGGGAGTTCTAATCTTGCTCTTACTCAAATTAGAGAACAAATTAGTCGTGGTGATACTTTAAAAGCAAAAGGCGCAGAACTTTTAACATCACTCTCCCAAATGACTTATAGTTTGAGCGGTATTCGACCAGAAGGAGCTCGTGCCACAGCATATTCAGCCATAACATATCGCATTGAAATGGTAGATGGCTTAATCACCTATAGTAGTGAACTTGAAGAGATACTGAAACTTTTAACATCGAGAGTAATTTATGGAGATAATATACGCACAAAACTACAAGACAAAATTAATTCTGCCAACGAAAATGCAAAAAAAATAAATGAACTAAATTTGAAATTTAACGAAGCAATGAAAAAATTAGAAAATCTATAATTAGAAAATCTATAAAATAAAAACTCCCCTTGCGGGGAGCTTTTATTTTGAGAATTTAGTAAGAATCTCTTCCGAAATCCCTTCTACCGCCTCCGCGGTTTCCGCCACCACCACCGAAGTCTCGGCGTGGTCGCTCTGGCCTATCACCCATTGGGCGGGCCTCGTTTACGGTAATTGCTCTACCTTCTATTTCTTTTCCGTTAAGCTTTTTTGCGGCTTCTGTAGCTTCATCAGAACCCATTTCAACGAATCCAAATCCGCGTGAACGGCCTGTGAATTTGTCTTTAATGACGTTTGCTGAAGTCACTTGACCAGCTTCGGAAAACATAGCCTGGAGCTCTTCATCACCTGTGCTCCAAGGTAGATTACCTACGAATAACTTTGCTGCCATTTATATTTTCAAGTTCAAATACCTTGTAAAGATTATTGGAAATAAATTCCGATTCGCTTAGTACTTGATATATGATCTTGATTACTATACTAACACTGTAGCAAACCCGAGTGGGTTAGGACCTTTTCTCTACTTGCACTCGAGCTTGCCGATAAGAAGCAGTGCTTCTTATTATGGTTGCTACGCGAGCTTTGGAGGTTGTTTTACCTACAGTTAAAGACAGTATAGCATACTTTAAGCAAATAAGCAAGGGGGGGGCATTTTGGCCTAAAAAACCAGCTAATATTAGCTGGTTTCACATTTTGATTATAAATCAGGTTCCTAAAGTTGCCTTACCAATTTCAGTAACTTGATAAACATCCCTATCTTCAGGATGAGGAAAAATAAGACCATAATCAACAAGCTCTGGCACGCACGCTTGATCTACCACTCTCCAGTCCATGCGACCATCACTTTTCCACCTAAGAGATGGTATAACTTTCCAATGCGATCCGATGGGCTTTGCGACAAGGAAATCATTTATCGCTAAATACCCAAGTAAATTATTCGCATTTAAAGAAAGATCTTTTGAGCGTATAAAAACAGTTTCGCAACCGGGCTGGATTCTAACTCCATCAGAGTGGCTAGGGGCTCGCCTCCAAGTTCCATCACTGCAATCATAAAAATCAGTTCTTTTAATAAGTGCTCCGACACCAAGCCTCACTCCATTTATAAGAGTATCTGAAATAGGATGCCTGTATTCTTTCATGGGAACCTTTATAAAACAAAACAACTTTTTACAATATAAATCAACCAATAATTTTTTACAAGTTATTTAAAACAAAATAAAAAGGCTCAGATTTTGAGCCGATTAGATTAAGCAATTTTATTTTAATCTTAATATTTCAATAGCTTTTCTAAGCTGTAAGTCACGCCTTAAGTCAAAAATGCTTTGACTGCCAGAATCATTTTCACCTTCAATAAAGTCATTATTATCAACCCAATAATCTGGATTCATGCCAACCTTATTTATCTTAACTTGGCGATTACCAACAAAATACTCTGCTGTTGTTAGCCTAATGCCATCTCCATCGCTTAATTCATTTTCATCTTGAACACTACCTTTTCCGTAAGTCCTAACACCCACAATCGGCACTCCAAGCCATTCGCGGAGCAATGCAGCCATAATTTCTGCAGCTGAAGCAGTGCTATCGTTTACCAAAATAACCATTTTAGCTGATGCGAAAATTCCAGCAGGAATTTCAAAGAGTGGGTTAATTTTTCTAACCTGCTCAATTATGTTTCCTGAAGAAGTAATATCTTCTCCGCTGTTAGTTTTAAGAGTTACTACTAAATCATCGGGGTGAAGTGCAAATAGATAACTTGCGAGTTTTACTGAAATTAAAAACCCTCCCAAATTATTTCTTAAATCAATAACTACAGACCTTAATGGTTTACAGTGCATTATTTCGCCTCCTTCATCAGCAACTGCGGAAGCAAAAGCCGTAAAGAAATCTCCAAAAAAAGTTCTATTAAATTCGCTGATTTTAATATAATAAATATCTTTGGATATAGGACTATGTTCTATCGCCGATTCAACAATCTCAGCCCTTCGAAGAACTACGGGTGACATTAATTTATCATCTCGACGAACCTGAATAGCAACATTAGTTCCATTTAGTCCATGGATTTTATCTACAACATCACTAAGACTCTCGCCCAAAACACTAACTCCATCAATTTTTTCGATTAAATCTCCTCTTCGAAAGGATTTGGACTTTCTTGCCGGAGTATCGCGCATAACAGAAGAAATTGAAGTTCTTGAACCACGCTCTACAAGAACAAGACCAACGCCAACATAGGAAGACCCTTCTTCAGATTGATACGCATCCCATTCAGTTTTTGTAAAATATTTTGCATATGGATCTTTTAAGCAAGACGCCAGCCCTCCAGTCAAAAGACTAGAAAAACATTTAAATTTTTCTTCTTTATTATCTTGTAATTTAGTTAAACTATGCTTAACAACATGCTTCCAAACTTCTTCAAACTTCTTAGGATATAACTCTTCGACTTCTATTACAGGACTTGGTTTTGGAATTCCACAACCACACAAAAAGCCCAAAAAAACTAAACTAACTATCGCTTTTTGAAATGCCATTCTAGAATCTCCAACTCAAGCTATGCATCTGTAAAAAATTCAAGAAACTATTCGTAGTATAATAAATCGGAACTTAAATGCAAACTATCAAAAATAAGGCATTAACTTATAGTGAAAATCTAATTTTTAACTTAATTAAAAATTGAATAAGTTGTCTTGAAATACTGCCTCTGTTAATATCAGAACATGGATATTTTGCGCTTAGCATTAAAATCTTTTTTATTAATTGCACTACTCGCAACAATACATATAACTGCAATTAATATTGGTTTCTATCAAGGCAAAGTTTGGATTGATATTCCACTGCATATAATTGGTGGATATATGCTTGGTTTAATATGGATATGGATATTAGATTTCCGTACACTCAGAAAAAAAATAGTTCCAGATTTTTTTATTATTTCCGTAACTTTTATAGGATGGGTGCTTCTTTTTTCATACTTTTGGGAATACTTTGAGTTTTTAGTAAGAGAATATTCTCCTGAACTTGCCAGCACATGGAAGCTCTATCCACCAAACCTATCTGACTCGCTTTCTGATTTAGCTTTTGGACTACTCGGTGGACTAATCGCGCTTGTATATGCTCGCCTTACACGATATAGGAAATTAAAAGATTCTAAAATATAAAGAATATGAATTTTGAGAGTGAGCTACAACCAGAAGAATCTGCTGAAGAAAAAAAGCTCGAGACATCTAAGCGCTTACTTATGGCACTAGAGTCGGTTCGTTTGAATTTCAGCAAAATTGAGGTAATTGGCGAAGAATATTTAAAAGAAATTCCGGAGGGGGCAAAAATTGTTATTGCAGTTGACCACCTAAACAACCTTTCTATTCCTACGGCAGCGCTTGAACTTGGAAGTAGATTGCCCATACAAATATCAAATCAATCAACACAATTCTCCTTTCGTGAAAACCCTGGTGGCAATATTGGCGTTGTAGCTGGCGGTAAAAAGAATTTTAAGGGTATTGATTATGACTCAGAAACTGACAAACCAAAAACATTCAATCCTGAAAACTTTGACGAAATGCTAGATCCATTAAGCGAAGGATATGCGATGGTTGTTGCCGCGCATAATCCAGTAAACAATAATAAACTCCCCGAAAAGGGTGGCTATGGCGCTGCATATCTTGCATCCATTGCAGACGCCTATGTGGTTCCAGTTTCGGTTAACATTAAATCAGAAGTTCATGTTATGGAGGGCAATGCTGGAATTATAAATAATTTAAAAGGAGCTGTCAGTATGCTAAAAAATCGACCCGAAGCAGTAATTTCAATAGGCAAGCCACGAAAGGTTGCAGAGGAAGCAAACATCCAGAAATTTCATTCTTTGTTTATGAAACGAAAAGAATCTGGTAGGTTATCTGCGGACGAATTAGAAGAATTTAAACGCTTGAGAGCCTCACTAAACAGTGCTTCAAATGAAATTATGGAAGACATTGCAATTATGCTTCCAGAAGAGAAAAAAGGTACTTGGTCAAAAGGAGATGAAATAGAATCTTAAAATAAATCTTATACTTTCTCCGCAACAATAACTTGCATCCTAGAAATTACTTTAACCTTACCAGCAGGCACACTAGGGTCATATCTTTTAAAAACTGAACCTAGGTTATTTTCGAAATAATTGTAATTAGGGAACTCATCATATTTTTCGTCTCTATCGATAATTTTCTCTTTTGTAACAATTTCACTTTTTACTAGTTTTAAACCATTGTTTTCGATTGATTTTTCCATGCTACCTGAAAATGCCTCTCCAAATTCAACTGTCTCATTACCAAATCCCCATTTTTTAACTGTTTCCGCTATGTCTATATTTATGCGTTGATCATTTTGTTCAAGATATGCATAAGTGTACATTGGATTATCTACATACAAATCAATCATGGGTCTTCTAAGTGGGTCAATTTCATCTTTTATTCTTTCAAAATCTTCTAGTTTAACTAATCTAAAACCAGAAATTGTACCACCTTCAAAATTAGGAAATGGTATCATCCCCTCTGGCAATCTATCCATTACTATATGAGCATTAGGTTGAAGATCAATCATGTGAACAAATTTTCCTTTACTCTTAAGAACTCTTTTCACTTCAGACATCGATTTATCTAAATCATCAAGAGTATCAAAAACAGCAAATGAAACAACGCTATCGGTTGCTTCATCTTGTATTGGAAGCTGTTCTATATCTCCGACAACAAGATTTGCATCCTTATTTACCATCTTATTAATTTGACCAAACCTTTTTGTTCTCTCTAGGCCAATCAAGCGATTGGCATATTTTTCCGAAACAAGATTTTCCAATTCACCCACACCACTTCCAAGCTCAACAATAGGCCCACTCTCTGAAACATCATCTTTAAATATATCAACGATTAAATCTTTCGCAGTATCTCTGAAAAGTTTTCTTGCAGTATTATAATGTTCAAAAATTTCTGGATTTTGCCACCCCTCTCCAATTGATTCTTTTTGTTTAGCTTTTTCCATAATTTTTAATTATCCTTTACCGCTGTATCCCAATTTAATAGAATTACTTTCTGGGAAATAAAACCTGTGTAACTTTCCATGTTTACATTGTATTTGAAGGGGTCTTCATTAAATGATTTTTAAGCAAAGCCAAGTAATAGATCTATGGCAAAAATAAAAGTCCAAAGACCTAAAATTGCGCGTAGCTAAAAAGGACTCCAAAAGCTCGACACCATATCATGGCATTTTTATATTTACTAACATCAGTGCCAGCATGAATAATATAGTTCGCACTTCCTTCAGTCGCTCTAATTGGGCCAAGATCTATAAAATCCTTGGCATCAAGACCAGATGAAAGGTATATTCGTAAGTCAGGACCGTTGATGGTCTTGAGATTTTCAAAGCGTAGATAAGTCTCATTACCAGATTTAACCAATAATGCCACTCCAGATACTTCATGTGCCCTTGCAACCATATTCGCTCGACTGAAAATAGTGGTACCACCTGCTGGCATTGCATCATTTTCTTTCATCATTTTATTCTTCATGTCCATGGTTTGCTTTTCAAAATCTATTTTTGTCGTTGAATCCATAACTTCAAAATTATCGTTGATCATCAAGTTAGTAACACCAGGCAACTCTTCATTTAATATCACATTTCTCCAAATAGGTGATATTAGCCAGTATGCTACAAACGATACAATAACAGCTATAAAGATTATGATGAAGATTTTTTTGCTCATATAGTTTATATATTTATATTAATTTTAAAAATATTCTGTTATACCATGCGATATAGCATAAGTTGGGGGCGTAGTTAGAATTGTTTGTAGCCGATTACTAATTAAAAATTTTCTTTCCCATGAAAATATATCGTCAAATTCATTGCGACCAGAAAGAAATTTTTCAGCAGCATAATAACCCAAAGTGGCAGCCCATGGCAATCCAGTTGCCGCACCGGTAAGCCAAATTTTATTTGAGCTTCTGTCAAAACCCATAATAGGTAGTAGATCTTTGCTCACCCCAAGCATCCCGGGCCAAACATATTCTAAATCTATAGTAATATATGGGAATTTGTTTTTAATATATTTAGTTAATCTCCGCTTAAATCTTTCGGTATTCTCCGCAATTTTATGCTTGTATGTATAAAATAAATCTCCGCCGCCAATTAATAGACGATTCTCTCCTGTTAACCTAAAATAATTATAAACTAAATTAGTATCCCAGACCATCATTTTATTTTTTGGAAATATTTTATTTACTTCAATGTCAGCGAGTGGCTTCGAAATACCAAGAAACGTCTGAACATGATATATTTCTTTTTTTACACTTAAAAGCTCTGGAATAAATCTATCGGTGCATACGATTATAAAATCGGCGCTTATTGATCCAAATTCAGTTTTAACATTTCCTTCTTTTATTTCTAATGCACTGGTTTTTTCATAAACTCTTACACCTTGATCAACTAAAATATTTTTAAGCGACTGGCAATAGAGAAATGAATTAATTCCAAATGTATTTGGATATTGTACACCGCCACTAAACCCCCTGGATCCAATAACATTTTTAATAGAAGCTGGATCGTGGAGTGTACTTTTAAAACCGAGCTTTTGTCTTACATCATGTTCATGGCTTGGATATTTTAGCGACAATTTAGAATTAGCAATATATAAAGAATCTTGAATTTCAAAATCACAATCAATCTTATAGTTCAATATATTTCTACGAATTATTTCAACTCCAGATAATACAAATTCCCATATTTTTTTGGCTTTTAGAACACCATAATTCGACTCGAGGGCGCTTAGTTCAATCTCTGAATCAGGAGTTATGAATCCAGAAGTTTTGCCACTCGCCCCTGAACCACAAAAATCTTTTTCGATTAAAATCACGGAGTGACCCTCATTAATGATTCTTTGGGCGGCAGAAAGTCCCACCATACCACCACCCACAATAACTACTTCCGCCTTCTCGTGACGATTAAGTTTCGGCAAATAAGATATTTCTTTAGTTGTGTACCAATAAACTTGAGAAGTCATTTTCGTTGCTGGAGCGGGTAAGGGGAGTCGAACCCCTATCTGATCCTTGGCAAGGATCTATAATAGCCGCTATACGATACCCGCAAAAATTATTATTTGCGAAGCTCGCCCAAAGGGCGACCCGCATTAACTTTAAATAAATATTACATCGACTTACGACATAAATCAATTACTTAAAAAAATATTGCATTGTTTAAATTTACAAACTTCAGAGTATACTTAGTATGTAGATTCTAGCTATGGAAAATAAACCAGATAAAATTCAATACGCGGATGACGATACAACTCCCACAAAGCGTTTGCTTGAAATGAGATTGCCATCATTAATAATTGGATTAATTTTGGGTATTATACTTTCAATTATTACTTCCAAATTTGAAAAAGTACTTCTGGAAAATGTAAAAATAGCATTTTTCATTCCCCTTATTGTATACATGGCTGATGCGGTCGGCACACAAACTCAAAATATTTATGTTAGAGACTTGGGGAAAGGTGCTGTGCACTTTCACAAATATTTAGTAAAAGAAACTTTGCTTGGGATATTTTTAGGACTACTTTCAAGCACCCTCACCTTTACTACAATTATTTTTATGTTTAATTCTCTAGAACTAGCGCTTGCAGTTTCTCTAGGAATGTTTGTGGCTGTAGCTGTCGCACCTCTAATCGCGCTTGCAGTTGCAAGACTTCTTCAATTGGAACATTCGGACCCAGCGGTGGGCGCTGGACCAATTGCTACTGTTATTCAAGATACAGTGAGTATAGTTGTATACGGCATAGTTGCAACGCTTATTATTCTCTAGAAAAGCTGGGTAAAATAAACCAAAACCCCATAGTTGACTTTTTGGCAAAAAAGATGTATAATTAAAAAAGCTAAGAAAGGGAGGCCAAAATGGCCACATTTTTGGATGTACTCATTCATCTGCCGGGGTACTTTTTTATGTGTATCCTTCCCCTCGCAGCAAACGACTTCACTCCCACTGCGAACGCCGAATGCGAGAAAATCCACTGGGAAGAACCAGCTACCCCAGAAGAAGCCATCGCGCCGACCGAGCAGGCTAACCCAGGCAGATAACCCACGCCGACACCAAGCAGTTAGAAAATCTAGGCAACAAAAAGCCCCGGAGCAACTTCCGGGGCTTATTCATTTATACAAAGAATTAATATTTAAGGCGCCAATATAACATACAAATCCATATAGGTTCCGGCTTTAAGAACTACATCCCAGAAAGCGTCACGCAATCCTTGACCGGTTGCATCATGATCATTGCTCACAATCATTTCTTGGAATCTAGTACTGGCGTTTGGACAAGTATCATCATTCTCGCAAATTGCCATTGCAGCTTTTGTATAACCCCTTGGCATACCAATCCTAAGTTGATAGTGCATTGCGCCATAACTATAACCTGTCCCACCTATGGGGGTTGGCAAATCACTCCAAACAACTGAATAGCGATTTTCCGGCATTGTTTGTTGAGTAGATTGTGTTTTAATGCTCTGAAGACCTGCTGAAGCACTAACGCCATTACTCCCAGCATCAGTAATTCTAACTCTTATTAATCCCTTATCAACACTAACTGCTGGCGAATGCACTTCAGTAACTGGTGGTAAAGAACAAAGATATAAAATGCCTGGTTTTTCATCCCAATCTGACATACTTGCAATTGGTATTGGCAAATATCCAGTCCTACAAGAACAAGAATACTGAATTGTGGCTCCTCGCAGTCCATATGCCTTACCCAAAAGTGACCTGTAAGTTAAGACTCCAGTAGAATCAGTTCTCCAAGCTTCAGTTATTGATTGATCTCCTATAACATTTCCTGTAATACAATCTCCATCTAAGTTTGTTTGGTACATTCCACCATATGAATCTCTACTAGTTCCAGCAAGCATAGTATTTGGGTTTCTACATGACCAAATATACATAAAGTTTTGGTCATCTTGATCTACAATTTTTTTCTTTAATCCCCTACCAACCAAATCTTTAACCGTGCCGGCAGGACAAGAATAATCATTTGTCGTTAAATCGTTTCTTTGAGTTCCTGCTTCATCGTAAATCCACTGTGTCGAGTATCCGCCCTGATACCCATAAGTACTCGAATATTGATTTCTGACACACATATAATCAAAACCTGGACTTCCTGGAGTATATGGTCCTTTTAATGCTTGTAAAAGTTCAGTGACTCCTGTTTTTATTAACATTATTAATATTTGCACGTAGGGTATCGGGGCGGTTATACCAGGAATTTCAAAAGTAACAGTTAGGCTTGGAACTAGGTTGGAAACTGGAAGTTCAAACGGAAGAATATTTATTTGATTAATTCCCCAAAAACCAAAATTAATAATAATTTTTTCAGCAGATGGAAGAGAAGGAAGACCAAGAAATGGATCTATATATGCTGGTAAATCTGGAAAATCTGCGAACGCTCCATAAGTATTTAATATCTTACCAGAGAAAGAATCAGATTTTAATTCCTCTACAGCTCCAAATCCGGGAGATAAAAATGCTTTATCTGTTCCGCGAACTGATGCAAAATTTACGCCACGAAAACCGGCGGGGCACGAGCAACCTCCGGTCAATGGATTTTGTGATGTGCAATCATTGTTATCGCGAAGATGATATCCTCCGGCAAGTGATCGATAACTGTCCTCAATACACTGATATATCTTAATCGCAACCGGATTATGCGCGGCAAGATTTAAAATTGCATTTCCATCATCTCCATTTACGACATTATTACAATCTACATCAGAGGCATAAAATTTATCAGACCCAGCAGCACACGGAAATTGACCATCGGCACATTTCAGAGCGAGAATTCCATCAATAATACTAATTTCTTCTCTCGGTTCGGAGTATGGATTATTGCCACCACTATCATCCACATCTCCTTTTGTCGCATACAAACCGCCATGCAAAACATTAATTCCAGCGGTAAGTTGTGTTTGGTCAACATAATACAAATACAATTCTTTCACCCAGCCGTCTAAACCAGAATCAAAATTTACATTTAACCACTGCGCTCCGCCAGACGATGTTGGTCCGCCAATAACAGTTCCCTGTGCAATTAAACTCTGATTGCCTAGAACCGGACCATTGGCGGAACTATGAACTGTAATTGGATTTTTAAAGATTGACACAACTCTTGCGTTTGTCTGAAGCTTACCTGTTCTATATTGACATTGTTTTGCAACACCGGGAATCGGATCATTAAAAACATTTGTATCGCACATTGTGCCACCAGTAAAAGCTCTTAGTCCATTTTTAGCTGTGTCGGTAAACACACCATTTGCTCCATATCTCACTTCTTTAGTGCCAGTAAACACGCAGTTTTGACCATTATTTGCACAGAACGTCCAGCCGCCAGCTAAAGTAGTTGGTGGCGGAACTGGGGATGAAAATACATTCTTAGGAGTAAGCGCCCACCAAAGCCTGGCAAAGCCACCCGAGGGAACGCTTATTGTGACACTATTTCCAGTAACCCATGGATTTATATTAACGCATGCATCGCTATTAATACATAAATTATATTCTGCTTTTGAATATCCTGGTGGAATTTCAATGCTGACAGTTTGGTTTCCTGTAGCGCTAATTGAATATGAATATTTCGGCTTAACTGTTGTATATCTTGCACCTGTGCTTTGCAAAGTTAGTGTTGCGCTAAGGCCATCTCCAGTTCCTTTACTTAATATAAAACCTTGAATGGTGCCTGGGGATGTGCCTGGGTCAGGACAAGGGAAAAAAACTGTGAGTCCCGCTGCCTTTCGAAGCGCCTTTACTCCATCTGTAACTGTTACCTGCCCATCACATGTCATGTCAGCTTTAACAATAAAATCTGGGTCGATTGTGCCTGAGCTACAAGGCGCAAGACCAGCGGCGCATCTTAAAATATTTACTCCATCCGTAACCGAAACTGGAGATTGGCCCCCCGAACAATCAATGTCTCCTTTTGTGGTAAAACAAGTATTTCCTGAAACAAGCGCAGCTTGATTTACTTGGGCTTCAGTATAGCCAAGTAAATTATCTGGAACCCACCCATCTACACCAGAATTAAAATTAATATTCCAATATATCGTTCCATTTGTATTAGTAATGGGTCCGTCAATTACAGTACCTTCGACAAATTCGCTTTGCGTTCCCAAATTCTGCACTGCGTTTGGTCCCGAGAACACAGAGTTACTAGTTTTTAACATAGCCTTGGTACCTAGCGGATACTTCCTCCCAATCGGCTTATCATAAATAAGTATGTCATCTATTCTTGTGGACACTACACCAATATCGGAGAATTGATTATCGTTATAGCCAACAATAATCTTTTGGATGGTTCTGCCACTTAGTTTCCCTAGATTTACTTTGATTGTTTTCCAGACATTGATATTAAAATTTGCGTGATTCCTTTGTTCTTCGGGACTCATGCGAACTGCGTCTTCAGCATATATGCCTAGGTTGTGAAGATATGTTCCATCGTCTAGTTGAAAACTCACTGCAATATTCTTTCCGTTTTCGTTTTGTGGAAGAATCTTGTATTCAAGAGTTGTGCTAGTGCCTATACTGATACTTGTATTAGCTATGGTGTAGTAGTGGCGTGAATCATTGCCGGCACAGTCATCGGTTCCAGTGAAATTTATTGTTCCCCTGCCTATCTTAGGATCAGTTGTACTAATTGTAGGAGTAGCTATATTTGCACAATATCTTATAAATGTTGATACGGGTGCAAATGCTGATATGTCAGTAGGGAGTTCATAGTCGGCTACATATCTAAGTGTTGGTTTTTGGTTTGATAAAGAGAATGTGTTGAATTGTGCCCAGCCATTTTCTGCTCTAGCTACATCAGATACCCAGCCAGAAAGAGTGTTGCTAGTTACAGGAGCTGTAAACCTGGGGCTAAATGTCACTACAAATGTTGCTGTTCTTGAGTTTCCCGATACAGTGGTACTGCAAGAAATTAAATTCATGTTTATTGATCCGTATCCGTCAAATAAGGCACCTTGTCCTCCTCCTGAACATGTTATGGGGCCTTGTCTGAAGGCATTATTAGCGTGAGGGAAATTTTGTGTTGACCACATTAGGTAGCCTCTGTGCTGTCCGTTATTTGTTCCTTGATGATTTATTATTTCATAGAGACTTGCTATGTCACTGCTACCGTTCGGATCTGATGCGGATACGGACATAGTATATTGTGTTAAGCCGTCAGGAGTTATTGAGGATGAATTTATTGTGGCTCCCGTTACAGTTGGTCCTGAACTTATGGTGAAACAGTGTGGTCCGACAACTCTATTATTACCATTAGTGTCATATGCGGTTGCATATATACAGTGCTGACCTTGAGGAGTTGTGGCTGTTACCGGAATAGATAGTGAGTATGGTGATGTGTAATCTCTGGTTTCTTGAAATAGCTGTCCGTTAGGACTGAGTAGCACATTAGAGATGGCAACATTATCTGATGCATTCGCAGTTATTGTAATTGTTTGACCGGGTGCAAAGGTGGCTCCTGATGCTGGACTTGCAAAAGATATTGTTGGAGGTGTTGTGTCAGTTGGTGCTGGTCCTGCACATTTTATACTCTTTGGAGATCCAGTTAAGTAATTGTTAGCAATGAGTCCTGAATTTATATCTACTGCATACGCATAAAGATAGTGAGTGAAGTTATCTTTGAGTGCGGTTGGTGTTGTAAAAGAAAAACCATGATTAGACGTTCCATTCCCGCAGACAGTGCCTACCGCTGATTCTCTTGAAAGATTCGCTGTACCCTGAGCAACTGGTTGTTTGCCAGATATATAAACTCCATCATAAATCCTTACTGTTAGTGCAGTGGGCCAATTAGTTTGGTCGCAAGCCCAACCTTGTATATTTGTACAACTTGCACCATCGAAAGTTCCTATGGGTTGGACATTAGTTGGTGTTGTGGGAGTAAACTTCCAGCGTAATTTGAGAGTTGCTCCTGCCGTTGGAACGGAAACATATGCAACACCACCGGATATCCAACCGGTAGAGCAATCGAGGCTACGGCCAGTTTGTGTACCTCCGATACAGTGATGTGCCCAGCTATATCCAGACGGCAAGGGTTCAGAAACTGATATACGATAAGATCTGCCTACGGTGGCATTTATCATATTGTAGTAAAAACCACCGCCTGAGCCAGTAAAAAATGATGGTAATCCCTCCATATTTACTTGAGCTGCTACACCTGCCCCTGTACTTGCATTAAAGGTATAACCTGCAATTGTACCCAAACCTGATATTTGAGTAAGAAGAGAGTTTTGGCTGGATATATTAAAGAGAGCTTATCCCCAAGACTAAGACAACGAAAATAATAATAAAGACTATTTTGTTGAACAATAAGTTATTTGTTGCGTGTTTCAATTTATAATTTCGTAATTATAGCGAATATAAATAAGTACCTTTATCGATAATATGTTTATTATATATCTTATTTAAAAAAGATGCATGTGTATAAAAAAATAAAGGATAAAAACACATTCTTTCACAGCTTGCTAAATTGGTAAGTAAAATATAAGATGGGCGTAATTTTCAATAGACCTTTTGCGCGATTCTTTTCGTAACGAAAGTTCCAGATTTTGAACGAAGCGAAGTAAAAATTTTAGGGTGTATATGAAATATACTTCTAGAAATTTTTACAATGCTATAGCCAAAATGTGGAAATTGCAGTAGAAAAAAATTGTGCAAAAGGTCTAATATATGCCCCCATACAAGTTATTTTTTTATTCTACACTGCTTTTCGTTTTGGGTGTTTTAGTTATTAGCCTAGAGATATCTTTCTGGTACATACTACAACTGACCTTAGTCACCCTTATAGCTCTTATATACAATTTTGGCTTTCGACCAATTATATTCATATCGTTACTTATAATAATTGGTGGTTTTTATTACCTCATAGATGATTACCGATATTATAATAATCTAAAACTAATTAGAAACGCAGAAGATTACGACGGCATCATAAACAATAATCCAGAGGCTAAAGAGAATTATCAGTCTTTTTATTTAAAAGCACCAAGCAACTCAAAATATAAAAATACAGAAATTTTAGTTAAAACAAAACTCGATCAAAAATATTCATACGGAGATGAATTGCAAATAATTGGAAAAATTAAATCCCCTCCCGATGATTATTTTGGAAATTATTTAGCGAAAGAAAAAATACATGGAACAGCTGATTATCCTGAAATTAACTTGCTTGGGTCTAAAAAGGGCTCGCCTATTTTACTAACACTATTTAATATAAAAAATTATATAGATGAATCGTTTAAAAAAATACTTCCAAAGGACGAATCGGCATTTTTATCTGGAATAACTCTCGGGGTCACTTCTAATTTCTCAAAAGAATTAATTGATAAATTCTCGTTGAGCGGAACAAGACATTTGGTAGCCATATCGGGGCTAAATATGACAATTATTGCAACGCTTTTTCTAGTATTTTTTTCTTATTTATTACCTAGGAAATATTCTTTCTTTTTAACCTCGCTAGCAGTTATTAGCTTTACTGCAATGATAGGCTTTGAACTATCGGCTGTTAGAGCTTCCATTATGGGCATCATCGCTGGCGCGTCGAGAACCATAATTGGTAGACCCCATCTTCAATATAATGCAATTGCCTTTACAGGATTTGCGATGATACTAGTTAATCCAAAAGTATTAGTGCATGACATTGGATTTATATTATCTTTTTTGGCAGTTATAGCGATAATATACCTAACACCAATTTTACTTTTTATATTCAACTCTAATAAGAATAAAGGTTTTTTAAACTGGAAAGAAATGCTCGCAATGACAGTCTCGGCTCAAGTTGCAACAGCGCCAATCTTAATTACGCAATTTGATAACTTTTCACTTATATCGCTTGTGGCAAATCTTTTAGTCCTTCCTGTTATTCCAATTCTTACTTGGATGGGTTTTTTGATGGGCGCTCTTTCTTTTGTTTCAGTAACCCTAGAAATTATAATTGCCCTTATTATT
Source organism: uncultured Candidatus Saccharibacteria bacterium (assembly GCA_964357615.1). Classification (GTDB taxonomy): domain Bacteria; phylum Patescibacteriota; class Minisyncoccia; order UBA6257; family JACOXY01; genus JAUXUB01. The sequence continues at coordinate 30,035 of CAYHMC010000003.1, forward strand.
TCGCCAATATTAAAATATGTTCTGTTCGTTATTGACGTATGTTCAAAGTTTGGAGTAGTTATAAATCCATATTTAAACTGGCCAATTATTATTGTTTATTATGGAATGCTAATTTATTTAATTTATGAATTTCGCTCTACGGACAAATATCAACAAATCAAGAATTTGAAAAAGTAATTAAAAAAGAATAGGATACCACCACAAATGAAACAAAATATATCTAAAGTAATGATTGGCGCGTTAATAGCACTTTTCCTTATCGTAGTATCTATCCGCAAAATTGATGGTAGCTTCTTTGCTTATCTATCAGAATTATTAAGTGGTTCTTACAAAGAACAAGTCGCAAAAATAGAAGGTACAGGAAGTTCAATGCTAAATGAAGGAGAAAATAGAACTCCATCATCTCTAATTAAAAAATGTTCATTTGAAAGTAAAAATTCTCCAACTCACTCAGGTGCAATTTTTAACGAAATTGCTTGGATGGGAAATAACGAAGATACAAAAAACGAATGGATTACCTTAAAGAGAATATCCACCAATGAAATAGATATTTCCCATTGGCAAATCATTAATCAAAGCGGAAAATTACACATAACAATTCCTAAAGGAAAAATCCTAAGCAAAGATAAACAATTCTATACTATATCGAGACAAACAAAGATTGATGGCATTATTCCGGATTTTGTTTTTATAGGCATCGTCAAAAATTCAAATGAAGTTTTAAGGTTGTTCAATAACAAATGTGAGTTAATAGATGAAGTTTCTGCAAATCCAAATTGGCCGGCCGGCGATAATGGTTCGGACTCGCTCACCACAGGCAAAACAAAAAAACCAATGGTTCGGCTTGCTAATTTAAGCTGGCAAACCAAGGGTAATTTAACTAAATTCACCACAAGCGAAATAAAAGTGCCTACGACTCAGATTCTAATCACTACTCCCACACCAACCTGTATCAACATCAATACAGCTTCAAAATCAGAGCTCACAAAAATAATTCATATAGGAGAAAAAACTGCAGAAAAAATTATAGACTACAGAAGTTCAAGTACATTTTCTTCTGTTGATGAACTAACGAACATCAATGGTATTGGATCTTCTACGCTAAAGAACATAAAGGAACAAGGATTGGCGTGCATAAGCAACTAAAATATTGTTGTTACAAGAAATAAAAATCAGTTAGTCTTCGGTTTAAATATAGAGTAAAGCGGCCCCTTGCAGTTTGCTGCTGGTTTACCATCTGCTATCTCCTTATCTGTAAAACCACAAATCATATCACTTCCAACAAGATTAATTAATGTACCTTCGCTATAAACTGTTCTTACTAAACACTCGCTTCCTTCTTTCCACATTATTTCACTTGTATATACTGACATATTTGGAGCGTCTGGCGTCATTGTAAACCTTAAACTAAATTTTGCCGGTTGGCATTCTTTTAGTTGTTTTTCAAAACAAGTGTACTTGCTACTCGTGCTAGTGCTCGCGCTAGTATTTTCTTCACCACAATCAGCAAAATTTTTACCAAGTAACTTACTTTTGCGAATAGAGTATTCGCTATAATTTATTTCTGAGTTGTCAGAATAATCACGAATCAGGTTAATTACACCAGATGACGAACTTAATAATTCTTTGCCTTCGTCAACATCAAACACCCCGCTTCCACTTACATTGAAATTAGAACTGGCTACGAAATAATATTCTCCTAAGCATTTTTTATTATCTTCCATATAGCTTCCCTTAACATAAATTGATTCCAATAATGCTTTAATCTTTGCCTCAAAATGTAACTTAACTTTGTCATATGCTATAGATTCGCATCTTTTTTTTAATTCCGAAAAGTCGTTAGGTAAATTTTGGGTTATTGTTGAAGTCGGAATTATGGGCGTAGTTAAACTTTTATCAATTTCGTCTATTTTGCTTGATTCTTCTAGTGTTGTACTTGATTCTAAACTATTCTTTGGCATATAAGACTCAAACAAGTTTTCAATACTATTCACGTTATTAAAATAATATAATCCAAAACTTCCACCGACAGCAGCGACAATTATTATAAACGCAAATAATGCAATCGACACAAAGCCTTCATTTTTCAACATAAATTAATTGTAACATACAATAAACAGCTAATGCGTGTTAAAATAAATTAATGAAAAAGTCTTTCTTTTTGGTAATTTTAGATGGTTACGGGGTTGGCACTCAAATGCCAACAAATGCTATTTATGTAGCACAACCAAAAAACTTAACCTATATTAAAAGCCACTATCCAGCCGGCACCGTGCAGGCTTCGAGTATTGCCGTCGGCATGCCGTGGAACGAAGAAGGAAACAGCGAAGTGGGGCATTTAACAATCGGTGCAGGTCGTGTAATTTATCAACATTATCCCAGAATCTCACTTTCAATTAGAAATGGCGATTTTTTTTCTAATCCAGTTCTTAAGTCTGCATCTGAACATGTAAAGAAAAATAATTCTTCAATAAATTTTATTGGCCTTTTAACTACTGGCACGGTGCATTCCGCATACGAACATCTTGTGGCGCTACTTGAGTTTGCGGAACGCGAAAATATTTCGAAAGTAAATTTACATCTTTTCTCGGATGGTAAAGATAGCGCTCCACAGTCAATTAAAAAATTTGTTAAAGAACTTCCGCAAGATAAAATTGCAAGCATTAGTGGCAGGTTTTATGCGATGGACCGCGACAACCACTGGGAAAGAACTGAAGCTGCTTATAAAGCAATGACTGGACAAGGAGAATTAGTGGGAAACTTAGAAGAATTTCTTAAAAACTATTTTGAAAAAGACTCTTATGGAGATGACATCATTGAACCAATGGTTGTGGGCAAAGAAAATCATGGAATAAAAGATGGCGACGCGGTTATATTTTTTAATTTCAGAGAAGATAGCATGAGACAACTTGTCTCGTCTTTTATAGAAAAAGATTTTAAAAGATTTAGAACCGTTCCACTCCCAAATACTTTTTTTGCCTCAATGACTCGATATTCTGACCAGTTTAATATTCCGGTTATATCTCCATCAGAAAATGTTGTAAATCCTTTAGGCAAAATACTATCCGACGCAGGAAAAACTCAACTTAGAATCGCTGAGACAGAAAAATATGCACATGTTACCTACTTTATGAATGGCTATCAAGAAACATCTTTTAATAACGAATATCGAATATTAGTTCATAGTAAAAATGTTCTAAGTCACGCCGACCATCCAGAGATGATGGCAAGCGAAATAACAAATCGCGCAATTAGCGCGATGAGGGAGGGTATTTACGATATAATAATAATCAATTACGCAAACGCAGATATGATTGCTCATACTGGAAACTTTGAAGCTGGGGTAAAAGCAGTTCAAGCGCTCGACCAAGCAGTTGGAGATTTAGTTAAAGAGGTACTCGCAAATGACTCAATGATGCTTATAACTGCAGACCATGGAAACGCTGAACAGATGATAGATCCATTAAGTGGACAACCAGAAACCAAACACAATGAAAGTCCCGTGCCTGTATATCTTGTGGGAAAACAATTTGAGAGAGAGAAAAGCAAAGATGAAATTACGAGGAGCGAATCAACCACAATTGGAATGCTACCAGATATCGCGCCTACTGTTCTAGAACTTATGGGAATTCCCAAACCAGAAAACATGACGGGGCAAAGTTTATATCCATATCTGATATAATAAACTAATACCACATGTATCTAATTGCGCTATTTATTTTTTCGATATTTTCTAATGTAGTAGCATTTCTTGCTGCTCTGTATTTTATACCTAGCTTTACAATTTCTACAGATTTTGCCGACCTTATTATAACTGCTGGCGTATTTGCGCTCTTAAATATGTCGGTTCGGCCCATATTAAAGCTCATACTTGGACCTATAATTTTTCTAACTCTTGGACTCGGAATTATACTTGTAAATGCTATTATTCTCTACATACTTGACATTTTAGATTCAAGCATTACAATACAAGATACTACAACACTTGTTTATGCAACGCTTATAATAAGCGCGGTAAACCTTATTACACATCTCGCCGCCAAATCATTATTTCGTTCTGACTAATAGGTTTACAAGATTAAATATCTAATGAATATAATCCCAGTTGCTCAATTAATTATTGCCGTAGCTATTATTATACTGATATTACTTCAGGAGCGTAGTTCTGGTATCTCTGGATTAATGGGCGGTGGCGACGCAGGTGGTTTTTACCAAACAAGACGAGGTCTAGAAAAAATGATTTTTAGAGGAACAATTGTATTAGTAACACTATTTCTTATACTTTCATTAATAAATCTTGCCGGAATAGATATAGTTCTTTAGCAAAAACCAGCACAGTTTTTGCAAAAAAACAGAACTACTGATTTTTTGAGTTTATATAAACTAAGACATCATTTAAAATGTCTCTAAAAAATCTTCAACTTTATTTTATTATCAAACAAATAGCTTGATTCAAAACATTTTTAAAATTTTTTTATCGCTTACTAAGCTAGAACGACAAATTGTTTTGGGTTCTGGTTTAGTTTTTGTAACCTCTTCATTAATTTTTGGATTTCTTTTTTTTACACGCATTACTTTTGTTCTTCCGGCATATGGTGGCACATATAAAGAAGGCTTAATTGAGCAACCAGTTTTTATAAATCCAGTACTTGCAACAAGCGATGTAGATAAAGACATTATAAATCTAATTTATAGCAACTTATTCGACATTAGCGAGAGCGTAAAAGTTGCAGACAATAAATTAGTTTGGAATATAAGACTCAAAGAAGGAGTACTGTGGCACGATAATATTCCTTTTACTGCCGATGATGTTATCTTTACAATTCAATCAATTCACGACCGAGAATCACGATCACCAATCAGTATTACTTGGGATGGAATTTCAGTTGAAAGACTTAGCGAATTAGAAATAAAACTCACGACATCTGCTCCATACGCGTTTTTTGAAGATAATCTAAAACAATTATATATTTTACCAAAGCATATTTTTGAAGATGTCCCCCTTGCAAACTGGAGGTCTTCGTCATTTAACCTACAACCTATTGGAACGGGACCATACAAATGGGTATCCCACGAACAAGAAAAAAGTGGTTTTATTTCTGATTACCAACTCACTAGGAATGAAAATTATTTTGGTTCTAAACCATATATTGAGAATATTGAATTATTATTTTTTAAAAATGAGGAAAGTGCAATTTCTTCATTTAATATGGCGCGCATTGATGGATTGGCTGGAGTTAGCCCAAGTAACTTAGCACGATTAACACGATTTAATAATACCCACGAGTTACACATGCCAAGTTATTATGCAATTTTCTTAAATCAAAGCACTAATGAATTGCTCAAAAATAAAAATGTTCGCCAGGCATTAAATTATGCCACACCAAAAAAAGAAATTATTGAAAAAGTATTTAATATGCGTGCGACTGAACCAACTGGACCATTGCCTTATAGTGGAGTCAAAGCTCCAGAGATTGATCTTCTCTCAAGTTATGATATCGAAAAAGCCAATCAAATACTTGATGATGGCGGAATTAATATCGATAAAAATGGAACTAGAGGAAAAATTACGCTAGTCGTTCCTAATATGCCTTTTCTTGTAAGTTCTAGTGAAATTATTAAAGAAAATTGGTCAAAATTAAATTTAGAAATAGAAGTATTAATAATTGAACCTGCATTAATAAATGATGAAATAATTAAGACTCGTAATTATGATGCTATTCTTTTTGGTAACGCGCTTGCTAGAAATCCAGACATAATATCATTTTGGCATACAAAAGAGCGCTTCTACCCCGGGCAAAACTTAAGTTTATATAGCAATAAAACAGTTGACTCACTACTTGAATCAGTTCGTCAAGATTTCGATTCTGAAAGTCGTCTATCTCGTTTATTAAAATTACAATCACAAATTATTCAAGACATTCCAGCTATATTCCTTTTTTCTCCAAATTACATATTTATAACAAGCACCAAAGTAAAAGGAATAAATGAACTTGTAATAACAAATCCCTCTGACCGCCTTCTTAAAATTGGGTCCTGGTATTTAAAAACAAAAAGATCTTTTAGTAACACCAAGGCAACTAGCACAACTTCAACTAGCATAAATTCATTAAAGTTACACAAAAACGATCAAAACCAAGAAAATGAAAATGGTGGGGTTAGCACACCAAAAGCAACTACAACTCCAGCTAAATCAGAATAAACAAATAACAAAATCAAATTATCATATACTTATTGCCGCGGTGGCGAAACGGCAGACGCGCATGGTTCAGGGCCATGTATTCGTAAGGATGTGTGGGTTCAAATCCCACCCGCGGCACAAAAATTAATTGGTAATAAAATAAATAAAATTAAAAAAATATTATTAAAATTGTAACTCATTATTATTAAATTATTATTAGTCTCTAAAATATATTAATTTTAAGACAATAAACATTATAAAGACAAAAACTTATGGAAACCAAAAACCAACCTCCAAAAAGAATCCCGCCACGAAGACCCGACGAAAATCACGAAACAACAAAAGGCCGAAGACAACCAACTACAACAAGAAGAGGCTCAACTCTAGGTCAAAATAATCACCCAGATAGACCTAGCCAAAGCAAAACGCGTGCCCGCCGACCCGCTTTTGGAGATAATCGCTCTAGACGACCTTCTTTTCGCGCCCCTGGAAGAAAATTTGTTTCGGGAAATGCAAACTCAACTAAAAATATACATAATGACGAAAGCGACTTGCTCCGCTACATTCCCCTTGGCGGATTAGAAGAAGTTGGTCGCAATATGTGTTTCTTTGAATATAAGGACGAGATTGTAATCATAGATATGGGAATTCAATTCCCTGAAGAAGAAACTCCTGGCATAGATTTTATTTTACCGAATATAGAATATCTCGTTCCTAAAGCAAAAAATATAAGAGCTATTGTTCTTACGCATGGCCATCTAGACCACATCGGAGCTATTCCATATCTAATAGAAAAGCTAGGCAACCCACCAATTTATACGACCGACCTAACTGCCGAGATGGCTAAAAAGCGCCAGCAGGAGTTCCCCAATGCTCACAAACTTGATATCAATCTAATTAAAAACCGAGATAAAGTTAACGTTGGAAAATATTTTGACTTGGAATTCTTTGGAGTAGCACACACAATTCCAGAAACAATGGGAATTGTAATTAAAACTCCCGTTGGAAATATTGTACACTTTGCCGACTTTAGAATTGCATACGACGATAACAATGTCGCAGAAGGCACCGAAGAATATGAACGCATTGGAAAGCTTGGAATTCATTCTTTTTTAATTGACAGCACAAATTCTCAAAAAACTGGTTTTTCAACTTCAGAAAGAGTGGTTCAAAAAAATCTAGAAGAACTATTTAGCAAAGCAGAAGGCAGAATTATTGTTGGCACATTTTCTTCTATGATAACTCGTATTGCCGAGATGATTGAAATAGCCCATAAACTAGGCAGAGTAGTGGCAATAAGCGGAAGGTCAATGCAAGAAAATTTACAGATTGCTCAAAATCTTGGTCACATTAAACCACCTAAGGGCACACTTATTACCCTAAACGACCTTCATAAATACAGAGACAACAAGATTGTAATCCTTTCAACTGGAGCTCAAGGAGAAGCAAATGCCAGCTTAATGCGTGTTATCTCAGGCGAGCATAGACAAGTTCAAATTAAATCTGGTGATACAGTTATTCTTTCTTCTTCTGTTATTCCAGGCAACGAAAGAAGTGTTCAAAACCTAAGAGACAACTTGGCACGCCAAGGTGCTATTGTTTATACTTCTGGACTAATAGATATTCATGCTTCAGGTCATGCACCAAAAGAAGACTTAAAATTGGTAATGGAAATTATCAAACCGAAATTTTTAATTCCAGTTCATGGCTATTACTTTATGAGATCGCTCACCGGCATATATGCCGAAGAAGTTGGTATTCCAAAAGAAAATGTAATTATGTTAGATAATGGTCAAGTTGCAGAAATGAGCCCAGATAAAGTAAAAGTAAGCAATGAACAAGTGCCCGCTTTTTATGTAATGGTAGATGGCTTGGGCATTGGAGATGTTGGTGAAATAGTGCTTCGCGACCGCAAAATGCTCGCCGCAGAAGGAATGGTTGTTGTAATTGCTACCATTGACAAACATTCGGGAAGAATATTAAAAAATCCTGACATTATTTCTAGAGGATTTATTTACCTTAAGGATAATGCAGAGATGCTAGATGAAATTCGAAAACGCATCAGAGCTATGATTGGACGAATGGGCGAACAACATATTGATGGTGATTACCTAAAAACCTTAATGCGCGACCAAATTGGACAATTTTTGTTTACTAAAACCCACAGAAGGCCAATGATATTGCCAGTCGTAATAGAGGTTTAGAGAAAAGCTTATAGTATGAATGACATAAAAAATAACGAATTAAATTGCGTTATTTTTTATTTGAATTAAAACAATATTCTAGGGAGTGTACCTAGGGCTATCTACAACCAAAAAACTAGTACCAGTTTTTTTAACAGTGTATTTAAAATCTGTTTTGGGTGGCTCTGGCGTCTCTTCTGTAGCTCCACAGCAAAGACCAATACCAAAAGTAGTTCCATCTTTGTTGACGAACTGGATCACAAAACTAAACTCAGTTGGAGAAATCTCATTTTGACTTAAAATTGTTTTTATTTTTAAGCAATTCAAACCATTAACCTCACAACCTGATTTAATCAACCCAACATGATCGTTAATGTCCATATCAGGATTCCAATATTGGAGATATTCATATCCGGACCCATGATACTGCAGCGCTTCAGCGTATTGTCGCTCATTTAAAAGATTAAAATATGAAACAAGCACTTCCTTAGCCAATTCAATATCAGCTTCAGTTTTAGCCTGTTTAACTAATTTACCACTTATAAATTTATAAGTTTCTTTAATTGTTGGGTAACCAACCCCCTCAATTAATACAACAAAAGTATTATTATAAATCGAGATTATTTTTCCATTTTGTTTTCCAAATCCAACTGTATCTACAATTTTTGCTATACCATTAAAATTTTTAAAGACATATAATTCGCCTCCGCTTGAAGCACGAACAACCCTACCCGGAACAAGCGCTTCTAAAAGATTGTCGCCATCCAAGTCGGCAAAAATAAGACCATCATAAGAACCGGAACCTCCGGAACCCAACCCAATATAAGGCAATTCATCTCCAAGAGAATCTTTGCCACCCTCAGCTACTCCGTTTTTAAATTGTCGATTGTACATATCAAATCCATTCCATACCTGCTCTTTGGTAATTTGCACAGTATTTTTGTTTATAGTCTCTAAAATTGCATCAGCCATTATTTCTGTTAGCGACGTCGTTGGTGATGATGTTGGTGATGGTATAGCTGGTCCAACTAAACCAAAACGCTCAACCAACGAGCTTTTTTCTAAAACCACATATCCGATTCCGCCAATCAAAACTGTAGCCAAAATAATCATTAATATGTTTGCAAAACCCTGTGTTTTCATAGAAATAATTTTCTTATCCATAACTTACGGCTGAAATATATCCAAAGTCCTACCTTCTACAGAAAGCTTAACGCTTTTTAGGGTAGGAAATTGTAATAGTGTTTCCTTTATTTGAGCTACTCGCATTGTCATACTGCAAGATCCACCACCAGATTCTGTTATTGAATTAAAATCTGCGCGCGCTTCTCCGTTAACTATTACTAATGAATTAAGCTTGCTACCAAAAGGAATGCTGGTAATAAAACCGTCCTTTTTTTCTTCGACAGTAGGACCCTTCAACAATTCACTAATTGCAGCCGTAGCAATTTTCTCTGTCTTTTCAATTACTCTAGTAACCAAGGTAACTTCATCACAAGAATTGGCTTCTTGGGTTTTGGTATTATGAAAATATACTTTAACGGGAGTAGTTTCTCCTGTTACTACAAAACTAACTTCATTGCTCTTTTGCGCCCAAGGATCAACATAAATTTTATAATTTCCTGGAACTAATTTAAGAAAAGAATCGCACGGCAATCCACTATAAGAGGTGTCGTGAGAACACAAAGAACTAGCCAAAGTAACTTTTATAAGATTGTCGGTTGAGTCATTACTACCCCTAAGCAATCCTTTTACCCCAGATGCATTTTGAATCCATGCATTCTTATCTCCTTCAAATCCAGAAAAATAACATCCCTTGATTTCTAATTTTGTTCCAGCAGTACCTGAATAACTTGAAAGTTGATGTATTATTGGAACACTTTCCTCTCCGTCTTTCTCGGGCTCGCAGGGAAGCTCCATGGCGACTGGCGAAGGTGATGTCAAAACCGACAAATTAGGCGAGTTCATTGGGGAGGGTGCCCCATCTTCAACATATCTAATTGAATTTCTAAGCAAGGCAACGCACACTGAAACTACAGCCAAAACAATGAACATACTAACTACTAAAATATTTACAAATCCCTTTTTTTTCATATTATTAAGCAAATTTTTATTTTATAAATTTAAAAGTAGAGAAAATAATGTTCAGCTCTTGCAATGCTTTATCTGCAATAACCTTGTCTACTCCAAGGTGTGCATACGCATAGATAGTCTTTCCGCTGAGCTCACCAGCAATCATCATGGCATACCCCAAGGGTATTCCTCGTTCATCTGAACTTCTAAAATTTATGGTTTGGTATGTTACCCCATTTGCAACAAAATTTCCCCCTTTACATCCTGAGGCTGGATTATTTGGAGTTGCGCACTCAAGTAGACTTTCTGGAGATCTATCTTCAAACATTATAAAATTAATCCAAAAAAAGCTACCGTCCCCAATGAGCCTCCAATGATAACTGTCGTTTAAAGTCTCTTCGATTTTAAAAGTTGATGGATACCTAAACTCAAATCCAGCTATTTTATTTAGATATATTTTCCAGCTTGAGGGCTCGGTAGCTAACACTAATGGCGATGGCATACTTAATCCAGGCTCCATGAGTATATCGGGAATTGCTTTATCTCTTTCTGTGAACATTACATACCCAACCACCCCAACCAAAACTACCCCCAAAACAACTATTAATACATTTATAAATCCATTTTGCTTCATAAAGTTAATTATAACAGATTGGATAAAAACTAATTGTAGAAGTATAATAATTTTATGTCTAAACCAATTTTAATATCCGGAATGCAACCCTCTGGGAAGCTCCACATTGGAAACTATCTTGGAGCACTAAAAAACTTTGTTGTCTTACAAAACTCAGGCAAATATCAGTGTTATTTTTTTATTGCTGATTATCATGCTCTCACCGAGCCATTTGACCCATCTCAAACACCAGCATTAATGAGTAATTATCTTGCAGCGGGTTTGGACCCAAAAAAGTCTGTCCTTTTTGTACAATCTGAAGTGCCATATTCTACAGAGTTGGCATGGATATTAAACACCATAACGCCATTTAGCGAACTTATCCGCATGACACAGTTCAAGGAAAAGGCGATGTTTAATGCAAAATCATTGTCAGGAAAAATTGCAGAGGAATATATGCCAGTAGATGGCGACATAGAGAATAGTGAGGTAATTGAAAGACAAAATAAATCAGTATTAAGCCCCAATGTTGGACTATTCACCTATCCAACACTAATGGCCTCAGACATTATTTTATATAACGCAGAATTTGTACCCGTTGGAAATGACCAAGACCAGCACCTAGAACTAACAAGAGAGTTAGTGAAAAAATTTAATAATAAATTTGGAAAAGTTTTTATAGAACCAAAACCAGTTCACACCTCAACTCCACGCATTATGAGTTTAAATGACCCAGCAAAAAAAATGTCAAAATCTTCCCCCGAGGGATGCTTGTTTTTAGACGATAACCTAGAGACAATTAAGAAAAAAATATCTCGCGCTGTAACAGACTCTGAAAGTGAAGTTAAGCTCGATGAGGATAATAAACCTGGCATAGCAAATTTAATTCGTATTTATCATGGAATAACCAATAAACCAATAGAAAAAATTGAATCCGAATTTAGTGGCAAAAATTATGGCCAACTTAAAGAAGCTTTAACTAATGTGATTGCTAAAGAACTAGAACCTTTTCGCAATAAAAACTCTGCGCTATCAAAAAAATCTAAATTAGCCTTTTCGGCAGGCGCAAAAAAAGCTCGGAAAAATGCCGAACTAAAAATGAAGTTGATTAAAAAAGCTATTGGGTTAATAAAATAAATTTATGAGAATAGGAGAAAGGCGAGAACAACTAATGGGCGGAGAAGGAAAAAAGTTTGGCAAAGATTTTGAAATAGATCTATTTGGACTACCAAGAGTTGACGACCCTAAATATCGCGAGGAATTAGAAAGAGTGAAAGATAAGCAATCTGGTTATGTGCCATTTAGGGAGGCATTGGGTCTAGTCAGTAAAATTCAACCAAGAAAATATCGTCCTTTTTCAATTAAACTCACTCATGAAATAGCTAGGGCCTTGGGTCAAAATAAAAATCCTGACATTAATGATTCTAGGATTCGTTTTTATACAACGGTTGATACTCCACTTGATACATTTCATGGGGCAGATGCCATTATAGAAGTACGGAGGGAAGGAAAAGAACCTATTCAAATTCGATTGGGAGCAACAATGGCCGATGAATATACCAAAGATAATAGGCAATCAAAAAAATCTGATGTTGAAATAGAAGCATCGTGGCTCAATCTTGAAGACGAAGAAGCCTTAGATAAGGAAAAAATACCAGAACTTGCAGCGCGAGTAATTAGCCAATTAGAAGAAAAAGTTATGCCAAAAGAACCTGCTTAAAATTATTTTAATCCAATCTGTAGCTCATATAACTTTTTATATGAGCCATCTTTAACTTTGATAAGCTCGTTATGTGTTCCACGCTCAATAATTTTTCCTTTATCTAAGACTAGTATTAAATCAGCTTTTCTAACTGTGCTCAAACGATGAGCAATAATAAATGTGGTACGCCCTTCCATAAGTTTTTCGAGTGATTCAGTAATATATTTCTCATTCTTAGCATCAAGTGCTGAAGTGGGCTCGTCTAAAATTAAAATCCGCGGATTTCGAAGTATTGCTCTCGCAATTGCAATGCGCTGTTTTTGACCAGCCGACAACCTAATGCCTCTATCTCCAACTCTTTGATTATATTTTTTAGGAAATTTACTTATAAATTCATCTGCGTGAGCCATCTTTGATGCCTCGAGCATTTTTTCATTACTCGCACCAAAAGAACCATATTTAATATTATTTTTTATAGTCTCGTTAAATAAAATTGGTTCCTGAGCAACAACTGCGATAAACGAGCGCAAAGATATAAGGTCGGCTCGCGAGATGTCATGATGATCAATTAAAATTCTTCCTTTTGTTGGTTTATAATAATATGACATTAAATCTGTAAGTGTAGATTTACCAACTCCTGATTCTCCGACCAAAGCAACAATTTGACCAGATGAAACCTTAAAGGTAATATCATGCAAAATTGAATTCTGTCCCCTACCATATTTAAAACTTACATTCTCAAATTCCACATTTCCTTTAATATCAGAAAATACAAAAGCATTGCTTGGTACATACTCTTCCTCTGCTGTTCCTAATATTTTTTCAGACCTCTGAATTGCTATTAAGCCATTTTGTATAAGATCCCAATTTGCCCCAACGCGATAAAAAGGACCGAAAATTATAGCAGCGTAGCCATTAAAGGCGGCAAGTTCTCCCAATGTGATTCGCCCACTGCTTACAAAAAACACAGAAATAACAAAAATAGAGAGTTGTGTAAATGTAACAATTAATCTTTGAGATAAATTAAGGTTTGAAAAAACTTTTATATATTCTGTCCAGTAATGCACTGTTCCATATGTAAAGTTTTTTTCTAGTTTTCTTTTTTCAAAATTTTCAGCAGTTCCCTGTTTTACCGCAGAAACATTTATTACTGAATCATATGCCTCTCCATATGCCTTGTTGTAGGCTTTATTCATTGATTGAAGCACTCCAGTATATTTGGGCGTAACAATTACTATAACTAATAAAAAAATGAAAAGTCCACCAAAAAGCACTGCTGTTAAAATTGGATCAATAAAAATTACAATAAAAAAAGCTATAACTACACTAAAAATATCTGGTGCAAGATTTATAATAACTTGACCTATGATATTACTAATTCTTCCCGCAGCGCGCTCAACACGATTTATAACCTCCCCCATTTTGTGCTTCTTGTGAAATCCAAGCGGAGAATTAAGAAGGTGCGTCATTCCCTCTACAATATAATCGCTCTCTACTAAGGCATTTATTCTTTCGGACTCAACACTTTTATAACGCTCGGCAAAATCTGTTGTAATTTTAAATATAGCCCAAATAACCAAAAGGGCTACAAGAGGCGAAACGGGATATCCAAAAAATACAAACGGCAAAACATTTCCAAGAAGAGCATCGAAGTATTTTCCTACTAAATAAGGAACAATTGCGCTACCAATAGCAGAAATTACACTTACTACAACTAAAATAACTATCTTTTTTTGATAGGGTTTTAAATATCTAGTAATTACTGTGATTCCATCTTTAAATTCGCTGTAAGTTATTTTCTTTTTAGCCATATAGCTATTATATAACGAATAACAGCAATTTAGTTACAAAAAAAGACCGCCTCAGTTGTTCTGGGCGATCCGGTGAAGTTCGCGCTTTTCTTGTCTGCGGTCATAGCCGTGCTTTCCTTTCTTAGTGGAATGATATCCACCAGTTTGTCTTGGTAGTGGAACACGCATCATTGCAAGCGGATTCTTTGCTTTTACTTTTTTCACTTTTCCTCCTTCGGTAAGTCGTAGCTTTAGCGAAGGTTACCCTTCATTAGTTTTTCTACTAGCTATAGTCTCTCCCTTTCAAAATCCACATTTAAACATGAACTTTAAAAGAAGCCCGAGGGACAAAACAGAGATGCGATTTCTCTGATGTGTCACTCGGGGTATAAATCGCGCAGTCCGCATACTTGATTGCAATCAAGTAGTTGCGGTTGACAGTGGTTACCGTGTGAATCTTGCAAAATGCACACAGATGCCTCCACTGCCTAACTCCTCTCATTTCATCGCAAGGGTTGGCACGGTTTGGATTGGCTGCGCAACCAACCACCCGTAGATTTCTATTTGCGACGCTTGCGACTCTTGCCACCGCCACTCTTCAATCCTTGAACCATCATCTGGAAACCTACGTAGATGATCCCAAGAATCACCACGTAGTTCAAAATGTGCTCGAGGAGTGGAGTTATGTGGTTTACAGCCACAATTCCAAGTCCCGGAACCACAGAGAGGAACACAAGGACGAGAAACCCAATCGTCCAGAGACCTCTGGGAGGAAAGAAAAGATATCTTCCCCATGCTTCGAAAAAATCTCTCATACTCTTTTCTCCTCGCTCAAATTTTTATTTGAGCTGTTATTGGTTTTTGATGTGCTGTCATTGCTTCCTTTCAAAATATTTATTGAGTTAAATATTTTGAAAGGAACCCGAGAGAGTCGACCGGCAATTTCTTGCTCGGCTCGCTCCCTCGGGAAAACGGGTTTTTCTCCGGCTATAAACCCGAAAACGGTTCTGCTTTTTTTTGAGTCCGAGAGGGGGATCGGCCCTTCACAGCTGGCTTCTGCCCTCTCGGTGGTAGGTTTTTGCTGAAAACCTTTCCCCAAAACAGCGCGCGCAATCCAGGTCAGGCACCTGGGAGCAGGAAGGATTTGGAGTCGTTTAGCACTCCGTTATCCTGCTCGTTCGCTTTGAGTCCGGAATGGACCCCTCACCCGACCCGGGCGAGCAAGCCTATCGTCCTGAACGAATCGGCATGGCAGCGAACCGCCTACATTCTGCATCGAGTGGCCAAACTCGTATGCAGACCTCTGCTGAACACATGGGATTTTCCCCTGTGACCCCGTACCCGGATGGCTGCGCGCGTCCATCTGTACAGGAATTAAGATTTTTCTTCGGTAAGCCATAGCTTTAAACGAAGGCTACCCTAATTTCTGTACAGATGATTTACATACCTACTTAAAAAATTTAGCGAAGAACTTTTCTGTTTCGTCCTGAGCTTGTCGAAGGACTCATCAGTACGAGCATACACTCGTAGACAGAAAGGAGTTTTAAGGTCTCCTTAAACCCTACGCTGTGGTCTCGCTCATGCTTATCAAAAAGTTTGGCTAGAACTTTTATGTTCTGCTAATGCAGAACTTTTGCATGAATCCCCACTTACGTCTGCGCAAACGGCCAGAGCAACCCTTAACCGATACTCAGGTCAAGTATTTGTCCGACGTAATCCTTAACATCAACACCTTGCGGTGGAGCGCCAAGAACCACGTACAGACAACGGTCGCTGTAGGCGGATGACATAGCTCGGAAGTCTGCGCTAATATTCTTAGCCGCAAGCGTCCGACGCACATGCGCAATCCGCCTCTGGCAGGTAGGACAACCATCCGCTTCGGCTACTTCGAAAAGAATGTTGCCATTCTCCTCCAGTATCGAGCGCGGAGTTGCCCAGCCTTGCACGCGAACTTGCATAATTCACCTCCTTTCATGCCTCAGAGCCATCTGAGGGTTAGTTGTGAATTATAAATCCATTCTCGAAGAACTTTCAGAAAACAAAATGTTTTCCTGTTAAAACATTCCAATCTTGAAATGCTTTAACAGAAACCCGAATTTTGTCTCGGGCGGGACACTCGTTTTTCCGGATAACGAGAAACCTACATCGCGAGCTGGGGCTCCTTACGAACTGGGAGTCCCAGCTGGGCGAGTTCGGCGCGAACCTTTTGGACCAGCGGACGGTCCGGAAGATTCACTTGCAAGGTAGCTTTACAGCCCTTGCACTTGCCGACCTGACCCAAGAGAGCAAGACGAATGCCCTCTCGCGGTGAGCGATGCGGACGATTTCGATGTCCGCATTCCTCACAGTAAACATAGAATGGTTTAAAGAACATTCGACCTCCGATTTCAACCCTAACCTGCTATTTCTAGTCAGGATTTTACAGGGCGTGATTCCTTAAGGAGAGACCACAGCAAAAGTTCAAATTACTATTTATAACTATGCTAAACTTTTTTCTATGGCCTCCCCTAAAGGAGGCGGGAGAGATATGTTTAGGTCTGTTATTTTGTAGTTACGACCAATCATCATATCTGCACCCCATATTTATTTTCTGCGGTCATTATACTCGATTTTTATGTATTTGTCAAGTGTCGGTGACAAACCGCTAAAATAAGCCTTATTTACTATATTTTATAAGAAAATTACTCTTTATTACTATGTCAAAATAGATAGACTTAGTTTTTAATATACTTGACTAAAAGTAAATTATATGTTACAATCTGCTCGAATGTGGCTATTCTGGTTTTTGTTTGGGCCAAGCTATGTTCAGAGTCTGCGCAACCCTCGACTAAGTCGAGGTGGGGCTAAGGAGGTGCCAAATGAAGCTAGGCGGATCAGGTATCTAAAGCAACTCAATTCTGTGGTCTCTTTTGCAATCACATAGTCTGCTAGGCCAGAGAACAGCAACCAAAAAAAGTCAGTTCAATAGGCATTCCGATATAATTAAATATATCAACTTCCGGAGGCACCACCATGTGGCAAGCCTCCACTTTTTATTTTAGCCTACAACTTTAATGCTAATTTTTAATCAAAATTAAAAAATCCAAAGAATTTATTCTTTGGATTGTAACAACCATAAAAGCTAACTTAATTTAATTTCTTCCACAAAAGCTCAAAAAGTGCTCGCATTGAATTCGCAATATCTCTGTCTTCTATTAAAACACCAGCTGACTTATCACGAAAAGCTGAAATACTCATAACATCGTCATAAATAGCTAAATCACAGGTAAACGGAAATTGTTCTACTGGAATAAATCTTGTTTCGCGAAGCAACGCTTTATTTTCTCTGCCTAAGATATCCCCCTTACTACTAGTGTAAATGAGTCTTGATTTAATACCTTTTTGCACTCGGCGTGGCGCATGCTTTTCTGGATGATTAGGAAAAATTTTTAAAATACCATCAACATCTGCAATTGATATAATTTGTTTATTTTTCATCTTAAGAGCTTCGTCCTGCATTGTTTGCAATCCTTCCTTGCCCTCAAAAAATCTAACCTTGGGACGCGTACCAGAAAGTTTAAATAAATTTGAAAGCTCTGGGAGATTATTTTTTAGTGTTGATGCACGCTCTTTAGCCTTAGCATTTTCGTTCTCAACAATTTTTTGTAAATGATCAGGATCTTCAGCCCGGAAATAAGTTTTGCCAGCTCCGCCCTTTTTTATAATTTTTTCGAAACTGGAAACAAGCCCCATTTTCATGAGTGCTTCAAGTTGAACATAAGTTGTTGGTCTTTTTACTCCAGCCTTTTTTGCTACCTCATCTGCCGTAGCGCTGCCAATTTCTAAAAGCGCTAGATATACCCTTGCTTCATTTTCAGATAAACCAATTTTTTTAAGTTCTTCGTGCATAAAATTATTATATCACTAGTTTGCTTAATTTTAATCTAATGACTTTTTAATCCCACCCACACATCGCTTTCTTCGATTTTAGTCTCTATTTCTGCATCAATTTTATTCGTGCGCTTTAAATTAAGTTTTGTAGCACCCACCTGCTTAATAAATTCTTCACTATGACGTTCAATAATACCTCCGAATTGCTTTGAATCTAAATAGATTTCTATTTTATTTTTTGGTTGCAATTCAGCTTTTTGTCTTAATTCTTGCACAAGCCTTATAAATTCTCGAAGTATTCCTTCTTCGCGAAGCTCAGGTGTAATTTTTGTATCTAATTCAACACTCACATCTTTAAGTGTGTCGGAAATTTTTATTTCTTTAACATTAATTTCTTCTTTCAGAATACTAATAAGTTCTTTTTCTTTTACAATCTTCGAAGCATCAGATTTTTTAGAAATATAAAGAACCGAAAGTGGTTGTCTAACTTTTATTCCAGCCTCTGCGCGCTTCGCTAATGCTTCGGTTGCGAGAGATCGCACCCAATGCATATTTTCAAGCAAGTTATTATCAATATGTTTTTTACTTACCACTGGCCAATCCTCAATATGAATTGAATCTTTATGCTCCCCACTTAAATTCAAAGACTTATAGATTGATTCTCCAAAAAATGGAGCGAATGGGGCCATAAGTTTTGCAATTTCTAAAATTGCAAAGCCCAAAGTTGCCGAACAATCCTTAAAATCATTATTATCTTCTGGCCTCTGGAGACGACGACGAGAACGCCTTATGTACCATCTTGATAAATTATCTATCAGTTCTTCAATTGCTTTTGCTGCATTGCCAACTTCATATTTTTCTAATTCTTCTGTAACTTTCAATATTGTTTTGTTTAAACTTGCCAAAATCCACTTATCTAAAATATGTTTTGATTTTAAATTTTTAAATACAGGGATTGGACTCTTATCTGCGTACATTTCATAAAAAACAAAAGAATTATACAAAATATTAAAAACTCTATTTTGAACTTTTTTAATATCAATTTCATCAAAGTTTTTTGTTTCTCCTGGGGCATTGATTGTATAAAAATACCACCTAATAGCATCAACACCATATTTAGCAATTACATCCCAGGGATTTACAACATTGCCCTTAGACTTCGACATTTTTTGCCCAAATTTATCATTAATAAGTCCAAGACAAATCACATTTTTAAATGGTGGCTCTTTATGTCCCAGTAGCGTCCCAACCGTAAGGAGCGTATAAAACCAACCGCGCGTTTGATCGATTGCTTCACAAATAAAATCAGCTGGGTATGGAAATTCTTTTAATCCTAGTCGTCTATCGTCTTTAACCAATGGATTACTTTTTTTGTATTTATTATCAACTGCAAACGGATAATGGGCTGATGCAAGTGGCATTGCGCCAGAATCAAACCAAACATCGGCAACTTCTTTTATTCGCATCATCTTTCCATTACACTTTTTACATTTTAATACTACTTCATCTATGAAGGGGCGGTGCATATCAAGCTCGCCCTGTGTGTTATATGGCCAATTATTTAATTTTACTTTACGCGACTCACCAACCCGAATATAATCCATAGCCAACATTTCTTCATTAGAAAAATTTTTCATAGCACCCTCCATCATCCACAGTGGATCTCCGTGACTAACTATTAGAATGCGCTTATTAACATGGAGCTTATTAATTTCTCTAATAAATCCAAATACTCTCTTTTTTATATCAGTTAAATTTTCTCCCCCAGGCGGTGTTTTTGTAAATTCTTCAGACGGTGAATCAAAGAAAGCTTTGTGTTCTTTGGTTGGTTTTTCATTGAATATTCCAGCATTTGCTTCTTCTATTCTTTTATCTACAATAACTTTTATATCTGATGCTTTTCCTATTTCTTTGGCTAGCTCTAGTGCGCGCTTATAGGGAGATGAATAAATCACATCAATTTTTCCCTTTAACTTTTTAGCAATTTCGATTGCTTCTTTTTTACCTTTTTCTGTAAGTGGTTCTATTTTCCCCTTTGGGCCAGATGCCACAATATCCTTAACATTGTGTAATGCTTCTGTATGGCGCTGTAGCATAAATTCATTACCATAATAATCATGCTCGTTTAACTCCGATAAACCTTGTATTACATTTTCAATTCCACAATCCTCACAAGACCAAACAGGAAGCGGTGTACCCCAATAACGCTGTCTTGAAATAGCCCAATCTTTTGCTTCTTTAATCCATTCTCCAAAACGCCCTTCTTTTATGTGCTCTGGTATCCAATTAATTTTTTTATTGGAAGATAGAAGTTGTGGTCGGAGCTTAGAAACTTCTATAAACCATGCTGTTCTAGCAAAATAAATAAGCGGAGTAGAACATCTCCAGCAAAAAGGATATTCATGTTCTTGTTTCTCTGACTTATACATCAATCCCCTTTTTTCTAAGTCAGCAATGATATCATTGTCTGCGCTTTTGATAAATTTATGCGCTCCTGGGAATCCAGCTACCATATTACCATCGTCATCAACTGTCACTGGAATATTTTGATATGAAAAACTATCCACAGATGATTTAATCAAATTAAAATCATCGACACCAAAAGCTGGCGCGATATGAACAAAACCTGTGCCATCTTCTACTAAAACAAAATCAGCGCTATAGACGCGATAAGAATTATCGCTTGATAGCTTATTGTGCGAAGTTTTATACAATGGTTCGTATTCAAGACCAATCAATTTTTTACCAGATATTTTCTCGACAGCTTCTATGCTGTAATCTTCTTTCGTGGGAGGAGGATTTATAGACCAAATATATTCCAGCTTAGCGCCAGTCGAAAAAGATTTTTTTATAGCGTACTTTGTATATGTAACTCCAGAATTAACTGCGATAGCAACATTAGCTGGAAGTGTCCATGGCGTTGTAGTCCAAACCAATAAGTATTCGTTTGTTTTATTTTTTATTTTGAACTTTATGTAAATTGATGGGTCTTTAACTTTTTTATATACACCAGGTTGACCCAACTCATGACTCGCTAAAACCGTTTGACACCTTGGACAATATGGAACAACTTTATAATCTTTGCGTAATAAACCTTTATTTGATATTTGCGACAAAACCCACCAAAGCGATTCAATATAATAATTTTCATAAGTAGCATAGGCGTTTTTTAAATCCAACCAAAATCCTATACGATTAGTCATTTTTTCCCACTCATCTTTATATTTCCAAACAACTTCTTTAGCTTTTTGATTAAATAATCCTATGCCGAACTGTTCAATATCTTTTTTGTTCTTAATTCCTAATTCTTTTTCAACTTCTATTTCCACGGGGAGGCCATGAGTATCCCAGCCAGCACGGCGCGGAACATAATAACCACGCATAGTTTTATATCTAAGTATAATATCTTTAAAAACACGGCCCAATATATGATGAATACCTGGCCTTCCATTGGCTGTTGGAGGACCTTCGTAAAAAACAAATCTTTCTCCCTTCTCTTTGGTCTTTAAAGTTTTCTCGAAAATTTGATTCGTTTTCCAATATTCTAAGACTTTTTCTTCAATGTCTGCTAGTTTAAATTCTTTTAGATTTTTTAACATATTTTACAAATTTACTAATCAAAGAGTTATTAGGCCTGTTCCGCAATAATTTTCGTAGCGAGAGTTCCAGATTTTGAGCGAAGTGAAGTAAAAATTTCGAGAATGTATATAGAATATACTTCAAGAAATTTTTACAAAACTGGAGCCAAAATATGGAAATTGTAGTAGAGAATTATTATGGAACAGGTCTATCGTTACATTCTACAGAAAATCCACCATTTTGTGAAACGCATGCTATAATAAACTTATGAATCCCGTACGAAATCACGAACACAAATTTAAACATAACATATCTACCATCTTTATTATTAAACATAATATTACGCGAAAAAATAAATCATTAGTTCGTGTTCTATTTCGTACGGGATGAATTTTCTTATTCCATTTTTAGGTGCGCTACTTGGCTCTGGAGCAATTATTGTAGATAAAATTCTTCTTGGCGGAAAAGGCATCACATACAAAAACTATTCTATAATATCATTTCTTGCCGCACTTTTTGTAGCAGGTATAGCATTTATTTTCGTAGGCAAGCCAATAGTGTCCGAGTTGTTTTATGGCTATGCTGGCTTTCTCTTGATTTTTACGACAATCGCGATTCTAACTTCAAACCTACTTTATTTTCATGCGCTTAAGCACGACTTGTTAACTGAAATGGAAACGGTGGGTTTATTATCATATATTCCAGTTATAGCTACTTCGTATATTTTTTACACCGATGAACGAAGTTTGCCAGTTCTTATTTCTGCAATAATAGCATCGCTAGCTGTAATATGGTCACACTGGAAAAAAGGACATCCATTTGTTAGGAAAAGAACTTATCCTTACCTTTTGTGGTTATTGATTATTGCGCCGATAGAGGCGATTGCTTTTAAAGAAATATTTCTTATGTGGGACCCGATTTCACTTCAGTTTGTGCGTGAAATTATTATAGTTCCAATTCTGGGTTATATGTATGCAGACACACTAAGGCGTGTTCCAGTGCGGTCTTTTTTTGCAATTTTTTTTACAGGAGCAGTTCTTACTTTAAGTTCTATTTTGTTTTTTGTTAGCTACAGCAAATTAGGCATAATCCGTACTACTCTAATTTTTAACTTACAACCATTGCTTGCGTATATCGGAGCGCTTCTTTTTCTTAAAGAGAAATTTAACAGAAAAAAATTTATTGCATTTTTAATAGTTCTAATTTCAATTGTAGTAGCTCAGAATTACGAACAAATAGAGCTTTTTATAAAACAATCCCTACAGTAAATTGTCTATCTTGGTTTTTCTAAAATAAAAACCGCTACTTGCGGTTTGGATAATTTACTAAAATATTCTGAACTCTTCCCTCTGAAAAAACAAGAGAGGTGCCCGGATAAATAATCTCAAAATAATCTTCTTGAACTATCAGCTCAAATCCATCACGAAATTTTATATAATGTTTATCGCTAAATGATATTACCTCGGAAGGAATAACAACCCCAGCATCATCATAAAGATTTCCTTTCCTTTTCCTTAAAACTTTATAGAAGTACACAATCAGACAAGGTTTTGAATTTGTCGCCACCACTACCTCCATCAGATAATAAAAACCGTCCGAACTATACTACATCTTTTTTGGCTTAGCAATGCCAAGCAAATCAAGTGTGTTACTTAAAATTGTTTGGGTTGCTTCTACAAGTTTTAATCTAAGTAAAGCTAAATTTTTATCTTTTTCTCCCATTATCCTTTCTTTCTCGTAGAAGTTATGAAGAGCGTGCGAAAGTTCACTTGCATAGCGCGTAAGTCTGTGCACTTGATAGTCTTCTGCTGTGCCTAGAACCACCTCTTTAAATTTCGTAAGTTCGCGAATAAGTCTTAAGCTTGCCTCTGAATTCAAGAGGCTTAAATTGAGCTTTAGATTTTTTTTATCTAATTTTTGCTTTTTGGCTTTTTGCAATATTGCACCACATCTGACATAAGCGTATTGAACATAATAAACAGGGTTTTTAACAGAGCGCTCTTTAGCGAGTTTCAAATCAAAATCCATATGACTTTCTGGCGCATGCATTAAAAAGAAAAATCTTGTGGCATCTACTCCAACTTCACTTATTACTTCCTCAAAAGTTATAAATTCTCCTTTGCGTTTTGACATCTTTACTTCAACGCCATCCTTAATAACCCTTACTGCTTGGGTTACCAATATATCAAGACTCTCGAGTCCCAATATAGTGGCGGAGGCTTTAATTCTACTCACATAGCCATAGTGATCTGGTCCCAAAATTAAAATCTTTTTAATAAAACCCCTAGTTTTTGTTTCTAACATATGACCAGAGTCGGCAAGAAAATAAGTGGGAAACGCATCGCTTGTAATTAAAACTCTATCCTTGTCATCGCCAAAATGCGTTGTTTTAAGCCAAACCGCACCATCTTTTTTATATGTAAGTTCTTTTAAGTCAAAAATAGCGATGGTATTTTTAATAAAATTCTTCTTGTGAATATTTTTATCCTCTGAAGTATAGCGATCAAAATGAATACCAGATTTTTTCTCAATTATTTTTTTAATATCAGAAAGCAAATCTTTACCAGCTTTTTTACCAATAGTAATTGGGTCTTTCTGGTTCTTTCTTATAAATGTTTTATTTTTAGAAGCCCAAGTTTTTATATAATGACCTTGGTAGAATTTTTCATCACCTGCGATTAAGCCAACCGCAGATAAAAGTGATTTTCCTAAAGTTATAATCTGATTTCCAGTATCATTTACATAATATTCTCTCTCAATTTTTTGTCCGGTAAATTCTAAAACATTTGAAAGAACATCGCCCAAAAAACCTCCGCGTCCATTTGCCATTGTGAGTGGACCAGTAGGATTTGCTGAAATAAATTCAACTTGGATTTTCTCTTTAGATTTTAATTTAGATTTACCATATTTATCTTTATCCTTTAAAATCTCATTAAATTCAGCCTGAATCGTTTTCTTAGAAAGCCAAAAATTAATAAACCCTGGATTTGCGACATCAATTTTATCGAACAACCCACTAGTGTCTTTCGCAGAAATCTCCTCTTTAAGTTTTTTGGCAACTTCAATTGGTGACATTTTCCATATTTTCGAGAGCTCGAAAGAAACATTAGTAGAATAATGTCCAAAAGCAATATTTTCTTGCGAAGAAACTAATATACTAACATTTTCTAATATGGCTTTTCTTAGTAAATCAATTATCTTTGTGCGCATAAAACTATTGTAACCTGTATTTTGAAATTAAATAAGTGCGATTGTAAACCAAAAAAACTGTGCTAATATAATTAACAGTTCACAAAAAAGGAGTATAACCCAGTGAAATTCCAAGACCTCGTGCGAATAAATTTGGCAGCAAAATTTATTCATGAATCTAACTTAATTGAAGATGTTGATATTAAAATTGAGGCAATAAGAGAATGGATTAAAATGCGCTATAAACTTGGTCATGTAGGGGCATTATTATTTTTAGAATATTGTCTAGATAAAGATATTCGTTTTAGCGAGATAGTTCTTTTTCAAATTCATAGATATATCATAGATGAACAAAACGAATATTTTTCTGATATTTTAATTTCAGAAAATTTAATTGGTAAATATAGAAATAAACCGGTAAAAATTGGGACGCGCTTCGGACTTGATCATCGCTTAATCAGAGACGAGATGGCTAAGCTAATTGAAAGAATTGAAAAATTTCAGCTTAAAGAAAAAAATAAAACAGGACTACTTAGAAAAAGCGACGAGCATGGTATCGTAGAAAAAATCGCCGATTTCCACTTTAGATACGAGCGCATTCATCCATTTATTGACGGTAACGGCAGAACTGGCAGACTTTTGGTTTGGTACTTGATGAAATTCGCAGGACTTAAACCTTTTATATTTACCTCACGCGACAAAGGACACACCTATTATGAAGCGTGTCGCTCGCAAAAATTAATGCGAGAATATTTTGCAACTCGAGCACTGTCAGCTTAATATGGTACAAAATCAAAAGAGCCAACTAGGCTCTTTTTTAAATTTTAATCATGATGGTTGCTAAATTCTCTATATAAACAAAATTCGCATCTTTTGTTTACTGGTGGTAATGGCTCTCGTAGTGTTAGGACGGCCTCTCGAAAAGTTTTTAGCACACTGTCTGGGTCTGTATTAACTTTATAAATTGAAATATTAAACGCTAAGGGATTTTTAATATCCATATTCTTATGGTCCAGATACCAATAAACTAAATAAGCTATATTTTCAGTTTTAATATCATTCTCTCTTAAAAACAAAGCATATGCACTCATTTGATATGCATAAGATGGATGTGGCTCGCCAGGTGGAAAACCCTTTGTCTTGTTATCGAGTGGCACTATAGACCCATCTTCAAGCTCTAATGCATCATCTAACATTCCCTGAAAGTAGGCGTTAGTTTCTTTATCTAAAATACCAAAAGTTCTCGAGCGAAATTTTGCAATAAGTGCCTCATTAGACAAAAGTTTTACTTTTATTTTTTTAAATTTTTCATCTAAAAACGGTGGGGAACCTCCATTTTTTCTAAAATAATCAAAATAGTTTTTAAGCGTATAGTCCACTCCATTTGGGAGCGTTGACATAGGTCCAGATGGGCGCTTTATTTCTTCGTTAAACTGAAGCCAAAAACATCTCGAACAATCTCGATAGAGAGAAAGGGATGAAGGAGATAATTTTATTAAACCAGCTTTTGATTTTGACATGAAATTTATTCAAACATATTAAGAATAGCGTAAAGTAAATCTTTGGTCTATTCTTAATAGATGATGCAAGATAAAACAGGAAACATTTTAAGCATAAACAAAAAAGCTTCATTTGATTATGAAATCATTGAAACATATGTGGCTGGCGTGCAACTTTTAGGATTTGAGGTTAAGTCTATTCGAAAAGGATCAGCGTCTTTAATTGGCGCTTTTGTTGTAGTTCGTGGTGGTGAAGTATATTTGCTAAACGCCAATATTCCCCCATATCAATCAAACAATTCTCCAAAAGATTATGAATCAACCCGTAGCAGAAAACTACTTCTCAAGAAATCAGAAATTGCTGAGTTAATTGGTAAAACAGAAAAGACTGGCTTGACACTTGTGCCACTTAAGTTGTATAATATGGGCAGTAGAATTAAGTTACAAATCGGCTTAGCGCGCAATAAAAAGAAACATGACAAACGTGCTTCCATAAAGAAGAAAGATGTTGAGCGCGAAGTTGGGCGTAGACTTAAAGGATAAAAATGGGGATGAAAGGCCTCGACAGGCTACTAACCTTAAAAATTGCAAGCAGAGATGTGAAATCTCTTAAAACATTCACAAAAGAATAAGTGCAAACTCATTCAACAAACAACCGGCCTTAGCATTTGCATAAGACCCATCGACGCTACTTACGCCTAATCGGTTGATCGTCGGTGTTAAATTATTAGGCTCTGTTCCCTACTCCTGCGGAGGGAATGAATATTGAGCGGGAAAGTGTTGTGTGCTTGGCCTCCTGGCACTTGGCACATGACACTTAAAATAATGTCAGGATAAGCTTGTAGATATTTTTAATTTTACGGCCTGGACGGCGGTTCAAATCCGCCCATCTCCACAAACTAAAAGATCGCCCATTACAGGGCGGCTTTTTGTTTTATGAGTGGATTTGAACGGGAAGGGGGTCGGGGGAACTCCTGTTTCCCCGTGGCGGAAGTTTTGAAACCGATGGGTTTCAAAAAATTTATAAAGTAAATTTGTTCAAATCCCCCATCTCCACCAGATAAAATTGCTCGACTTTATATTGGGTGATTTTTAATATATTGACTTTATAGATAAAATATAGTATAATTTATACAGTTCAGAAAACGCGCTATTGGCGCCCACAAACAAGGAGAACGAATGACAACCGCACAAGCAATGAGCGACTACAACACCAAGTGCTATGCAGCTGCACTTGGTCTTCCGGAAAACGCAGGGCTTCGAGCTGTAATGGACGAGATTAGCTCGCGCCGAGAAAAGGGTGAGCCCATTCCCACCCTGCGAGAGATCTTCGCAGCGCGCAACCAGAAGCGCTAGAAATATTATTTCCCCAACCAAGCCCAGCATCCCCTGCTGGCAGACCCATCTCACGGTGGGTCTTCTTTTTTTTATTTTAAATTGACTTAATACTTTTTTATAGTAAGCTTTGAAAAGAAAAGTGATTTTATATCACTTAAAAAACACTAGGAAACAAATATGAGCACTACAAAGCAACGCGGGAGGAATGACAGATGGGGTCTAAAGATAGAGCTGGAATTTTAATTCGCAAAGCCCGCGTTAAAGCCGGTGATTATGGCAGTTGGAAAATTGCCAAAAAACACGACGGCATGGAAATATGGATTGTCGCAGAGAAACCAGTACACAAACGCTTTCGAAATCCTCGTGGTCAAACATCCGAGGGATTAGTATATCGCCGTCTCGATGGACTCGTCGCTCGAGCAGAGTATCTTGAGCTTACAGATGAATTTGCGGTGTACAATCCAGACAATGCTGGCCATGCATAAAGTAGTTACCCGACTAATCCTATTTCGTCCCCCGTTATATCTTCGCATCTAACGGGTTTTTTATTTTTATAAAATCTATTTATTGCTATAAGAATTTATTCCATAGCTGATATTTCTATTAACTTTGCTTGATATTGACTTTTTGATAAAAATTAGTATAATGTTAAAAGCAAAAAGGCATTGTAGCTACATCGCACCCTAAAAACCAAAAGGAGAACTGAATGGATGGGAGCTTGATTGTTCCAATTATTGTCTTTGCTGTTGCGGTCATTTTTTTTGGATGGTGTCGCTGGGTGCTAGACACAAAGCAACCACATCGCCTCAAAAGACTTAGGGACAATTGGAAGGTTATTCCCGATTAGCAAAAAGAAACCAAAAACCAGACGGAGGTAAAGAATGCCATACATCGTCGCGCTCAGATACACCAAGGGAGCTGGTGGCTACTGCGGAGTAGTTACCTGGACACAGTTTCCGTCCAAAGAAGAGTTCGATAAGGTTCGAAAACAATTCCTTAATAGTTCCAATCAGGAAGTCGTCGAAGAGGGCATCACGGACGAGCGCGCCATTGAGCTCTCTAAGCAAACGCCAGCCGAATGCCGCATCAATGCCGCCGTCGAGGAGTCTCGAATCCCCGGCACCAATTTAGTCGATGGCGAAGCGCTCAGTCATCATCTAACAAACGCAATTCTCGCTGAAATTTTATAATTCAAAGTTCAATCACCAATAAGAAGCTCACCTACTTCAATGCGGTTGGGCTTATTTTTTTTATTTATTATATATTTAAAACAATCCATATAAATTTGACAATTCTAAAAAAAATTATATAATTACACCGAGAACTTTGAAGCAGGTGGCTTTGTAACCCCTTTGAAAAATAAGGGTGGAAATGAGGCGGAGGCTATGGAGCGTCAAGTAAAGATGTGGGCGGATACCGAAACCAAAAACGTTATTCTTGTGAGTCCTGATGGCACATGTGTCCATTCAACACTTATTCGCATCGTTGCGTACAAAGTAACGCTTGATGTCACAATCGCCCCAGGACAGAATGGCGTTCCAGAAAGCATTGAAGATGCCGAAGTCGAAAGACTCGTGCTCGAGTTCTACTCCACTGAAATTCTACCAGGAGAATCCTTGGATGAATTATTGTTTAGACTTGCGAACAAAGATAATAATTTCATTAGTCCAGAAACCGAAGAACTGCTTAATGCTGTCTGCAATGAAGGCAATATAATTATGCTTGGAAGCAGAGATTTTTTTATCTAAACGATTACCAAAACCCACCCTTACATAGGTGGGATTATTTTATTAATTGAAGTTTTTACAACTTATAAAATATAACTTTCCGTGTTACTCTTAAAAAACATATGATACAACCAAACAGCACCAAGGTTAAAATCGTGGCAACACTAGGTCCATCAACCGACACCGTAAAGAATATAAATAAAATAATTCAGGCTGGAGTTAGAATTGTTCGTATAAATTTTTCACATGTTTCTTCGTACAAAGACGCAAAAAAACTTGTTGACAACGTTAGAATCGTAGAAAAGACTACCAAAAGACCAATAGCAATTTTAGGAGACCTAGCAGGACCCAAAATACGCATTGGTAATATAGATGGAAATCCAGAACTTAAAAGCAATAAAATTTTTATATTTCACACAAAAAAAATTACGGGCACCAACGAAGCAACTTCTTTAAACTATCCGAAAGTATTAGAAAACTTAAAAATTGGAAGTGAAATTTACTTAGGTGATGGAGATATAAAGCTAAGTGTAATAAGCAAATCTAGAGACGAAGTTAGGGCAAGAGTTCAGGTTGGTGGAATTCTTCGTTCTCGAATGGGATTTTCAGCCATAGGAATAAAAAGGCCCACGCTTTCGCTTCAGAAAAAAGATATTGCGGATATAAAAACATTGGTATCTCTTGGAATTGATGCTCTAGCAATTTCTTTTGTTGAAGACGAAAATGACATACATCAAGTAAGAAAATTATTGCCTAAAAATAACCCCCCATTAATTTTTGCGAAAACTGAAACCGAAAATTCAGTGAAAAACGCTGAAAGTATAATTGATGCAGCCGACGGCCTTTTAATTGCAAGGGGTGATTTAGGATTTTCCGTGCCAATTGCTGAACTACCATTTATTCAAAAGAAATTAATAAATCTTGGTTTAGAAAAATCAAAACCAGTTATAACTGCAACCCAAATGCTTGAGTCTATGATAAAGAGTCCTTATCCAACAAGAGCAGAGGTTACTGATGTTGCAAAAGCTATTTTGGATGGCTCAGACTGCGTGATGTTATCAGGAGAAACAGCCAATGGAAAATTTCCTGAAGAAACTGTAAAAATGATGTCTCACATTATAAGACGCGCAGAAAAAGAAATAGTAAATCCTCTTAAATTCCCAAAAGCAAAATCTGTTGCAGATACGGTAAGCGCAAGTGCAATACAGGCCACAGAACAAGTTGATGGAAAACTCATTGTAGTTTTTACGGATAGCGGATCTACCGCAAGACGCCTTGCGCGCCACAGAGCGACTTATCCAATCATAGCGCTTACTCCAAACAAAATTACATTTAGACAATTAAGATTTACATGGGGTGTATTTCCTTATTTAATTAATAAAACTCAAAATTTTGACACTATATTAGTAGAGGCAAGAAAATTCGCAATGAGTAATGGAATTTGTAAATTAAAATCTGGTGATTTATATGTTATAAGCGCTGGACTACCACTCGGAAAACCAGGGACTACAAACTTGCTACTAGTACAAAAAATATAAAAAATCCTCGCAGTGCGAGGTTTTTAAATTAAAATTATTATGAAAATGATTTGATTTTTACTTTCTGCCTAAGACCAGAGAACATCAATTCTTTGTCTGCTACTCTATCCGGAGAAGTGACTACATATAACTTATCGAATCCAAGATAAACAGTGCGAACCATTTGATCTCCATTTACAGGACAAAGCACTGTTCCAATTGTTAAAACTGGAATCTCAACAGTAGCGAAAATATTATTCTTTAAAAGCCAGTTCTGCAATTTTTCTTGATTTGCCTCCAATACATCGCGCTGAATTTGTCTCTCTTTAAATATTTTTGTTTCGCGTCCCATCGGACCATGTTTCTTTACTTTAAATCCAAGACGCTTAAACTCTTTGTTAATTTGAGTGCCTCCACCAACACATATTACAACCCACGCTTTTTTGGTTACTTTTTTAATCCACCTAAGAAATTTTGGATTTAAATACTCATCACCAGAAACTTTAATAAAAATCTTCTTACGAGCCTCTCTACCCTTTAGCATTTGCTATTCCAAAATATCTACCGATAAGATGCTGATGAGATTTATGAGAATTTCTAGGAAATGCGCCAAGCTTAAACCAATGGGGAGAGATAATGCTACCCGCAAACTTAGTAATTGACTGTCTACCACCCACAATACTCCCCAAATATGTGTGGCGTACAAATTTTTCACGACTTTCAGGATGTAAAAGTTCATCCGAATAAAGTAATTCAACTTTAGCAATATAACCAGTTTCTTCTAAAAATTCTCGAATGGCAGTTTTTTCTGGTGTTTCGGTGCAACAATTATGTGTCTTTAATTTATCATCACAACATTTACCACCTGGAAGCCCCCATCGATTGCCAGGTTTTAAATCATTTTTGTGTTTTGGCTTATCATAAACCATTAAAATTTCTTGATTGGATGGCTCTTTGATTATATTTCTAAGACAGATTACTAGAGACGAGTGCTTAGACAAGATCTCCTCCTTGTTATCGAACTAGGCGCATTATAATCGATAGGAAACAAAATGTAAAATAAATGACCAGCCAATAAGGCCAGTCATTTATTATAAACTATGTCGTTTGTGCTTCTTTTCCTCCAGAAACTCTCATAAAAACAACTACACCGAATATCATTGCAAACACTATGAGCACAATGACTCCGGGTGGTGAATTAAGAGATGATTTAAGTGATGATAGCAATCCTTTATCTGCTGATGTTTCATTTGTGATTTTTTCGCTAGCTACCATTTCTTCTTTTACAACATTTTTTTCTGGAACCATTGCAGATCCTTTTTTTTCTAAATTGCTAAATGGACTTACTTCACTCACATTTTTCTTAATTACAATTGGAGCTGAATTTAATTCCACAAGATTGCGCACAGGAGTTTGATTTGCAGATGCAAGAGTGCCATTTAATGCCACGAGGTTTACACTCATTGAACTTAGCGTAGCATTCATTTCTCGAGCAATTAACGCTCTTTCATTACTTTCCTTAGGAAGCTTCGCAACATACGCATCCAGCGCAACAATCACCCCCTGTAAACCATCAAGCGCAGCTTTGAGCGCAACTAAATCTTCTTTAGAGAAAGTTACGACTGCAATTTTTGTAGCTTCGCTAGTTACTGTGGCAGTAACTGCATTCGTTGCTGTCATAACACCTTCTTCAGCAAATACTGGCGATGCAATCGCTACGACCATCAAGCTAAGCAGGAAAAGCACACCGAGCATGTTTCTTTGATAAACATTTGTCATACTCGATTATCCATATTTAATTTTAATACTCGACTTAACTCACTTTTAACTTTTCAAAGAAATAATTCTTTGAATAATTACTTGGTTTTTTACTTTTCAAATTTAAGATAGGGGCCTCACTCCACTAACAAAAATAATAAAAAGTCTTACCAATTTCTACTATACTTGAAATTAAAACCTCTGCAACCATTGACAAAGATTCATAATAATTTTGAATTAAACTAGTATTATATTTTATTATTGATATACTAGAAGCAGAACATTTGAGGAGAAAAGGCTATGGTTATAGACTGCATGCGAGGACATAAAACTAGGACAGTTCGATGTACTGAATGCAAAGAAGAATTTAGTCAAAGTGGATTTGGTGAGGATGGGTGTTTTTCTCAAACTTTTTGGACCCCAAATGAGTGTCCTAATTGCGGAGCATTTAAAAAATTCGAAGTTCCTTATATGTTCCCGATATTTCCATCAGATCTTGAAAAAACCTAAGTTTCCGGCGATTAGCCGGATTTTTTATATGAAAAGGATAGAGTCTTAACAAATGAGGAGCTGGGCTTCTTGCGAAATACTTCCGAAGCGAAACTTCCAGATTTTCTGCGAAGCGAAGTAAAAATTTTGAAGTTGTATATAGAATATACTTCAAGAAATTTTTACAAAGTTGGAGCTAAAATATGGAAGTTGGAGTAGAATGTATTTTGCAAGAAGCCCAGGATTTGGTATTATAATCGCTATGGTAACGCTAGATGACTTTAAAAAAATTGAACTACGGATAGCTAAAATAGTGAGCGCAGAACTCGTTGCTGGTTCAGAAAAATTACTTAAACTCAAAGTTACGCTTGGAACTCAAAAATCCATATCTGACACCAGCGAAACGCCGCTTGAAAAAGTCGAAGAAGTTAGACAAATACTTGCTGGCATAGCAAAATCATATACTCCCGAAGATCTTGTGGGACGTGAAATTGTGATTATTGCCAACTTAGAACCAAGGAAGTTGATGGGTGAAGAAAGCCAAGGAATGCTTCTTGCAGCTACTAATGAAGACGGTCTACCAATCATGCTAGCGCCAGAAAAACCAGTTCCACCTGGCACTCTTATTAGATAAATCTAACTTGCTATTTACCACTCATACAATAGTAGGAGCTGCCGTAGGCGTTGCTACCAAAAATCCAGTCCTTGGCTTTGTAGCCAGTTTTTTTATACATCACGCCCTAGACTCATTACCGCACTTCGACCAAGGAAGTTTTCATATAAAAACATCTGGTCCGCGCTATTTAGGAAACAATGAAATTGTCGATAAATTTAGCTTTACAAAAAAGGATTGGGTTATGCTTGTTGCCGATTTTGCAATTGGTGGAACAACGATACTTTTCTTACTATATTCTTTCCCCTTGCTTTGGAGTTCGTTGCTCATTGGAATTATTGGTGGTTTAATGCCCGATATTATTGATTCCTCTCCCTTGTGGTCTAAGCGACTTCGAGCTAAATATAAAATTAACTTTCACTACCATAGATTTCATATATTTTTCCATTGGACCGCCACAAAAAATGAACTAATTTTGGGCTCCGCTACTCAAATTAGCGTAATTACACTATCATTATTATATCTTTATTTATAAGATATTTTGCTGTCCAATACTTGATTATTCTTTAAATTAGGATATACTAACTACCATCATACGAGCTAAAATAAACAACCAAATAACAGCAGTCGAGCTTAGAGTAATAAGTCCAGAAGGTGACAATCTTGGGGTGCTCACTAAAGAAGAAGCTCTAAAAAGAGCCTTGGAGGCAAATTTAGACTTAATTGAAATTGCACCAACTGCTAAGCCACCGGTAGCTCGCATTATGAGCTTTGATAAGTTCCGTTATCAAAAAGAAAGAGAGGAAAGAAAACAACGATTGGCCCAAAAAACAGAGGAATTAAAACAAGTTAGAATAAGTCCAAAAGCAGCAAAACATGATCAAGAAGTAATGGCTAAAAAAGTAAACGGATTTCTTGATAAGGGATCTAGGGTAGAAATTATGATGAGACTTCGTGGCAGAGAAAAAGCAAATAGAGATTGGGCAAGATTAAAACTTGAAGAGTTTCTAAAATTGCTTTCACCAGAATTCAAATTAATTTCTCCACCAAGATATACTGGCAATGGATTTACAGTTCAAGTAACAAAATAATATGAAATCGAGTATCAAAAAAAGATTTAAAATAACTAAAAATGGAAAAGCTATGCATAGACTTGGTGGTTTTAATCATTTTAGAGCAAAAAAATCTAGTCAAACAAAACAGAGGGGTCGTAAAAAAACTAGCTTGAAAAGACTAGTTGATATGAATTCATAAAAAAATCTAACCATGACAAGAGTTAAAAGAGGCAAAATCGCCACAAAAAAACGAAGGAAAATATTAAAATATACAAAAGGATTTCGCTGGAGCAGAAAATCCAAGGAGCGAGCCGCTAAAGAAGCGTTACTTCACGCATGGACTCATGCATTTATGGGAAGGAAGAAAAAGAAACGTGATTTTCGTTCTTTATGGCAAGTTAAAATTAATGCAGAGGTCCGCAAAAACGGCTTAAGCTATAGCAAATTTATAAATAAGTTAAAAAATTCAAAAATAGAATTAGATAGAAAAGTCCTTGCAGAAATAGCCGAGAAACATCCAAAAGTATTCAAAAAAATAGTTGAGAAAATAAAATAACCCGCCTCTTCGGCGGATTATTTTTTATCTATGTCTGTCGATTATAAACTGGTGCGCTCGCTCAAGAACTTTTTGATTTTCTTTATATCTACCGACAATTTGTTTTGCTTCGCGGTAAAGAAACCAAGCATATCCTTGATGTTCATGCGATATTTTGATGCGAGGCTCTCTTGTTTCAGCTAAATAAATAATTACAACTTTAAATATCGTGTCCTTTCCTTTTTTAAAATAAAATCTTTCGTACTCTTTAAAACCAGGAATAATTCTAATATCGCTTCTCTTTAAACCAGTTTCTTCAGCCGTTTCTCTAATTGCTGCATCCAAACTCCTCTCTTCCAGCTCGACGTGACCTTTTGGAAAATTCCAATACTGACCCCTGTGATATAAAAGCAAAAATTTTAATCCCTCGATTGTTTTCCTATATACTACGATGCCAGCGGTAATTTCTTTTTTGGAATTGTCATTTTCTCCTTGCTCATTTTCTCTATGCTGACGCTGTACCCCACCTTCTTTATTTATATCTAAGGCAGGATTAACTCTATAGCTTTGAGGTTTGGGAGATAAACCTCCTCTCATAAATGGTTTATGTGGGCCAGAGTTCATTTTGTGACGAGCGGCTTCATTATGTATACGATTCTGACCTATTCTTTGATTGGGACGAGTTGTCATATTTCTTCAGTATAATTTAAAATCAGACTTATTTCAACTTAACGAGAAATATTTTGAGC
Source organism: uncultured Candidatus Saccharibacteria bacterium (assembly GCA_964357615.1). Taxonomy (GTDB): domain Bacteria; phylum Patescibacteriota; class Minisyncoccia; order UBA6257; family JACOXY01; genus JAUXUB01. The sequence goes on from CAYHMC010000003.1 coordinate 66,495, forward strand.
AAATACTTAGTTTATTATTTTTTCAGTTCTTCTAAATTCAGTGAATTACTTCATTTAGTTTCAGTAATCCAAAGTGAATTAATTTTCTGTTTTACTAAAAATAAATTTATCACCAAGAACTTGAACTTCAACATTATCAGCTTTGGAAATTTTGCCCAATAAAAGCTGATTCGCTAATTCTCCGCGCAATTTCTCCTCAATGGCTCTACGAAGTGGTCTCGCTCCAAATGTTTTTGTAAACCCAATTTTAGTAATAGCTTCAATAGATTCTGGTGAGAATGTTAGTGTAATCTCCTGAGCTTCTAAAATATCATCTGCTAATTCCTTAAGCTGTAAAATTGCAACTTTTTTCATATCTGCCATACCAAGCGGTTCAAAAATTATTATATCTGAAAATCTATTTATAAGTTCTGGTTTAAAATAATCAACGAGGTGTTTTTTTACTTCATCTTTAATGTCTTCAGATTTTTTGCCAGTCTCTAATGCTTCTATAATAAATTGCGAATGAGCATTTGAAGTAGCTACGATTATCGTGTTTTCAAAATTAGCTATTCGTCCAAGTCCGTCGGTCAAGCGACCCTCGTCTAAAACTTGTAAAAAAAGATTTAGTATGTCTTTTTCAGCTTTTTCGAATTCATCAAGCAAAACAAGAGCATATGGCTTCGACCGAATTGCATCAGTTAAAGATCCTGTTATGGCTCCATCAGAAGACCCAATAAATCTCGTTAAACTTCCTTTTTCTTGAAATTCTGACATATCAAAGCGGACCATCATGTCTTTTGAACCAAATTGCAGTTCAGCAAGAATTTTAGAAAGTTCAGTTTTGCCAACTCCAGTTGGGCCGACAAACAAGAAAGATGCTATTGGCCCTCCTTTTCTAGTTAGTCCACTTCTATACTCTCTAAGCACCCTAGAAACAGAAGACACCGCTTCTTCTTGATTGATGTAATTTTTGTGAATCCTTTCTTCTAAATGCAGAAGCTCTTTGCTTTCTTCACCACCAACTTTGTGGATAGGAATATTAACGCGCCTCTCGGCTATTTTAATTATTATATCAGCGGTAACAGCTTTTTCACGCAATCTTGCTGCCTCCGCTATTGATTCTCTAAGCAAATCTTCTGCGCTTCCAGGCAGTGGTCTATCTCTAAAATATTTATGAGCCAAAGTAACAGCTTCTTTTATGGCACCCAAGGTTACAATTACTCCATATTGTTTTTCAAGCGACAAAGCTGCAAAAGTAAGATAGTTAAGCGCATCTTCTTCAATTATTTCAGCAACAGTTATTACATCGAAAATTGATTTGAAATCTCCTCGATTTTCAATATATTTTTTATAAGCTTGAGGAGTTGTAGTTCCTATAACCGGAAATAATCCTTCGCGTAATACTGGCAATAAAGTATCTACGACATTTAAAAGTCCCCCCTCTGATGTTCTAGCAAGCATATCCATTTGTGGAATATAGAGAATTATATTGCCGGCCGTAATAATTTCTTCAACTAATTTTTGCATTCGTCCTTGTGCCGCATGAGGATCAAGACCAGCGATAGCACTTTCAATTCGAAGCTCTACCAAACGCTTATCAAAGAGAATTGGTGGAACCTTATCTTTTGTTATGTTAAACGCCAAATGGCGTATAAGAGAGTCTTTTCCGTTGCCAGTATCTCCCACAAGCAATGCGGCTGGATTGCCAGGCCTCGAAAGCACATCAAGCAAACGACCATACTCATCCTTGTGACCAATTAAAAATCCCAAAGCGCCAGCATATGCGAGATCAGTTAAATCGTCTCCATGGTCACCAAGTAGGGGCGTAGGACGAGCAGTCCACGCCCTATTCATTGTTCGATGCCTAACTCGCCTTGCATAAACTCCCCCCAGCTCCCTCGGTCTTACTAATCGAGACAGCACATTAGTTCGTGCGTGACTGAAAATTAATGCCGTACGAAGATAGGCAGGTTCTAACGAAAAAAGTGATAATAATTTTTTTATGCTAGCGTCATCGACATCAAAAAGGCCAGCCACTAAAGCATGCGCTTCGATATAGTGCTCATTGCTTAGCCGACTCTCGCTATAAGCACCGAAAACAATTTTTTCGATTAACTGCAAAATTGCATCTTTGTTATAATCTGAATTTTTAGAGAATAGGCGCTCTGCCTCACCTAAAAACTCAGAATAATTTATTTCCATGCGAATAAACACATCTTGAATTTCTTTTAGTGCAAATAACTTTTTTAAAAGCACAAACTTAAAATCATCACCGCTTATAGTAGCGCGATCAAATGCGGATTCCAAAATAGCAAAAGCTTTTGGAGAAAGCGAATCTGTTAGATTGTACCTTGTCCCAGCAGGAATGTAGTCTAAAGAGCGATTACCTTTTGTAAAGTGAAAAAGCTGATGCAAAAGCATTAATAAGAACAACACACCAAGCCAAAAAACATGTGCATTAGAAGAAAGTAAAAGAGCGAAAGCAAGCATCGCAAATACAATAAATCCACCAAATCTGAAAAACCTAACAAACATCCTTCCGGGAGCAGTCATATAAAGCCTTGGGTCATCAAAATAAAAAATTGTCTCCTCTTTGTTTTGCATTTTATTAAACAAATACCTTATATACTATAAATACGGGAACAAGGGCCCACAAGATACAAAAAGCCACGGCAATCACAATAACCACAATATAAAATAAGCCACCGAAAAGTAGTCTAAATGACCTAAAAAAGAATCCGAGTATGTAACCAACTATACTTCTGTCTTGAAAAAGTGGTTTCCCAAAATATCGAAGAGTAATTCTAAATGCAATAATTCTATCAAGTTCGACTAAAAAATCTATTAGGTGCCCACTAAACATTCGATATCCTCCCACATACCAATGCGTAAAAAACTCTAATATTTCATTTAGAGTTTGTTTAAATATGTATATTAAAGCAAATTCAGTCACAATTTAATTATAAACCAATGTGCGATTATAAGCTAAGGCGTTTATCAATGTAAAACCTAATCAATCTTTTTGTTGTAGTTATTATTTAAGAGTTTTTTTAATATTTTAAAATCTCTTTTCATTATTTTAATGGTATTGGAATTATATGCTCCGACTGCTGGATGATATAAAGCAATAATTTTTATCTCACCATACGAAGCGGGTGCCTCAAACACCTTTCCGTGTATTTTACCAATTGTTTGCAATTTATCTTTTAATCCAAATTTTTCCAATATGAACGCCATGGGGATTCTGCCGAGGGTAGCGATAATTCTTGGCTTAATTATATCGATTTGCTTAATTAAAAATGGAGAATAAATTGCAATTTCTGATGGTAATGGATCGCGGTTTTTGGGCGGTCTGTCTTTGATAATATTTGTAATATAAACTGAACTTCTATTGATACCAATTGACGCGATTAGTTTATCCAAAATTTTTCCAGAAGCCCCACAAAATGGCCTGCCTTGCTTCGCCTCATTTGCACCAGGAGCCTCGCCAACAAACATCAGACTAGCTTTATGGCTGCCTTCTCCTAAAACAGGGAAGTAATTATTACTTATTCTGTATTTATACAGAGGTGACCTCTTTAGTCCGATTACTTTCTTTTTAATTAAATCAAGACTTGCGATTCTATTTTCTTCATTCATTGTTTGAGTATTACAAACTATTACTCATCAAAGCAAGATCGTGTTTTTTGAGCTTATCCAAATGTTCGAATCCATCGTCTTTCTTTATAGACTGCGCAATCTGAAGACCTCCTATAAAGTGGGGTAAAATTACATAATGGGCTCCCATCTTATAAAGATCTTTTGCTTCCCATTCATTCTCTGCGGTTAAAATTGAAATGGCTTTTGGATTCTCATTTCTAATATAGTCGAGTAGGTGCATATTATCGTTAAAATCTGGGATTGTAGATATTACAACTCTAGCCAGGTGCAATACTGCAATTTCTTTGATTTCATCTTCTTCAATATCACCATATATAATTGGTTCACCGCGTTTTTTATATTTTTCAATTACCAGCGGATCAAAGTCAACTAACACATAGGGTTCTTCTATTGATTTAAGCGCATTCAATATATTTGCACCCATTCTATGAACGCCCAAAAGAACTATGTGATTTGCATATGGCACAGGTGTAGAACTTGATAACTTTTCCAATTTCCCGCCTTTAAATTCCAGCCACTTAAGACTTGGTCGCAAATAAGCATACAAGGAATCTCCGTGAAGAATAAGGTATGAGGAAATGGTAATTGTTATCACGCCGACAAGAGTTACAAGCGACACATCAGTATCTGAAAGATGTCCGAGCCCCTTACCCATAGAAGCAATAATTAAACTAAATTCTGAAATCTGAGCAACGGTTAAGCTGGCCAAAAAAGCCGTCCGCAAACGATATCCCAAAAAAGACATAATTAAAATCACTATAAGTGGGTTGCCAACTAGAACAAACAAAGAAAGAATTAATGTTTCAAAAATTATGGCGCTGATATTTTCAAAAACTAACTGTGAACCCAAAAGAACAAAAAACAACATGATAAAAAAATCGCGCATCGGCCTAATGCGACTCGCAAGCTGTGCATGTTGTACAGAACTTGCAAGTGATATACCAGCAAGAAATCCACCAATTTCGTAAGAAAACCCAATGAATGGCGAGGCCATAAGCGCGGCAAGCCCCAATCCCCAAGCGTTTCCAAAGGCGAATAAAAGCTCCTGTGATTTACCTAAGAAATCGAGCACTCTTGGAAAAACATATTTAGAAAGAATGAGTGATACTAAAATAAGCGCGCCACCCTTAACAAGGGACATTGTAAAAATACCAACCGTATATGTTATTGAAGCACTTTCTTCAATGCGTGATAATCCCGAAAGAAATATAAGCGCAAGTAAAGCAATAAAATCTTGAACCAATAAAAATCCCACGACTATCTTTCCGTACAAACTTCCTAAATCTTTTTTTTGTGATAATAACTGGATAATTATAATAGTTGATGAAAGCGTAAGTGCTATTGAAATATAAATTGCTGGAATGATACCAACGCTAAGAGCTTTTAAAATAATTACGCCAATAACAAAAGTACAAACAACTTGACCTAAGGCAGTCCAAAGTGCAGGCTTTCCGATTTCTCTTAAGCTACTCCAATTCATCTCAAGCCCTACTAAAAAAAGCAGGAATGCAATTCCAAGGTGCGAAAATACATTCATGTATTCATGAAAATTTTCAGAAACTAACCCAGCTTTAATTAAAGTTGCCAAAAAAATACCAGCAAAAAGATAACCAACTAATGTTGGTTGCTTTAAGTAATGAGCAACAAATCCAAAAACAGCCGCCAATACAATTATTAATGCTAATTCAGAAAAAGGATCCATTTAGTTAAGTATAACAAGTAAATCAATACACTAAAAGAAGAGTCGCCACATGATTATTATTTTTTTTGACAAAACATGGGCTAGTTTTTGCAAGAGATAAACAAACAAGAAAATGGTTAGCGCATTTAATATAATACCCAAAGAACCTAAATAAAAATTCGAATCGTAATCTATCCAATTTAACAAAGACGATATTATGTATGACCATGGATATGTGATAAAACCTAAAAACAGTCCTTCGTGAAAAGCACAAAAGAACTCCCCCTGGCACCCACTTCGCACGACATAGTAATGAATAAAAACTTTAATTGCGAAAATTACATAAATCAGAGAAAGAACTAAACTGGGCACATATTTTGAGTATTTCATATACAAATCTTAAAAAAGAATCGAGTAAAAAATTATATTAATTTTGACTAATTTATTTAGTTGACTTAGCTGTGATTACAAAAAGAGCAATTAGTACGATAGCTGCGAAACCAATACCAAGCCAAGGCAACCAAGGATACTGTTCTGTTATCCGGCTCTCCTCTTTATCACACACATTCCCTATCTTATCTCCATCAACATCCGCCTGATCTGAATTGGGCAAATCTTTACAGTTATCTTTGATATTAATAATTCCGTCTCTATCAAAATCATCACAGGCATCACCCCTACCATTTCTGTCTATATCAACTTGATCAAAATTGCTAAGCGACACGCAATTATCATAAATATCTGAGATATTATCCTTATCAGTATCAGAAAGCGTATAAGTTGGATTGCTCATGGTCGGCAAAGTAGCAAGCTTAAGCACTCCTTCGTTATTAGACAAATTTCCAGCCTCTCCAGTTACGTGATAAACTCTTCTATCAGAATCAAAGTAAATTCGATAAGTTGTGTTTGGGCTGGCTAAAAACCTTAGCCCTCTAGAAATTGTTTTTGATACATTTTCTTCTTCTAATCTAAGCTCTGATATTCGAAGCGGCTGTGAATAAGTTAAATTTATACGCCAAGAATTTGATGTTGTCTTTGGAAATTGTATCGACTGTCGACTCATACTACGCTTAGCAACAATAATTTTATCAAAAACGCCTACATTGGCTCTTATTTCAATCGATGTTGGCAATGCAACATTATTATCTAGGAGCACCGTCAAAGCCGAGCTTGTAATCGGCTCAGAACTTTTGAGCGCTATGGACACCGTTCCAACTGCATTTTCTGGAAGCATAAATTCTGAAAATGTATTTACGTTATTATCAACCATTAAATTTGCACTTGAAATATCTAAAGACGATTCAGCCGTGACTGGTATTTTTTGAATTAGAATATCATTTTTAAGATACGATGGTTCAAATTTATTTTCTGTTTCATTAAAAACTGCAAAATCAAGACGCTCCAAAAAATCGTTTTCAATTGGAACTTCAACCACAGTTGGGACATTTATTTTTAGGATTTTGCATGAGCTCTCCGTTATTGGATACTCTAAAAGACAGGCTTTGTAGCCAATATTATCTATTTTTTTATATTTTCTGAAGGCTGTAAAAATTTCTATTGTGCCTGAATTTGGTGCATCTTGTGCAAATACTAAATTGGCTAAGCTGAAAATACATGCCACCATAATCAAACTTGCTCTTTTCTTTTTTTGATTTGACATTAGTATTTTCAATTAACCATTAAGAATATTCTTATTTTTATTTGCTCTTCCAAGAAATGCGGTGCTGATGAGTAATGCTCCAATTAAGAAAAAGGTTGCGGTTCTGATAGGTAATTCCATTTGCCAAACATCAACCAGTAGCAACCTACCTATCACAAAAGCCAAAAGCGCTCCTCCATAAGTAAGCATACCTTTTACTGCATTTGTTCGACCATAAAAATATGCCATAAGACCAACGATTGTATAAGCAACAAGCGAAATCATTACCGCAGCTTGAGCCCAATCTTTAAAAACAATGTGAAGCGAAAGCCAAATTAGCGCAAAAACATAGATAGAACTAAGGACGAGGGAGATTATGGTTAGAGATGATTGCGGTATTTTTTCTTTTTCGCTAGCTAGATAGAAAAATGCACCAATGCCAAAGAGAGAAAGGGCGAGCATTAAAAGCACAAAAAAGTGTGTATTTAATATGCTGTTATGCCACTCATATAAATCTAGACTTCCAAAAGACATAAGTATCGGCCCAATAATAAGAAATGAAAGAGCTTCGCTCTCTTCTCTCCTGCGCAAGACAACATAAGAAATAATTGGGATAAGCGCGCTTTCTATCGTGTAGGCTATTGTAAGTACAGCTCCATCTAGCTCAGCTGCAGTTGCAGCGGCAAGCATTGCAATACTTACGCCCAAATAGATATAAAATGGTTCGCGTCTACCAGTTGCCCTAAAAATACTAAATCCACCGGCAGCGAAAACAACCATCCATGCTGAGATTATTAAGCTTCTCCACTCGGTTGACGCAGCAGACCAAATCCACAAAAGAAGCAGTAGACCATTTATTGATGCGGTAACAAGATCTGATGTAATTGATTTATCCTGAACCTTTAGAGCTCCTAAAGTGTGCGAAACATAAAATATTCCAGAGAACGCATATATAAAAAGCAAAACAACTTGAGGATCAGCTCCGCTGTATCCATTCAAATCTGGCAAACTATATAATCCAACCATCATTAATCCTGCCGTAATAAGCTCTCTCCACCCCCTAAGTGCAGCTACCCAAAGAGTTCCAATAACAACAACCAGCAAATATGAATATAGTCCTATGTGAGTTGTATCAGTCGAATTTGTAAGTAGCGGAGCAAAACCAGCCAAAATTAAACTTGAAAATGCTAAACTGCGACTCTGGTAGCGAACCGAAGCAAACGCAACAAGCGCAGTGCTCATAAACATAATTACAAGCGCAGATAAAGGATCGAAAAAATTATAAAGTTGTCGCGCTGCAAATGTAGTTAGTAAAATTACAGTTGAACCCAAAACAATAAAAGTACCACCTTGATTTAGGTATTTGTTTATTCTCCAAAAACCCAGAATCATAATTAATGCTCCAGAAACAAGACCTAATGAAATTCGGCCCATCTCACCAATCCAGTCGTTTAATATGGCATAAGTGACAAACCATCCAAAACCAAGAAGAATTAGGAATGCGCCGAGCTTTAAAAGCCAATCATCTTTTAGCCATTCAAAAAATCGCCCACTCCAATCCGATTCTGATTCATAAGAACTTGGCATCATTGAATCTCTATCCTGATCTTTATGAAAGTGAGATGTATAAGGTGCTGGTGGTAAATTTCCTGTTGTACCCAAATTACTGCTTGCCTCGCCAGAAACAAAAACACCTTCATCTTTCTTAAGATTACTCATCTGTTCTTTGATTTCTCTTCTAGAAAGTTTGTCGATTTGATTTTCTAGATTTCTAACACGCTCCCCAAGTTTTCCAATACGAATAAAAGTAATTATAGGAGCAACAAAAACAAAAAAGACAATTAAGCCACCGAAGAAAAGTAATGAATCCATCCCGTTAGAAGCAGATCGCGATAAAGATAACGCGATCAATGCTTATTATAAAATAACTCGACTTGTATTTAGATTGTATTTTCATATTTGTAAAAATAGTGATCGCGGCTTCTAACGGGATCCATTTATTAATTATAGTGTTATTTACGATATTATCACTGTGGATAATATTCTTAAATTTCTATAATTCTTTTAAGTCAATAATTTTAAATTCCGGTTGAAATTTATTATTTATTACGACGGGCACGCTCAAAACCTGGGTAACTCTACCCCCTTCAACATAAAAAACTAAAGCTAAACTATTCATTGTATCTTTGCTAAAACTTTGATCGAAAACAAAATTCCCTAAACTCCACGCCACCCAAGTATTATTAATTTTCTCTACGCCCTGAACAACATGTGGATGATGTCCGATTATTAAATCAGCACCAGCACCAGACAACTGTTTTGCCAATTTTTTTTGAGATACATTTGGTACTTTTTCATATTCATCTCCCCAGTGCAATAGTATCGTAACAAATATATTTTCTTTCTTAAGTGATTTAATTAAATTCAAAGTCGTTGAGGCATACACATTGCTTGTTCCTGCTCGCGAGTCATGCGCCATTAGTGATTTTGGATATAAAGTTGTATAAGATAAAAATGCAAATTTTTGACCATTCACTTCTTTTATATTTGGTTTGTTGGCTTCATCAAAATTAGAACCAACTCCAACGCCATAAATACCAACATCACTCAATCGTTTTATAGTATCCAAGAAAGCTTCACTGCCATAATCAAAAATATGATTATTCGCCAAAGAAAACACATCAAATCCAGCATAAAGAATACCTTCTAACATTTTTGGTGCGAAGCGGAAAGAATATATGCTACCAACTTTTTTGCCTCGGTCAGAAATTGACCCCTCAAGATTTCCAATTGTTATATCAGCGCTTTTTAAAAAAGTAGCAGATTTCAAAAATGGGAATAGTGGATCATTATTCTTATTGCTAACATGAGCTACGCCTCTATCTAGCATAATATCCCCGACAAACAAAAGAGAGGTGATTCTTTTATAATTGGCTAATTTATTTTCGTTCTTAATAGTATTTTGTATTGAAGCAAAATCAGGCAACTTATTTTGCTTTTTAAACTTAGATTCAAAAACTAAAGTTATGGATATCGTAAATATAAAAAAACCAACGAATACAATAATTAAGTATTTGTTGAATATGAACTTTTTATGCATACGAAATCTATATTTGCTTATATTTTTTTTAATAGTGCCTGAGTTTTTTTAACATCTCGAAGAATTTGTTTTTCGTAGACTTTAGCGCTGGCAACTTGTTTTATTTGTTCATCTTGAACTATGTAAATGTAATCCAACCTCGCTTGATCTAAAAATGCCCTGTCGTGCGAAACTAAAATAACTGTGCCCTTAAAAGACTCTAGAACATCCACTAGGGCGGTAATGGCAGGTTCATCTAAGTGATTTGTTGGTTCGTCGAGCAATAAAACATTAACAGTTCTGGCAGCAAAACCAGCAATAAGTAACCTCGATCTTCCGCCTGGGCTAAGTCGCGAAATTGGCTTACTGGATTCAGCAGAATCAAATCCATATTTCTTAAGAATATTAAAAATAAACTCACGCGAAAAACCAATCTCTCCTTCTAAATATTCTAATAAATTTTTATCTCTTGGTAGGTTTTCGTGTGCTTGTGTTAGATTGCCAAAGATAAGTGCCGGCCCAACTTTTCTTACGCCTTTAAGTAGTTTTTGATTACCAGCTATCATCTTAATTAAGGTTGATTTTCCAGATCCATTTTTACCCAATATTCCTATTCTTCTTCCGAATGGGATTTCTAAAGATATTGGGCCAAGTTTAAAATCAGAATATCCTCCCAGGGCTTTTATTAAGTGTATACTTGGCTTAACTTTTAGGGCAGAATCACCAATTTCAATTGAAAGCTTTGCTCGTTCTATCGGTTTGTCTAAATGCGGAAGTTGAGAAATGCGGGACTCAATCGCTTTAGTTTGAGAGCTTAGATTTCTTTGGGCTCTGTTTTGATGATACCCACTTGCCATTTTATCGTTATCACCAGTTCCATATTTGATACTTCTTTGCACGTGCTCTTTCTTTTTTTGAATTGCCGAAAAAAGTTGGTTTCTTTTTTCTTCTCTTTGGTGATACTCGTATTTTTGTTTTAGAAAAAGTTTTGCTTTATAAGCTAAGTACTCTGTGTGATTTCCAACAAAACTTACCACTTCTCGCTTAAACCAATCAATCTCTAAAACGCGGGTAATAACGCCATCCAAAAAACGCCGGTCATGAGAAACAATAATTGCAGATTTTTTTGATTCTCGAATATATTCCTCTAGCCAAAGAAGCGCGGGTAAATCTAAATTATTTGTTGGTTCATCAAGCAAAAGTATTGGAGCATCATCCAAAAGCAGGGCTACAAGCGCCAACTTGCTTCGCTCTCCTCCACTCATTTCGGAGATCACAGATTTAGAATTTATTTTATCCAATCCAAATCCTCTAAAAAACATCGTAGCGCGAAGCATAATTTTTTTATCGTCTGCTCTCGCCCCAAGAACTTTGCCAAAATATTCTCCGACATTTTTTACTTCTTTTACATCTATCTCTTGCTCAAGATACCCTATACGAGCGCCCCTTTTTAATTCCATGCTTCCCGTGTCGCTTGGTAAATTTTTAGAAATTATTTTAAGAAGCGTTGATTTACCAGCGCCATTTGCGCCAACAAGCGCCACTTTTTCTCCTTCTTGCAACAAAAATGAAGCGTTTTTAAGTATAACCCTAACGCCATATAGTTTACTTATATTTTTTAATATTAGAATTGGTGACATAATCAAAAACTAATTTTGGGCTTACAATCTGCACGAATTAACTCTCGTGCAAATTATAAAACTTAAATCAAAGCTTCAGTTTTTGGGTGCATTCATTTTCTCTGAACTCAGCTCACCCACGCCCATCACCATACCAATTACAAGCCACAACATCAACCTTCCGGGTTCTAACGTCCAAAAATAATGATCTACCATACCCAAGGCAAGCAGTGAAAGTAACATTATTTTTGTGGTATAGTTTTCGAGATTAAAGTTCAAGCGAAACGACTTCATGGGAAATATTCCCTGTGCTAGTATTTTTACTATAAAAATTAAAAACACTAAAAGGCCAAATATACCAATCTCTACGGCTATTAATATGTAAATATTATGAATTGGTTGCCACTCCCAAACATTTACCATTCCTGCGTTATGATAAACACGATTATCGACTGAATAAATTACTTGATTCCCCAAACCAACACCAAGTGGATTATTTTTAATCAAATCGATGCCCACTCTATTATAAGATAACCTATAAGAAACGGCTGGATCTTTTTTAGAAATTTGTGAGCGTGGAAAAATAAATGGCCAACAAGTCACCAGCAATATTACGCTGGTGAATGCAAACAAAATTGCCAAACGAACTGCTTGAATCCAATGCTTTGTGAAAAAAGTAATAAAAATTATAGAGAATGTTAAAATCAAAGAAACAATCCAAGCGCTACGAGAAAATGTCAAAACTATTCCCAAAAGAATTATAAATATTCCTGTGCCTAGGAATAAATCACTTTTTAAGGTTTTTAATCCTGCCCAAATTTTCCATTCCGATGGACGCTTGAGCCAAAAATAATATATGGATGCTAATCCTAAAACAAGAAATGCTCCCAATATGTTTGGATGTGGAAATGTTCCATACGCCCTAAGTATTTGTATCCCCTCTATGATAATTTTTGCAGACCCTGGGACAAATTGACCGAGCCACGATTCGCCAAGCCACCAAAAACCCAAACTCTTTTGTAAAACAAATTGAAAATATCCAATAATCGCCTCGAAAACCGCCAAGGATGCAATTGAGCCTATAGATAACACAAAATTGCTCTTATCACTCGTGATTGCTCTGGAAACAACAAACGAAGTAATGCATAAGAATAAAAGGCGAACAAAATTATAGAGCGATAAAAATGGTAGGGTTGCTGAAAATATTGAAATTCCACAAATGACAATAAAAAAAAATAAAATTTTTATACTACTTGCTTTATGCAATTTATTCGAACTTTTAAATAAGTGAGCGTGTTCTTTAAGACTAAAATTACTAAATAGAAAAAAACCAACTAATAAAAGCAAAGTGATATCGTTAGCATAAAAAAAGGCTGTTTCATATTCATCGAACCCCGGAGTCCATTGATATAATATCTTTCGATAACCAAAGGGTATATTAATTAAAAAAAGATAAAAAAGTGCAATCCACACTTAATAGGCGACCCACAACCCAAAACCTAAAACGATTGCCTTGCGATTAGTCATAGGTTATTAGTTGTTGGTAATTATTTGTCTAGTAATTTTATTTTTATATATGTCACGTCGCTTGGATTAGGGCTGAAAGATATGTCTCTCGTGGATTTATTTAGCATTTGTTTTAGCTTGCGAGCAATTTTTAAAGCTAATTGATTTTCAGTTGTTGTAATTACTAGTTCTTTTTTATTTTTAACAACTGCGATAACTCTATCCATTGGATCTCTTTCCCAAGCGCGCCGGCCATATGCCGAAACAAAACTGGTTATTTCCTTCTCGTTTTTTTCTGAAACATTTTCAATGGAAATCTTACCTTCAAACTGCTTTGATTTTAACATTACGCAAGCCGGACACTTTTTAAAAATTACGGGGAGATTCTGATTCTCTGATTTTATTTTTTCTAGACCATGATACCACCTCTTCTTAAAATAAGCGGCTTTGCAAATTTCACAAATTATTACACCCTTGCTACCACTTAAAGATTCTTCCGATCCCTTTTTATTAATTGGTTTTTCTGTATTCTGTTTTGATCGTTTTATTCCATTATAAGATATTTGATTCATAAAAGTTTATATATTAAGGATATATTATTTCGGCTATCATTCCAATTGCAAAAATCAAAATAACAAAATAGGCTGTTGTTTTTCCAAAATTAAGTAGCAATAATCGTGGCTTGTGCAATTCGTTCAGTTTGTTCCATATTAATGCAATGAAAATACACTCTACTGCTAAAAATATTCCACCCGCAATATCTATAAGTTCCAGAAATCCAAAATCCAAAAAATATATCATTGGTGGCAAAACTACAACCAGAATGCCTGCTGTTAAGTGAGAAAATTTAAAATCTGCTTCCAGCATTTTTTTCAAACTTGAACCAATCGGTACATAAGTTGTAAAAAGTGCAGCAATGCCCACGACTCCTAAAATTGGTAATAAAAAATTACCACTATTTGTAATGCCGGCTACGGAATCATCAGAAATATAATCAGAAGACAATCCCCAAATACCCAAGACAAATATAATATAGAGAATCGAGGGAATTGCTGTGCCCCAAAAAATTATCTTAGTTAGATATTTTTCTGAAAGGCGACTTTTTTTCATATCATCTAAAAGTGGCGTTATTGCGCTTCGTCCACTTAAAGAAAATAGCACTGGACCGAATGGAATAAAAAATATTGGTATTGATAACTCTCTTAAATAAAAATTTTTATTGCTGAAATCTCCGACTTGAATTCCTAGCACAAAAATAAAACCAATTAAAAATAAAATTGCGATCATAACAATAAATTCTATCATCGCTATTTTTTTTGCTTTTAAAAATATTGCAAATGATCCAATTGCCCAAAACAAAAAAACTATAACGGACGGAGAAATATCTGGAAATATGAGCTGAGCAAAACTAACCGAAAGAATAAGGTATGCGGCAGAAACAAGAATGGTGCCTATTCCAGTTGCAATTATAGATGGAATTCGTGCCCACTCACCTAGATATTTTCTAACATAGAGCACAAAACCGGGAAGTCTTTCGGTGCGGAGAATAATATCAGCATACATAGAGTGAACAAGATAAAAAATAAAAGTAAACAAAGCTAAATAGAGTAACCCAATCAAAAAACTAGATTCGCTAAAAATAAAAGGCAGGGAAAACATCCCCGCTCCAATTATTGTTCCAGCCAATATACTTGCTGGATATACATATTTTAATATATTACCCATAACTCTGTGCAATTAATATTGCTATTCGGCAAAACGATCATTCTGATTTGATGGTCTATATGAAAGATTTTTTACAATTGCTTCTTCTACTATCCAAAGAGCAACAAAAACAATAAGAACTAAAAAAGTGGTAAATGTAGCCACTGCATAAAATTTATACCCAACCGCCATGCCGATTGCAGCAGCAACCCAAAGCCCAGCAGCAGTTGTGACACCACGAAGCTTTGATGAATCAAAAATAATAATACCTGCTCCCAAAAAACCAATACCAACAACTATTTGAGCTGCAATTCTAGTGGGGTCAAAATTTATTGCGCCAATAACTTCTGCTCCACCAATAAATTTTAAAGCGTTTACGGAAATAATAGAAAAGAGACATGAGCCAAGCGACACCAGTCCAAATGTTCGCATGCCAGCTTTTTTCTTTGCAATTTCTCGTTCAACTCCTAAAGCAGTACCCAAAAGCAACGCTAGTGTTAATTGACCAAATATCTCCATATTCTCTTGTCCAAAAAATAATTCCATACTATTTATAAATTAAATCACCCTCCCTAACTCTTTTCTTTACTTTTATACCAATTTCTTTATTGAGAGGAGTGGCTTTTATTTCTTTATAATCATACTGCATTGAAGAAATTTTTTGCTTAAAATCTGTTGTAGCTCCTTTAAAACGAACTTCGTCTCCAATTTTAATCGGTTTTTTGCACTTAATTATACCCACTTTAATGTTACTAAAATAATGAGTTACGCGACCAATAGGCTTGCCGAGAACTTTATCGTTAGGCTTATTTTTTAAGACCACTTTTAAAATCTTTTTCTTTTTTAAAAGCTTTTTGGATATTTTTTTCTTTTTAACAACTTTCTTTTTTGTCATATGCTTTTTATTCTTTATATTCCTTTTCTATTATAGCAACCAATCTATCTAATAACCTAACTGGATTTTCTTCGAAAACTGTCCTGTCTGAGGTACGGAATGTTTTATCAATAATTCCAGAAATAATATCTGCTGTGCCTCCAGATTTTAGCAAAACACCGGTGGGTTTTTTATCTTCATACCCAATCGTATACTCGTTTAAAGTACCCATACGACCACAAATAGTAATAATAGCATCTGAAGACCTAGTAAGAATTAGGTTTCTTCCGGAATAATCGAAGCCGGTATATATAATAATGTCATGATAATCAGTTGGAAGATGATAGCTACGAAGATGGGCTGCTTTAGATGCGGCTGGCGAAAAACCAATAACCATTCCACCGGCCTCATAACACCCCTTGGCCGCCCAATACGGCATTCCTGTTGTTGCTCCTGTTACTAAAACCATATCGCGCTCTGCAATAAGCCTACCAATTTCTTCGGCGTTTTCTACGGCAGATTTTGAGCAGTGGTCAGTAACAGCTGCGCCAGAAACACAAATTTTATATTTTAGTGCCTTTTTGGAATGGCTATGTTTTTTGAGTGGTGACTTTGGCATTGTTAATTAATAAAATTTTTAAATTAATATTTCTGATCTGGTGTTTTTTTTAAATTAAGGTCTATTTTTATATTTCTATTTCTCGTTGTTAAAAAAGCTACCGCGATGAGGCCAATTATTGATCCAGTAAAAAAAGTAATCATGCTCGAAAGTAATACAAAAAATATATAACCAATATTATTAAACATTCCTTTCGCCTTAAGAATGGATAAGCTCATGATTGACACATAAATAATTTCGAAAGCTGATCCAAATTTTAAACCTATCAATCCAATTTTATCAGCACTAGTTTCAGTAATATATATGCCGAAAGCGACAAAGAATGCCCCAACTACAAGCACTAATGCAAGATTGATAATATAAAACAATATGGCTTGTTTCCAAGTTCTTGTTACAGATAGATCTATTATTGATTGCATAAACTAATTATATCACAACTCAACCACTTGATTTATTTTAGGCATCTCCGCATCAATATTAAACTCAGTTTTAATTTTAGAAATCAACATTTCAGCTTGATCCGGTTCACCCATACAAGTAAAAACATATTTCAGATTTTTTTTGGCATGACTTAACCATTCGATTAATCTTGGTTGATCAGCATGAGCTGAATAACCACCTATTGCCACAACTCTACAATTCACAGGAACTTCCTCGTCAAATATTCTAACACTAAAAGGTACGCTTTTTTTAGATTCCTCTAAAATACGCCGACCAAGTGAGCCAATTGCCTGGTAACCAATAAATAGAAGTGTGTTATTTGCATCTTGCAAATATCTTCTTGCGTGATGAATCATTCTGCCTCCCTGCATCATTCCAGAACCAGCAATAATAATTTTGGGATTTGGTGTGTTATTTATTTCTTTGGATTGTTCAGTTTGAAGCGTAGTATGAAGTCCGGGGAAATTAAAAATTTTATCTCCGCTCTCTATTAGCTTGCGTGCTTCATCGTTAAAATAAGAATCATATTTTCTATAAATCGTAGTTAGTTTAATTGCAAGAGGGCTATCTAAATAAACTGAAATGCGGGGTATTTTATTATTTTCAATCAAGTCATTTAACTGATACAAGATATCCTGAGTGCGCTCCATTGCAAAAGTTGGAATCATTAATATTCCTTTTTTTGCAATTGTCTCCTCTATTATTTTTTCAAGTTTTTCTTTTTTAAGCTCAGTTGGCTCATGAACTCTACCGCCATACGTAGATTCAATAAGAACATAATCCACGTCATTAATAAATTCAGTTTGTTTAATAATTGGTGCGGGATAATTACCAAGGTCACCAGTAAAAGCAATTTTCTTTCCCTCTGCTTCTACTAAATAAATTGCCGAGCCTAGTATGTGGCCAGCGTCATAAGCAGTAACTCGAACATCGCCAATAGAAACTGTTTTATGATATGGAATTCCTTCCCAAAGCTTCATTAAAGAAATAACATTGTCGGTATTATAAAGTTCTTCCTGTTTGAGTCTATCAGTCTCTCTTTTCATTATGTGCTCTGAATCTAAAAGCAACAGCTCAGCAACATCTCGAGTGGCTTCCGTGGAATATACCTTATTTTTAAATCCTGCCCTTACCAATTTAGGCAACCTACCGGTATGATCGATGTGGGCGTGAGTTACGAACACGGCATCAATTTCAGATGGGTCATAAGGAAAAGGATTGCAGTTGATTTCATCGCAAAAACCTATGCCTTGGCGCAACCCACAATCA
This sequence comes from uncultured Candidatus Saccharibacteria bacterium, assembly GCA_964357615.1. Classification (GTDB taxonomy): domain Bacteria; phylum Patescibacteriota; class Minisyncoccia; order UBA6257; family JACOXY01; genus JAUXUB01. Next base: position 84,568 of record CAYHMC010000003.1, read on the forward strand.
ATTAAAATTTTCTTTCCGCTTGTTTCGAGTAAAAAATTTGAACCGGTTACTGTTTCTGTCCCTCCAAAAAAATGTAATTTCATAGATTAATTAATTTAATACTAGGGTAAATAATAATGATAGTTTTTGAAACATAAAATTTAAATTTATTTCTTAAGCAATTTTAGAGCTGCCTTAAGTCGCCCAGAATCTCCTTCTATCGTAGCGTCTACTTTTTGTAGGGCCTCTTGAGCATCTCTCTGCGCATAACCTAGATTTTGAAGGGCACCGAGCACATCTGCGTCTGACTTCATTGTAGCAACCAACTCCCCACTCTCAATTCCTGTTATTTTTTCTTTTAACTCTAATATAATTCTTTCTGCTATTTTTCTACCAATACCAGATGCTTTGGTCAAAAGTTCTAAATGACCTCCTTTTATAGCGGACACTAACTTGTCGGCCGAAGTAAGGCTAAGAATACCTAGCGCTGTTTTAGGGCCAATACCAGATATACCGTTTAACAAAGCGAAAAGGTTCAAATCTTTTTCATTCAAGAAACCATAAAGAGAAACGTGGTCCTCTCGTAGGTAAAGAAATGTATATAGCCTTAGACTACTCTCAACCTGTGGCAATTCTTTTAAAACAGAATCAGAAACAAAAATTTTATACCCAACCCCACCAACCTCTAAAAGAATAAAATTATTACCAACGGCACTTAATTTGCCAGAAAGCGTATGTATCATAAATATATTATAACTCTAAAATTAGTTTATTTCATCTTTATTTTTTTAAAAATTAGCAAACATGGTGTTGCATTATTTTAATTTTTGTTATACAATAAGAATCTAATAATAACTAGCAAACGATATGCCAATCACTAAATCAGCCAAAAAGGCACTGCGCCAAAGCGTAAAAAGACGCGTATTAAACATAGCAAAAAAGGAAACCTACAAAAAAGAATTGAAGAATTTTAGAAAATTAATTGCTTCGAAGAATATAGAGGGCGCCAAAACCCTACTTCCTAAAGTTTTTAAAGCGCTAGACAAAGCAGCTAAGACAAATGTTATAAAAAAGGGCAAAGCCAATCGACTCAAATCTAGAATAGCTCTTAACTTTAAATCAAAGTAATTTAAACATAAAAACGCCTTTCGGCGTTTTTATGTTATTGCAATGAAAGCTCAAGAAGCGCTTCATTGTATTCAATCTTTCCGGATTTGATTTCTATATCATAATCAGCAAATCGCCTTATTTGACCTGGGTCTTGATACGCCAATATATTAAAAATTTTTGCGGAATCGTTTTTGAAATTAAACAGCCTTTCAAGGGTTGCTAGTTTTTCTATATACGATTTTCTAAACCACCCTGATATATATGAGAAAAAATCATTTTCTATAAATATTCCACAATTTTTTAACAAATCTAATGTTATAGGAGAAGAATTAATGAGCGACAATTTATTTAACTCTTCTGTGACACCCCATGAATCACCATTAAAAGCTCTGGATAGATATTCAATAATTTTTGCCTCTAAATTCATGTTTCTTTTCTTCGATTCTTGATGAATAAATTCAGAAAAATCCCCTGCGCCGAGTTTTTTAAACTCCTGTACAAGATTTGGTTTAGCGCTTAAGAATTGAATATCTTTTGTAATCTTATCTGTCTCGTCACTTATAATGACTACGGTTTTATCGTTTAAAATATTTTTAAACAACGACTTTAAGCTGGTGTGATTTAGTTCACTAATCCAGTTCTTTAGTACGATTAATTTAGAGTCTTGAAATAAGCTTGTGGTGGCTAAAAAAACACTTGCTTTTTGAAAGGCGTTATCATCCAAAGCATCAATTATCTCATATGCTAAGCTTGAATTTTTTTTAAGAAAGCTCGTAACTAACTCTTCGAGTTTTTTCTTTCGCCTGTATGCATCTTGTCCATGAAGGGTGATAATCATTGGTAATTAATTTAAAAAAAATATTATTTAAGAGTAGAATATTTAGCGTTTCCCTTTACTAATCAAGTATAGTTTCTTTTTTGGGTATAAGATTAGGGTCCGTAGGGAGAAAGAAATGAAAAGTAGTTCCACGATTTAATTCAGATTCCACTCTCATATCTCCACCATGCCTTTTAATGATATTTTTTGTTATATATAATCCAAGACCAGAACCCTCGGTTTGAATTTTTACAATATTCTCGCCTCGGAAAAATTTTGTAAAAAGCTTTTCAAGATTCTCAGACGAAACACCAATCCCAGTATCAGCAATAGATATATCTATAAACGGGGAGTCAGTTAGCTTAGAAATTTTTACCGTTACAGACCCGTTTTTAACATTATATTTTATGGCGTTATCTATTACATTGTTAAATGCTAATGCTAATTTTTCTTTATCTGCAATAATAACAATTTTTTCGTCTCCAGACTGATCGAGATATAAATTAACTCCATATTCCTCTGCGGCAGCGCTATCAGCGCTAAGTATCTCATTAATAAATTGAACTAAATCAATTTCAGCAAATTGGTAACCAAATTTACCTTCTTCAATTTTTGCAACATCCAATAAATCATTTACAATTTTAGATAACTTGTTAGCCGCCTTAAGGCCATTATCCACAAACATTTTACCCTCATCACTTAATGCTGATTCTTTTTTTAATGTTTCCATTGTCCAAGAAAGAGCATTTACTGGAGTGCGTAATTGGTGCGCAGCCACGGTGATAAAAGCACTTTTTGATTTAAGTAGTTCTATTTGGCGTGTTCTATCATTTATTATTTTTACAAAACCCAACAATCTCCCGCCAGGATCTAAAACTCTAGTAGTTGTTACCCTAAGTTCAAGACCCGAGTCATCGAAGGATATATCAACTATTTGAATATTTGACCCAATCTCAGTTCGATTAACACTTGTGGCCGCAAGAGATGGAAACATGGACTGCATTAGTGTTTTTGACTTCATTTTAGAAGCGTAATCAAGCGAAAATATTTTTCCAATTACTGCCTCTGCTGGCATTCCGAAAATATTCTCCGAAGCACGATTGAAAACCAAAATTTTAAAATCAGTATCATATGCGATTATACCATCCTGAAGATTAAAAATAATGCTCTTCATCTGGTTCCTTTCTAATTTAATCTCCAAATTTGTGGTTGCCAGCCTTAAGCTGATAGCTAAAATAGAAGCCCCAACAATTGAAAGTAGGACAATGGATATATAGTTAGACCCTGGAATGTTTAGTAAATTAACAATAATAAAAACAATTGCAACTATCAAAAAAATCCAAAATGTAACCAGTTCTGGAAGAGAAGCGTAAATTTTTATTTTTTTAAAAAGGTGCTTAAACATCCTTTACGAAAGATCAGCTAGGTTTTCTCCTTTTTTTATATTCACAATAAGTGGCACAGTTTGCGAATATGCAGACTCCATTATTTTTCGAATTAAATTCTCTGCTTCTTTAAGCATATCATCACGAACTTCAAACAACAATTCATCGTGTATAGAAAGCAATAGCACAATACTTTCACTCCATGATTTATTTTTACTTATGGCTTCATCTATTTGAATCATGCTGAGCTTAATAATATCTGCGCCTAGGCTCTGAATTGGCATATTAAGAACAACTCTTTCTGCTGCGCTAGATTCCCTAGATCCACCAAATCGAATTGCTGGAACGCGCCTTAGTCGCCCGTTTAAGTTTCTAACCAAGCCACTATTTTTTGATTCAGCTTTTATTCGTTCTTGCCATTCTTTTACGCCACTAAACTCTTTGAAATAATTTGTTATAAATTTTTTTGCTTCGTCTTGCTTGATACCAGCGGACTTAGAAAATGCACGAGGACCCATTCCATAAACAATTCCAAAATTTAATGTCTTTGCCAGTCGTCTTTCTGTGAGAGTTACATCTCCAAGCGGAATATTAAGCACGGTGCTCGCTGTTATACTATGAATATCGTCTCCATTTTTAAATGCATTTATCATTTTAGTATCATTTGATAACGATGCTAAAATTCGAAGTTCTAGTTGAGAATAATCAAAAGAAACGAATTTAAAACCAGGCGTTGGCACAAATGTTCTGCGAAGCTTATCTGCTAAATTATTTCCAATTGGAATATTTTGTAAATTTGGATTTTGAGAAGATAATCTTCCGGTGGCCGCGCCTGTTTGAATAAAATTAGTACGAATTCTTCCGTCTTTATCGCATAATTCTAAAATTGGTTTAATGTATGTCGACAATAATTTGTGTAATTCTCGATACAATATTATAGATGATACAATCGGATGAGCTGATTCTAAATCCCTTAAAACCTCTTCGTCTGTTGAAAGTTTTCCTTTCGGGGTTTTTTTATTCTTCGCTCCACCAAGGTGAAGTTTTTCAAAAATAAGCTCTCCTAATTGCTGTTGGGAATTCAGATTTATTTTTTTATCAGCCACTTTATAAATTGCGTCTTCGCACGCCTTAAGTTCTTTCTGAATTTCTTTTTTTAACTTAATGAGATTATCGCGGTGAATTGCAATTCCTCTACTTTCCATTTTAGCCAAAACTTCAATTAACGGGATTTCGATTTTTTCAAAAATTTTTTTGAGATTATTTTGTTCTATTTCTTTTTTGATGAAGTTATAAGCCGAAATATAATCATCGTCGTTACCATGCCACTCATAACCCATAAATTTTACAAAAAGATCTTCAGGTAAGTATTTTTTAAAATCTGAATAACACACCCAATATCCAATACCTATATCAAAAAAAGGGCCGTTTACTCTAATGTTTTTTAGATGACATTCCTTAATAATCTCTTTTAAATTAAAACCGATTTTAAGTTTATTTGATGTTAGCTCTGGACTATAAATTATATTTTTACCGTCCTTTAAAATAATTAAATCGTTTCGAATGGGATTTTTTACCACAACATTTTCTGCAAATAAGTTTAGAGTTTTTGATGAATTGTCTTTTTTAATTGAGCTATTAGTTGGTCCACTTACGCCATTAAATCTTTTTATCAAACTCTCAAATCCTTGAAACTCAAAATAGGGCAATAACTTTTCTGGTATTTGCTCTGTGCTAAGCTCTGAAATATCTACTTCAGGCAACGGGGCATCCCTACGAATATAAACCAGCCTTCTAAAAAGGGCGATGTTTTCTTCTTGTCCCTTAAACTTACTTACATATTTTGGCTCATTTTGAATTCCGGAAACAATATTCTCTAAAGTTCCATATTTTTTAAGTAATTCACTAGCGGTCTTAGGGCCAACTCCAGCGATACCTGGAATATTGTCAGACTGATCTCCCACAAGCGTTTTGTAATCTGGGAGTTTTTCTGGCGGAATCCCGTATCTATTAATGACCGCTTGCTCGTTATATGTTTCAGTGCTTGAAACTCCGACCTTCAATGTCTTTACAGTTATCCTATCCTTAACAACTAGCTGTAATGCATCTAAATCTCCTGTTAATATTTGTATTGATAAGTCTGGGGTATTCGAAAACCTATGGGCGAATGTTCCTATTAAATCATCGGCCTCGAATCCTGGAAGTTCATACGCAACTATACCAAACGCATTAAAAAGATTTCGCGCTTCAATAAGTTGCGAAATAAGAGCATCTGGGGCTTTTGGACGCTGAGCTTTGTATTCTTTAAATTCAATTTTTCGAAATGTTGGTTCTGGACGATCAAAAAAGGCAGCTGCGTAGTCTGGTCTTTCATCACGCCATACTCTAAGCAAAATACTGGACACGCCATAAAGAGCTTGGGTTGGTTTGCCGTTTTTATCTGTCATTGTTGGAAGCGCATGAAATGCTCGATGTATAAGCGCATTCGCGTCGATTAACAAAAGTTTTTTCATTTTTTCGATATATTTTTATTTAAATAATTTACTAAAATGCACATTGTCCACTTTGATTATTCTCTCATTGTTTTTAGCTCCATGTTCAAAATAAATCCAAATGGTTTCTTTGGGGAGTATTTTTTTAATTTTACCAGCCCACTCAATTAGAATTATTCTTTTTTTCTCCTTTAATATTTTAGTTAAATTTACCGCTTGGATTATTTCTGTTTTGTTTAGGCGGTATGCATCAATATGATAAGTTTTTTTATAATACTTACTTAGCCCAGTAAACCCGCTTGGATAATACTCTCTCATAATAACAAAAGTGGGGCTAGCGATTTTATTTTTAACTCCGATATATTTTAAAAAATTTTTAACAAAAAATGTTTTGCCGCTACCTAAATCGCCAATCAACCCAAACACGAGTGAGGATCTTTGTTTTTTATTTGTCTTTGCAATTTCATTAATTATTTTTAAAATAATTTCTTTTGTTTGTTTCTCTGAGTTTGATTTCATATCTACTATTGAATTAAAAAATTAACTAACAATGAATTAGATTAAATTCATTAAAACAAATCAGTGGTCTCTCTTTAAATTAACGAACCGCCAGGCCTCAGCCCTAAGTGCTTATAAGCTAACTCGGTAGCAATACGCCCACTGGGTGTTCTTTCTAAAAATCCTAAACTCATTAGATATGGCTCATAAACATCCTCAATCGTTCCTTTGTCTTCATTTAATGCTGCGGCAAGCGCATTAATACCAACTGGTCCGCCACTAAATTTTGAAATGACTGTTTCAAGAAAGCGCCTATCAGAATCCTCAAGACCACCCTCATCAATACCTAGAAAGCTTAGGGCTTTTTTACAAATTTGCTCGTCAACCAAACCTTGGCCCTTAACTTCAGCGAAATCACGAACACGCTTAAGCAAGCGATTAGCCACGCGTGGCGTAGCTCTACTAGCTTTAGCTAAAACATTAATAGCTCCGTCGTCTATTTTAACACCCAAAAGCTTACTAGATCTTTTAACGACTTGAACGATATCGTTTAAGTCATAGTAATCCAACTTAAATGTTGCCCCAAACCTAGACCTTAGTGGACCAGAGAGCAGGCTCATACGAGTTGTTGCGGCTATAAGCGTAAACGGTGGCAAATCTAAAGTAATACTTCTAGCTCCTGGCCCCTTACCAACCATTAAGTGAAGTTTGCGTGATTCAAGGGCTGGATAAAAAACTTCTTCTATTAGCCTATTCAACCTGTGAATTTCATCGATAAAAAGCACATCACCTTCTTCGAGATTACTTAAAACAGCGGCAATGTCTCCTGTTTTTTCTAATGTAGGTCCTGAGGTAATTTTTATAGCGCTACCCATTTCCCTGCAAACCAAGTGAGCGAGGGTAGTTTTGCCAAGCCCCGCTTGCCCATAGAACAATAGGTGGTCTATGCATTCTTTCCTTCTCCTCGCAGCCTCAATGATAATTTTAAGATTCTTTTTGACCGTTTCTTGACCAACATATTCATCCCAAGTCGTTGGACGCAAAATTTGATCAATATTTCCAGTTGGTTCACTATCTTTCTTTGACTTTTCTTCTTTTTCAGCTTTGTCGTTTTGTTTTTTATCTATCATGATTATTAGTATTTATACACTAAAACGGTCGAAATTACAGTTTTTTCACTAATTTAGCTCGAATGATTCTAGTAATGGCCCCTAAATATAGGGGGTTGACATTTTCATTTTTTTATGCTAATATTTGTACGATATTTGTTCTTTGTTTGGGTCTGTGGGCGGGAATTTCTTTTAGCACCAAGGATTGTCTGGCTTCGGCTGGACTTCTCCTCGAAGGAATTCTAACCTCTTTTTATTTTAAGAAGAGACTAATTTAGTCCCTCCCACCAGTTTTGCTGATTATTCGGCAAAAGTGGCGGGGGGGCATATGCCCACAGACCCAAACAAAAAACTACCAATTTAAAGGACCGGTTATCCTTTCCACCTCATCTAAAGTAGTAATCCCTAGAAGAGCTCGCAAAATACCCGCCTGCTGAATTGTTACAATACCCAATGATTTAGTAGCGGTCTTTATATCAACATCGGTTACTTCTTTTGAAATCAGCTGACTTACTAAGTCGGTTACTTTTAGAATTTCCATTATGGCAATTCTTCCTTTGTAACCTATGCCATTACAAGCGCTACAACCCACTGGTTGGTATAAAATTATATTTTTATATTTATCTTGTGGCACCGTGCTGGGGAGAGACTGTAAAAATGTAGAAATTTTAGGTTTGAATTTTTCTGTTGCCTCGGTTTGAGGTTTTTTGCATTTATCACAAAGACGCCTAACTAAACGCTGTGCGATTATTAAATTTATTGCCGGTCCCATAATAGCTGGCTTTGCTCCCAAATCAACAAGCCTCGGAATAGCTCCGAAAGAATCATTTGTGTGTAGTGTTGAAAATACAAGATGTCCGGTAAGTGCAGCGTTCAGTGCAATGTCTGCTGTTTCATAGTCTCTTATTTCTCCTATTAAAATTACATCTGGGTCTTGCCTAACAATCGAACGCAATCCGCTTGCAAATGTGTAACCTGCTTCGGGGTTTACTTGGGTTTGTTCAACTCCTGGTAATTTATATTCAATCGGGTCTTCTATGGTAATCATTTTGTCCTCTGGTTTATTTACATGAACTAAAAAAGCGTATAGTGTTGTGGTTTTCCCTGAGCCAGTTGGTCCAGTGTTTAAAATCATTCCATTGGGTCGCTGAAGTTCTACTTCGATAATCTTAAGGTCTTCGTCGTTTAGGCCAAGGTCTTTTAGAGAAAGTAAAATTGTATCTGGATCAAGAACTCTTAAAACTACGGTTTCTCCGTATTCAGACGGGAGAGCTGACGCCCTAATTTCGATTGTTTTTTTACCCATCTTCACCGAGAATCTTCCATCCTGAGCTGCATTGTGAATATTAAGTTTCATTGATGCAAGAAGTTTAATTCGCGAGAGCACCAAAAAATATTCTGACTGTGGAAAACCAGAATATATTTCATGCAACAAACCATCAATACGAAGTCTAAATTTTACTCCTTCTTGTTCTGGTTCTAAATGAATATCGGATGCTTTAAGAGAAAGGGCTGCGGCAAGTACAATTTCTAAAACCTGTCCCGTGGCAACCTGCGACTTCAGAGCACTATCAATTGTTATTCGCGTTGCCTCTAAAGAAGAAATGCTCTCTTGAAGTTTGATTAATCTATCGTTATCTATCTCAACTTTTCCAGTAATATCTCCTAATTTTTTTCCAGCCAAATCATAAAAACTCCAAACTCTTTCGATGCCAGACATAGAACCAATTAGTATGTCTATTTTTTTTGCTTTTTTAAGTAGTTGGTCGATTGTTTTTTTTGTGTTTGGTAATGAAGGGTCATAAGCAACAACAATAAGTTTATCTCTTTTTTCAGCAAGAATTGCGCATTTTGCTTCGTGTGCTTCTTCTTTTGATAAAATCGATACGGCGCTCACTTGAATTGGTGCTGTTTTTAGATCAATATAAGTATATCCAAGTTTTTCGGCTCTTCGCTTTGCATCGCGCTCCTCTGCCTCTCGTGACATTTTCGTCAGTTTTTCTCCTAGTTTTGGCTTTGAAGATAAAGATGACATAATATGTAATCACTATCCCATGTTTTAAATCAAAAATCAAACCTATTTCCGTTTATTTTTAAAATACTTAGTCGGTTTGTGCTTATTTTTTTAAAATTATAACTTATAATACTTAAATATGGCTGGTCATAGTCATTGGGCTGGAATAAAACATAAAAAAGAGGAAAAAGATCAGAAACGAGGTGTTCTTTTTTCAAAACTTTTAAAAGCAATTTCTGCGGCTGCCCAAAAAGAAACAGACCCTAATTTTAATCCTCGCCTTAGAACCGCTATAAAAAAAGCAGAAGAAGCATCTGTTCCTGAAGAAAATATTAAACGCGCCATAAACAAGGCCAGTATCGAAAATAGCGACTTAGAAGAATTATTATTTGAATCTTATGGTCCGGGTGGTGTTGCTCTTTTGATTTCAGTTATAACTTCTAGTCATAATCGTTCAGTTTCTGAAATAAAAAAAATATTAAATGACCACGGGGCTAAATGGGCAGAACCTGGAAGCGTAATTTGGATTTTTGAAGATGTGGGTCTTGGTAAAAAGCCGAGGGCTAAGTTTTTTCAAAATATCTCAGATAACGACCTTAAGCTTCTTAAGGTGTTGCTATTGGAATTATACAAAAACGATGACGTGTTTGATGTGTACTCAAACACTAAACTGGAATAATAAAATTATTTTAACAATATGAATGAAAAAATTTCAAATGTTCTGGGTTTAGATCCAGGAACAACAAGGATAGGATTTGGTCTTATAACCAACGAAAGAACACCGAAATTAGTTTCGTGTGGGGTGCTTAAAATAAAAACAAAAAACAACGAAGAGCGCATTTTTGAAGCTATTAGCCATTTAAAACAATTATTAAAAAAATTTAAACCAGAAATAGTTGCCCTTGAAAAATTATTTTTTGTAAAAAATCAAAAAACTGGCCTTCAGGTAGCTGAGATGAGAGGAGCATTACTTTACGCAATAAAAGAAGCTGGCTTAAATGTAGTTGAGTATGGTCCAAAAGAAGTAAAGAAAAGTATCACCGGAGATGGAAATGCAGATAAATATTCCGTAGCAAAAATGGTTAAAATTACATTAAAAGAAAAAGAAATTGCCGGTCCTGATGATATTACTGATGCGCTTGCTATAGCACTAACTGCTTTTTACGATATCCGAAATAAACTAAAGTGAGGTTTGTCCAAACAACACAATGTCTTTTTGAAAGGCACTATTTTGGCTATTAATTACTCTTATTGAAAGTTTGTTTTGAACTTCAATACCAGAAACAACTAAGGTTTTTTTATAAGTAATAGGGTTTTCGTTAATTAAAGCCTGGTCAATTAAAGAGTCGTTCCACAAAATTTCGAGTCGCTCTAGTTTTTGTGATATTGTTACTACGCTAAAGTCTAGATTTATTTGGTTATTTATAAAATCACCAGCTTGAGGAGAACTAACTACGATTTGTACGTTGGGATTTTCTCCAATATTATTAACCCCTTTATTATATAAATTAAAATCTACTAGGTTTTGTTTTGCCCATTCTAAGACTGGAATTTCCCAATTCCAAAACTGTGAATCTTCTTCTGGGTTTGCGGGCCCAGGTCCGGTTGGATTATTTTTATCTACATAATAAAGAATTGAGTGAACCTGTTTTTGGTTAAGATAGTCTCCGTTTAAAATGGGCTTATTCGCTATATATGGTTCTGGCTTCATAAAAGCTTCGGGTTCTTTTTGTTCTAATGCTTTATTCATAAAATCACTCCACATAGGAAGCGCAGCTAAAACACTTCCTCCGTTTTCTTGAAGTGGCTCTCTGTGATTGTTTCCCGCCCAAACACCAACGACTATACCTGGAGTATACCCAATTGCCCATGCATCAACATAATTGTTGGTAGTTCCGGTTTTTAATGCAACCTCATGTCCTGGAAAAACTGTTAGCCTTAAAGAGTTTCCTAATAAACCCGAACGCGCATCAATATCGGACAAAATATCGTTAATCATGCGTATATACTGCGGTTCAGCGATTTTACTAACTTCGTTTTTGTATGTTTCTAAAACTACTCCTTTGTCGTTTTTAACCTCAAGAATCATTGTTTGTATGCTTTGCATTCCATCGTTAGCAAAAACAGTATATGCGTGAACAAGCTCTGATAAACGCACTTCGCCACCACCTAAAACCAAAGACAACCCATAACGAGACCTGTCTGTTAATGTGCTAATTCCAAACTGTTGCGCATTTTTTATAACATCATCAATTCCTGCCAAATACATAATTTTTACAGCTGGTATATTAATTGACCGCGCAAGAGCGCTTCTTAAATTCATGGGCCCTCTATATACATTTCCGAAATTTACTGGCTTATAGCTATTTTCTTTAATTTTTGTTGTATCAAACTCGGTTGGAAGGTCAAAAAGAACTGTATTTGGACTATACCCCTTAACAAAGGCGGTGTAATAAGCAAATGGTTTAAACGAAGATCCTGGTTGGCGCAATCCTTGCATTGCAACATTAAAATTTCCTTCATTTTCTGTGTCAAAGTAATTTTTTGAACCTACCATTGCTAAAATTTCTCCGGTTTTTGGATCTTCGACAAACATTGCTCCATTTTTACCTTTATAAAGCTCTGTATTACGATTAACATTCCTTAATACAATTTCTTCTGCAGCTTCTTGTAGTTTTAAATCTAAAGTTGTAATTACATTTAGTCCTCCTTTTTCGACTGTATCGAAACCATATTTTTTTACTAAATAATCTTGTGCTGCAATAACAAAATGAGGCGCTTTTATTGATGTTGCTTGTGGAGAAAAAACAAAACGATATTTTTCGGCGACAACGAGCTCTTGTTCATTAATAAACCCAAGTTTTTTCATTTCTTTTAAAATAAAACTTTTTCTTGTTATAAGGTTGTCTTTGTGTGAACCATACGGAGAATAATACGATGGCGCATTTGGAAGGGAAGCGAGTAGTGCTGATTCTGCGATATTTAAATCTTTTGCTTTTTTATTAAAAAATGTTTTTGCAGCTGCTTCGATTCCGTACGCATTCGACCCGTAAGGAATTTGATTAAGATAAAGATTTAGTATCTCATCTTTTGTGAATTGCTTCTCTAATCTCATAGCCAAAAAAAGTTCTTTGATTTTTCTTGTGATTGTTTTTTCTGGTGTGAGATAAGCGTTTTTTGCAAGTTGTTGAGTAATAGTAGAACCACCTTGCTCAAATCTAATATAAACAATATTTTTTATTACTGAGCGAAGTATTGCTTTCCAGTCAAACGCAGGATGATTATAAAAACCTTGGTCTTCTATTGCTAGGGTTGCGTTTTTTACAGAATCTGGAATTTCGGTAAATGGTATAATTGTTCTTTTTTCCTCACCATGTATTTCATAAAGAACTACCTTGCCTTCTCTGTCGTACAATTTCGTCGACTGACTAACTTGATGATTAAATAAGTCTTCTTGTTTTGGAAGATTTTTATAAATTACTGCAACCGTAACAAGTGTTATTAAAGCAAAAACAAATAATAAAAAAATACCACTATAAACAAAATATTTAATAGGTTTGTTTTTAATTTTTAAAAATCTAAAGATGTTGCTTTTCTTTTTTTTAACCATAAAGATTGGGGTGTTTCTCTGTTGTAGTGATTTTGTATTTATTATAACAGAACATTAATTAAAAATCCCACTAATTATTCTTGTGGTGAACAAAAATATTAGATGGGATTTATTTTAGTTTTGTCTGTTTTAAAAATGCTTTATTCTTCGTTAAACTTATCGTCTCCTACTTCTAATTCTTCGTCATCTTCGTCATCACTACTTAAATCATCGCCTGGTGGAATTACACCTTCGTCTTCGTCGCTTTCATCAGAAAGTTGCCATCCGTGTCGATTCAAAATACCTGGTAGTTCTTTTATGATTTTTGTTCCTGTGCTTGCCATATGTTTGTATTGTATATGGGTGTTTTACGACCTTTTTCCAATTTGTTATGTTTACTAATTTTAATAATATTGGTTTTTAAGAAGTATATGTTTATTTTTACTACTGTCAACCCTTGGTTTTTCTATTGTTTTATCGGCATTAAAATATAGAAGTATTGGTTGTTTTCTGATTGAATTAAGGCCGGACGAGAATTTCCGTTTAAAATAAATGTTGTTGTTTTTTCTTGTGTGTTTTTTAATCCGTCTAAAATAAATTGCCAATTAAAAATTATCTCATTGTTTTTTCCTTTTATTTTAGCTGGGATTGTAGTTTTAAGTTTTCCAGAACTTTTTTCAGTTGATTGAATTTCAAAGTATTTTTTTTCAAAATGAGCAATTATTTTAACTTCATAAATAGATTGATTTGACGATCCGACAAATTTTAATGCGTTAATAAATTCATTTTTATCCACTTCTATTTCTGTTTCTTTTTCTTTTGGAATAATAGAAGTGTAGTCAGGAAAATTACCTTCTAATAATCTTGATATTAGTTCTGTTTGATTGTTTTTAAATAAGATTTGGTTTTCATCTAAAAATATTTTTACAGTCTCGTCTTTTTTAAAGATTTTAATACACTCTTGTATTGTTTTTATAGGTATAATGCATTTAAATCCTTGGGTATAATTTGATTTAAAATTAGTGCTTTGTATCTTTTTTTCAGCTAAACGAAAACTATCTGTTCCAACAAGAGTTATTGAATTTAAATCAAAATTAAAAAAAACACCACTAATTTCTGGTCTAATTTCAGAGAACTGAACTGCTTGAGCGACTTGAGAAAAAGATTCTATTAAAAAGTTACCGTTAATTTCAATAAAATATTTTTTATTTTCGATTTCAGGAATTATAGGAAACTCTTCTGATGTTGTAATAGGAATTACAGCTTCATAGTTATCTGATTTAACTTCGAGTGTATTTTCTTTTTTTTCTATATTAATTCGTTCACTTGGAATATTAGAAATTAGTGTGGAAAGTAGTTTTGCTTGAATTAAAAAATTTCCTTGTTCTAAAATTTTAGCTGAAAAAGTTGTATTAATACCTATTTCTAAGTTTGTTGATGAAATAGAGATATCACTTTTGTTTATATTAAAAGACAAGCATTTTAAAACCGGTAAATTTATATTCTCTCCCAATGCTCTCTCTGCAATTAATAACGCATCTCTTAAATTATTTTTCAACACAATAAACGACATGTTTCTTTTTTATATATATATATAAAATTATAGTTATAGTTACTATATAAAAATCTGGGGATAAACCATTTTAATGCGATTTAATATAGTAAATAGAAGTCTATAAGTTGTTAATTATTTTATAATAAAAAGTGTATAAGTATTTTAAATTCGTAATTTTGTATCAAATAATCGAAAAAACAAAATATTTGTACACATAATAATTTTAGTTATAAAGTCTTTATTCACAACAAACTAACATTGGCACAAAAACTAATCAACACCTTTATTAATAAGATCTTTTATTAATATAATTTTTTGGTTTAAATCACTATTTTTATTTAACTCTTTGTTTACTTTTTCAAAAGAGTGAATCGCTGTAGTGTGATCTTTATTTCCAACCAATTCCCCTATAAAAGGATAGGATAATTCAAGCATATCTCGCAATAAATAAATAGCAACCTGCCGAGGTCTTACAAATTCTTTTTTTCTACATGTTCCAGTGAGGTCTTCTACTAAAACCTGGAAAAAATTAGCTACAGAGCGAATTACTTGCTGTGGGGTTACATTTTCTGGAGTTTGTTGGGTATTTTTTTTAATAATATCTTCTGCTAATTCAGCCGTAATCTCAAACTTATTTTGTTCTTTATAAAATAAAATAATATTAACAATACCCTCAACTTCCCTAATATTTTTCCTTACTTTATTAGCAATAACTTCCACAACTGAATTTGGCAAATCTTTGTTTTTTTGTTGTAATTTTGTTTTTATAATCGCAACGCGCGTTTCGTAATCAGGCGGCATAACATCAACCACCATACCTCCTTCAAATCTAGACCTTAACCTTTCTTCGAGCACAGGAATAGCTTTTGGCGGTCTATCGGAAGATATAATAATTTGTTTATTAACTTCATATAAGGCATTAAAGGTGTTAAAAAACTCCTCTTCGGTTTTTGCTTTACCGGCAATAAACTGAATATCATCAACAATTAAAACATCAGTGTTTCTGTATTTATTTTTAACATCTTCCATTCTTTTTGCTTTTATTCCAGAAATAATATCACTTGTAAATTTTTCAGAACTCACATACCTTACCCTTATTTTATTGTTGTACATCTTTTGAATTTCATTTCCCATTCCTTGCATCAAGTGAGTTTTTCCAAGTCCAACGCCACCGTAAATAAATAATGGATTATATTTTTTACCAATATCTGACATTACGCCCTGAGTTGCCGCATAAGCAAGTTCATTTGAGCTTCCGACAACAAAAGTAGAAAGAGTGTATTTAGGATTAAGGTTTGTGTTAGGGTCAATTTTAAACTCATCAAATACCAGTTGTTTTTCGTTTGCAGTTTCACTTCCAACTAAATTCTTTTTTATTTGAGTATAAACTTCTTTCGGTTTTGTGTTTTTTACAATAAATTTTATATTTTTTGCCGAATCGTCAATTAGTCTAACTCCACCAAGAAGAATTTTATTATATTTGTTCTCTACCCAAGCCTTTGTAAAGTTGTTAGGCAAAGAAACGAGAACCACTCCATCTTTTTTATCTATTAATTCGCTGTGCTTTAACCAAGTTATAAAACTTGCCTTTGGAATTTGTAATTCAACCCCAGTTAAAACTTCACGCCATATTTTTTGTAGTTCTTCTTGATTTAAGTTTTCCATTATATGGTTTTAAAGTTTAAAAAATTCCACTTTTATATTTTAATTTTACAAACACTTAAGGTCAAATATTAATCTTCGATTAAGTTTTAGTATGTTCTACATTAGGAGTAAGGTCAAAAGACCATTTTTTTAAAATCTGTGTATTAGTTGTGGATAAGTCATTTTAGAGCAAAGTTGCACAAACAAAGGAAAGTGTGGTATTAATATCTTAATAGTAATATTATAAATTATAATTATTAAATCAAAAAACCAACAAAATACTCATATTGAATTTTGTAATTTGGTTAAACTAAGCTATGAAACGCACATATCAGCCAAAAAAAGCTAAAAGAGCAAGAACCCACGGTTTTTTAAAGAGATCAAGCACTCCGAACGGCAGATTGGTTCTTAAAAGAAGGCGACAAAAAAACAGAAAAAAGCTCACTGTTTAATATAAATCCAACTAAACATCAAGTATTTAAGCTAATTTACTCCACAAACACAAGAAAAGGAATTATTCGATTAAATTTTTAGGGAGTATTTATAAATAGATTTGATGTTATTTTAATTTTGTGCTTTCCAAAAAATATCGCTTACCAATTCAGGGATTTTATAATAAAACAAGCAACGCTAAAACGACTGGCAAAAACCAAGTCGTTTCTGTTTATAAGAAAGGAAACTTTTTTATAATTACAATCAAATCCTCCAAACTAAATTTTTCTAGAATCGGAGTTTCTGTAGGCGTTAAAGTAAATAAGAGCGCTGTAATTAGAAACCACATCAAAAGATTAGTTTTTAACTGGGCAAAATCAGTAAATATCCACAATAAACCCAATAATGATGTTATGATTAATGTATTGCCAAAAGCTAATAGTAGTAGCGATACAGAGTTAATCACAGAGCTTAATAAGTTGTTTTATAATTAACTAAGAATTCAATATGTTTTCATTGATTTACCAAATATTTTATCAACCACTGTTTAATGTTTTTTTTGTACTTTTCTTTTTTATATATGACAATCTTGCATTCAACGACTTTGGATTAGCTATTATTGTCTTAACCTTAACAATTAGGATTTTGCTTTATCCAATTTTTCACAAAGGAATGTATCACCAAACTGCAATTCAGCGACTGCAACCCAAAATCAAAGACATTCAAGACCGCCACAAGGGAGACATGCAAAAGCAATCAGAGGCTTTGTGGGAGTTATATCGAGAGCACAAAGTCAATCCGTTTTCAGGATTTCTATTTATACTTATCCAGTTACCCGTTTTTATCGCCATGTATGGTCTAATAAGAGGCATTGCTACTAATGCTATTCTCCCTCTTTATTCTTCCATAGGACAGCGACAAGAGGTAAGCGCTATGTTTTTGGGCTTGATAAATATGCACAATAGAGATATACTCTTGATTGCAGTAGCCGCAATTTTACAGTTTATTCAAGGTTATTATAGTCTTACACAAAGTAGCCAATCGGCCTCAAAAGACAAAGAACCGTCAATGCAGGAGCAAGTAGGTAGGAATATGGTGTATATTATGCCAGCAATGACCGTTCTTATCCTGTGGAATTTATCATCAGCCTTTGCCCTTTATTGGGCCGCCACAGCAGCCTTTTCTATTGTTCAACAGATTTTAATAAATAGAATTCTTTTAAACAAAAGCACAACAAACTAAAACAAAAATGGAAACACATAATATAATAAAAAAACTAGTTGATTTGATGGCGTTTGAAAGCGCTGATGTTAAATGCGACGAAGAAGCAAGGAAAATTTCCATTTTTATTAATGACCCAATAACGCCTTTTTTAAAAAAAAATCTAAACTCTTACGTTCAAAATTTTAGTCTTCTAGCACATTTAATTGCTAAAAAACAAAACGAACAACCTTTTTTTATTGATTTAAACAACTATAGAGTAGAACGGGAGCGCATTATAGGAGAACTTGCTAAGGCTGCAGCTAAAAAGGTAACAGCCACAAAACAAGCAATTCCCTTGCCACCAATGAACGCATATGAGAGAAGGCTAGTTCATACAACCCTAGCAGTGCATCCAGAAGTAAAAACGGAGAGCATGGGAATAGGAAAAGAAAGACACATAGTAATAACGCTTGTCTAATGACAAGCGTTATTTGTTTCCTTTTTTGTAATAAGTTTCTACTTAGTGAATAGTCTGGATTACATCGAAAGCTGATATAGCTTACGGTCGTATCTGTTTATAAAGTATAACTTTCCATTTTCTAAAACTAAGTTTATAGCATCAATTTTAACTGGCGCGCTTGCTGTAAATAGTTGTTTCATCTCTCCATTTTTCAAATTGAACTTATAAAAAGTATCGTTTGTATAAAATGATTTTTTTAAATAATCATCTGGAAGGAGTTTGTTAAGCGCCATGTTTTGCGGAAGAGCACAATAGAGTATGTCGGTAGTCGTGATACATTTGTCTGGGAATGTAAGAACTGGAGAAGTAAATATAGTCTCGCCGTTAGTATTAATTATCTCAAGCTTATCTTCGTCAAGGTGAGAGAATTGGATTCCATAACCAGTTTTTTTATCCCACTTAATCCATGTGCCACTTCGACCAGAAACTAAAGGTTCAAATTTATTTGTACTTATTGAGTATTTCCAAGTTGAACCAAAGACGCGGTATGATGGTTTATCGCTTAAAATAATCGAGTCTGAGCTGGGCCACGATATTACCATATCACGCAAAAAAAGTGACATAATGGGATTGCGACTAAACTCAGCACCAGTTTTTTTAGTTAAGTCCATAATACCAAGCGTAATCTTCCCAGCTAGATCTTCTAGGTAGACAATTTTAGATTCATTTGGCGAAAAATCCATGTCCATAAAATATAGGTCGCTAAATGTAGTCCATGTATTATTTTCTACATCAAACAAACTAAACCTCGGGTTGTTAGTGCTCCCCCATTTTTCAATAAACCACCTACCATCAAAAGAAGGAGTAATACTAATAATTTTTTCTTTTAGAGTCGCTGGGTTTTTTATTGTTTCTCCAGTTCCTAAAATCGATAAAACCTGTCCGTCTGGACGCAAGGCAATTGCAGATCTGTTTCTAAAATAATAGCCAATCACCTCAGAAGTTCCCCAGATAGATAGTTGGCTTTCTGTATTGTTGTTTGTGGTTGTGGCTGTGCTTGTGTTTTTCGGAGTAATTTTAGGAGCCGGAGCCGCAGTATATCCTGGGGTTGGGGTTGGAGTGCCCACAGTAGACCCGCCTGTATTAAAATATTGCCACAACAAATAACCTCCAACTGCGATTAAAGCAACAAGCACTAAAATAATAATAATTTTAATAATTTTTTTCATATTTAATGGGTGGTTTTAGCCACTTGATCCGGATATTGGTTTGCAACAGCGGTGTTTTATTAGTGGGGTTGAAGGGTTGGGACCAGTACACTCAGCGGAATCTACAAATGTTCCTGCTGGTTCATGTTGAACACAGCTTGTAGTTGGGTTTCCAGCA
>CAYHMC010000004.1:0-98242 GCA_964357615.1 uncultured Candidatus Saccharibacteria bacterium
TCGTACTCCAAAATATTTTGATAAATACTCACCTCTCATTGAGTAATCGGCACCATCTTCTAATGCTTTTTTATAGACAAGATTATCATTTGTATCTGCTGTAATTTTAATGGCTTCTACAATTTTCACACCACTATTTAAAAGCAACGCGAGAATTCTGGTAATATTTGCCATATTAAACTTAACCATTATCGTTCCGAGTATCGGCAATGAAAGTAATACTTTATGAAGATAATAATGCGTAATGCGAACCTTAATTATCAATTTAAACAATCCGATTATTAAAATAATACACCCAATTGCAATCATCCAATCATCTCTAAAGAAATTAGAAATTGCGATGAGTATTAAGGTTGGGGTTGGAAGTGCGGCTTTTTGTTGAGCAAAAATTGTTACAAATTTTGGTACAACAAAAACAACAAGACCAACCGAAATGAGTATAGCTACCACAAAAACAATTGTCGGATATACCATTGCGCCACGAATTTTTTTTCTTATTTCGTAACTTTTTTTCATTTCAACCGATAAATATTTTAAGTTTTCTGAAAGAGTACCAGATGCCTCCCCTACTCGCACAACATTTATAAAAAGATTTCCGAAGGTTCTTTTGAATTTTTCTAAACTAGCAGATAAAAATACTCCACTTTCAACATCTGCAATAATTACATCCAATACTCTTTTAAACGATCTTGATCTTGTTTGGTTTTTAATCATGTTTAGACCCTGAACCAAACTCATTCCCGATTTAACTGAAATAGCTAAATGATTAACAAAAAGAATCCTCTCTTTAAGTGGCAATCTAACATATAGTGGTTTTGATACTTTTTTATCCATTATTTATAAAATTTATTTCAAATCTACTTTCAATGAACGGGGCTTAGATACAGAACTATTCACTAATCATGAAACACTCGAAGTACTTCTGCAAGCGAAGTTAAACCCTCTACAGCCTTATCAAAGCCGTCTTGTAACATTGGCATCATTCCACCTCGCATTGCGGCTGATTTAATTTCGCTAGCCGTAGCTCTTTTCATAATCAATTGTCTAATTTCATCATTAATTTCTAAAACTTCATGTATACCTATGCGACCAATATATCCAGTATTGCCACAGCTCTCGCATCCTGGGGCTTCATAAAAAGTTTTATTTTTCTTAAATAATTCTGGCGAAAAAAATTGTTCTAAATCTTTTAATTCAGCATCAGTAAGTTCTTTTTTAACTTTACATTTTTTACACAATAAACGAACTAATCTTTGTCCGATAACAATATTAACAGTTGAACCAATTAAAAATGGCTCAACTCCCATATCAATAAGTCGTGGAACGGCAGTAGCTGAATCATTTGCGTGCAAAGTAGACAAAAGTAAGTGACCGGTCATTGCGGCATTTACCGCAATATTTGCAGTTTCATTATCGCGAATCTCTCCTACCATAATTATATTCGGGTCTTGTCTTAAAATAAAACGCAGACCGTGTGCAAAAGTAAGCCCAGTTCTTTCGTTTACCTGTATTTGGTCAATACCCTTAATTGAATATTCGATTGGGTCTTCAATAGTAATAATAGAAACTTCTGGCGTATTGAGCTCTTTTAAAACGGTGTAGAGCGTAGTTGTTTTACCCGAACCAGTTGGTCCAGTTGCCAAAATCATTCCATAAGAATTACTCATTGCTTTTTTAATTCTTTTTTTATCACTATCAGTAAAACCTAATACATCTAAAGACAAACCAGAAGATTGCTCTGCCAAAATACGCATAACACAATTTTCACCATAATAAGTTGGCGCAATTGAAACACGAACATCAATGTAACCCATATCTTTAACCTTCAACTTAAATCTACCGTCTTGGGCCATTTGATGTTCATCTGTGCGCATTCCAGCAAGAACTTTAATTCTAGTTACTAGCGGAAGTTGAATAATTTTTGGAAAAGAAAATGTGTCATGCAATACACCATCTATTCTTAAACGAACAACAATTTTATCGTCATACGGGTCAATATGAATATCAGAAGTACGAGAATAAAACGCAAAGACGACGACATCGTCAACTAAACTTATTATTGAAGGTTCTGAGCCAGCGAGCAAAGATTTTTCAATACTTGCTCTTACTTTGCTAATCTTTTCATAATGCAGTTTAGAATCAGTAGAAAAAGTCCCTCCTTGGTCAGGATTTTTATCTAAAGAAACTTTTTCATCACTTTTTATAATTCCAAGAAATTTCCAAACTATTCTAATGATATCTTCAGCCTTTAAATAAGCTTCTATTAAATAGAGATCTGCCCCCGCATCAAGATATGGCTTTCCCTTAGACTCATCTTCTTCGTGAGCCAAGATAACAACTGGTAATGATTCTTTTGAAAAATTTTTTCTTGTTTTTAAAAGAAAATCTAAGCTTAAACTTGTGCCAAGCTTTGGTGAGCACAAAATTAAAAGCGAAAATTCAGTTTTTAGAAGTGCTTTTTCTGCATCAAGAATTGTCTCAACTTTCATTACCGAATAACCCTCTTTTAAAAGCCTATCTCCGATTATCTCTGCCACAAAAAGATCGTTCTCAACAATAAGAATATTTTTTTGTTGTGCCATAAATAATTATTAGCTACTCCTCAATAAGTTTCTTAATATTTTTTGCTATTACAAGCGGTCCTTCGGATTTGTTTATATAATCCTCGGCTCCAATTTCGCGTGCAAACTTTTCATCAAGCCAAGCCTCTTCTTTGTCTGGCTCTCCAAGACTCGTAAGAAATGCTACTTTTAAGTTCTTGGCCTCTGGGTCTTCTTTTAATTTATTAAATGCCTCTATTCCATTCATTACGGGCATCTTCATGTCCATCACAGTAAGGTCAGGTTTAATTTCTTTGGCCTTTTCTATACCAATTTCACCATTTTCAGCAAAAAAAACCTCATAGCCATCAGCCTTAAGCTTTAATCCAACGATTTTTGCAAATTCTGCATCATCATCAACTAATAATATTTTTTTGATATTTGAATCCGTCATAATTTTTTGTGAACCTAAAATATATGTATAAAGTATAACATCAATTTTATTGTATGTGTATATATTATAAATCAATCTTTGAAACAAGCTTACATAAAATAAAAAAGCGCCAGAGGCCATTTAGCTTAGCGTTTTTGAAGTTAACCTTGGATTTTAATAGTACTTGCTTAACTATTAAATAGTTCTGATTTGAATCTGACGATAATTATCATCGAGATCGCAAAAAATCGTATCACCAATTAAATCTGGTGTTCTATCTTCTTCAATTTTAAAACGAATATTCGGAGCCCATGCATTTCCAGCAATATGAGCAGCTGCGATTTCTGGTGACTCAATCACAACATGGTCGCCATCAATTCTTATCCTGCTAATCGTCCCTCGGTCCACACAATCACCAATACGGTTTTCAAAAATAACCTCTTTGCCAATTAGGTCAGCCCGATCAGCAAGTTTTTGCCAAGCCTGTCTAACTCCGTCTATATTCATTGGTTTGTTACTCCATTATTTCAAGCTGTGGCTATACTAATATAAAAATCCTAATTGTCAAAATAAAAATAACGGCAAGTTTTTTATTTGCCGTTAAAATTTTATCGTATCTTTCCAGTCTTTTTATATTTCCTCCATATTGGCAACCAATCTTCCTTAAAAACCCCAAGTTCAATTTTGTCAAAATATTTTCCCGCTTTGTAAATGTGTTTTCGTCTTACTCCTTCTATTCTATATCCACAATGCAAACTATAACGCAAACTTCTTTTATTGAATGCAATAACATCTGAACAAACTTTATGAAGATTTAGAGTATTGAATAAATAATCAAGCAAAATCATTTTAGCATCCGTTCCATAACCCTTGCCCCAATAATTTTTTTCTCCTATTAGCGCTCCGGTTGTACAAACTCTATTTCCCCATTCAATACGATGTGCTCCCATAGTGCCAATGAATTTTCCGTCTTTAGTTTCAATGCCTAATACAATATTTTTATCGTCAGATCCAAGTTGACTTAACCACTCTTCTTCTTTTTTTAAAGTAACAGGAAATAAAGTACTTAAAAATCTTCTTACTTCGGGATTATTAACCCAAGTAGCCAGAGTTTCAGTATCAGACATTCCAAGCGGTCTCAAATTAACTATTCTTCCAGAAAGAAAAATTCCTGCTTCTCTCATTTTTTTCTCCTTTCAAAGTACAAAATTGCCCCAACTTATTTGCTGGGGCAATTTCTATAACTCAATTTATATTAGAGAATTTAATTAATTTGAGATACACATATTGTTCCAGCAAAAATAGGCCGAGAAGTGATAGCTACATAATTACCGCTATTCATTTGGAATCTATGTGTTAACATAAAATATTAATACCATATTACTATATATTTGTCAAATAAAAGTATTTTGAAAACTTCCTAATTAAATGCCACTCCAAAAGGAGTGGCTATATTCTGGAAATAGAATAAAAAATATGATAAGGTAATAAAATATTGGGAGATCGTCTAACGGCAGGACACGCGACTCTGAATCGCGTAATCTAGGTTCGAATCCTGGTCTCCCAGCAATTATCAAAAATAATATCTTTAGATATTTAGCTTGGTTCATGAAAAATAATCGTTCGCTCATAAATAAAAAATCGTTAGAACTTCACCTTAAACATGGTGGCGTTTTTTCTGTGGCAAGCAAAGTGCCAATTAAAAATATGGCAGATTTAAGTCTGGTCTATACTCCGGGTGTAGGCGCCGTAAGTTCATTTCTTGCAACCCACAAAGACAAAACCAGAGCTTATACAATGAAGGGCAATAGCGTGGCAGTAGTCTCAGACGGTTCGGCAGTTTTGGGCCTTGGAAATATTGGGCCAGAAGCAGCACTCCCAGTAATGGAAGGTAAATGTTTGCTTTTTAAAAAGTTTGCGAATATTGATGCGGTGCCCATAGTTTTGAATACTCAAAACACAGAAGAAATAATTAGCATTGTTAAAGCAATATCGCCAACCTTTGGCGGAATTAACCTCGAGGATATATCCGCTCCACGATGCTTTGAAATTGAAGAAAGGCTAAAAAAAGAGCTTTCTATACCAGTAATGCATGACGACCAACATGGAACGGCAATCATAATTCTTGCGGGTTTTCTAAACGCGCTAAAAGTAGTAAAGAAAAAAATGAGCGAAGTTAAGGTAGTTGTAAGTGGTGCAGGTGCCGCGGGAACTGCAATCGTTAAAATAATTCTAGAAGCTGGAGTAAAAAATGTTTTAGTCGTCGATAAACAAGGAATTATTTATAAAGAGCGCAATGGTCTTACTCCAGAAAAACAAAAGCTTGCTTCCATTACGAATCATCAAAACAAACAAGGAAAAATTGAAGATGCATTTTTAGGCGCAGATGTTTTTATTGGAGTTTCTGGACCAAATTTAGTTACACCAGAGATGATTAAAGCAATGAATAGCAATTCTATAGTTTTTGCTTTAGCAAATCCTATTCCAGAAATTATGCCAGATATCGCAATCAAAGCTGGAGCCAAAGTAGTAGCAACCGGAAGAAGTGATTTTAGAAATCAACTTAACAATGCTCAAGTTTTCCCTGGAGTTTTTCGCGGAGCCTTAGATAATAAAGTCCTTCAAATAACAGACGCGATGAAAATAAAAGCGGCATATGAAATTGCGAAACTTGTCCCCCATCCAAACAAATGGCATATTGTGCCAAAAATATTCGACAAGCGTCTAGTTAGTGTAATCTCTAAAGTTATCAAGTAAAATACTTTTAACATTGAAATTATGCCTAACTTAGATACCGTTCGAGACGCGTCGATATAATAAGCTAAAAAAACTAATCATTTATGGAAAAACCTAATAAGTTATATCACGGTAGCAGTCTAAAAATTGAAGGGCCATTAAAGCCAATCTTACAACATACGACTTTGGATCATGTGCACGCAAAGCCAGCTGTATTTGGAACTGAGAGAGCTGACATAGCCACTCTATTTATGTTTTCGGCCAGTACTCTTTCAAGTATTGGCTACGAACAAAATATTGCCTATATTTGCATTTGGGGAACTCCAGATGAATTTAAAGCGAAAGATAAGGGAGGATTTTTATATACACTTCCTAGCAAAACATTTGAAAAAGTTGGCAAAGAATATGAGTGGCAAAGCTTTACTGAAGTCGCTCCAGAAAAAGCTGAA
The DNA here is from genome assembly GCA_964357615.1 of uncultured Candidatus Saccharibacteria bacterium. GTDB lineage: Bacteria > Patescibacteriota > Minisyncoccia > UBA6257 > JACOXY01 > JAUXUB01. The sequence continues at coordinate 6,159 of CAYHMC010000004.1, forward strand.
GAATTTCATTTCGTTATTGATGGGATGATGGAAAAAGATGTGCAGGTTTATTTTATAAACGATGAATCAATATTTGATAAAATAGTTGAGGATAAAAACAATCGTGCTCCTATTTTAAAAAATCTAATTTCAGAAAATCAAAAATATAATAAAAATATCAAAGTTTTTAAAAAATAAGTACTTATGCCATTAAATAAAAACTTAGCCAAAGAGATTATGGCAATGGTAACCCTTGATCAAAAAGCAAGAAAAGATTCTGTAAAAAGAAAGGGGTTACGTTCAGCATACAAGAAAATTGATAGAAAAAATACTAAAGAACTAATAAGGATTATTGAAAAATACGGCTGGCCAACTATTTCCTTGGTTGGGGAAAAAGCATCTAATGGAGCCTGGCTTATTGCCCAACATGCAGATCAAGAAATTAAATTTCAAAAACGAGCCCTAATACTGCTCAAGAAAAACCTTAAAGATATAACAAAATCAAATATTGCGTATCTCACAGATAGAATTTTAATAAATCAAAAAAAACCACAACTATTTGGAACGCAATTTACAAAAAGCAAAAATAATCTTTTTATACCATTGCCAATTATAAAAGCAAAAATGGTTAATGAAAGACGCAGATATTACGGAATGCCCACCATCGAATCTAATGTTAAAAGAATTAATCGCGAATGGAAAAGATTGGGCGGCACGTAGCTTTTATTGAAGCCCTCTCTTTAAATCTGTAACACATTCGACATGCTATTATTTAATAAAAAACCAAGTAATCCTAAAATTCCTGACGAAGGACCAATTTATCTAACTCCAGGAGGAGTTATAGAGCTTAAAAAGAAATTAGCGGGTTTAGAAAAATCCATACCAGAATTAGCAAGTGAGGCAGGAAGAACAGCTTCTTACGGTGACCGCTCTGATAATGCAGAATATAAAGAAGCCAAGCGCAGATTAAGAGGCTCTCAAGGACAAATTTTAAAAATTAAAAATCAACTAAAGCGCGCGATTATAATTTCACCCGACTTAAATAAGGACGGCAAAGTTCAGATAGGGTCAACTATAACCATACAAAATGAATCTGGAATAAATAAAACTTATCGCATCTTGGGGCCAGAAGAAACAAATCCCGAAGGCGGTTGTATTTCATTTAAATCACCTCTTGGTTCTACGCTTATTAATCACAAGAAAGGTGATGTTGTAGAAGTTTCTCTTCCGAACGGCATTCAAAAATATACTATTTTAGACATCAAATAATTTACCTAAGCACATCCCATATCTGCTGGTCTTCGCCTCCGTCAAATTTAAAAACGGCAACACCCTTTACGCCAAGTTTGCGGGCAAGCGCAACTTTATCCGCCACTGCCTGTGCATCCGACCAAGATAAATAATTAAATATCTGAATAACTATTGGATTTGGTTCAATGCTGGATGAAATAATTTCCACAGAAGTAGAAGTATGAATTAGAGTAAAATCTGTTCCGGTTGGAGCCACATCATTAAGCAGGGCCGGATTATAAGTAAAACCAATTTCGTTTGAACCTGTTCTAGTTGGTGTTATGCCAAGTTTCGTGGCAATATCCGTAGCGTATTTAAGATTAAAAGGCCACTGAAGTTGATAGCTATATGTTGATGTGCCTGTGAGCGCTACTTTATATTCATATCCGTATGTAGGAATTCCGATAATTATTTTATTTTTGGAAATATCTTTAACTGCCATAGAAACCAAAGCTTCAACCCACCTCACATCCGAAACCGGAGCATAAGGATGCGGTTGATTAGAATTTAAAAGAACATCAACTCTTCCTTGGTCGTAAGCCATAATTTCTACTCTGTCGCAATATTTATTAAGTTCCTTGTAATCATTTGCATAATCTGTTGCACCTTCCGGAAGCTTGGCCCCCAGACTAAATCGATGATCAAGCGGCATTCTTGCTTCTATGGTGCAATAAATAACTTTCTTACCCATTCTCATATCAAGTCCCTTAAGAAAAGTTGAAAAATAATCTATTGTCTTGCTGTGTTTAGCTTCAAAATCTATATCAATTCCGTCAAAGCCATTATCTTTTACTATTTTTGTAATTTCATCTTCAAGTGCAATGCGTTTAGTTTTGTCACTTAAAATTTCATGTATCAAATCCCCGCTCCCAGACATTACACTTGGCACAACCAAAACTTTATTTTTTTTAGCTTCCGCCACAAAAGAAATCCATGGCTCTTCGGTTAATTTTGCAGTATCTGCAAGCGTTCCGTCTGACTTTAGTGAATATCCAAAAGGCATAACGCTTGTGAGTTTTTGTAAGTTTGGAATAACATCTGCAGTTCCACTTGCTTTTCTCCAATATGGAATCCAACCGGAAATCTCAAGTGGTCTTGTTTTCATTGTTAGCGTTGCTTGAGTTTTTGGGCCGTAAACACCATATCCAGACGAACGAGTTCCAGAACAAATTATTTTTTCATCACACTGGAATTTTTTAAGTGCCGTTTCTGTTAGCGCTCCAAAATAACCCGTTGCCTTGTCAGATTCAAGATATTTTAGAAATACGAGTTTTTCTTGAAGAGTACGAACTGCTTTCCCCGATGCTTTAATCTGCAACGATGAAGTTGCGCCGTATGAACCACTTGGCAAAAGAAATAATACTGAAAGCATTCCAAAAATAATTGTTTTTTTCATATTTACATTGTAACAAATTTTATGTGCCTGTCATTTATTATGACGAAAATAATATCAATAAGTTACAAATATATGTAAAAAGGCCACGCTTTGTGGGCGCGGCCTCGGTAATGGGAGGTGCTCTCTACCTCCTAGTCAAGCTCTGGGTTCATCCAGTCGGCAATGACGACAATCACGATGAGCATGAGAATTGCAGGTGCCATTCTAGAGGTCTCCTCCTTGTTCCGTTCAGACGAAGGAATGGGGCCGAACTCTACGTCGCAACTGGTGGCTTTTTCTGTAGTGCCACCATGCAATGCGTCCAGAGAGCGATCGCCGAACAAATGAGTCCTGACCATCTTCGTTATAAGCGACCCATCCGGAGTCACACTTGAAGCAATACTGATTGATGCTTCTGTGCACACCCTCGGGACTCTGGCCAATCGCGTAGCACTGCCATCTCTGCCACGTGAGAGTTTGAAGCGACTCACAGTGACCACAACGATGTGGCCACCAGAAAGTCAAAACGACGAAAGTGACGACAAGACCAACTGCCACATGGATTTCCATTGTACGGCTTCCTCCTTCTTCTCCTTCAGGAGAATGGATGTGGCTCGTTACTTCGACGAGCCTTACGATGCTTCTGGTTGTGGCTCCATGCAAGACGACCGAGAAACGATTGTCGCACAGAGATATCCTGCCCTTGCTGGTCGTGCTCCGTCCAGCTCGCGCACTTGAAGCAGTAGGTGTTCACGCTTCGTCGTGGTGGGTTCACGATGTGACCCGCTACCACACCATACCGCCGAATCCAGGTGAGCGTTCGAAGCGAGTTGCATCGCTCGCAACGATGTGGCCACCAGAAAACGAAGGTGACGAAAGCGACGATGAGCGCGATGCAAACGAGAATTTCGGTCATGGAATCCTCCTTGTTTTTTAGGTATTGGCAAACCTTCCCAGCCGGAAAAGTAGCCAATTAACCTTTGCTGTACTGAGCTAATTATACCATTTTTTGGGCAATTTGTCAAAGCCTTAAACAAGCTTTGTTTACGGCATAAAAAGGTGTTATTTTTTATACTAAAAAACTTAAAAATAAGTATTTCTGTTTTGATGCGTCATATATATAGCGGTCGATATTCCGAATTTTTTAACTTAATTAATGCGCCTTTATAACTATGTATGGTGGATGCAGAAAATAGTGAAGATGAAGAATTAATTGAAAAAGCGAAAGCTGATAGGCATCATTTTGGAGCCCTATACACTAAATACGGCAAAAATGTATACCATTTTTTTTGGTTTAGAGTAAATAAAAACAAGGAAATTGCAGAGGATTTAATGCAAGAGACATTTTTGAGGGCTTATAAGAATATTAGCGCTTTTAAAAATATGGGCTATAAATATTCATCATATTTATTCAGAATTGCCCATAATTTATTAGTAAATCATTATCGTCGCCCAAAAGAATTACCATTAGGTCAGGTGGAAATAAAAGAAATGTCTACAGAAGATAATCCTAATTTTGTTGCAAAAGAAAGAGCAGAAGCAGTTTACGCAATAGTAAAAACCTTCCCAGAACATGAACAAAAAATATTTACACTGAGGTATATTGAAGATTTAAAAATTGAAGATATAGCAAAGCATACTGGAAAATCAGAAAATGCCATAAAGCTATTGCTTTGTCGTAACCGAAAAAAACTTAAGCAATTTGAAAAAAGTGACACCTTTTAGCATCCCAAGTGTTATATATAGTGTGAGCATAGAGTTTAGTCGACTTATTAGCTCATATAAAATATCATTAAAAGCAACGAGTACGATAAAATTGCAAGCTTATCTTATTCGCTTTGCACAAGATGATGCTTAAAAAAGGGTAGTAATTTGCCCAATGGTAATAAGCGTAATTCAAAAAATAAAATATGACAGCAACTGAAATAATGCATTATTTAAAAAATCCTTATCTTGAGGTAAGGAAACAAGAGACGTAGGTTATAAACCAAACCCGCCCCAAACCTTTTATGGGCGGGTTTTTATTTGTAGCAATTTTTATTATAATTAATACAAGTAGAAAATATTAATAATTAAATAAAAATATGCCATATATATTCGGAGCTGTAGGAATTAGTTTTATAGTGTTGTTATTTATAGTTTTGATATCCATTCGCCAAATTAATCAATACGAAAGAGGCGTAAAGTTTATGTTTGGTAAATATCATAAAAACATGGATCCGGGGTGGCGTCTCGTATTTCCAATTATTCAGACATATCAAAAAATTGATTTGCGCACCAGGGCCGTCGATGTACCAGATCAAAATGCAATTACAAAAGACAATGTGCCGGTAAATGTAAACGCCGTTATTTATTACAAGGTTAGCTCTGCGGACAAAGCAATTCTCGAAATTGAAAGTTACCAATATGCAATCATGCAATATGCGCAAACAACAATGCGAAATGTTGTTGGCGAAGTAACGCTAGACGAGCTACTTGCAAGCCGAGATAAAGTTGCGGATAGAATTGAACAATTGGTTGAAAAAGTAACAACTGCATGGGGAATTGATGTCTCAAGTGTTGAACTCAAAGATGTTAAATTGCCAGAAAATATGGAGCGCACTATCGCAAAACAAGCCGAAGCGGAAAGAGAAAAGAGAGCAGTAATTATTACCTCTGAAGGAGAATTAGCCGCCTCTCAAAATATGGCGCAAGCTGCTCAAATCCTCTCTGCTGTACCGGGCGCATTACACCTTAGAACATTGCAATCAATAAATGATATTTCGTCAGATGCCTCAAACACAGTTGTGTTCACTGTCCCCCTTGAAACAATTCAAGCATTTACAGGATTTCTAAAACACACCAAATAAGATTTTTTAATTTCTCGAAGATTTAGAACTACTTAAACTTAATCTTCTTTCCTCTAGGTGCTCGTTTTAGTTTTGTCTTATCGTTTTTGCCTCCAGTTTTTCTTTCCATTATTTTCAATCCTTCTTTTTGATATTCTTTTAGTCCGTCGAGAAGCCTACTTGCGTCAACAATTTTTAAAGAATGATCACCTGTAATTTTATATTTAATACCAAGCCATCCCAAAGCCCTTCCCAATAGTGGGTCAGATGCGGGATTATTTGATCCACTTACCTTTAACATGGTTCTATTAACGACATTTTCTAATTCATAAAGAAAATTATCAACTTGTTCTTTATTATCAAAATCAATACCATTAGTTAATTCTTCCCATTTAACTTTTCTTACCTCATCATCAAAAGCACTGAATCCCCTGTCCCACTGCTCTACTGGCGATAGCCCTTCTCTTAAAGCTTTTTCTGCGCGCCTTGAAGATGTATAAAGTCTTGAAACCTTGGCGCCCGCAAAACCAACAGGCGTATGATCTTCTGAATTTTCTCTAGCTAATTTTATTTTTTGACCAAAATTAACATCTTCTGCAAGGTGTATTCCACTAGTATAACCTCCAACTCCAGCATATATACTTGAACGATATGCAAAATTTGCACCAGATGATTCAACGTTCCACCCCTTTTTCCTTATTTGAACTGATACATATTGAAAAAGTCTTGTGCCAACATGAACTAAAGGATTTCGTACATAAGATTCTGGATCCCAATCAAGTTGCCCAAAAAGAGCATCTGTTTTTTCATTCTCATCAAATTTATCAATAAGATTTTGCACATAAGTTGTTGCAATTCCTTTATTATCTGCGTCATTACTCACCATAATTAAATCATCTGCTGAATCACCCCTCGATTGATGCCTAAGAAGCGTAACATCGCTATTAAATTTACGAATATATCCCATATTTGCATCTTCAAGCGAAAGCACTTTCTCGATAACTCTCACTCTAATATCCGGATATTCTTTTTTAAAGCGCTTTATTTCTGGAATAGTTTCGTCTGGTTCAATCTTACTTCCATCTCTACTCACTTCGGGGCGGTTAACAAACAAAACAATTTCAAAAGATTTATTATCTGCAGTTTGGTTTGTATAATTTTCGAGTGTTCTAAATATATTGGCTCCTTCCTGATGTCCAGCAACAGGAACACAAATCGCAACCTTACAATTCGTGTCCATTGTTTCAGAATTTTCTACAACACTATTTAGCTCTTCCTTATATTTTGCATCTTGTTTCAAGAAATATTTTTCAATTTCTTCAAAATGATCCAAGTTGGCATCAGGATTTTTTGCTAATTTTTCTGAAAAATCTTTACTATATTCTTTTCTTTGTTCAGATGTAACTTTTTCTCGTCCATAAGAATAATATCCTCCTGCAACTACCGGAAGTATATCCCCTTTTTTTCTGTGGGTTCTGCTGGGCGACTAAAAATAGGGATAAATGGTGGTGGGTCAACTCTGTAATCACTTGGAAAATCAAAAATCGTAACTGGCACATCCTTTGGCACCGGCACTAAGTCATTCACGGTATCAAGCCCAAGTCCCACATCCGTGGCCAATATTTTAACTTGTGTTACTTCATTTTTTATTCCCGTTACTTCTGCTATTTCTGCAAATTTCGCAAGTAGTTTGGCTTTTCCATCAACATTTGCAAAAAGTAATTTGCCAACTTCACTATCTGGGTCAATTACGGCATTAAAATTCCCATCTATTGGCACAGAAAAAACATGTTGCTGTGTATCTCGAGATAAAGAAAGCATCATTCTAAGTTTTCCTTCTTTAGCTAGTTCAAGTGCCTCTGCAGAAAACTTGCCATGATACGAACCTTTTTCGGTCATGTGTTTTATGTTGTAAACATAATTTCCGTCTTTATCAATTCCAGTGCCTTTTTCTCCACCCCACCAAAGTTTTAATTCATTTTTATCAAAAACTGGCTTTGGAGTGTCGTTGTCATACCAAAGCTCACGATGAATATTAGTCATTTCATCTTTATGAGCCGACACATAGTCACTCGCATCTAAGGCCATCTCTTTTGTCTCAGTTATTGTTTGAATTGTAGAGTTAGTAAGCACGCCACTATCTTTAAGGTTATTAATTGACTCCACATCTAAATTACCATTCGAATTCATTAAAATATCATTTCCCACAACCTCATCCCCTCGCATTAAATCAAAACTTCCGTCAGGATTATTTATAACGGTAATATCTTCTGGAATTTTAATAAGCGAATTGCCAATCGCTACCTCACGAAGAGATGCGATATCTGCCCTCGGCAATGTGTCAGAAAAATATCGTCTTAAATACTCAAGCGATGTCATATGAATTTTTCCATCTTCGTAAACACGACCACCACCCGTGCCTCTAATTCCCTCTATAACACCATGCTGGTTTGTAAATAATGCTCCAGCTTCTTGAACTCCAGCTCCAATTGTCATACCCGCAACAAGCCCTTTAACCACAGCTTTTGCAACTTGCTTTTTTCTCATTGAAGCAAAAAGTGCATCTCTTTTTTCCATTCCTTCGTCACCGGTGACCAATGAATTTATTCGAGTTTCGACAAGTGAGCTCAAATATTTATCTAGAGATTTGTCTTTTGGAATTACAACCCCTTTTTCTATAGATTCTTTCTCAACTAATTTTCTTAAATCAACTTTTGCTTGTGCTCTTAAAATATCGAGTTTTAATCTTTCCTCGCCTATTTTTGTTACATCTGAATAACTAATTAAATCAATATTTTCTCTATCCGAAAGTTTTATTCTAGCCTCAACCTCACTTAAATCAGCAACTGCTACTCTAAACTCTTCTCCGCTTAAATCGCGAAGCTCTCTAGTACCATTCTCATCAACATTATAAAGACTGCGCTCTAAGGTGGACGCCAATGCTTCTGAATCACGAGTTTCATAACGAAATTCTTCCATTAAAATTCTTCTCTTTGAATTTTCGAGCGGAAAAGTCTTTCCCATCGCCATCTCTCTTCCATGTTGTCGTCTTTCTTCTTCAAGTCGCTTTTTTTCTCTAAGCCCAGCTATTCCAGCGCCTAAAACTGCGCTCGCTCCGAAAGACCCCCAAGCAAATAAACGGCTGTTAGCCATTCGCCTCGAAAGACCGGCGGTTAATGAATGAGCAATGGAAACTGCTCCAGCAATGGTTGCTTCATTTGCGAATCTACCAATTTTGGTATTTTGAATTTTATCGACAACATTATCTACTGCATTAAACTGAGCTTCTGTTCGCACTCCACTTTTTGCCTTACCAACAACAACGTCAAAATCCAAATCAATATCTTCAAGTTTTTCTCCGTGTTCAACATTTTGTTGTATTTCTTTTACAACTTCTAACAAGTTATCTGCATAAAGTTCTCCACTATGCACAATCTCACTTTTTTCTCCTTTTATGGCTGAAAATATTCTATTTTTTTCTTCAATAAAACTTTGACTTACGCTCTCATCAGATAAATCCTTAGACGAAAAATCAGATATTAATTTTTTAATTTGCTTTTTAATTTCTAACTCACTTTCAGATTCTCCTAAGATTTCTTTCATTTCTCCGGCTTCTTTGTGAACTGCTTCGTCATATTCGGATGTAAACTGTTCCACAATTTTTTTCATTGTGGCGTCATGAGCGCCTTCTGCGTCGTCTTCGTGTATGTATATATCCCCCGTATCTAATATTTCTTTTTTAGCTTTACCAATTTCTTTTTGACGATAATATTCATAAAACAAATTTTGCTTCCATACTCTAGAAGCAAAACCTTTAACGCCACCGATTCCAGGTTCAAAAAATTTTGCCTCAGCAACATCTCTGGCTTTATCCTTAACTACATCAGATGCTTCAACAATGACAATTTTTCTTTTTTCTTCTGGTTCTGGCTCAGGATGAAATGATTCTCTAGGCATAACCAAATTATTATAGTGTTAGATAAGTCTGTCTAAAACTCATTAATTCACCGGCTATTAGCTCGTCGAAATCTTTTATATTATTTCCGCAAAATTCATTAATATTTTCTTTATTTCCTGTATCAACTATTTTCTGAAACTCATCTAATTTTTCAGATGGCAAACCAGCGAGAATTGCGGCGTTTATCCTGTCTTCAAGCCTACTCAATAAATCATTTTTAATTTGTAATAAAACTTGATCCTCAAGATTGTTTAATCCTTTTTCTTCTATTAATCTACCGACAAATGTTTCTAAATTTTCAGTCATAAAAATAGTAATTTAATTACTTAAGATACATAAATAATACCAAAATGCTAAATAGCACACAAGTAAATGATGTAAAATTTACTTTATAAATAATAAATATACATGCTGGGATGTCTTAAGTAATGTATAATTACTTTAAGTATATTTAAAATCTGGAAAAATAACTGAGATTAATTTTTAGCTCACATGTACAACCCAACCAAACCCTACAAGCATCAAATCTTAAAGCTTATAGAAAGCACTTGGAACACGCCTTATCTCAAAGTCGAAAAAGGATTGTATCCAATAATTACAAAAAAGTTTTCATATCCTGAAGTTCAACATACAGATGGAATTGGCACCAAAGGAATTTACCATTGGAATAAACGCACATTTAAAAATGCTGTGCTTGATGCGCTAGCTATGAATTTAAATGACCTGGCGATGGTTGGAGCAATTCCATATGCAATACAAAACCATATTGTTTTGCCTAAGGATGACCACAAAGCCATATTGGAAATTGTAAAAACACTAGCTAAAGAATGTCGCAAAAGAAAAATTGCAATGACAGGAGGAGAAACTTCAATTCATACAGGTCAAAAAGGAATGGATATAAGCATTACAGTTTCTGGTCTTATAAAAAATAAGCGACAAAATAAGTGCGAAGTTGGCGACATACTTGTTGGCCTTCCTAGTAACGGCCTTCATTCAAATGGTATTACAAAAGTGCATGAAGTATTTCAAAATAAATATCGTAAAGAATTTACAGAGCCAACAAAAATTTATCTTAATCAAATTTTATCTGTCATAGATAATTGCAAAGTGAGTGGCATGATGCACATAACAGGCGGAGCATTTACAAAGCTAAAAGATATTTTAGACAAAAATAATGCTATTATTACTCATCCAAAAGCCCTACAGCCCCAAAAAATATTTTTAGATATGTTTAATAGAGGGCTAGGAAATCAAATGATGTATAAAACTTTTAATTGTGGAATTGGTTTTGTTTTGTCAGTGCCAAAAAAAGAGTCTTATAAGGTTATTTCAAAACTACCAAAATCTGCAATTATTGGCGAAGTTATAAAAGGAAAGGGCATTGTCCAAATAAAATCCATTTTTGATAATAAAACTATAAACATCTAACAATGAATAACCTACTCTTATGGATAAAAAATATTTTTGGGAAGATTTCTTACCAGCCGCCAACCTGCATTGAGCTTTTAGAAGTTTACGAAAGCCAAAATCTGCCACGAACAGGAGAAAAATTACGCTTTAAGGGCGCCGAGGGGCATGATGTTTATAATGTTTCTGTTCCCTTTTCAATCGGAAATAAAATAGTTATATCAGGCAGAGTTGAATCTCGCGTGGGAACAACGGATTCACAAATTTTCTTTTTTGAAAATAATAACAATGAATGGGTTAAAATAGAATCTGCGCCAGTATTTAAACTAGAAGACGGATTCGTAACACAAATGGATGGAGAAATAATTTTTGGAGGTGTAGAAATTTATAAGAGCCCAACAGCACTTGATCCAAATAATACAGAATATCGAACTGTTTTTTATCGTGGGCACGACTTAACTTCTCTTCAAAAATTTACAGAGGGACCAAATTCAATGAAAGATGTTCGCCTCTTAAAACTCAAGAGCGGTAAAATTGCGGTGTTCACTAGGCCAACTGGCGGGGAATACGGCAACGGAAAAATTGGTTATACAGAGATAGATAAACTTGAAGAATTGAATTCAGACACTGTACTAAGGGCTAAAATAATAGAAAATCAATTTGCTCCAAATGAATGGGGTGGTGCAAATAATTTACACGAACTAGATGACGGTATGATTGGTGTAGTGGGGCATGTTGCCTACTTAGATGCAAATATTAGTAAACATTATTATTCAGCAATTTTTATATACGGCCCAAAAACTCACAAAGCATCCCCCATTAAAATTATTGCAAAGCGAGGAGATTTTCCAAGTGGAAACTCAAAAACCCCACAACTTGAAGATGTCATTTTTACCGGTGGCCTAGTTAGACATAGTAACGGCACCGCCTCGATTTATGTTGGCCTAGGCGATGCCGAAGCTGGAGTAATTACAATTCCAGATCCTTTTCTAGACCACGCTATTTAGATACTAAGTCTTTAGTATTACTCCGCCTTTTCTTGTTCTTCAAGCTTAGCTGCTGCTTCTGGTGTTGATACAGTTTTACTCATAAGAAATAATTGAATTATTGCTACGGCAACTAACCAATAAACAATCATCGCCAAAAGAGTTGTCCACTCAAAGATACTACCCTCTACTTTAGTTGATGGAAAAACTGTAAGAAATGGAGCAGAAAATGGCCAAGTTGTTGTATATATAAACTTAGTAAAACCTGCCGAAGGGTTTGCTCCGGTAAATTTAAGTGCGAAACGAAATACAAGCAGTATTTCCAAAACTGAAACTAAATACCAAACAATTTGAGTTCCTTTAAATAATGGCTTTGTAGTTGGAGAATTATATGAGTCCATTTTTTTAATTTGATTTTAATAATAATCTTTATCGCAAAGCTTTTAAAATAGCTATAAACACACACGCACCAAGCACTGCAACAACAAAACTATAAAGACTAAAACCCCGAACTCCACTCTCGCCAAATAAGCTCATTAACCAACCTCCTATCACTGCACCAATAATACCAACGACAATATTTAACAATGTTCCTTGCTCGGCATCTGTCTTCATAAGCAAGGAAGCTATCCAACCAACTGCTGCTCCGAATATAATCCAAAGAATTAATCCCATATATTTTTTATATTTTTAATATTAATTTTATAATTTGTTTTTTTAGTTCTAACATAATCCACAAAGTAATTCCCAGATATTTATTTTTTTCAAATAATTTAGTTGGTGTGTAAATAACGGGAATTACTTTGCGGACTATGGGCCCATAACAATATACGACGCTCCTATAATTTAAATCTTACACGGCACTATTTCTACCTAGTTAATTTCTTTTTTTAATTTGAATCATTTTGTTCTCTAATAAAATGGGTATCGATTATCGGCTCTTCCCCACCCTCAATTAAATCACCCGTAACAGTAACTAAATCACCTACTTTGATATCGTGAATAGCTTGATCTATACCATCGGGAGCCATGAATTTAGTGGATAATTTTATTTGAGCCTTCCAAACAAGATTAACTGAACCTACAGATGTCGCTAAGTGAATTGCATCTTTAGAAATTGAAGTGATTCTAACTCCACGCAAAAGCATCAAACCATTATTTGCAATGTGTATTTCTGATACTGGTCCAACATTTGAGGAAGTTGCAATGGATTTCACCTCTATTTTCTTTGCGTGCTCTACAACAGGCAAAGAGACACTCGCCTTTAAACTATCCGATTGCTCATTAATCGAAAATTGTGCATCTGCACTATATAAAAAACGACCGAACAAAAAAACCAACACAATTAAAGCTACTTTAATTGCAAAAGGGTTTTTAAAACTCAACCTTTGTATAAGCTCTGTAATCTTTTTCAGCATATAATATAAGACGCATAAAGACCTTAACTATTGCAAGTTCACTATAAGGGTCTTATTGCGTGCTATTTATCGAATATAGAATCCCATTCAATCAAAAATAGATAAATGTGAATTTATAGAGTACACTTACACCCTAAAGGTCGCAGTTACTTTAAAAAATATAAAATCGTATGAAAAAATTTTTAGTAATATATATGATGCCAATTTCTGCAATGGATGAAATGATGAAAACTTCCACTCCGGAGCAAAGAAAAGCCGGAATGGATAGTTGGATTGCATGGGGCAAAACTCATGAAAAAGATTTGGTTGAGATGGGCACTCCGGTTGGCAAAAACAAGCGACTTACTTCGGCTGGTGCAACGGATGAAAGAAACGAAGTTGGAGGTTACTCAATTGCTCAAGCTGAATCTCTGGACGATGTAGCAAAGATTTTTAGCGACAATCCCCATTTTCAAATGCCGGGCGCATACATAGAGATTATGGAATGCATGCCTATGTAAATGAGCTAAAAATAACACCCTTGCGGTGTTATTTTTTTAGATATTTCCGCAAGATTTACTTCATGACATTCTAACATTCTGTTTATCCTGAGTGTTGTCGAAGGGCAGAATGTTAGAATGTATGTATAAACTTCAAAAAAGCTTTGCCGTATGGTGAAAGCGAATGCGCAACTTCACGACCACGATATGTTTTGTTTAAAAGACCTGAATTGACTAGTGACTTGGTGTGCTGAGAAATAGTTTTGAAATTACCGCTCAGTTCTTCTGCTATGCCATAAACTGTAATCCCCTCTTTTTTCTCTACAATTTGCAAGATTGCGATTCGTGTATGATTTGCCGCGCCTTTAAAATAGCGCTCTAGTTGTTTTGGTGTTTTCATATGAAAGTGACACTAGCATATTATTATAAATACTCCAACATTCTGCAGAATGTTGGAGTATTGCATGTAGGTGTTTAATATATTTGATTAGTTCAAGTACTCGAGATAAAATTATCAAATGGAAACTGAAATAGATTACACAGCGCTTAAAAAAAGCGATAAATGCAAACGGGGCTTTAAGTTAATGCATAGTTTAGCAAAAGAGAAACTAAATATTTATTTATATCGAGCCGAAACTCTACTTGAATTAGAAGAAGTGAAAGACCAAAGATTTGATACTAGCCATACTGCAACCTATTACAATTCCTGTCTTGCATCTTATATGAATACAGACAAAATGCTTGCAAAAATCACAAAAATGCAAAAAATAGTTCATAATAAATTAAAGAAAATAATTTCAGCTAAAAAATAGCACCTTTGCGGTGTTATTTTTTGGGATATATTACTTGCTCTTACTAGTAGAAGCCAAAAATTGAGTTAAATCTTTTAATGTATATTTGGCCTCTGCCACATCTTTGTATATGTCTTTTTCGATAGTAGCGGATAAAACCGCATAAAAATGATCTTTTTCTTTATTGTTTCCTGATGGTATAGAAAAAATCTCACCATCTCCTTTTTTAGTAAAAATCTTCTTAACTTCTGGAACTGCATCATTATGCATAACAAAATTACTTTTATATGGTCTGATTATAAGACCATTAATTTTTCCTACCGAATCCATATAGAAAGATATTTCTTTTGCAACCTTTACAAGCTTGTCTTCTGATGGAATTGGTTTTTTTGTCCAAAATAAGGAATCAGATTCGCTGTCGTAAAACATTTTCCAGCTGGCTTTTTTAGCGCTTGAATATATTTGATCTATAAATTGAGTATAATTTTTACTTTTCATAATTAATGTTTTTTATATTCTACTTTTGTCTCAATTCTATTATTAATTATAGCATATTCCATGGAAGACGTTCTGTATGCCGTAACTATTTTTGTTCTTATTTTTGAGTTTTTATTTATTATAATTTCCCAATATTCCCTTTCATAACCTCTGCTTGTCTTAACTCTTCCAATAAAGTTGCGATATATCTTGCATTGAAGTTTCATTTTACCACTTTCAATATATGAGGTTATAAGGTTTGGATTTATTAGGGCACTTTGAATATTATTGCGACCTTCCTCTCCTCTTATTGCACTGTGATACGAACAATGTCTAATATAGCTTTCTCGATAGAAAATTGCTTTGCCATCTTTAAATGTTTCAAAAACGAATCCATCCTTAGTTTCATGCATATTGTACAATTATATTCACTGAGTTATTTCTTCCCGTTGTCTTTTATTATCATCTTTATGGTTATTTTTCAAGTTTTTGTATATATTGCGGAAATACCTTTTTAAAAAGATCCATTTGGTCAATCGCCCATATAATCATTTCGTTAATTTGATCATCGGTCATTTGCTTGATTGATGTTGGCATCTTTTTGTAAACTATTATTCTTGATGCCCTCTTTTCTGGTAATTCCTCCCAGTGTAGATCTTTAAAATTCTTATTTATTTCATCTTTATATTGATACAACTCACCAAAATAAGCCTTAACTTCGTCTTTGTCTTTGGTGTCAATATAAAGTTCAGCACCAAAGCGATTGTCACCACGAAAAGCCCATGTAAATCTAAAGCCAGCCTTACCAGCACCAAAAGCAAGCCAACTAGAAGGTCTCGCGGTTAAATGACCCCAATCAGGTTTAATTCTTTCATATTCTGATACGAGTCGTGTAAAAAACTGTAAATACTTTTTATGTCTTTCATCGATCTGCTCTGCTGCTTTTTTGACTTCTTTACCCCAAGAATTTGGTTCAATGACAGATTTAAAACTTAATGCTGGTTTGCTTTCATCAATAGTAATCGCTGCAACTTCAACACCAAAAAATGAAACATCGCTTGCGTTTTCATTTAACCACTCAAGTGCTTTTTGATGCTCTTCTCTTATTTTTTCTGCAATCCAAATCACATATTTTGCTCCTACGCCAGATGCATATGTAATAATTTTACCCAAATGATCATGGTTGGTTTGATTAAATTGGTTTTCAATAATTATTTTATCTTCAGAGTTTGCCTCAGTACCAATAAGGTCGCAGCTAAAATTACCAACGCTCCCCTCTCTTTTAAGATCGATGATCTCAATTCCAATTGCTTCAGATAATTGATCAATATTACTTTCTAGCCAAGGCGTAAAATCTGTTGCTTCATTAGGAAAAACACCCCTCAAATCAATTTGTTTAATTTTACCAAGATTTTTTTTCATATTATAAGTTTAACACAATAATAAAATATCAAATAAACGCGATTAGAAATTACGCCTTTGTGGTATTATTTTTTTGAGATATAATCATAGATTTGCCGCGAAGTTCTTAGTTTAGAATTGATGATATTTTATTAATTAAAATGTTTTCTTCTTCTCTTAATTTGGTACTTCCATAGCTTTTATTTACTGGATAAAAAATTTTATTAAACCCATTAGCTCCAATATTTCCAGCATAACTTTTTGGCAAAATATTAGTCTTAAAATAATTTGCCAATATACTATCCTGATTATTTAGAATACTCCCAAACAAAGAGGAAAGGGCGTCTGCATAATAAATCCCAATATTTTTAGCCTCTGATTCTTTTTTGTGGATAAATACTATTTTATAATTAGTTTTATTGTTAAATACTTCTAAATAATCATTTTCAACAAACTGCGGTTTATCAATATAAAATTCAAAAAGGTTTTCGCTATCACACATGATATCTATAGCGTTTTCAATATGATATGCCTCGTATATGTGTAAAAACATAATTTGATTTATACCTTCATTAATTTTAATAGGAATTTTTCTCATGTAAGCTTTGATCTGATTTTCCAGTTGTGAAATAGCAGCACTCACACTTTCAAGAATTCTATCTCTTACATTAAATTTTCTCGAATGAAATTCTTCTAATTTTGTAAAAGTAAAAAAATATTTAAATTCTATTTTATTCAATTCATCTTTAATGCCTTTGCTATTTTTTAATAGAGATTTTTCAGTAGGTTTTGGTAGTTTTTTTGTTTTCCATAAACCTTCAAGATATAAATAGTCTGATTCTTTTATTTTTATCCAGGAACGCAAATAAAATTTATCAGTTTTACTAGCCCACGATCCACATTCATCAGAGAAAATAAAATATTTATCCATATTTTTTGTAAAATTAGTTTAGTTGCATCATAAGTTCAGACCTATAATTTTGATATGAGTTATCGCGAACCGCTGCCATAAATGAAACATAATCTGTCGGAGACAAAAAATAAAAATAGTAGCGCCAAAGTCTCGCAACTTTTTCTAACTCTTTATTCAAATTTTCAAAATGTTCTCTAGCGTCGCGAAGCTTTGCTCTATTTTCTTGAGCCAAATCATCATCCTGTTTTATTTCCACTACTAAAATATCTTTGGATTCTTTCTTTAACAGAAAGAAGTCGGGATTAAAATTTGCTCTTTTTACATGTGTAGATCCAATATCTGTAGGTTTAAAGGAATAAGGAATACTATAAAAGCCTTTGTCTGGCGATTTAATAAAAGAATCGAAAGCATCAACCTCATTCAATATTGCCTTTACAAAATTAAGCTCCGGCTGGCTAGATACATAGACTGCTGATAGCGGAGAAATAAACTTATCGTTATCTACCGGATAAAAATGATCCAAGCGCCACTGAGTCTCTGGCAGTACTGTCGCGAGTGTTAATTGAGATCTCACTTCAATGTAAGGTTTAATTATTGCTTTTTCGGTTCCACCAAGATTGTCCAAATAATCATCCGAATAAAACAAAGCCCCTATTGTTTTTACTGAGTCTTCGCTAAAGGACTGTTTATGCATCGTGGATACTAGTATTGGCTTCATGGCACCAGCCTTCAACTTCATGCGTGGCACTTCTTTACCCAACTCTCGAAACATGGGGCCAAAAGCCTGCTTAAATTTAGCAAGATTGCTTGCACTTATATAATCAAAATTGCGACCAAGCAATCTGTGAATTGTACTTCTGACAAACTTCTCTATTTTATTTGCTGTCCACTTTGCAGAAAGATCCGCATCCTTTTCTTTGAGGAAAAGTTTTATCTGCCGCACTGCTTCGTCGATCGGAATATTTCCGCCAACAGTTATGTCGTACTGAACAGCACCACCGTGTATAAATGTCGTTGTTTGTTGTTGAGTTTCTGCTTGATTCTCAAGTACAGTGACAACCGGTTCTTTTGCAGGTTTAGATTTACTTTCAACGCTATACTGCTCTTCATCATATTCAAGATTAAATAAGGGAAACTCAAACTTCTTGTGCCGTGAATCATACCCCCATGATGCATGATTCTCTATTTCGAGCACTTCTTTGTACAAGTTGCCAATTGCCTCGGTCCACATCTCATGATTGTTCACTATCACTTGAACGGGTGGCTTAAGCCCATTCGGAATACGAAGACCTCTACCAAGCACCTGTGAAATAAGCAACTTGGATTCAAAAGCCCTATTGCTGTGTGGGACTATCTGAAAAACATTTTTCACATCCCAACCTTCAGTAAGCATTGCGACAGAAACAATATATTCAACAGGATTATCAATGTCATCAACTGATTTTAATGTCAGAAGATTAGACTTGCGCGCGCTCTCAGCGCTTGTGCCAGCAGGCAGATTTAAAAGTGCCTCTGCGCGCGTTTTCTCAGCGACATTAGAAGGTAATCCTGATGTAACCCAAATCACGCGAGCCTTTGCAGTATCGAATGGAATACGCTCCTTTATGGCAATATGTTCAACAATTTTTTTCCATTCCTCAATACACTCAACAATTTTCGCAGTTATAACAATCGTAATTGGCTTGAGTTTATCTTTAAATTTTTCTTTAAGCTTCTCATGATTTCTGTATGTCTCTTGATATTGCAAATCATCATTTTTCATTGCAATTGTCCGGGATAGCACATAGTCTATGGTTTTAACAATCCCGTCCGTCATCGCCTGCTTTAATCCATATCGATATATCACATCGTGAAAATAATCGTTATCATCATTTCTGATATATGGTGTTCCAGTGAGTCCAATATGATAAGCGAAGCCGAATTCGTCATTAGTAATAAACTCTTTCCAACGTCTTGTGCCAGTGTCTTCGCCCGAGCTAAAAATGTGGTGTGCCTCGTCGCTTATCACTAGAGTCCTGTCGCCCTTACTGAGAAAACTATCTCGAATCGATGATCCAGTCCTTTCATATACCGCATGAATATTTTCTACGCAAATATCACCAGCCAGAATCGGATCGTTAGCGCTTTTTATATCAGGAGTAGGATAAAGCGATCCCAATTCCTGCAATATTCTCGCTACATCCGCTCGCCCAGATAGCTCCAAGAATTTTTCCTTCAGCCCGGCTTCGATGGTAAGTGACGGACACAATACTAAAACTTTATCCACCAAGCCCTCCGCAAGCATAATCTGCGCAATACCATAAATAACCCAGCTTTTCCCCGTGCCAGTCGCAAGGTCAACCGATGCGGATTTTCTCCCACTCAATGGAAACTTTGCAAGATATGCATTCACGTCAGAGTATTTTGCTCTAATTTTCTCGTTGCTTTCATAGTGTTCATGCGCCAATACATCGATAATTGAATATCGTGTAGAAACCAGAAATCGTACACTTTCACGAATAGCCTCGCGCACATGGGCAAATTTTTCAGTCGTTATTGCGTCCAAAAAAGCATCGTACTTGCGCACAATAGATTCCGTCTCAGCGCTTACATCTTTTACTTTTAAAACAAAATCATTGTTTTTGTATTCCATAGTGTTTATTTAAAATTATCCTTGCGCTTAATGACTTTGTATTCATTACCGTATTTATCCATATAAATAATCATCATTGCTTTCCCAGTAAATTCTTCTGCAGGAATCCTGATATCGGCCTTGGTCTGATCTGAGTTCACTATTTTATCTGACCAATAGACCTTATCAAGATCAAAAATTTGTGTTTTTTCGTTATAATCAACATCCACCATCACCATAGAAAGTGTCTCGTAATTTTTAAACTCCTCAGGATCATAAGCGAGGGTATTAGATCTAAACTCGGTAATATCCACCATAAATTCTTTTTTTGTCTGCTTGTATTTTGCTTTCACAACCGGCTGTGAAATAAAATCAAAACCTACCGCATCAATCACCTCATTGACATCCGCTTCAGTCATTGGTTGTTTAAGTGCGCCTGGCTGCTTCTTTTGAATTAAGGCGATAAGAATAGATAGCGGAACTTTCAAAAAAACATAAGTTGTATCTCCACGCTTCACCTCATCGTGCATAAAACGCATCGCCACAATCGGCGCAACAACATAAAATCTATCTCCACCTCTACCACCTAGGACTTTGTGCAAATCATCTACATATCCTTCGTCTATTTCTAGCTTCTTGTTCGCTGGATAGTTCCAAATAAATGTGGAATGCGTGCTGATATAGCCATCAGCGTCAAAAGCTTTTATTTTGTGCGGTGAAATACGCACATCGAAAAGTTGTGCCACAAATGGTTTGTATTGTTCCCAATCCATTTTTAGAATTGCTTCATTGTCATACATTCCGGCAGAATAAAGCTTAAAATGCTTTGCCTTGAGCGGTTTTGATTCCTCCGTTTTTTCCTTAGGCGCAACAAACGAGATTAGAAACTTCACTCGTCCAACCTTTACCACCTTTTGCCCAGCGCTTGCGCCATCATCACCAGCGTCTTCGTTATCTACTACCTTTAATTTCTTAACCTGGAATTTTTCTTCCGGACAAACAAGAGAAAAACTCTCTTCACCACGCCCAGCTAAATAATCTCCAATAAATTTTCCAAATGAAATAAGAAATCCATCATTAATGACAAGATCGCCCGACCGTGCTTTCTCATAGATCAAAAGTAACCCACGGGTGTTTGATTTGGAGTGTTCTTCGAAATCCACTACACGCTCATAATCTCTTTTGTCATCTTTGTGCGCTGATCCAATTTGTGTTGTAAGATTAAGTAATCTTTTTTGCGAAGTATAAATAGAAAGTTTTCCGCAATCCATGCCTATCCATTTATATCCTAATTTCTCAGCGGCAATCTGAGTCACACCACTACCCATAAATGCATCGAGAACAATGCCATTTTTTTGACCAGATATTTTAATAATTCTTGCTAATAGACCTTCCGGCTTCTGTGTCGGATAAACAATAGACTCACTAGACCAACTTCCAATTGTTGCAACTTCTTTATCATCCCAAATACTTTGAGGAAGTAATCCGCCCATCTCGTCAGAAAACTGCTTCAACCTAGGAAAACCGTTTCTTGTAACAAATATCTTACCCTCTAGGTTCATTTTATTAAGCTCTTCAATCGAATATCCCCAACCCCTTTTTCCACTCGGGAGTACGCCCATAAATTTGAAGTAATTCTTTGCCGACCGAGACGGCACAGTCAAATCGCCAGATTTAAATCTTCGTCCGTCAACATTTTCATATCTATAGTATCTCTTTAGATAATCAGAGCTGTAATCAATTTTGAAATCATTCCAAATATAGTTTTCAGATTTTGTGTAGAAAAAAATAGTTTGATGAATATTTCCATAATTGTTTGCATTACTATGCGCCGATGTAGTCTTCCAAACTATTTCTCTTTTAAAATTATGTTCACCGAATACTTCATCAAGTATAGCCTTAATATAATGTCCTTTTTTCGAATCAAGATGAACATAAATTGATCCATCATCCGCTAGTACTTCGCGCATTAAAATTAGACGCTTGCGTAAAAACTCAATAAACTCTGCGCCAATAACTTTATCGCGATATGCTTTCTCGCGATCTTTCATAAAATCCTGCTTAGTCGCAAAGGGTGGATCTATGTAAATGAGTTTTATTTTATTTTTTGTGCCAAGTTTATTTTCCTTTCGCTGGTCATCATAAATAGTTTTGAGTGCGTAAAGATTATCGCCAAAAATAATCATGTTCGCCCATTTATCGTCGAATTTATTATCAGTATTATATTCTCTCATCTCTTGCAACGGAGCCGCCGGAGTTTCAGCAATCACACGCGCCTCTGGCGTTTTCCCTTTGTAGACCAGTTTGTAGTCCTTGGTCGCCTCCACATAATCCACCGCGTCACCATCAAAAAGCTTCGCTTGATATGAAGTGGATAAGTCCCTACCCTCTGATAAGGACTTTATAATTTTTTTCGGTCATCATCTGATAGTCTCACTATATTTTTGCTAATTTTATCCAATAAATATATTTTCCCATTTTTTACCAAAAAACAAAAGCTTTCGAAATTACTGCTTAACTAATTTTACCCTAAACTCCTCTAATTTTTTAATACAATCATTTGCTTGTTTTGGAGTGTATGCAATGTGTTCTTGAAAATCAGCAGATTTGAGATGCACTAAATTACGGGCTTTCCGAAGCTCGTGGCAGAAATGCCACATGCTTTCATCTATAAACTTATATTCATGATAGGCTATTCCCAAAAGCACAGTAAAATCTGTTCTATCCCCCATTTCCAACCCATCTTTCTGTTTTGCAGTTGTTATGAGGTCAAATAAAGATGCTTCAATTATTCCCCCAACAGTTACAATTATATCTTTGCAGAGCAGTGATTCAACTGTTAGATAAATTTGATAGTCGTTATATAAATGAACCATAAACTCTAAATATTGCATTTGGTATGCGATATTTTCCCGCACTGTTTTATCTTCTATAAATTTCCACTCGTCTTTATAAAAATTAGCCGGTTTTGGGTGCCGGTCTTTTACAAAAAGTTCTTTTTTATCAGAATTATCTTTGCGCCTGTTTTCCTCTTCTAAAATTGATTTTCTTAGGAGTTCCATACAAGTATTTTCAGAATAATTGTACTATGAAATATGCTTGATTTTGCCCATTTTAGTTATCCACATCCCAGTTGACTTTTAACAAATATTTGATATACAATAATTGGGTATAACCACAAAAAGGCTCCCTTAAGGTTCCGTCCTTAAGGGGCCCTTTTTATTTATTGGGTACGTATTCTAGTTTTCTCTTTAAAGAACTTATAAAAGAAATGTATTTTAGATGTTCATCGTTAACTTTTTTTAATAGTGCTGAATACTTAAATTCATTTGGTACCAAAAGTTGCTCAAGTTTATCTTTTGACTTCAAATAATCAATAAGTGAGTAGTAGTCGCCATCCCCACTTACTATTACTGCTTTATCGTAATTAGGATATTCGATCATTGCTCTAAGAACCAAATCAGCGTCACAGTTACCTTTTGTGGTGCCATCTTTATAGGTTAATACTGGTTTAAAAATAAGAATATAATCTTGCTGTTGAAATTTTGTATACATAGCTTGATTTTCGGGCATGTATCCTATTGCAAGATAAGCTTTTTTAACATTATATTTTTCTCTTAAATATCTCCTAAACTTCAAATAATCGAGGGGCCAACCAAGATTTTTCATGGACTGATACAGATTATTGCTGTCTATAAATGCGGCATTATTATTCATATAAATATATTGTAATATAAATCATAAATTAACAATCCCCTGCTCTTTCTAAGATTTTCCAAAACCTTCCCCCCTTAAGTTATCCACAGAAACGCCATTTGACTATATACACCCACTTAGTGTACTATTGACAATAAGATATACATAGACTATAATGACATTATAAATATGAAAAAGATAACTAAAACTAAAGAACCACAGATTCACTTTGCAGCCTTGGCTGCTGACACTGCTCTATTTACCCTAGAAAACAATGAGCTTTTAGTAAGGTTAATTAGAGTTAATCGGCCACCACACATTAAAGACGCCATTGGCCTCCCTGGCGGGCTATTACTCCCCAAGGAAACGGCAGATGAGGCGGCGCTTAGGCACTTAGAATCGAAAACTGATGTGTCGAATAAAGGTGTTTATATTGAACAGCTCTATACCTTTAGTGATATAAATAGAGACCCCAGAAACCGAGTTGTGGCAGTAGCGTACATGGCACTTATTCCATGGAAAGAACTTAGCGAGAATGAACAACTTGGAAACATTACAAAATCTTGGTGGGTCCCAGTAAAAAAACTTCCGAAGCTTGCTTATGACCACAATAAAATTATGGAAGTTGCACTCCGTCGCCTTGCATCAAAAATTGGCTATACAACAATTATAAAAAAATTACTTCCAAGGGAATTTACTTTAATAGAACTTGAACACGCCTACGAAACAATTCTAGGAGAAAAAATTGATCGCAGAAATTTTAGAAAGAAAATTAAAAAGTTAAAGCTTGTAGTGTCCTTAGACAAAAAAATTCGCGGATTCAAGTGGCGCCCGGCAATGCTTTATTCTTTTAAATCAAACAAAGTCGAACATACCCCGAACATAACTTAAAAAGTTATGGACGGGGCAAGTGAATATTTTATAATTAACCAAAATTAATACCTATATTTTTTTGATATTAGTTTATGTATATACTACACTAAGAAATCTATTATATTATTTTTTTATCATTAGTTAGTGTAATTTATACATTAATACATGGGCCGTGACGATTGCGGATTTAACAAATAATTCCGCAGTCGCCTTGGCCTTAAACCCCAAGGATGTACCTTGAAAACTCAAAACGGAGGAAAAGGAAAATGGAAAAAAATACAGCAGTAGTAAATCTTGACCCAGCATTTAGCCCATACGGCGAATCTGATTTTAAGGTAAAGGTATTCCCCTTCCCCAGCAAAGTTGAGATGGGTGTAAAAATTGATATCCCAGAAATTACCCCAGTTACTATTACAACAAGACTTAAATCTTCGGACGACATTATGACTTTGCTTAATGCTACTGATGCACTGCGCCAAGCTGGCATTAAGGAAATTAGCTTGTTTATGCCATTTGTCCCCTATGCAAGACAAGACCGCGTTATGGTTCCGGGTGAAGCACTTTCGATTAAAGTTTTTGCAAAACTCATTAATACACAAGGTTACGACAGAGTTACCATTTTTGACCCGCACTCGGATGTTACGCCGGCCTTGATTGATAATGCGTACGTCATAAACAATCACGAGTTTGTGAAGCTCGCGCTTAAAGATATGGAAAATTACATTATTATTTCTCCCGATAGCGGAGCATTTAAAAAAGTATTCAAAGTTTGCCAAGCGATTGGTTATAACGAACGCGTGGCACTCTGCAATAAAGTAAGAACGCTTGCAAACGGAAATATTGAACATTTGTCTTTTGATGTTCAAAGCTTTGAGGGAAAAGACGCTGTGATTATTGATGACATTTGCGACGGTGGTGCAACTTTTATTGCACTTGCTACCGAACTTAAAAAGCGCGATGCAGGAAAAGTACACCTTATTGTTTCGCACGGAATTTTTTCGCGCGGAGTAAATAATCTATTAAATAGTGGGGTTGATACCATAACCACTACAGACAGCTTCAAAGATATTGGGGCTTTCGAAAATGTACGCCAAATCAAATTAGCCGAAATTATTAAGAAGTAAAGGAAGAGGGAGGAAACGAAAATGAACACAGACAGATTCACAAAAATTGCAGATCCAGCGCAAAGAGAAGCGGCGCTCGTAAAAGAGCTTTCGCGACTCTATGATGTTATGTTGCCCACTCAACTTAATCCCTTACTCGCCCTTGATGTTTATAAAATGGGCCATATGGAGCAATACGCTCCGGGATGTAGCAAAGTTTTTAGCTATTTACTTGCAAGGTCTTCGAATAAGTATCAGCTGACTGTTTTTAACGGATTGCAATATTACCTTGATACTTATCTTTCGACTCCACTTCACCCTGAAATGGGAAGAGAATTTTTGGATTATCGCGAAGAAATTTTGGGCATGCCTAATCCGCAAATTGTAAAAGACCGAATTTATAAGCTTTGTGACCTTGGATATTTTCCGATTGAGATTTGTGCAGTTCCTGAAGGCACTATTATGCCAACCAAAAATGTTCTTATGACCACCGTAAACACCAAACCAGATTTTTTCTGGGTTCCAGGGTTTTTGGAAAGTTTATTGCTTAAAGTTTGGGACCCAATTACCACGGGCTCGTGCTCGTTTGTATATAGGAAAATGATTGAGGATATATTTAAGGAAACGGTTTCGGAAGAACTTATGTTTTTGAAACCAATTATGGTGCATGATTTTGGCTACCGTGGTTGTAAGTCGGAAGAAGAAGCTTGTATTACCGGATTGTCGCACCTTATTTCGTTTACGGGGAGTGATACTGTTCCCGCTCTGCCATTTGCAAGAAAAAGATATGGCGCCGAAAAAGGCAAAGTAGTTATGGTTTCTGTTCCGGCTTCCGAGCATGCAGTAATGTGTTCGTTCGGCCGAGATAATGAGCTTGGCGGATTCTTTAATATGTTGGATCTTTACCCCACCGGTATTGTTAGCATTGTTTCTGACACCTATAGCATTTATCGAGTGCTCACTGAATTTGCTTCTAAGTTGAAGAGCAAGATATTGGCCCGTCCGGAAGGAAGCAAAGTTGTCTTTAGGCCTGATAGCGGAAATCCTGAATATATTATTTGCGGAGATCCAAACGCCACCCAAGGTAGCAACGAATGGAAGGGTGCAATTAGATTACTCGATGAAATGTTCGGCTCGACAGTTAATAGCAAGGGTTATAAAGAATTAAATCCTAAAGTTGGACTAATTTACGGAGACGGAATGTATATTGAAAGATATGCGAAAATTTTAGAGCGCTTAAAGGAAATGGGTTATGCGGCAAGTAACCTTGTTATTGGTGTTGGCGGAATTCTTAGAAATCACAGCCGTGATACGCTTGGATTTGCTCTAAAGGCAACCTATGTTGAAGTTAATGGCGAAGCTCGCGAGATTGAAAAAGATCCGGTTACTGATTCGAAAAAGAAAAGCCATAAGGGATTAGTTGCGCTAAGGCGTACACCTGAAGGCGAATATTACACCGTAGACCAATGCACTTCGGAAGAAGCAGAGAATACGCTACTTCTGCCGGTTTATCGCGACGGACAGGTGATTAAAAGATATACTCTGCAAGAAATGAGAGCATGCGTAAATGAATATTTTAAGTAATTATAAGCAAATCCCCTCGCCCGATTATTCGGATGAGGGGACTTTTTATTAACTATCGTTTCTTTCCTTTCTTTACTGTTTTCTTTTTAGCTGTTTTCTTTGCTTTTGTTTTCTTTTTTGCCATAAATATATTGAAGTTCTTAAACTCGATTTGTATGTCGACCTTTAGTATGGTTTTTCGTAAGTTGTTTAAAAATACTTATACGAATTTTATTTGATTTTTTAAAATTATTTAACTTTTAAATTGACTCTCGATATATAAAGTATACTACAAATCATAATTTTATAATTGTGTATAAATAAAAATAAAAAATCAGGCAAATGCCTGATGCTTTTTTGATTAATTTATATAATTAATCGATTGACCTACCTCGAATTTTTCTTCGGTCATCTATTGTCATTTCGCGCTCAATCATACCAGATTCCATTACATAACCACCAATTTCAACTCGCTGTAACCCGCTATCGTGAATTGCCGCGGCATCAGAAAGTGTCATCCACTTTCGAATACCATCTATAACCATAAGATAATAAGGAAAATTATTATCAGCTTTTTCTTCTCTAACAGTCCAAACAGGATTTGGGAGCCAATGCGCTGAAGCAATGGGCACAGTGGCGATTTCTCCAAAAAATAAATCAGGGAGACCATTCATCATATTTAGCTCTCCACCCAAAGCAGTGCCAAAAGCATCATTAAACGCATCTCCACGAGTTACATAAAAAAAGTGGAGCTTTACGATGCTTCCTGAAACAGCAGGATGCAAGCCAAGCTCAACAAGGCCTTTATGTTCATCGTCCCCTCTTCGCCTCGAAATCAAAGCGAGACCACCAACATCTTCTGCGTGTAACTTTCCGCCAGAATCTAGATGATTACTCATCAAAATCCATGCCCTCTTGCAGGCAAATTCGATTTCTTTTAAAAGATTTGGTGCAATTGGATTGCAAATTCCCATCACGACAAAAGGCATGCTCTACCTCACGAACACTCAAGAAACTGGTGTTTTTATACTAAAAAACGAAGAAAATATCAAGACCAACAAAATCCATTTAAAATACCTATATTGACTAATATTCTATAATGTTATATAATCGGCAACAGCAAATCGCACTAGAAAAGGAGAAGCGGAGATGGGGCTTAGCCTCAAAGACCAAGTAAAACCATCGGGCTTCAATATCAAAAGCCATCTGATTGGAAGTAATCTCAATAAATCGGAGAAAGAAACTGTGGCTAGAAATGTCATTGTTATTTCTCTTAGGAACGGTGATGCATGGTTTGATTTCACCTTCGAAGATTATATGGATGCATGTGGCAGAGATAGGTCTTTTGCTGGCGAGGAAGCCTGCCTCAATGACCTCGTCCACGAAGACGGCGTTCTTACTAAAACCGGAAATGTATATTCCGTAAATGAGAAATTTTTTAGAACTCTGGCTAAGTTCATCAAGTAAGGAGGAGCGCGATGAGTCAACACCCGTTTGTTGCAGTAAAGAAAGTCGAAGGCCCTATCAAAAATTCCCTTACAGGTTTATATGACCCCAACGGAGTTGACCTTGGCGGAAAATATTCGCTAGAAGCTCTATTTAATGAAATTCGAATTGATGGGCTGATAGAGCGGTGCCGAGAGAAAGGCGGACCGGTATATCTCCTCGTGTGGGAAGGAAACAAAATCCCTCGTGGTGCAAAAATTATGGGCCACGAAATCGTCTGGACTCAAAATGGACTTGTTTCCGCATCTCTTGGAGCTGTAGAAAGATCATTCGACATTGGCACATATGATCGCCTTGTGGAATTTGGAGGAAAAACTGGAAATCTCCAAGTGATGATGGTTTATGTTTTTCCGAGTATCAATGAAAAGGAAGAAGACAACTGAAAGTAACGACAATAACAAATGGAAACAAAAAGAGCTCCCCTTTTATAAGCGGGGGTTTTTATTTAGTCTATTTTTTTACAGCATAGGCTAACTTATTTCGAGCAGATAAAATTAGATATGAAACAAAACCAAGATAAGACAAACCAGTGATGCATACTGCTCCTATATTTGTTTGACTATTTAATACCAAATAAAAACCACTAACTAGAGTAGAAAAAACTAAAGAGCAAGCTATAATAAGTCGCGAAATTGAAGGGCTAACATATGCATAAGTTCCATACCCAATGCTCGCAAGCGCTGTTGTGACGTGCAAAATAAGTATCATTAATTAATTGTATATCAATTTAACACAATTAGAAACTGCAAAGCGCAAATCCCCTTTTGCGACACTCAAAAAAGATTTATAATAGTTATACACAAATCTAATACAACAATTTATATGACTAATAAATCAAAAGTAATTTCTGTCTTATTTTTTTTACTTCTCACTGCGTCATTATTTTTATTCTTTAAATCTGATAAAACATTTGATATAGAAATTATCCCTAATTTTGCGACTCCCACTCCAACGCCTATATTTCCTAGTGTTCAAATTGATAATTTAATCATTCCTGTTGATATAGCAACAACAACTGAGGCCGTCATAAAAGGACTCTCTGGGCGACCTTCGCTCGGTGCAGACATCGGACTACTATTTATATTTCAAAAATCTGACATATATCAGTTTTGGATGCCTAATATGTTTTTTCCGATAGATATTATTTGGATAGATAGCAATTATAATATTATTGGTATTTCAAAAAACGCTACCGAAAAGTTTGACTCTAAAAATCCAGTTTTTTATAAACCATCAAAACCAATTCGCTTCGTTCTTGAAGTAAATGCTGGATTTTCTGATAAAAATGGGATTAATGTTGGCGATAAGGTATTATTTAATAGTATTAAAAAATAGCAATGAAAATAGAAAAAGTTAAACCAGACAAAGAAAGGGAGTGGAATGAATTCATAATAAAAAATGGCCCTCCTGTTGGGAGCTTTATTCAAGCATGGGAATGGGGGCAATTTTATGAAAAATTAGGACGCAAAGTAGAGCGATATTTTGTTGTAGAAGAAACTCCAATTGCGGCATTTACGCTTGTCTACCAAAAACTTCCATTTGGTTTTGTTTATGGATATGCACCTCGCGGACCAATAATTTCTTCTCCCGATGAATCTAAATACGAAACTATTTGTAATGAAATTAGGAACTGGGCACTAAAAGAAATTCCAGAACTTATTTTTTTGCGCCTTGAACCTCCCCTTCCAATAGAATATAAAAAATTGCCAAAGCCTTTTTTTGAAACGCCATCTTATTACATACAACCAAAATTTAATTCTGTAATTCTATTAGACAAAGAAGAAAAAGATTTACTCGAATCATTTCACCCATCGACTAAATCCAATATTAACCGAGCAGAACGCCGTGGCGTAACAGTTAAAATTAAGAACGAAATAACTGAAGAAGAATTTGAACAGTTCAAAAAGATGATGGGAGATACTTCGAAAAGAAACCACGGCAAAAAAATATATCCAAGTGTTGGTTATTTTAATTCTTTATTTGCACTGCTATTTAAAAATAGCTCGTCAAATAATTTAAATTTAGTTGCATTTTATGGGTATTGCGATGGCAAGCCAGCTGCAACTCATTTTGTTTTATTTTTTGGCAAAACTGCCACTTATTTATACGGCGCCTCGCATAGTGAATTTTTAAATTCAAAAGTTACTACACTCCTCCACTTTGAGGCCATGAAAGAAGCTAAGCGTGCTCACATGAGCTATTATGACATTGGGGCAGTTGATGAGAAACGATGGCGCACACTCACACAATTTAAACGACAATTTAATGGCAGAGAGTTTCAATACATTGGTAATGTTGATATACCAATTAGACCGTTTGGATATAAAATTTTTAACATCTTGCGCAATATAAAAAAATAATTGATTTTGTAAATATTAGATTATTCATGCTAAGTTTTACAGTTATTTTGTAATTTAAAAGCAATAATATGAAATGGAAAAAATAGATAAAGAAGAAAAAACACCAAAATACCAAATAGTAGATTTGCCTGAGGAGTATTATTTTGATAATGAACCAGATACGCAAGAAGGAAAGATAATTCACTATAAAAAACGCTTGTTTGATAAAGACAGAAAAGAAGCAGATAAGTTTTTGCTTGAAGCTAAAGTCGGAAGGTATAGCTATATATTAAATTTTGGAGAGGCAGTTTTGTGGAGCAGTAAGGAAAGAAAGGTTTACGGCATTAGCTTTAAAACTAAAGAATATGAATTTGCCACTACTGACTTAGACGAAGAGGAGAAAAGAGAACTTTCAGAAATAATTCCAGAATTTATCAGAGAAGTCCAAGAATATTTAAACGGAGAAATAGACGAAATTTTAGTGTCCCCATCTGGTGCACCATACTCAACAAAAGAAATTGATGAGTGTATTGACAGTCTAATTTTAATAACAGAGAATAAGTACACTAAAGAACAACTTCTAGATGAATTTAATGGTTTTAGAATATTTGATTTATATAAAGAACTGACAGGAAAGGATTTTCTTCCAGTTCACTATAACGCTGACAGTCGAGCCAAAGGACGATCTAGGCTTTTTAAAATGCTGGCAAAAAAATATCTTCCTGAATGGCAAGTTAACGAAGATGAATATAATCCCAATAGTATAGATTTTACTCTTATTAGAAGAAATGCTAACAAATAAATATTATGGAAAATAATGCGCTATTTATAGAAAATCTGGTAAAGAAATATTCAAATGGAACTGAAGCACTAAAAGGTGTTTCTCTTAATATCCCCAAGGGTGATTTTTTTGGCTTACTTGGTCCAAATGGTGCCGGAAAAACAACGATCATAGGAATATCAACGGGACTCGTAAATAAGACCAGCGGAACAGTCTCTGTATTTGGTAATGACATCGATAAAAACCCAGAGGAAGCTAAGACATTTATTGGTCTTGTTGGTCAAGAATTAAATTTTAATCCATTTGAAAAACCAATTGATATTGTTGTAAATCAAGGTGGCTATTACGGCATTCCAAGAAGTATTGCTGTGCCACGCGCTAAAAAAATATTAACTGATTTAGGACTTGGCGATAAATTAGAACAAAAATCTATGGCGTTATCTGGTGGAATAAAACGCCGTCTTATGATTGCAAGGGCCTTAATACATGAACCGCAATTTTTAATATTAGATGAACCAACTGCCGGAGTTGATGTAGAACTGCGCCGTGGAATGTGGGATTATCTTCAAAAATTAACCGCAAACGGAATAACAATTTTGCTTACAACTCATTACCTAGAAGAAGCAGAACAACTTTGCAAACAAGTTGCCATTATTAATAAGGGGCAAATTATTGCCTCTGGAACAATGAAAGATTTATTAGGCAAACTAAAGACTGAAATATTAATAATAGATTTGGTTAAGCCGGTAACTGAAAAGGCACTTCACGCGCTAAAAAGTTACGATGCAAAAAAAGTTGACGAAACAACTATTGAAATAAGTATTGGCGAAGGTAAGGGATTAAATGATGCTATTTTAATTTTGCAATCAAATGATTTGCCAATTCAAACAATACGCAATAAATCTGGCAAGCTAGAAGAGGTATTTGTTAATTTAACTAAAGAATAATAAAGATATTATGAAAACATATAGATATTGGGTTTCTTTTTACACAATTGTACGCAAAGATATAGTGCGAATTTTTAGAATTTGGGTTCAGACTTTTTTGCCTTCGGTTATAACATCTTCACTTTATTTTTTAATCTTTGGAACGGTTTTAGGATCACAAATTGGAGATGTTCAAGGAGTTAGTTATATGCTCTTTGTAATTCCTGGCTTAGTTATGATGGCAATTGTAACAACAGCATACGCAAATACTTCTTTTGCATTTTTCTCAGCAAAATTTTTTGCCCGTTCAATTGACGAGATATTAGTTTCTCCTACTCCCCCATGGCTTCTAATTGCAGGCTTTGTTGTGGGAGGAATGGTTAGAGGAATTTTAGTTGGTGCTATAGTCCTATTAGTTTCACTTTTCTTTACAGGACTTACACTTGCAATCCATAATCTGTTAATAATACTTAGCTTTGCTATACTCGCATCACTTATCTTTTCACTCGCTGGATTAGTAAACGGAATTTATGCGAAAACTATTGATGGAATTAATATTTTCCCAACTTTTGTTTTAACTCCACTAGTTTATCTTGGCGGTATATTTTATTCAGTACAAAGTTTGCCTCCTATATTTAAGGAATTTACACAAATAAATCCTATTTTTTATATTATCAATGGTTTTCGTTATGGATTTTTAGGAACAACAGATGTTTCGATTGGACTGGCGGTTTCTATTCTTTTAGGACTAAGTGCTGTTTTGGTTTCAATTAATTGGTATTTAATTAGAACTGGACTTGGACTAAAACAATAATAAAAATACCCCGTACAATATGGGGTATATTTTTTTAACTTACTTTGTAGATATGCTTACCGCATCTATATAGGTATCAATATTTTGTTCGTCAATTAAGTCCAGTATGCCTATAGCTGGACGCGTGTCTGGACCATCATACCAAGGAGGAACAGAGGAGCTTGGAAATTCTTGTTCTACCAAAATAAAAAAAGTACCATCCAAATCTGTAAGTGTGCCAGTAATTTGCAACCCACCATCTTCTGTTTTAGTAATCACATTCTCTAAGCGATACCAATGATTTTCAAGAAGCCCACCTGGAACTTCCTCCCAGTCATGCAAATTTGTTCCTAGATAAAGTGGCAGACCTGCATTGTCGTATTGAATTATAAGTTTGTCAGGATCAATTCCCGTAGGGTCATGAGACACATCAACGCCAAGTCTCCCAAAAGCATAAGATGAGTTGGGATCGCTCCCCTCAAGCGGTGGTCTATATGCACCAAAAGCAGCAATGTGGCTCCAGTCTTGAACTGAAGGAATCATAAAATTATATGAAACTCTGCGTTCCTTAAGATTAGGAATTCCATTTTTCCAATCAAGAATTATTGCGTTAGCTCTACCAGTTGTAATGCGCAAAACTATATTATCTGAATTAGCGCCACAATCTGACGATGGTGATGGAAAGTTTATTAAAGCTACACTTCCAAATCTTACACCCCAATCATCAAGATTGGCTTCAATTCCATTTTGTATCTCGCAAGATTCATGGTTTTCGCTCCCACAAGAAGCAACAAATAAAGCTATGAGTGTAAAAAACACAATTCGTATTGCACGCACAAAAGCTCCTATTAAAATTACTATGTTCTACTATATAGTAATTTAGGGACAATTCAACCAAGTAATTTATCTTCTTCTAAAATTTTGACGCGGTGAGAATCTTTTCTGATAACCATGAGCGTTACTTTTTGGGCGTTCATACCTTGACCTAAAAGGTGTTGCGAATCTCTCTGATACCTCAGCGCGAGCTGGTGGAAGTTCTGGAAGTTTAGAGAGTGGTAAAACTGACCTAATTAATCTTTCAATATTTCGAACTTCGTGTTTTTGATCTGGAGTTGCAAATGAAATAGCATGCCCTTTGCCTCCTGCTCTTGCCGTTCGGCCAATGCGATGCACATAGTCATCTGAAGATTGTGGCAAGTCATAGTTTAAAACAAGCTCAATTCCACTTACATCAATTCCACGAGCCGCAATATCAGTCGCTACAAGAATTTTATATCTTCCATCTTTAAATCCTTCGAGTGCATCTTTTCTTTGACCCATTGAACGATTTGAGTGGATTTCTGCCGAAGTATATCCAAGCGATCTAATTCTCATGGTAAGTTTTTTAGCTCCAAATTTAGTTCGAGTAAATACCAAAATCGAGCCACGATATTCTCCAAGTACTTTTTCTAACAACCTTGGTTTATCGTGCTTTTGCAAAAAGAAAAGTTCTTGAGTGACTCTATCAACTGTTGTTCCGGGTGGCGCAATCTCAACCCTAGTTGGCAACTTCATATATTGCTTTGCGATGTTTACTATTTCTGGTGGCATAGTTGCCGAAAATAACAATGTTTGTCTTTCATGTGGTAGTGATACCAAAATGCGCTTAAGTTGTGGAGCAAAACCCATATCAAGCATTCTATCTGCTTCATCTAATACTAAGATTGAAATATTTTTAAGCACTAGTGTTTTTTGCTGAAGATGGTCAATGATTCTGCCTGGTGTTCCAATAATAATCTGTGGGCTCCTATGTAGTGCCTGTATTTGACGGCCGATTGATTCTCCACCAACTAAAACTGCACTTCTAACATTCAATGGTGTTCCAAAATTTTTAAATACATCGTGAACCTGATAGGCCAATTCTCTAGTAGGAAGTATCACAAGAGCTTTCTTATTGCTAAGAGTGGCTTGTAATAATGGGATACCAAAAGCGAGCGTCTTTCCAGTGCCAGTTTGAGCTACGCCAATTAAATCTTTTCCTTCTATAGCCTGTGGAATGGACTGTGCTTGAATTGGTGTTGGTTCGTGAAGTTTAAATTTTTCGATAACAGCTATGATGTTAGGAGCTATGCCAAGTCCATAAAAGCCATTTGATTTAGGGTTCATTAACTATTTTTTTCTAATTTTGTGAGATGTTCAGAAATCCTCGCGTGAATTTCACCAGCAATTTTTTTTGATAATTCTCTTTTTTTCCAAAGCGTATTACTTTCAGAAAGATCTAGCTTCTTAATTTTATTTAAATCCTTAATCATTGCATATCTTGCATGTCCCAAATCAACATTAGTCTGTACGCTTAAATCTTCTATTCCTTGATGAATTTGCTTTAGATAAGTATATTTAGCTAATATATTATTTTCGCGATTTGCTTTTATATTTAAAGTTATGCTTTTAAGTAAAACTGGATTAAATTCTATATGTTTTACAAAACCATGAATCGCCACAAAAAGATCATAGCTTGGTTCTGTTTTTATGACGCTTTTTAGCTTTTTATCAAGATTTGTCTGAGTTTTTTTAATTTCATCCATTTGCTTAACTTTACCAGAAATTAAGTCGGATGTCAATACTTCTAGACCTCTTCGAGCTAGCTTCGCATTGTTATTCTACTTATCTAAAATCACCAAATTTAATCTGCTAATTTTAGATAAATTGGGCAGTCACAGTATTAAACTACTGCGTGCCCTATGTTTATTAAATTGTTGGTAGCGCCATCACTTCAGCCAACTCTTCTGCTGAAATCATAGCTGAATTAACAGCTCTAAGCTCAGAGACAGGAGCTTTGCACCTCGAAGAAATATTAATATGCGCATCTTCGATAAGATGAATAACCGTCATAACACCAGCTCTTTCTTCTATTTCAACAGAGCCACGCTTTTTGCATGTATCACAGAACCAAATCTGTTCAGCCACAGCTACCTCTATCCTGTAAAACTTTTGATAATATACTAACAAATAGGTAAATCGTCAAACCATAAATAACCTAAAAATAGTTTTGGGTTACTGAAGTATTTTTGTGTTTTTATTTCAAGTCAAAGATAACAGGCATTTCAAGTGAATCATCATGCTCACGAAGATCAGATGCGTTAGATTTTTTAAGTATTAAAGTTCCTTTATTACTATAAATATTTTTATCTATAATGAATGTAAGTTTTGCCTCAAATGGAACAAAATTTTCGGTCATCCACTCGCCATTTGCAGTTGCAAAACCTTCAGCAATTGTTTTCCCTTCCCAATTAGTAAGTGTTACGGGAAAATTTGCCTCAAAAAACCACTTGCCCCTAGCTTCACCAGTAATAATTAAAGGGCTCGTAATTGTTTGATTTGGCCTAGGCGAAGTAACTTTAATTAAATCAACCTTATCAAGTTCATTGCCGATATTTTCAGTAAATGTTTCGCCATTATACTGACACTTTCTTGGATAACTTTCCATGACTGGATCTCCCAAGGCGGCACAATCTTCAAAATTCGTGACTGCTATTTGATTGCTTGGTTTATTCCAAACAAAAAACCCTACGCCAATAATTATAATTAATGTAATTAAGATAAAGATATTTTTTTTCATAAAATAATCATACCATATACATAAACAAATATCCCATAAAATTGACAAAAGATGATAAATAATATATAATTCATTCAGCATCAAAAATTACAGGAAAATGGGGTTGTAGATGAAAGGTGACTTGAAAAGCATTCTTGCACTTCTACTTCTTATTCTTGCTACATGTTTATACGAACATGCGAAATGGACGGCTCCAAGTCCTTATGAAGTTTGTGAGAAAAAGCCAGAAGTTCTGCGCCACAAGTGTCGCAAAGACATAAGTAACGCTTTATCTTACTTATTTTAATTTAGACCAAATCATTTAGGTCTTTTTTTATATCTAAAAATGTAGTTAAGATTTCTTTATAAAAGTACCAGAGTTAAGTTCTGAAAACGCTTTTTTTAATTCTTCGTTTGTATTCATTACGATTGGTCCGTGCCATGCGATTGGCTCCCCTAGTGGTGTTCCAGAAATCAACAAAAATCTTACAGATTCATTTGGTGCATGAATTTTAATTACATCACCACTAGATAACAGTGCAACACTACCAGAAGCGATTGGAGAAAAATCAAGATTGGATGCTGCGGTTCCTTGGAATACATACAAAAACGCTGTATCCGATTCCCTTAAATTACATTCAAAAGTTCTGCCACTCTCCAAAAAAACATCTAAATAAAGTGGGTCAACCATTAAATCAGCAATTGGCCCGCGCACATCGCGAAAATTTCCAGCTATTACTTTTACATCTGCTCCGTTGTAACTCACGGTTTTTATTTGTCCTGGCAAAATATCTTGATACCTTGGGGACATCATTTTTTCTTTTTTAGGTAAATTTACCCAAAGCTGAAAACCAGCTATCGGTGCTATTTTTGGATTTGGCATTTCTTGATGAATTATTCCCGAACCAGCAGTCATCCACTGCACCGCGCCAGATTCAACTACGCCCTTATTTCCCATACTATCAACGTGTTCAACCTCACCACCCAACATATAAGTTACTGTTTCAATACCTCGATGTGGGTGCCAAGGAAATCCAGCAGAATAATCGTTTGGATTACCAGAGCTAAAATCATCAAGCATTAAAAATGGATCGAGATGTGGAACTTCTGCTAATCCAAAAGCACGATGTAAAAGCACGCCAGCCCCCTCTCTCATTTCTCTAGTTTTATATATTTTTTTAATTGTTCGTACTGGCATTTTTGCTAATTATAACAAAAAACACTCCAACATTAATTTATAGTTGGAATGTATATTACTCGTGGATTTTTTTAATTATATCATCCACCTCATTTTCTCTATCCTTATCATCTTCCTCCTCTTCAGTGATTGCGTCAATTATTTCTTGCAATTCATCTGGTAGTAAAGATGGTTTCTTGTCTTTATTAACTTCGGGTTTATCGCTTATATCGCCTAGACCAGGTTCGACATCAGGTATATTGTATTCATCTTCTTTTCTTGGCTCTTCAGCCGATTCCCCATATTCACTTTCAACTTCGCTATTCATAAATACAGAGTATCACTAATTTAATTATTTGCAAAAGTTCATCTATAAATAATCCCAAAATTATAATTATATTCTCTATTCTTGTCTCTGGCGGAGCAATAATTATCTGCTAATTTAAAAGTTTCGGAGTCAGCATCATCTATTCTTTCTGTACCATGATAAACATAATTTTTATCTTTAGAGTAACCACATTTTAAAACCACGAATGTCGCCTTGTCGTAATTGGTTAATTTAGCATATCGGTAAAAATAATTGGCTTTGTCTTTTAGGTATCCACCAGGCAACACCACGGAAGAACTCACATCAGCACCAGCAATGGGAATAGTTAAATAATAAACATAATTTTTATCTCTTGAATAAACATCAATGGGAGCTAAGCCAGCAGTATAACTATCTCTTAATATCTCAAACGTATCGAAGTCAGCATCAATAATTCTATCGACCCCAAAGGGGTAAACATCGCCATAAACTTTAGGAGCAAAAATATAAATATTTTTATTGTCAGTTGTATAATGGACTTTTGATCCAGTATTACCGCTCGACAATAACTTAAAAGTTGATGGATCTGCGCCATCAACCCTACCACCGGCTGTTCCGCTTATCATCTGATAATATACAGCATCCTTATCCTTTGTATAATAAAGTTCACTAGCACCATGATAAAACAAAACTTCGAATGTAGCAGGGTCAAGTTCTAGTGTGTAAAAAGTAGAAATGTTATTAAAATAATAGATTCCATACTTATCTTTAGCAAAAGGACCAATAAATTCAAAAGAAATTGGGTCGACTATTTCTTTAATTATATCAGCGCCTCTATAAACCCAATATTTATCCTTGGCAATATTTGTTCTTAACACCTCAAATGTACCAATATCTGCATCCTTATTTAACTTAAAACCACTGTGATATATATAATTTTCATCTCTTGAGTAATTAGATTTAATCAGCCCCAAAAATGCTAAATTGGCTTTACTCTCGTATAATTGATCAATAAAAAAAGCATTTCCAAAAACAGGAAATAAATCAATCCTATCACTGGGTGACAATTTACTTGCACTGCCGCTAGTAATGCCAATTTTCTTTAACTCATCGACAGGCATAACATTAAATTTATTTACTATGGTATCAACAATTTTCTTTTTTTTGATTAAATCAAAATTTGTAAAAATTGAATCTCCTCCTAATGTATCTTGAATTAAACTTCTAAAATCATTGTGATTGCTTGCAAAAACAATTATGGGCCTCTTGATATATATACTTGTGCGGCTTTCTTTTGAATACTTTTCGTCTTTTTTTGGCTCATTGATAACAACATTGCTCTCAGTACTACTCACTACTAATGGATGTCCGATTATTGGTGTATTTTGAATCAATGATGGCTGGGGAGTAATAGCTGAACCTATTTTTTTAATTTGAAACACTGTTTTATTTATTTCAAAATACACGGCACCTCCTCCGAAAAGTAATAATACCGCCAAGAGTATTCCGAAAATAGAAGCTATGTCTTTATTTTTAGGCATATTTTTATTATATATCATCTTAATTTTAAAATATAATAACCCAATAAAAAACCCGACCAATTTATGATCGGGTCAATATAAATTAAATGTTTTAACTTATTTGATTTATTTGTTCTTCAAAATATACTAAAACTTTCTGAGGTACCTCTCTGACTGGATTAAAATTTTCAACAAAAAGAGTTGAGCCTCTTATAGTTAAAACAAGTTCATCTAACTCATATTCTCCTAACCCCTTACTTTCATATCCACGATGTGTTTGTAAATCAAACCATCGCAAATCAGTATATTTAATTCCTTCATTAGCCGAAATTGCCTCAATAACTTTCTCTGCGGCGTTGATTGTGCTTTTAGGAGCTCTTGTAGATCCAGAGAAATAGCATGCACCATCAATGATTACATAAACTACCTTATTATGTTTAATTTCTTTTGAGTTACCCGAACAAATATATTTTGTCTCTTTTAGCAACTTGCAACCTCCAAGTAAAAAAGCTGAGGTTATTTTAATTTATTTTATATATATTTGTCAATATTTTTTGCTATATTTTTTTATTTTGATGCATAGTATCGCTTAACATAATAACTTTTGTCATGTTTTGGTGAGTGATTTTTTTCATTCCAGATATCTGCTGGGTTTTTGGACATATAAACTAACTCTATTCCACCTAAATTAAGCGGTGAAACACGAAATTTACTTTTCTTGCTACTTCCCTTGTTCGCCCAAGCAATTGCAGTTTTACAATCTGATGTAATTCTAAGTGGTCTTTCTTTAATATTTTCTATAGCCCACTTAATTGCTTCATATTCGGCAAGTCCACTATATAAATCTCCAATATTTTCTGCAAAATGTATTATTTTGCCTTCGTCATCACAAACTGTAAAATAAGCATCGTGAAATTTAAATTTTGGTGGTTCAACAAATGCACCACCATCAACATGAACTGTTTTCATAAGTATTTATTATGATCTATAAATTTTCCAAACCTCCCACTTTTTTTTGCTTAGTATGCAATAAATAAAGCGAAGCCGTTGTCATTTGCTCAAGATATATTCCAAGCGTCCAAATAATTCCTTCGTAGATTATTACTGCAAGCCAAACATATTCCGGCAAATCAATTTTTGCTTCAGACAATACAAATACAGGAAGTAAAGGCAAGCTCATAATTACTGCAAAAACACCCGTAAGTGCATACGAGGTTAAAAATTGTGCTGGTC
The DNA here is from genome assembly GCA_964357615.1 of uncultured Candidatus Saccharibacteria bacterium. GTDB lineage: Bacteria > Patescibacteriota > Minisyncoccia > UBA6257 > JACOXY01 > JAUXUB01. The sequence goes on from CAYHMC010000004.1 coordinate 47,466, forward strand.
GCTGTTTTATAATTTCAATTGCTTTACCAAATGCAGAGAACGAACCTTTATTTTCCCATGCGATTGCTGGAAGTGCAAGAAAAATTGTCATTCTAAGTAATTTTTCAAGCATATCGAGTCCTAAACGAATCCAACTAAATGGATTTCCGGTTACTCCACCAAGCGTTAAGGCCGCATCTTTTAAAGATGGTTCTGCTCTAGACCCTCTTCTTTTTTTGCTTGTTAGAGCTCTTAAAAATATAATTATAAACCAAGCTATAGAATAAAAAATTGCGATTGGAATAGCTCTAACTGCATTAAATGAAACTGTTTCATTAAAAGCCTGTGCAAGTGAGACAGGACGCCCCTCTTCTCGTTGATTCATTAATTCTAAAAGCATTAGATTTGCCAAGCAGATTGTATAAGCAAGCAAAAAAACAAAGCCATAAAACTCCAAAAACATTAGGCCTTCGTTTTCTGGACCAACCCAATAATATCTTAAATAAAGTATAACGCTTGCAACAATTATCCAGCAAAAAAATATTGGTACAAGAAAAACAGGATATTCAAATAAGTAGGTAAAAGCTTTTTTAAAAGATGCCCATCCTTCCTTGAATCCTGATTTTTTTGGCTCAACTAAAATAGGATTATTTTGTATTGGTACTATTGGTATTTGAGGTTGTGTATCCATAATTTATTATTATAGTATTTCTGCAACCCTATATTTAAACTATTTTCCAGATTTAATCGCACCTCGTATTAAATCTGGCGTAAATCCCTGTGGAACAGTACCAGTAAGAGCAAATTGATACAATGATAATTTAAAGATTGAGCTTAGCGTTGTCGAAATAATTGCTATCGCTATAAGAAAAATCACAAAAAGTATTACAACTGAAATAATTACTTCTGGCAAAGGAGCTAGGAAGACTATTCCAATTGAAAATGCTAATACGATAAATGTAATAATTCCAAAAAATAGGCCAACGCTAAAATTCACAATAATAGTTTCTCCCCAAGTTTTTCTAATAATCGTAGCTGATTCCTTAAAAGCATCAGTAACTTTTCTCTGTCCAATTATAAGAGAAGGTAGACTAAAATATGTGAGTATCGCCCATGCTGCGCCCAAAAAGAAACTAATTAACCTGCCGAAAAATTTCAATCTATTTGAAATTAAATTTAATATAACCCCAACAGTTGCCGAAATTAATGACCATAAAAATATCTTACCAATATTTTTATTTGCGCCATTTATGCCGTCCGTAAATGACAAATCTTGTCCATTAAATCTGCCGTAAGCAATAATGTAAATTCCTGAGAGAAAATAGTTGGCAATAAAAAACATTACCAAATAGTAAATAAAAAGCATAATGTAACCTATGATTTGGGCATCGCTCTCTTTTAAATTATCAATTGCATGAATATCACCGCCTAATACGACAAAAAAGAACAACACGCCCATAACAGCTAGTGCGATGATGCTTGAAACTGCCGATAGGATTGGAAACCAAGCAAGCTCCTTATCTTGTTTTAGAATCTTCCACGATTCACCAACTATCATACGGCTAGCCTTAAATTTACCAATTTTTATAGGAGGATTCGATGCAATCTGCGAATTTAAAATTGGGGTTCTTGCTTCTAAATTTTCTTCCGTATTCATATAAAAAATATTTTTAATTTATGATTACTTTTATTATAACATTTTCAAAATAAAAAATCCGCAAACCCAGTTTTGTCTATTTCTTTAAATAGACAAAGTTTGGTTTACGGAATCAATTTTACAGCAGATAACACACAGGACACGGAACATCAGTCAAACGGAGGGTTACCCCAACGGATTGTCGTCCTGTGCGCGATTAGCAATTTGAAATTATACGGAATAGCTACTTAGCTATATAGAAATTTAAAAAATTTTAGCATTCAGCCGGTTTGACATAACGACCATATCCACGACACCGAAGTCTATTTTTTCCAACCAAGGCGCCATGAGCGGAACAATCGTGATAAACTATCATATCTCTATAGGTGTGCACTGACCCAGTAATTTCCAAATTTTCACGAGCACCTACATTTGATGCAAAATATCCAATCGCGTGAATTTTAATAAGTGATGGTCCATCAGCAAGAGGGCCAAGGCCCCTGAAGCCTCTGAAAGTAAAATGAGTCAGATATGAGTTAAAAACTGCCCAAGCCGACCAATCACTAGGATATTTATATGGCCGAATGGAGCCCAAGCCACCATTATTTAAACTTCGATAAAATCTCGCGCGAGGATAAATCTTAGCAATTGAGTAATATTGGGGACGATTGAAAATATCCTGACCAACATATCTAGAGACGGCCATCCACCCGCGCAATTTTACTTGAATGCGTGGGCAAGTAACTGAATATGATCTAGGATTTATTTCATCCTTTGACTGTGGCTCTGGCACTCTAATTAGAGCCGGATCAATATTTTGCGATGTTCCGCGTTTCTGCTTAGGATCTAGTGGAGCTCCAAATAATTCTCCTGGCTCTGGCGCTACCCATGGCGCAGAATCCATCGGAACCAAATTTTGTGGCTTATCAATCGCTCTAGAATTACGAAGAAGCGATCTCTGTGGCTTATTCTTTTTAAGAACTTTCACAACGCAATTATCGCCGTCGAGTTCCAATTCTAGACCATTATAGGACGTGACATCAAAAATGCATTTCCCGGAAGCATCACGAGATGCCGCGCCAGGAATTATTTCTCCTATATTTGGTTCTACATAAACACCATTTGGAGAAATTACACGCATTTCATTTGGCGATACAGCTACGCCATCAGCAGACCTAATTGCATCTTCTGCCATTGCTATATTTGAAATCAAGCCAAAAATTATAGATAGTAATAATGCTTTCATCCTCACTTTACACCTCGTAGGTTACACAACTGTGCGGATTCGCCACACGCGAAAGATTATAGCGTGTCCATCCTAGACACATTACAGAAGCATCATCCTTAATGCTATGGAGAAATTAACAATAATATACAGTTTTGTCAACTAAACAAGGTTAAAGATATATTTATTATAATATTTTGGGAAATAAATATTTGCCCTAGTATGTTTATACTATTAATTGCCAATGGCAATTTGAAATATACTTTGTTTTATGTTTAAGTTTCAAAAGAAATCAAAGGTTTGGTGACAATGTGAACAGGATTCTTGCAAGAATTAAAACAAATACTGACAACAGAGATAGCGGCCCAATAACAACCGCCTTTCTACTTCTTTGGTACGCAAGCGTTCAAATCCCAATACTTACCTATTTTTCTGTACTTTTCTATAATGTTTCCTTCAATCATCAGCCGGGAGATCCTTCATTAATTAAATTGTTTTCTTTCACGGTTTTATTATTTAGTCCATATATTACGGTATTATTTGGTGCTAGCCCTCTTGGTGCAATACTTTGGATACCGCTTGGCCTTATGACCAGCGCATTCGGAATAAATTATGTATTAAATACATTTCCGCTTACATCATCTGTAAGAATATTTGTGTCTGGTTTAGCGCCTGTAATATTTCTTTATCTCTACATCTCAAATTTTTTTCAACTTCTTATTCTCGGCGAAAGGGCAAATCCCGACTAATTTAAAACCACTTTATTTCAAGTGGTTTTTATTTAAGTATTTAAGAAATAAGTTTTACTCTTTTACTTCTTTTGTAGCTTTGCGATATGCACAATAATCACATTCAGCTCCAGACATAGGAAGATTCGACGAGACTAAACACTTGTGTGCGTTTACTATAGTTTGCTCTACCCAGCTGTCTTCGCCATCATATGGCAAAAGTTTAATATTAAATTCTAGTCTTGCATCAAATGCTTCTTTATCTGCATCACCATTGCAATAAACAAAAAATCCAGTTTTATTAACCTTAAAACCATTTTGACGAAATAACCATTGATAAATTTCCATTTGTCTCTTGTATCCTATCTGCCAATCAGCATCGAGCGACACTTCACCATCTTTTGCCGTCGCTTTGTAATCAACTATTATTAGTTCCCCAGCAGGATTTATCCAAATATCATCGATACCACCTGTTATTAAAAGATTTGTAGCGGGATGCAAAAACCTTATACCGCCACCCAAAGCATCTCGCCATTCGTTCATTTTTTCATGATTATATGGCACAGCATCTAAGCCGTAGGCTTTCATAAGTGGATGCGCACTACCTTGTGCGCGATGCATATCAAATTCTTTTTTTAAAAGCCTATCCACCGCCGAATTTAAGCTAAAAGGAAAACCAGGTGGCTGACCGATGCCAAGTCGTCTGTCCATATAAAAACATCGTGGACAATTTAAAAATAAATCTACTTTTGAGCGACTTAGAGAAAACGGAAGTTTTGATTCCGGACTATAAAGATTTCTTGTTCGTTTTGGATTGTAATATTTTGACATGATTTATTTTAGCACAAAATTCATCTCAATCAATATTGAATAATAATCTTATAAAAATCATGTGGCATTACGCATTTTTCTTGCTATAATAAAGCGAAACAAATCATAATATGTCTGAAGCAAAACTCATAACCTTAAATGTAGAAATGAATTATCACTTAGATACTGTTATTCCGTTTTTGGAGCGCGAATCTCCCGATATGCTCTGCGTCCAAGAAGTTTTTGAAAAAGATTTAGAGATACTAAAAAATAGATTTGGTTACAATGCGCTTTTTTTACCAATGTGTAAAAGATGGTACGGCAAAGATAATACTCCACCTATCGAAACCGAAGGAATCGCGATTCTTACAAAGCTACCAATCATCAAAAGCGATAACATTTATTATCATCTTGCTTCTCCTCAAATTGAGTTATACGAAGAGAAAAGAATAGATATTAAGCGCAAAACTATTCGCTATGGATTACTGTGGGGTACATTTCAATATAATGAAACTGAATTTACAATTGGTACTACTCACTTTACTTGGACGCCAGATGGCATGCCAAATGAATATCAAGAGACTGATATTAAGGCCCTAATGGAAATTTTAGAAAAAATACCAGATTTAATTTTGTGCGGAGATTTTAATATACCTAGAAATATAAATCATCTATATGGCGTACTTGCAAAAAAATTCAAAGATAATATGCCTCATAAAATAACCACGACTCTTGATATGAGCATGCATAAAATACGCACAAATCCAACAGAAAGCAAAAGAGTTGGTACTTATGTTGTTGACTATATTTTTTCTACTCCAAAATATAATGTATCAAATGTACGATGCGAATATGGCGTAAGCGACCATGCGGCAGTCATAGCTGATATTTCTAAAACATAACTGTCCTAAATAGTTTTTATGCTTGACAAAACCATTGACTTTTAGTCAAATATAGTGTATACTTTGCTCGGTTCCTGTGGCCATCTCATAGGCCTTCCATAAACCTGATCTGTTGAAAGACAGGTCACAATACGAGAGGGGTCGAGAGATGAGTAAATCTAGACTTTGGGCATTTTTCATCGCGTTTTCATTGATATTGGGGTCATATAACCCCGCTTGGGCAACAGAGCCTGTGGTACTCGACCTGCCCCCTTGTGATGAGGTGTGGTTGAACGGTTCTGGCGATCATAACAACAACTGTAGTGAATACGGCGGTCTCGGCGGATGCAACGGCATCGTTGGAGACGTCGCTTTGCTTGGTGATAAATACCAATCAATTCCAAGCGGTCAAATCTTCTGCGGCGATCATCGCATTCAGGGGTGTGACAAGGTCACCAAGGTGAACTGCCACACATTACACCAGTTTCTTTGCACCACTGTCCCCATATTCCTAATTATCGACGGAGTAAACACCAAGGTTGCTCCTGGTGTTGGAATTCCTACTGAGTGGCGTGTTGCTGACTCGTGCTCGGAAGCGCAACCCGAACCTGTTGAATTTTGCGAAGTACGTGGCTGCGACTGGAACGTCATGGACTCTAATCCTTACGATGAAAATGGTTGCCCCCCCGCAATCGCACACCACTACCCGCTCTGCGACTGCCGACCACACTTCTGTGGTGATGGCACGCAGGATCAAGGCGAAGAGTGCGACGACGGCAACAACACCGACGGCGACGGCTGTAGCTCCACCTGCACAGAAGAGTGCGGGAACGGAACTAAGGACGCTGGCGAAGAATGCGACGACGGAAACCTGACCAACGACGACGGCTGTAACTCAAGCTGTGAGCTCGAGTGTGGCCCGATCTTGAACGACCCAGGTATCGTCAAGCGCAAAAACAACAGTCTCGATTTGTTCAAGGTTCACGGACGATTGCCTATCGTGGTAAACGCCACCTTATTTCGAATTCGTCTCATGAACAACACTGACACTGCCTTCGACCAGACCTACAACAACGTGTTGCAGGGTCATTGGTGGAAGGATTACGCGCCTCCCCTGTACAGGTTCAAAATGGAATCCGGGCCGAAAGCGCGCTTTTCATTATCCAGCATGCAAAGTGAAATCAATAATTTCTCACCAGATATGTGTGTGAGAATCGATGTTGATGGCCAGTGCTTCAAGCACTGCCCATACTGGTTCCCAATCTTTAATGGCTGGAGATATAGCGAGTAATTATAGCTAGATATAAAAGAGATGCAGAAAATGCATCTCTTATTTTTTTATTTATAAAAATAAAATTTTTTATATTTTATGCAATTAGAAAATGCCAGATAAAATAACCAATTATTACAATTCCTCCAATAATAGCATTTACAATTACAGCCCAAATCCCCCTTTCTGGCTTATCAGAATCTCTCATTCTAGATAATGCAAAATAAACTACAATAAATAGCCCAATCGTAAGTATACTTTTTCCTGTCCAATGATGTCCTCCAACTTTAACAAAAAAATCTTTAAGAGGCGCATAAATTTCTGCTCCGATTGTAACAACAACCACATACCAAATAGACGCTATTGTTGATTTTATTAAAGCTCCAGTATTTATTTTCATATAGCTTTTAGTTCAAGCGCGCTCCTAGCGCCACTTGAGATTAAATATCCCATTCCAGCCATCGCAAATGCAAAAAGAGCAATAAAACCGGCGAGTATTATTATTGCTTTTGCTAGCTGTTTTTTATTTTCAATAAGTTCATTTCCATATTGCTTAAGCGCACTCCAAACCACAATTGCCATAAAAGGCAAAAACATAAAAACATGTTCTTTTGTTTCCGTGAATACAAGATGCGCCCATGGATTAGGGCCTCCTTTAATTACCGCCTTAACTACATCTTGATAGTTATGTAGGTAATAATAACCTCCTGATAACCACGATATAAAAAACATAACCACCCCGATAAGAGCAACTTTTGTGGCACGTCGTATGCGATTCTCTGTCGGACTTAACATCTCTACTGCCACCCAAACAAAAGCAATGGCACCAAGTTCTCCGAACGCTGCGTGTATACCGATTAAGTAATTCATATTTATACTTAAATTATATGTCTTAATCTAAAATCAATCAAAGTCCTAAATTATTCAATTATAATTAATTCAAAATTTTAATGTGTAAATTATTTATAAACCAAATTTTTGGCTATAAAATATACAATCACAGAAACAGAGCTTGAGAGTATTGTCCCCCAAGCCATATCAACGACCGTCATTAAAAGTGACCAATCTTTTATAGTTGCAAGATTTGTTAAGTCATAGGCAGAATATGATACAAGCCCAAGTAATGCACCAAATAAAAGCGCGTGAATCCACGATGATTTCTCTAGTGCTGGCTCCACAACAAAAAGAACAATACCAATAATAAATAGTAAATAAAAAGTGATTGCTGCTCCCCAATTAATATCTGGTCGCATTAAATAACCAATTTGCTTAGCATAAAAACTTTTAGCTATTATACCAATCCAAAGCATATCAATAACAAAATAAATTGGTAAAGTGAGCAAATAGAGTTTAAAAAACATATATTTATTATAACATTTGGCAAATTTTTTATACTTGAAAAAAATACGAATAAAAATTACACTATTGCAATATTAATCTTATAAATACATATGAATCCAAGATTAAAACTTTTGATATTATTTCTTGCCCCAATAACGCTTGTTGTAATTTTTAGCTTTATAAACGAGCAATTAATTATAAGCTCAAAAGGTTCTTTAGCGGCCACAATAGAAAAAAATGCATCGCTTTCATATGTGTTCCCAGATAGTACGAAAACAACCGATTGCCAAATCCGAGGACCACTACCTGACCCAGATTGTACACCAGGTGATGTTTTTCCTGGAATAGACAAAGAAATCATTTGCGTAAAAGGTTATACAAAAACAGTAAGAAATGTTTCTGTAAATCTAAAGAAAAAAGTATACGAGGCATATGGCATACCATATCCACAGCCCAGAGGCTCGTATGAAGCAGATCACTTAATTCCGCTAGAGCTTGGTGGCAGTAATGATTTTGAAAATCTGTTTCCTGAATCTGAAAATCCAAGACCAGGCTTTAGAGAGAAAGACTTGGTTGAAAACTATTTAAATCATGAAATGTGTGCAGGGCGCATAAGCCTATCGGCTGCCCAGCAACAAATAGCCAAAGACTGGCTAACGGTATATGAAAATCTTTCTCCTAGTACAGTTGATGAATTGAAAAAAGAATTTTTAAAATATACTAACAACTAATAAAATAAAACACCCCCGCAATGCGGGGGTGTTTTATTTTATGGAAGTTGTGGAATTGGAAGATTTAATTCCGGACAAACAATCATATTTATTTTCCATTTTGTAGTCTTGTATACATACTGAGTAGGAGTCTTTTCTGTAGGAAGTCCGTGTGGAACCCAAGGAAGAAGAACTTCTTGCCAGTACTTAACCTGGAAATTATCTACTGCTTTTTCGGTAAGTTTTCCGTAAAAACCAGTTACTGGCAAACCTGCGTTCATGTGGCTGTTCAAGAAACTCTGAAGCTTTATTACCTGTTCACGATCATTCTTTTTGCTTATTCGCAAATAATCTCGTAGATACAATGTGCAAGTTGAAGCACCCAATACTTCTCCAGGTGTGCTTGTTGCTGCAACTGAACCTGAACCACCGCCACCTGAATAATTAACATATCCTTCTGCTGGTTGAGCTGAGCCCACTCCAGGATTGATACTACCTCCGGTGCTACCCCCTCCTCCACCGCCACCTCCTCCACCTCCGCCACTTGTTGTAACTGGAGTTGGTATTGGGGTTGGGGTTGGTTCATTCACGGGAGTAGGACTTGGTTCGCCAGCTGGCGAAGGGGTTGGTGTTGCTACAGGACCTGAACCTCCTCCTCCATTTGATGTTGGAGTAGGTGTTGGCAATGATGTAGGACTTGGTGTTGGTGTTGGCGATGGTGATACTAATGAAACATTATATGAAATGCAGTAAACATCACTTGGAATAGTGGTGAATTTCAAAAACTCTAGGTTATCACCATTTACAGCATCGTTATAACAACGCATTGCTCCAAATTTTGAAAGGTTATTATTTTGAATTCCGCTCAACCAAACCAATTTTTGACTAAATAAATTATTTTGAAGTGTGCTATTTAAATCGCTAGTTGATATATTTATCTCACCATTCGTATTTGTTGGACCAACAATTTGAGTGTTATTTAACTGTTCTTCGTCGGTTGATATCTTAAAGCTAGTTCCTGCTAATCTTGTGCAAGATTCCGGAATTTCTGAAACTGCAACTGGTTTTTGTGGAAATGGATTTAAAAAGTGAGGAATTGAAGCGAGATAATTAATAAAATTTGTAAAATTTCCATCGGTATCATCAAGCTTATCTGCATCTGCATTTCCAGAAATGACATTATAAGATGGACAAACAACCTGAACGATATGGAGGTTTGCTGATGGTGTTGGAGAGACTGATGGAGTTGGTGAAGCTGATGGTGTTGGAGAGACTGATGGAGTTTGTGAAGCTAATGGTGTTGGAGTTGCTGTAAGGGTAACTGCCGGTGTTGTGACTGGAGTAGATTCCGGAGTTGGTGTTGGTGAAGGTAGAGGGGTTGGTAATGGTACCGGTGTTGGAGTTACGCATGAGCCATTGCAATCATTATGATTGTTATGATTTTCATCATGATTTTCATGATCATGATTATTTTCATGTTTATCATTATCTACAAAAGCATTAACAACTGAAATATCAGAGTTAAAAACAGCTAAAGTTGAAAATGTGCCGAAAACAACAATTAACCCAAGAGCTAATAGTGATTTAATATTAATTGTATCTAGTCTATTTTTGTTTATCATATTCTTTAAATTTAGTTAAAATATATTATTTGCCAGTTCCGTTTAAATTGTGAACATATAATATCACAATATATACTATTTTGTCAAGGGGCTAGCAAAAAACCCTTATAATAAGGGTTTTTATATGATAGCTATACTTTAAAGTTAATCTTAGATTTTAAAGTCCATTTTTTGTTAGAACTTTTTCTGGGTGAAGACCAGAGGGATCAGTGTGTCCAAAATTAAGTGATTCTCCTAAAGAAATTAAATTATCTCTAACCTCTGTCCAAGATGAACCACTATGAGTAGATAAATATAATGCTGCTGCACCAGAGACATGCGGAGATGCCATGCTTGTTCCGCTTATTGTATTATAACCACCTCCTTTCCATGTGGAGTAAATATTAACTCCAGGCGCACCAAGATCAATTTCTCCTCCATAATTACTAAACGAAGCAAATGTATCGTCCGCACCATAAGATGTAGGAGCTCCAAGGCTATCAGACTTTCCATCAGAGTCTGAAAGAGCAGATACCGTAATAACTGCATCATTATAAGAAGCAGGAACAGACATTGCTGTATTTCCGCTTTCGTTTCCAGCCGCAACAACATAAGTTACCCCAGCTGAAACTGACCTACAGATTGCCTGATGCAATGCATCTCCATTTGTATTTCCACAATTATTATCACTTGACCCCCCTCCACCCAAACTCATATTTGCAACTTTAATTCCATATTTACTCGCATTAGCAGTAACAAAATCTATACCACATATAACACTAGACCAAGTTCCTGAACCACTTCGATTTAATACTTTAACTGCTAAAAGTTTTGAACTTGGCGCAACGCCAACAACACCTATTGAATTGTTTATTGCGGCAATAGTTCCAGCAACATGAGTTCCATGTCCATTATCGTCGTTGGCATTTTTTGCTCCTGTTATGCAAGATTTATTAACCGATAAAACATTGCCAGAAAGATCAGGATGATTAAAGTCAATTCCGGTATCTAGAACAGCCACCACGACACCAGAGCCTATATTTGTACTTGAAGTTTGACCCATGCGACTAACACCAGAGGGAATTACTTGTGCTGGTTGAGGACTAGCTAGTCTATTTGCTTTTGCGTCTGCATAAACAACACGATCTTCACTAACAAATTTTACCCTCGAATCTTTTTTTAATTCAACTAAATCAGCATCAGAAATGTTTGCAGAAAAACCTTTTATTGAATGTTTAAATTTAAGTTGCGCTTCAAATTTATGCTTAGAGGATAATTCCTCAAAAATATTTTCCAAATCGGAATCATTAACATTATCGTTTAGTACTACAATATATTGCCCAGGAATTTTTTCTTCTTCTCTGCTACTACCATCTTGCTTTCCAAAAACCTGCGACGAATATAGGCTAACCACAACTAATAGCAAAAGCGCCTCAAAAGTAATCAATATTTTTTTAATTCTCATTTTTATTATAAATAATTTTAATCTATATAAGTATACATCTAGGATACTAAAAATCAAGCTTCTGCAAATTCCAAAATGTTAATAAAAAAATCTTTCTCTTGCGAGAAAGACTCTTTATTTTAATATTTATCTCCCCTTCCGCCAACTGGCGGATAGGCTGGAATTAGCACCTTATTTTTCGCACATACCTCACATATGTACTGCCCTTTTTCGTTTACACAAAATTGGTAAATTGGTTGCCAATGGATATAAGGCCAGTTCCAAATCCATCTTCTTGATAAAATATTTTATATATTAATAACTCTTTCGAGTTACTTAAATTATAGCAAATTATCTAAAAATAGTGCTGTGGATAAATAACAATAAAAATAGGCAAGTTATTATGCTTGCCCTTTGAATTGACTAAAGTCTAGCGGATTTATTGGTTTCGCCAAGACGAGTCCATAGTTTGGCGGATTAAGAAATTTCCGCGCAGCATCAATGACGCTCTTTTTTCTAACCTTATGCATGCGATCCTGAAATCTATTTAAATGGCTTGGTGAATCAACGCCGTTTGCAAAATCCTGAGTTATAAGTTCAGCCAAAGTTTCCGGATCATTGATAAAAGCTCCGGAATAACGATCGGCAATTGGTCTTCTCATAACGGTAAGAGGGCTTCTTCCCATGCGCTTTAATATCTTAATAGCAGCTTTTCTTTCTGCGGATGTCATGTATTTGATTTTGTTAGCTACACCATTTAAACCAAAATCCAGAAATTTACCATCATGAATCTTGCGAATTTCTTCAGCTAATACTTCCTCTGCTCTTTTGGCTCCATCCATAGAAATAACCGGCATCCAAACATACATAGTCCCATGAAGATTGGTTGAGTCTGTCCAAACCCTTGGATGATATGTCCCAAGATGCTGACCTGGACTAAGATCTCTAATTGCAAATTGAAGATGGGTTTCTAAAAGTTCGACTAAAACCTCAATGGAGTCAGCGTAAGCACTGCCAAATGGTTCTAACGGAAACCCAAAAAGCAAGTGGAAAGTTTTATTCTGAGTATCACCATATTCAAACTCTTCGTATAGCCTACCGCTTAACTGAGGATAAATATCTGCACCGGCTAAAGATATAAGCGAAGGGGCTTGTTTTTCCGGCATATCTCCAAAAGCACGTCTTGCCATACTCATCGCAGTTCTACCATCAGGACCAAGAATAATTATTCCGATATTCGAGGAAACATAATGCTCGTTATGATATTTAATTAGTTCTTTAGCAACCGACGGTCCCATCAAATGATTTGGATCACAGTCAAAACGGTTACTCACCGGGTTATTAGGATACAACATCTTAAGGAGTTTCATGCTGGCTCTTTCCTCAATATTATCCTCGCCGTGCAAGGCCCACTCGCATATGACGGCGCTTTGCTCAACCCGAATAATTTCTTCGGTTGTATGGTGACTCAAATTTGGATATCTAACCATTTGAGCAAACAAAGGAAAGAGATTTAGGATATAGTTTCTTTTGCGTAATAAACCGCAACCATAGGCTGTATTTGCGTATGTTGTATAAATCCCTGCTCCCCTCCAGTATTCCGATGAATAAGTCCGCAACATTTTTGCTGTTTCAATAGTAGAGAAATCACGCGTAGAATTAGCAGCAAAATGTTCGAATACATGCGCTCTTCCTAAAAAATTAGGCGGATCTTTTAGAGCTCCGGCTTTAACAACAATCGAAACGACATTTGATGTATGATCCGGCTGAAAATATACGGGAATTCCGTTTTCAAGCCGTCGCATTTTAACTTTTTTGACGGACATTTTGTCCTCAAACTTTTAATGCGCTGTACTTCTTATAATATATCTAAAATTGCATGTCAATTATAAAAATAGCTAAGGTGTAAAATATATTATTAAGTTATTATTTCTTTGATTTTCAAAGCAATTTCATGAACATTATTGTGTTCTTTTGGTGTAAAAATTTTATTAGCGTATTTTTTATATAATATATAACGCTCACTATAAAGTTCATCGAAATTATTGTTACGAAGCCCAATAATACCCTTTCTATTTAGGGACGGTTGCCTGCTTTTTATTAATTTAAGCGGGGTATCTAAAAATATAATAATTGATATTTTAGACAGATACTCCATGGCTTTTTCACTATAAATCACACTACCACCTGTGGAGATAACTGTTTCACTTAAATCAGAAAGTGCAAGCGCTACGCCTTCTTCTGCATCTAGGAATTTTTTCTCACCAAATTTTTCTATAAATTGCTTTGGTGTAAATCCAGTTTGCTTTTCTAAAATCTTATCAATATCAATAAATTTAAAATTTAACTCTCTTGCCAAAATTTTACCAACCGCACTTTTACCAGCACTAGTCATTCCTATGATAGCAAGATTATTACAATGCATAATAACGCCAGAATATCACCCTAGTCATATACAAAATAAGTAAGAAAAAAGCTATATAAATTATTACCCTATATGTACAAAAAAAATGTAGGATATTTAACAAAATAATTTTGAATTTATACCATTCAGCGCTTAAGGCTCGAAATGGGCTACTATATGAATTGCTTTTGGCAATTTGACGATATTCTCGTTCTTCTCGTTGTTCTGCTTCAAAATTAACAATAGCTCTAGCTAAATCACTTCTTTGTAATTCAGTTTCCTTTATTTTTGCATCTAAAAGATTTTCAAATGCCAAGGTAAGTGGTATTTCAAGGCGATTAAAATAGACATAAACTAGCCCAAAAGTTACAGAAGCTAATAATCCCCAATATGCTATTTTAAATGCCATACCAAATTATAACATCAAAGCTAAATCAAATCTTTATTATCTTAATCTAAACTAAAAATCTTTAAAGCATTAAGAGTTGTCTCTTCTGCTACTTTAGAAAAACTTAAATTCTTTAATTCTGCTATTTTTTTTACAACTTCAGTTACATATATTGGCTCATTGCGCTTGCCTCGATGTGGAATTGGGGTAACATACGGCGCATCGGTTTCTAATAGTATATTTGAAAGTGGGATATTTTTTATTACATCATCATAGTCTTTAGTGAATGTAATAACGCCACCAAAAGAAAAACTAAATCCTAGCTTAAGCAGTTTTTGTGCATTGTCGGGTGTGCCAGAAAAAAAATGTATTATGCCAGAGGGCGAATTTAATTTTTCCAATTTTGAATTTAAAATATTTATCAAATCGGCAAATGCATTTCTACAATGTATCATTAAGGGCTTTTTTAGTTCATGCGCTAGCTCAATTTGCAACAAAAATACTTCTTTTTGTTTATCTTTAGTATCTGTAGTTAGTCGATAATAATCTAACCCACACTCTCCAATTGCTACAACTTTTTTATTTTGTCCAAGTTTTTTATAATACTCATAATCAAAATTTTCTCCTCTGCTCGTAAATTCACTAGATTCATTTTGATTAATTCCAAGCTCTTGTTTGTCGTGAAATGAAACTTCGGTATGTATTGGATGTAACCCCACGGTAGCATAAACTCCTTCGTTATATTTATCTGCAAATTCTATTGCTTTAGCTGAAGTATCTTTTTGTGTGCCGACATTTACAATCCAAATTTTTTCATCATGAGCTCTTTTTAAAACTTCATCGCTATCTTTATCATAAGCGGCGAAATGAACATGTGTATGAACATCGAAAAATTGTGGTTTGTTTGACATAGTTGAATATTATATTATATAACTTTATAAGCAAAATAAAGGAGACGGGCCTTGGCAATTCGAAGAGACAAAATTGTTGGCATTAGCATAACATGGGCTTCAATGCTTGGTTATGGCTTTCTATGTCCGCCAGGGAAAAGCTTTTGGGGTGATATATTTTTTATTTTAGTTATGGTTGCGGGATTATTTACAACTTTAAGAATAAAAAAGTCAGACTAACATAAAATATAAATAGCGAGGGTTACCTCGCTTTTTTATTAAAAATTATTGACTATGAGAATACGCGCTCATTGCCAAACAGAAAAGCAGGGATACCATGCCCCATACCATCCACATATCTGGCAATTGCCTATTAAAATACCAAATCCAAAATACAGACGAAAGTCGTTCTGAAATTAGAAATGTTAAACTTATAATCCAGATTTTACCACCGAACCAATGAACCCTACTATATACCCAACAAATAGATAGGAAACAAATCAAGTGGATGGGTAAAAAAAGAAAATAAAAATATAGTCTAAGTGTCCAAATTGAAGAAATTTTACTAGCAAAAAACGGTATTGTACCAGAAGTTATATATAAATAATTTGGATAAAAAACCGACCAACTAAGCGTTAGTGTAATAATTGCTGTACAGCAATATACCAAAAACCAGTAGGTTAAAATCACTTCTTTTGGCTCCCTAAATTAAAATACTGAACTTAACATAGCAAAGTTGAAATAAGCTTTCAAGTAATATATATTGATGGAAGTTATTTAACTCTGCACTGAGGAAAAATTGAAAGACATGGACCGTCCTAGAAATTTAGCATCGATACCCTTGGGAGTAGTTCAAACTCCGCAAACTAAACATGAAGATCGTGATCTAGCAATTCAAAAATCAGAAACCGAAGAAGGTAAAATAAAAATGGCTTTTATTGCTGGACCATATATTGGAGATGGTTCATATGTAGAAATTTATAGAAATATTGGGGAAGCTGAACGGGTTGCAGTACACCTTGCAAATCGTGGGGTTTTCTTTTTCTGCCCACATACTCATACAAGTTTTTTTGGAAGGAAAGCAAAAGCTCCAGAATCCTTTTATAAGGCAATGAATTTTAGATTCCTTAGTTTCTGCGATTTTTTAATTGCAACTCCTAGATGGGAAAAATCTGATGGCGCAAGAAAAGTGATTGAGCAATGTATTTTAGAGCGCAAATTAGTATTTGTTCTAAATTCTTTAGACGATGCAGAAACTTATGACGAGATTGAAGCCTATGCTAAAAGTGGTAAATCATGAAAGAGAGCCACGTCCTAGCTTTTGTAGGTGAGAAGCGCGCTGGCAAAGGAACTGCTGCTGATATTTATAGAAAAATATCTTATAGTCATCACAATCTACCAATAAGTCGTCATACATTTTCTGATGTTGTAAGGGAAATTTTACAAAAACGAGATATTCCATTTGGAAGAAAAACAGCCCAAGACTTAGTGATGGAATTAATTAATGAAAATGCATCAAACGATACACTTAGCAAAATAGTGGAAGAGCGCATTTGGGCTGATCCAAATTCCCACATTATATTAGACGGCATACGACTTTGGCCTGACTATCATATGATTTGTCGATTTCCTTCTTATCATCTTGTTTATGTTACTGCTCCGGCAAGAATTAGACACAGACGAGCCTTGCTCGACAGCGACAAAGTAGACGAAATAAATATAAGTTTTGAAGAATTTTGTGAAAAAGAAAAACACCAACTTGAATTGGATATTCCAATTATAGGAGCTAATGTTGCCGATTTTTTCATTAATAATATTGGCACTAGGGCAGAACTAGAGAGAAAAGTGATTGAACTTAGAGAAAAAATTAAATTTTAAGAGTCGCATTGTGACTCTTTTTTTAATTATTTAGGATGAATATACTCATATGACAATTTATTATATTCACTGGTTTTATATTCATAAATCCCGTCTTCGTGCCACAAAACAAATTTTGCAATTCCAGAATCTAATGCTAGACGACTACACACAGTGCAATATGGCTTTCCAGATTTTTTAATTTTTCCCTTACTATCAACTCTTGTAAAATAAAGAGTTGAACCTTTTATTTTCTTAGAATTTTTTTTAAGAGTATCTAAAATTGCGCGCCATTCCGCATGCACGCAACAAGTTTTATCGTATTTTGGTTTTCCTTCTCCAAATTTTTGGTCACAAATTTTGTTCTCTTTCTTATTTAGTGGTGGAGCATTATACCCAAAACCGATCACCTTTTTGTTTTTAACAATTACTGTTCCGCATTTAGCATTTAAGCAAAGTGATTTTTTTGCCAATCTTGCCGCTTCATTCATCCACACAATTGCATCAGCTTCTTCTTCGTTTTTTAGGTATTTCATATTTTTAAATTTGACATCTATTTATTTTTGCATTATTGTCGACTTAGCAAATTTAAGGAGGTCACAATGAGTCTGATAGGTTTTCTCTTTCTATTTTTCATATCTTCAATAATTTTTGAGATTATATCGGATCATTTAACTGGCTATAAGAAAGCTTTTAGAGATACTCACGCCTGGCATTATCGAGTAGCGCATGAATCAACTTATAAATTTGAAGGTTTTTTATTTGCTTATCTAATAATTCATTACTTTAGCTAGGCTAAATTTAACAATTCTATGCCGATAATTATTATAATTATCGGTTTTTTTATTAAAAATTCAGAATCTAACTACACCAAATAATCGTTAATTTGCACATCTCGCAAATCGCTCACTATTAAATCAGCTGGATACTCTCTATTATCTTTTGTTCTTACAAGACCAATGCATTGCATACCGCCACGCTTTGCGCCAATCATACCCGCAATACCATCTTCTATGACTACGCAGTTTTCTGGCAGAACTCCTAGGCGGCTAGCAGCCAATAAAAAAACATCAGGCTCTGGTTTTCCATTCTCAACCTCCATTGAACTTGCGAGAGCATTAAATGATTCTTTTATACCAAGCTCTGAAACAACGATATCAATATATTCAAGGCGTGATGCAGACGCTATTGCTATAGGCAAATTCTTAGCTTTAACGCCTTGGATAAATTCCTTTGTTCCTGGTACAGCTCTTACATTACCATGAGTAGCCTTATCTATCCGCCTGCGTTTTTCTTCTACGAGCATCTCAAGATCTGGCATAGCAACAGCAAAACTTGAAAAAACATGCGGAAACATTTGGTAGCTTGTTGTCCCAGCGTAACGATAGGTTATTTCGTCTGGGTGAATATCAACTCCATACTCTTTTAAAAGCTCGGACTCTACGCTTGAATGAAGCGACTGAGTATCCGAGATGACACCATCCATATCAAAAATTATTGCTTTTATATTGGCTTTTAAACTCATATTAAATTCTGGGGAAAAGTGGTGCTATTTTTTTTGTGACTAGCTTTCCATTTGTATTATCTATTGCATCTAATATTTTATTTGCTGAATCAGGAAGAAACGATTTAAGTAATTTTGCGACATTTTCTAATATATAGGTGGCATTATAAATTACAGTCTTGTCATTAGTTTCCCAAGGTTTATGTTCATTAATATATTTATCGCCGAAAGTAATTAATTTCCATATAGCAAAAAGGGCTTCGTGAAGTTTAAAGCTAATGATTGAATCTTCTACGCTATTTATAGTTTCTTCAACCGCATTTGAAATATAAGATTCTTTTTTAATTTCTTCGAGGACGCCAACTTTTTCTGCTAAAGTTAAAACTCTTGCAGTATAATTTCCTAAACCATTTGCTAAATTTCCATTATAACGCGCTTCAAATTTTTCAAAAGAAAAATCACCATCTTCTCCTGATGGTATTTCACTAAGCAAAAAATAGCGTGTAGCATCAACTCCGTACTTTGTTATCACTTCAAGTGGGTCTACTACATTACCAATTGATTTTGACATTTTTTGACCATTTATATTGAAAAAACCGTGTACTAAAATTTTTGATGGCAGTCTGATGCCAGCCGACAAAAGAAAAGCCAACCAATAAACAGCATGGAAGCGAATAATATTTTTACCAATTAAATGATTACTTTCATCAACATTTAACCAATATTTTTGAAATTTTTCTCCGTTTTCGGCGTAATCAAGAGCGCTTATATAGTTTGAAAGGGCATCAATCCAAACATACATAATTTGCGTTTCATCTTTTGGAACTTTTATCCCCCAGTTTTTTGCACGCTCGATTGAACGAGAAACACTAAAATCTTCTAGGCCAGATTTTATAAATGATAATATTTCATTTTTTCGAGTCTCTGGAATTATTTTAACTTGATCGCTCTCTATTATTTCTTCGAGTTGTTTTTGATAGTTTGATAATTTAAAAAAATAATTCTCCTCACTAATCTTTTGAATTTCTTGATTTAAATGATCTGGGCAATGCTCGTCTACTAATTCCTTTGCAGTCTTAAATTCTTCACATCCAACACAATATAATCCGCTGTATTGCTTTTTATAAATATCTCCATCTTTACACGAAAGCCAAAGCTTCTCTGCGCCCATTTTTAATCTATTCTCTACCGAAGTTCTAATAAAATCATCATTTGAAATACTTAAAGCTTTAACCAATTTTTTGAAAATTTCTGCCTGCTCCTCCACCCATTTTTCTGTTGTAACACCAGCTTTTTCTGCCGCCTGTACATTCTTAAGAGCATTTTCATCAGTGCCAGTTAAAAAAAATACATCATCTCCTTTCTCTCGATGATATCTGGCGAGCACATCAGCTTGCACAAATTCAAGCGCATGCCCAATATGCGGTGCTGCATTTACATATGGAATTGAAGTTGAGATATAATATTTTTTTGACATATAAAACTTAGCGTATAAATATAATAGCTAATCTACAAATAAACAAGGTGCGCTAAAACTAAGCCGTTTCACGATACTTGGCCTTAGTTGAGCTCCAGTCTTCAATAAACTCCTGAATGACCACGGTAGCTGGAACAGCAAGTAAAATACCAATAAAACCAATTACCTGAACACCAATAAGCATAGAAACTAGAACGGCAACCGGATGAAGTCCTATTGCTTTATTCATTAATGTTGGAATTAAGATATGACCCTCAATTTGCTGGATAATTACAAAGTATATAAGCACATAAAACGCAATCAGAGTAGGATTTGGCACTTCAGCGCTAAAGGCGACAACAACCGCTGCAGCACCAGTAAAAAAAGGTCCTACAAAAGGAATAATTTCAAATATTGAAGCCATAAGCGCTATAACAAAAGCATTTTCAACAAGAGTATCTGCGTTATTTAATTTACCTATGACATATAAACCAGCATATGCGAGTATACCGATAAAAAAACTAAGTCCTATTTGTGCTTGCACCCAATAACTAATTTTTCTTCTGGCTCTAGTGATTATATCAATAACTTTATCTTCGTAAATATTTGGGATTGTCGCTCTAAAAAATTTTTCTATCCCTTTATGGTCAATCGTGAGATAAAATGCAATTGCAAAAGTTGAAATGATGAGCGAAAGATTTGCGAGTAGTGATTTTGAAAATTCAAAAGCACCTGCTCCTCCAGTTGGAATAACACTTATAGATTGCAATTCGCTAATAATAAGATTAATAATATTACTCTGCTTAACGACATCGATTTCTAAATAATATGCGATTGCATCAAAATAACGCTCTAATAAAACTTGTGTTTTCTCTATAAGGTCTTGAATAATAAAATTTAATGACAATCCGAGAACAAGCAAAATAAATATAAATGCAAAAACAGTTCCAACAACTCTTGGAATTCTAAATTTTTCAAGTAAATTAACAACTGGATTTAAACCATAGGAAATTACAATTGCTGAAAAAACCACAACCCAAATATCTACGGTATAATAAAATAAAGCCACCGCAGCGGCAACAAAAGAAATACGCCACAAACTTCCCCAACTTATTTCTACTCTTAAACTATTCATAATGTTAGTATGCAATAAAATGGATATACTGGCAAGTATATAACTGGGGAAATTTTATCGAAATAACTAAGAAATAATCTGCTAACGGGAAATTACTAGAATGCAATCAATTTCCTAAATTCTTCTTCGTCTTTATCGGGTCCAATTAAAGCAAGGTTCATTTTGGCATCTTGAAATATATCTCGAGCAATAGCTAAAACTTCTTCCTTGGTTACTTTATTAAACTTACTTAATACTTCTTCTGGTGTTTCAATTTTATCGCCAAGAACATCTTGCATTCCATAAAATAAAGCCCATGTCATAGAGTGCGTAAGGCCAAGGACTACTGATGAACGAACCTGGTTTTTCGCACGCTCCATTTCTTCGTCTGTTATCATCTCTTCAATTGTCTTTTTACACTCTTCAATAATCGCTGTTATAACGCTTTTCAATTTATCGTGATTTACACCGCAGTAAATTCCAAGATATCCATGGTCAGTATATGTATCCGGTGAAGCAGCAATATAATAGGCGGCGCCCATTTTATCGCGCACTCTCTGGAAAAGCCTAGAACTCATTCCCCCACCTAAAATTGCACTTAAAATTTGAAGTGCATATTTTCGTTCATC
Organism: uncultured Candidatus Saccharibacteria bacterium; assembly: GCA_964357615.1. GTDB lineage: Bacteria > Patescibacteriota > Minisyncoccia > UBA6257 > JACOXY01 > JAUXUB01. The sequence continues at coordinate 69,333 of CAYHMC010000004.1, forward strand.
GGCCCTACCATAAGCCCTGAAACCTAAAACTAAATGGGTCTGAGCTGAATCCTTTGGAACCAAAAGTAATCCTGGCTTATCTTGAGACTCATGGACAGGAAGTTTATCAGACTTTTCCCCAACGCTAACTTCAACAAAATAATTACTAATATCTTTAATAATTTTATCTTCCTCAAAACCACCAGACACAACTACAATAGTAGATTTTGCTACATAATGTTCTTTGCGGTAATTAATCACCTCCTCTCTTTTTAATCCGGAAATTGTTGCTTTATCTCCAGAAATTGTCCAACCTGCTGGTTGGTCACCATACAACAAGCTCGGAAAAAGATCTGTGATTTTTCTTTGAGGGTCGTCTTCATACATATTTATTTCCTCAATTACCGGACCCTTTTCTTTTTGAATTTCTTCTTCTTTAAAAATTGGATTTAAAAAAAGATCTGAGACAATTTCTAAAGCATGATCAAATTTACTTTTTTCAACTCGGGCATAATATCCCGTATATTCTTGTGCGGTAAAAGCATTTATTTGCGCACCTAAGCTTTCAAGTTCAGAAGAAATGTCAAAAGCTGTTGGTCGTTTTTTTGTTCCTTTAAAACACATATGCTCAAGGAAATGCGATATACCGTTTATGTTTTTAGTTTCATACTTAGAACCAGCTTTAACCAAAACCAAAGCAGTTGCATCAAGTGCTTCTTTTTGTGGAATAGTTAAAATAGTAAGTCCATTATCTAAAATAGTTTTTTTGAAGTTTGGCATACTTAAGTTTTTAAAAAATTAATTAATGATATAAGTGTAATGTAAATTAAATAAAAAAAGAAGCCCGTAAATAGCGGGCAAATCATTAGATAATTATTCCATCAGTCCAGTTGCCTCTTCGCATCCAGTCTGAACAACATCAAAAATATGAGTAAGTCGAATATCCTCTCCATGCACGCTGAAAATTGCCCCTCTATCACAAAATGAACCTGGTTCAATAATTTTTACACAATATAGTGGTTTGTGAGTGCGCTTTTCAAAATGCAAGTCAAGAATTTCAAAAGTTCTTTTATCCCAATATCCAATTGGTATTTTAAGTCCTGCATTGAGAATTCCTTTTTTAAATGAGTGGACTTGGGGAGTGCCTTTAAATTCACAATCAAGTGCCATTCGATATGCATCTCTATCATTTCTTGAGGAGAATCTTTCTTTACAAGTGTCACAAGAGTAAACGTAGATAACTTCTTCCTTAAATGGCATGCCTATCCTCGCAAACCCACATGGCTATTTGAAATATATCATATGAAAAAATAAAAACAACGCTAACTAAAGCTTTTGTTGTGCGAATATTTCTATTACAATAAAGCTTTAATTTTGGTCATTTTTGAGATAAGATAATTAAGAATAGCCGAATTAGTTCAGTGGCAGAACACTACTTTCGTAAAGTAGAGATGTGGGTTCGATTCCCGCCTTCGGCTCTAATTTATAACTTTTCTCTTATCAAGTTCTTTTACGAACACTAAAATCATAGTATAATTATTGTACATGAATCCCGTTAGAAATAGCGGGCGCGACAAAAGAATATTCGAAACAGAAAAAATTTATTAATTATATTTAATTCATTGGTACGCACAACGCCTATTGCGTCCGCGTCCTATTTCTAACGGGATGAAAAGAATCGCTAAAGAGAAGATTTTAAAAGTTAAAAAATTGACCGTAAAGCTTTCAAACACAATCATTATTGATGAATTAAGTTTTGAAGTTGAAAAAGGAGAGCACCTTACTATCATAGGACCAAATGGTTCGGGCAAAACTACACTCTTTAAGGCTCTAATAGGCATGGTTCCTTATCAGGGAATGATAAGCTGGTCTACGGACACTAAAATCGGTTATGTTCCACAAAAACTAGATATCGAAAGAGATTTACCTCTTTCGCTTGGTGACTTTTTAAAAGCTGCTAGTGCTGGTTTATCAAATATAAATAACCACGAGATAAGTGAGTGTTTAAGACTGGTTCATATAGAGGATGAATTATTAAACCAACAACTTGGAACTCTCTCTGGCGGACAATTTCAAAGAGCGCTAGTTGCTTTTGCGCTTCTTGGAAATCCAGATGTATTGCTTTTTGACGAACCTACTTCTGGCGTTGATCGACCAAGTGAAGAGCAAATATATGAAACTCTACACAGAATTCAAGACGAAAAAAATGTAACCATAATAACTATCTCACACGATTTAAGCTTAGTTCACAAACATTCCGACAAAGTCTTGTGTCTTAATAAGAGGGGTATTTGTTATGGAGCTCCAGAGGCAACATTAGACCATGACACTATTGCGAAACTTTACGGCGCTGACCACCATAAATTTTTCCATCACGAACATGATAGACACTGAAATTTATAAAATAATATTAGCACTTCTAATGTCTATAGCTTCTGGCTTAGTTGGGTCTTTTGCGTTGATGAAAAGAATGACGCTCGCAGGAGATGCCATATCACACATTGCTTTGCCTGGGTTAGCGCTTGCTATTTTATATTCAATTAATCCAGCCTTAGGAGCGGGAATTGCGCTTTTAATCGGCGCGCTTATAATCTGGAAAGTCGAGAGTATATCTAAACTAAACACAGAAGCAATTGTCGGCGTTCTTCTGGCTTTAAGTTTAGCTATTGGGGAATTAATGATTAAAGATGAACACGAGCTTATGGAGCTACTTTTTGGAAATGACAGCGGAATTATATTTAGTGACTTTATTATCGGTTCCCTAATTGCGATACTCATAATTCTATTTACTATCAAAAAGAAATATGCCCTTACGCTTAGTTTAGTTTCAAAAGAACTTGCTAAAACCACAGGCATTAATAATGATGGGCTCCAACTCTCATTTTTATTAATTTTTTCTCTAACAATTTTATTAGGATTAAAATTCTTAGGTGTATTGCTTATGGGATCACTAATAATAATTCCGGCGGCTATAGCCAGAAACATTGCAACGAATTTAAATGGTATGTTAGTGCTCTCAAGCCTCGCATCCACTGCGTCAGTCATATTAGGAATGTTGCTGGCGGAATTATTTAGTCTTTCGCTTGGTCCATCTATAGTTTGCGTCGCTGGTCTGATATTTTTTATATCATTATTTCTTAGGAAAAAATAATAAAAAATGCCTCGTAGGGGGCATTTTTTATTTCAGATACATTCAAAATCAAGATCAAACTTATTAATTTTTAGATTTTAAATATCCTATCATTGTATCCACATCGCTTACCTCAAATGGATCTGTTGGACAATCATCCATAAATCCAGGCTCAATGAAAAATTTTTCTATTTTCCCATCAACTACAAACATGCTGTACCGCCAAGATCTTTCGCCAAAACCAAGGTCATCTTTCTTCACTAACATTCCCATGCCTTTGGTAAATAGCGTTGAGCCATCTGGTAATAATTTTACTTTATGAATATTTTGATGCTTCCCCCACTGATTCATTACATAAGCGTCATTCACTGAAATACAATAAACTTCGTCTGCTCCAAGCGATTTTAATTCATCATATTTTTCTTCATAACCGGGCAAGTGGGTTGAACTGCAAGTTGGAGTAAAAGCACCAGGAAGTGAAAATAATACAATTTTTTTGCCTTTAAAAAGATCTGCGGATTGCACATCTTGCCATCTATATGGGTTGTCGCCACCCACACTTTCATCTCGAACTCGAGTTTTAAGTACTACATTAGGAACAATTTCTGGAATAATTGGCATTGAATTCATATCTATTTTTATTAATTATAATAAACTCAAGTATAGTTCATTAGATAATATTTTTCAATAAAAATGTACTCACTTTAAATTTCTTGGCTCATTTTTTCTCTCGTCTGTATCGAGTAAAATATTCCACAAATTATCCAAATAATCTGCACGCGATGAATGTTTAGATTTCCAAACTTCTAACTCAAGCTTCTCAGCTAAAAATGGTGGAACAACAATTGTTTTATCTCCTCCGGTAATATGAAGTTCTAAATTTTTTCTGTCATTATACCATAAAATAGTCGCGATTAAGAGTGCCAAAAGCATAAAAAGTGAGTAAAATCCAAGTTTTATTATAAGGAAAAAATTAAAAAGACCGTGAACCAACACGCTTGCTAAAAGTGCACGAAAATAAAAATGAGTATGTAATTTATCGTAAAATTTACTTAGTGATAGATAATAGCCCATTACTATGCCGTATATACCGTGAGCCAAAGTTGAAAAAGCACCTCGAAGCACAAAAAGCGCTACTACTTCAGATGCCCGAAGGGAACTTATGTCATAAAAATAAATTATATTTTCTATGAATGCGAAACCCAGACCCGATATAAGACATATTTTCATGCCATCAATAACCTGATTAACATTTGTAATATCAAAATATTTTTTTACTAATACAAATTTTGAAGATTCCTCAATAATTGCTGCGAATAAAAAAGAAAATATTATGGGACCCAATAAATCATTTATTGAATGAGCTGCAAATGATGGACTAAGAAAAGAAGAATCGATATCTAAATATGTTATAACTGTTTGCTCTACGGCAAGTGAAAGAAATGCTGCTCCAATACCAATAAAAAAAGAGATTAATAAAAACTTAAAATGGATAGTTTTCTTTGGTGAATAAACATAAAAAAAACACATCCAAAGAGAGACGAACAATAAACTAACCGCTGTTGGAACAATTAGCGGATAAACTACTTCAGCAAAACTTCTACCTGATATCTCATGAAATATTTGTATAAAGAAATTCATTTTTTAACTTTTTACATAATTTCAAATTTATCTTTCTCAATTTAAACATACATAATCTTCTGTCAGTACAGGCTGATGGCTAACGAGAAACCCACAACAATATATTTATTTCTTAAAAACTATTTTGAGCAGATGATGGGAATCGAACCCACGCCTTAACCTTGGGAAGGTCAGATACTGCCATTATACTACATCTGCGTAAAGCATATTTTAAGCATTTAACTTGAAAAATACTAACACAACCAAATTTCGACATTATTTATAAAATAAAATTTTGTCATAAAAAATTTTAGCAATTAGTTATGACTGATATAGATTGCTTAGAACTATTTTTATCTATGAACTTGCACTCTAGAACTTCATTACCACTCCAAGCATAGCCTGACATTAAAATTATAACATTGGCTCTTTGTTTGGCTTTATTTAACCAGACATCAAAAGTAGAACCCAGCAAACTTATTTGACTCTGAATTAAATCACGAATGTCACTTGGTTTTTCTTTGCCCGTTAATTTATAACTGAAATATTTCTTAGCTTCAATAAGTACTAATTTATCTTCAATAATTTTTTGTAATGTTAATCTTCGAAGCTCGTTATTTTCTGGTATTTCAGCTTCAATATCGAAACTATTAATAATCTCCTCGGCGGCTCTATTATAATCCCCTTCGTCTACTGGCCAAGCGTTAACCAATGCAACTGGAAAATATCCCAATCGAATTGCGATAAAGCCCGACAAACCCAATAAAATCATTACTAAAAATATAGTGAGAAATACTCTAAAAGGCATGTTTTAAATCAACTTTATAATTCACTTTTAAAATACATTCGAAAGATATAAGTTTATTCATTTGGCACAATAACCATAACTTTTTCGCCTGGCTTCTTGTAATTTAACATTGACCTTGCTTCTTTCTCGATATTCTCAGAACTCTGATAATAAAAGAGGTCCATTTCAATTTTTTCACTCTCTTTTTTTAGAATTTCTAATTTACTGAGCATAGTTGCGTATTCATCGTGCACAACACGCCATTCTTTATAGAATTTAAAATCTTGAATTCCAATTAGCACAATAAAAACTAAGAGAATTATTATTATACTAAGCCTCATAAATATATGCTACCATAATTAACTTAACTATTCGAGGTTAAAAAACCTTACTTCTTAAGCAATTCCTTAAAAACAGAAGCTGGAATTTCAACTCTTCCAATTGATTTTAATCGCTTTTTACCTCGTGCTTGTTTTTTCCATAATTTCATTTTTCGTGTCCTATCTCCTCCATACAAATAGCCAGTGACATCCTTTTTTAACGCAGAAATATTTTCTCTCGCAATTATTCTACCCATTGCTTTACCTTGCAAAGATTGAACAAATTGTGCTTTTGGAAGTAAATCTTTTAATTTTTCAACCATTATTCTAGCTTCGCTCTCAGCCTCATCTCGCCTTACAACCCTTGTTAATCCCGGAACAATTTCATTCGCGACTAAAATTTCCAATTTTGTTAAACTAGCTGTTTCATATCCACCAAGCTCATAGCTAAAAGATGCATACCCAGAAGAAATTGATTTTAGTTTATCGTCGAAATCACTTACTAAATCGGTAAGTGACATTTGTCCTCGAACAATCATATAGTCACCAAAACTTTCTGTATTTAAATTTTTTAAATGAAAAACATTCTGAAGCGTAAAAACACTACCGAGATATTCTGGTGGTGTCACAATCTCAATATGCACAGTCGGCTCTTCAGCTAGTTCATAATCATCTGGAAAATCTTTTGGGGTCTTTACTTCATTCCATTCATTGTTTATTTTAATGCGATAAGAAACCGATGGAAAACTTGAAACTGTTTCTAAATTAAATTCGCGTTTTAATCTTTCAGTAATAATTTCAAAATGTAGTCTACCCAAAAACCCGCATCTAAACCCACGACCAAGCACTTCGCTCATTTCTGGTTCAAAATTAAAAGACACATCATTTAAACGAAGCCTATGAAGTGCGCTTTTTAAATCATCATAATCAGTTTCTTCGGTTGGATAAAGCGCTGCAAACACAACTGGCTTAGGTAACTTATATCCCGGAAGCGCGACTTCACCTATGGTATCTCCGATATTTAATATATCAGGATCTTTAATTCCAGTTGCAATATAACCGATTTCTCCTTCTGGAATATTATCTCCAATTTTCATTTTAGGAGCAAAATAACCAACTTCTTTTATTTTAAAGTCTGCATCTGCAACAACTAATTTAGTTAAATCATCTCTTTTAAATGAGCCACCAAAAACTCTAACATGGGCAACTATTCCTTTGTGGTCATGATAAATAGAATCAAAAACTAGTGCAGCTTTTTTAGTCCCAATGAAATCAGGTTTTTTTGGTGGGGGCAATTTATTTATTACCGCTTGAAGTAATTCCTCAACCCCTTCGCCAGTTTTTCCAGAAACTCTATAAATTTCTTCTGGCGCACAACCAATTAATTTAGCGGTGTCTCTTAAAATTGTTTCTAAGTCTTTTGGATGGGCATCAATTTTACTTAAAGCTCCAATTATTTTGAGTCCAGCTTTTTGCGCCATATAAAAATTTGCCAGCGTTTGCGCCTGAATTCCTTGAGTGGAATCAACAAGCAAAATAGCGCCTTCAACAGCAAATAATGCACGGGAAACTTCATAAGCAAAATCTGAATGTCCTGGCGTATCTATCAAATTCAAAATATGGCCCTTATAGATCATTTTAACTGGCGCCATTTTGATTGTAATGCCTCTTTCGCGCTCAAGATCCATTTGATCAAGAAATTGTGCCTGCATTTGACGCTTCTCAATTGTATTGGTTATCTCAAGCATTCTATCTGCAAGCGTGCTTTTACCATGGTCAATGTGGGCGGTTATTAGAAAATTACGAATATTATTCATTCCTGCTAATATAGCACGAAATTAATAAATTTATCTACCCATTTGATTCCATTTTGATTAGTGTTAGACTTCGAATGGCAAATTTAAAGCGGGGGAATTGGTTGTCCAAAAAAGCATCCATTAGATATGTCTCTTGTGTTTGCAAAAGTAAATTGTGGTCACTCGATATAGTTCAAAAAATTGAGTGCGTAACACATTTAAAAATTATATGCTCGCGGTGCGGATTGGGATTACCCGACTACGGCAAGCATCTCTATGTTATTTGTAGTCAATCTATGCACTCAGAAAGCAGCCCGTAAACAGGGCTATTTTTTATTCAAAAACTTATAAATTTCTAAATAACATTTTTTACACAAATGAAATTTTTTTACTAAATTATTTCTTGGTGGACTAAGTAAAATTCCACCATAATCATTTAGTTCTTTTCTGCACTTGGAGCACTTAGGTTTTATCGCCATAAATAATTTCTAAATTTCTTCCAGTGTTAAATTAATTATTGTTCGGGATGATGGAAATTCTTCTTCATAATTAAAAATTGAATTTTTAGATTCCTTCCACCTAAAACCCGGTGGAGCTTCGATAACAAAATTAATACTACTATTAACACCTGATTGTTTATCAAATACTATTTGATAAGTTTCGTCTTTTGAGAGCTTTATAACTTCGGGTCTCTCGTAGTTAAATGTTATCGTGCTTGAAGTTTTGGGATTTGTGTATCTCCATGCTGAAAACACATTTTTTCCGCTTTCTATGTTCAAATTTTCTAATTTACTGATTTCTGGATCGACTACAAATTGACCAGCGGTATAAGCAGTAAGCGGTTTAACACTACGCACAGTTTCCCCTTTAATATCTACGAGGGAAGTACCTTTTGGTGTCAGCAAGCGTAGATAATTTTTATTTATTGCGTTATACCAATAATATTTACTATTACCACCTTTGTGTTCCCTTAAAATCGTAACGCTATTGGTTGCTTTGCCACTTATATCAATAGACGATTTCATTGTAATTTTTTGTTCAATAAAGGCATCTGTTTTGCCACTAGCTATGTTTGCATTAATAACCGCAAGATAGTCGCTATTTATATCACCTTGCTCCTCAAACACTGTTCCACCAACATTATACTCAATCATAAATTGTTCCATCGATTTGTCTTTAAAATATATCTGCATATTTTTTGACATCAAATTATCTTTGAGAATACCGAACAATTTTTCCTTGCCCTCACTTCCAAGCCCAGATAGATTTTCCAATATTTTTGGTGTTAAATCCGACAATATTTTTTTAGGTTGATTTTTTAATTTATTTTGTCCCGCTTCAACTTCTTGCTGAATTTTTTCTAGGAAATTTTCTTGTGTAATTGTTAAGCCATAAGAAGGCAATTCTATTGATCCGGTAATTCCGAGCAATTCCTCCATAACATTAGTATTAATTGCGACTGCCCCAATAAACGAAATTTGTTTTTCCTTATAAAATAAGGAATCCTCTAACAAACCAATGACCTTCTCTGCTGAAGTTTTATAATCAAAAAACCAATTTGCATCACGAGCTTCCCAGCTTGGCGTAATTGATTGTAATTGTTTTGGTGGTATAACTTTTTTCTTCACCCATCCATCAGGGTCGTAAATATCTCGCACATCAATTGCGTTTAGTGCGCCGTCTTTTATGGTTAAGTCTGCATAACTTCCAATAAAGCCTCCACTCGGTCTAATTTCAGAAGAATTTTGAAATAACAATAAGAGATGAACGGGCTCCTTATTTGTAAAAATAGAAATTAAGGAATTTATAAATTCCTTTGCGTTATGTCCTTCTCCTATGCCTATTGAGCTTGTTTTAGGATCTGGTAAATTCAATTCATTAAAGAGCGCTGAACCCGAAAGTGATGCGCTTAATTTTTGTAGTGTTTCACCAGAAGATACAACTTGCGATAAATTCAATTGCATTGATTTTAATATTTCTGTAATTTTATCTCCCCTTCCATTCATAAAATGTGAAAGACCAGAGTTTTTTAGATTTGAAATATTATCATTCAAACCCATAGCGCCATCAAGAGCAATTTTAAACGTATCAAAAGATTGCTTTGCATTTTTTGCAACTGGAAAAAATGCACCCAGCATTGAACTAATTTTGAGAATCCCCCTCTGATTAAGTTTCTCGCTAATAATTTTTAAATTATCAGATGCGTTTTGAAATGAACTCCCGGCTTCGCTATTTTCAAAGTTACGAAATTGAATTATTGCATTTTTAAGTTCATCTTGTGCTGAACTAAAATTTAAGAGGGTTTCGGATTTTAAATTATATAAACTAAGGCCATACAAAACGATAAACAAAACAATACACGAAAATATAAGTGTATGAAATTTATTTCTAACCTTCCTTTTATTTATTAATTGAGCATCTGATTTTGAACTCTGTCGTTTTAAATTAGAAAGTATAAATGTTGGATCTTGAGGTCGAATTTTGATTTCTTCTATTGGCGTTCCTTTTATTTTTACATCAATTGTTTTAGCCTCATCAATATAATCAAACGAGCTAGGTACTACGCTACTAACAGTTATTTTTGGCTGCCTTTGTTTAAAAGTTTCTGGCGGACGAACATCGTGTAAGGATGTAATATTTTTTTTATTCTCTCTCATAATTCAAATTTATTTTATGGCACAATTAAAAAACCTTTGTGTTTCCTATTCCTTTTATTATACAACATCTAAGTGATTTTATTATACAACCCTAGCGTTCTTTTTGCAGAATCACTCCAAGAAAATCTCTTTGAATTTTTAATTCCACTCTCAATTAGTGTCTTTTTTAGACTATTAGTAGCTAAAATGGCTTTCATAGAATCACATAACTCATCTACGCTCCATGGATTTATAAACTTTGCCGAATCCCCTAAAATTTCGGGCAGTGAGGTTCTGTTCGATGAAATAACTGGCACACCGCACGCCTGCGCCTCAAGTGGCTGAAAACCAAACCCCTCAAAAAAAGATGGGTATGCGAAAATTTCTGCTAAATTATAAAGAAAGACTCTGTCTTCAGATGTTGGTGAGCCAATAAATCTTATAGAACTTGCGTGATGCGTCCTTTCTATTTCTCTAAAAAGCTCTTTTGAAAGCCATCCTATTTTTCCTGCAAGCACTAGTTCAAAATCACTAAAGTTTGAGTCAGATTTAAGTTTATCAAAAGCGCGAATTAACGCTGGTATATTTTTTCTTGGCTCAAGCGTACCTAAATATAAAATAAATGGCTTGGTAAGCTTATTCTTCATTTTATAATCTAAAAGTTCCGCTGAATCTTTTTTAAGCACTCGAAATGATGAGTTAATTCCAGAATAGATTACACTTATTTTTTCTTCTGGAATCCCAAGTAGGTCAACTAAGTCATTTTTAGTGAATTCAGATACCGCTATGCAATGAGTTGCATTTTTGGCTGTATTTCTAAAGCCTTGCAACCAATGCCAAACCTTTTGTTTGTTTGAAAAAAAATTTGGATGATGAAGAAAAGAAAGGTCATGAAAAGTTACTATATGGGGAAGTTTTGTTTTTAAAATATTAAAATGGGGACTAAACACCAATCTTCCTTTGCCTGTAAAATTTTCAACATTTGGAATACCAATAAAGCGTGATGACATATCCAAAATTTTATTTGGATATGATTTATCGATTACATTAATCCGAGGATTATTTACCCAAATGCTAGGAAGAGGTACTTTTTTAAAACCATTATAAAACATTAAATACTCTTCTTTTGCAGAAAGTAATAACAAATTATCTATTAGATTTGTCGTGTACTCTTCAATTCCAGAAAGTCCGCCCTTACTCAGCAATCGAACATCAATAATTATTTTGTTATTCATAATGCTTTAGTTTTAAAAAAATTATTTTGAAATAACTATACCGCCGTTGGATCAGTAAAAAATATTTCTACGGTTTTAAAAATAATCTTGATATCAAATACAAAAGATTGGTTTTTAATATAATAACTATCAAGTTCCAATTCCCTTAAAAATGGAAGTGACGATGCGCCACTCACTTGGCTAAGTCCTGTAACGCCAGCTTTAGACTCAATAAGTTCACGATATTCCTCGGGATATTTTGCAATTTCTTCTGGTTCATGTGGTCTCGGACCAACAAGCGCAAGTTCCCCTTTTAGCACATTAAATAACTGAGGAAATTCATCCAGTCGTGTTTTTCGAAGAAATTTACCAACGCGAGTAACTCTGGGATCATTTCTAATCTTAAAAAATGGCCCATCATTCCTTTCGTTTGAACTCACAAGGTTATATTTGAGATTCTGAGCTCCCGGAACCATAGAACGAAATTTATACACATTAACCATGCGACCACGACTTACCCTAGGTAGCCTAACAAATATCGGTCCTTTTGAGTCCAATTTAATTGCAATTGCTATAAATGGTAAAAATGGGATAAGGAAAATAATTCCTAAAACCGAACCAAAGATATCTAAAATAATCTTACTGAAATAAGGTTGCGACATATCACAATAATAATCGCAAATATCATTTACTTCAAACGGTAATCTAATTGAAAACACAGAAACTGAAAATTATGATACTAATATTTAAAATTCTATGTTAAAATCATGGTAATTAAGCATGGTGGTAGAAATTGCATAAAGCAACTACTGCCTCAAAAATAAATTAATCCCGTTAGAGATAGCGGACGCAAATCAAAAAAATTATGAAGGATGCGAAAAGTTTATTATATATATTTAATTCAATAGTTCGCATAGCGCCTTTTGCGTTTGCGTTCTATCTCTAACGGGATGAAAGTTGCGCTAACTCATGATTATCTAAATCAACTAGGAGGAGCTGAACGCGTCCTTGAGGTTTTTGCAGAAATGTACCCAGATGCTCCAATTTATACTATTTTATACGATGAGCGTCTTACACTTGGAAAATTTTCTAATAAATTCATTAATGAATCAAAAAAATCACCAAATGAATCTGAACAAAAAAATACCGCAAGTAGCAAAAGAAAAATTATTACGAGCTTCTTAGATAATCCATTCGTAAGAAAAAATCATAGATTATTTATTCCTTTGATGCCACTTGCAATGAGGTTTTTAAAGATTGGTCCAGAATATGATTTTGTAATCTCATCTTCAGCCGGCTTTGCAAAAGGAATAAGAATTAATAAAAATACTCATCACCTTGCATACATTCATACTCCCCTTCGGTACGCATGGGAAGAAAGTTATATACCGCCTGAATTTAATAGTTTTATGAAATTATTTTTCAAACCCCTGCTTTGGTACTTGAAAAGATGGGACTATAAAGTTGCCCAAAAACCAGATATATTAATTGCAAATTCATCATTTATTTCATCTAAAATAAAACAATATTATAATAGAGACTCAATTGTAGTTTATCCACCTGTTGATCTTTCAGTTTTTTATCCCCCAGAAATTATTCCAGAAAAAAAAGAATATTTTCTTGCGGTCGGAAGGTTTTTGCATTACAAAAAATTTGATTTTGTGATTGAAGTTTTTCGAGAATTAGGACTGCATATCAAAATAGTTGGCCAAGGACCAGAAGAAGCGCGAATTAAAAAAATGGCTGAAGGGGCACCAAACATTGAATTTATTCCTTTCGTAGAATCAAATGCTGAACTTAGAAATTTATACCAAAATGCTAGAGCATTAGTTTTTCCACAAATAGAAGATTTTGGTCTGGTGGCGGCAGAAGCAATAGCGTGTGGAACACCTGTAATTGCATATAATGCTGGTGGTGCAAAAGAAATTGTAAATGCGCATTCTGGAACTCTATTTCCTCAACAAACAAAAAAATTCCTTATTAAAGGAATTAATGAATTTATTGCGAAAGAATTAAATTTTAAACCTGAAATTATTGCCGAACAAGCCAGAAAATTTTCTAAAGAAAACTTTATAGAAGAAATCGAAAAGATTATTAAAAAATATTTTAGTGATATGGGGCTATCCAACAGCTAAGGAATTTAGATTTTTTTAGCTATTTATAATGATTTTAAATAAAAATGACCCACACTAACTAAAGCGTGGGCCAAACTCAATTCCACAAATCAGACAAAAAAGCTTGATGTAAGTCTCGACATAAAAGCAGAGAGATAAAGAGTGGCGAAAATTTGGAGTGGTCCAACTACATCAGGAAAGATATCGTCGGTATTTAGGCCAAATGTTGCCCAAAACCCCATAATGCCCCACACCACACAAGCCAAGAAAAGATAATTGTGAGTATAAGAGGTGTAATAAAACCCAGCGAGTAGTGAAGCCACAAACACGACTGACGCTGGAGAAATTACTTCTGGATAATAAATCAAATCCAAGTTAAAGATTGTTCCATCAGGCCACGCTTTGATGATGACCACGACCACCTCAATCCAAAATATTGAGGTTACTCCAACTATGAAGATGCGCTTCCAGTCAATGTTTTGCATGACACATCGTCCTCCTATGATTGGATTTTGGGGGATCTAGTAGGATATTCTACTATAAAATTTATATTTGTCAAGCTATATAAATAAAGCTCTATGGAAAGAACTTTTACAAAGTTGTATTCTAATTAGATGAAGAAAATGAAAGAACAAAAAAATAAACCTTATGAAACTTTAATTTATTATCGTGATGACAATAATGAAGCAAAATCATGGGAAGAAAAAATTATAAATCAATTAAAAAAGAATGGAATTAAAATTAACTTAGATTCCGAAAAACCAGAAGTCGTAATTATTTTGGGTGGCGATGGAACTATTCTTGAAGCAGTTAGGAAATTTAGTAAATTCAATCCCCTATTTCTGGGACTTAACTTGGGTCATGTTGGTTTTTTAGCATCAGTTAGAGATGAAAATGAATTTATCAATGCTATTAATAAATTTATCGAAAATAAATATTCGATTACAGAAAGAATGATGATGGATTCAAAAGTTATGAGAAATAAGAAAATTATTAAAAATTACACTGCACTAAATGATGTATCGATTCAGAACCTTTTGGGTATGGTTAAGCTCTCGGTTTCGATTGATAATCATCCCCTACAAAATATTCATGGCTCTGGAATGCTTGTTGCAACAGCAACGGGCTCAACTGCCTACAACTTATCTGCACACGGTCCGATTGTAATGCCAGATATTCGTTGTTTTATTATTACTGAAATATTAGATCACAACATTCCAACTCCACCGCTTGTAGTAAAACAAAACAGAATTATTGAAATTAAGGTGGAAAGTTTTAGAAAAAGAGAACCGTTTTTACTTCAATACGACGGCACTCCAGCAGATGTAATCATTTCAGCAGACGGAGAATCAATTTTTGCATTGCAAGAAAAAGATATCGTAAGAATAACCGAATCTTTATGTTCCGTTCGTTTTGTAGAATTTGAGGATAATTACTTTTTTAAGAGTCTCGCTGAGAAGTTTTCTTTTCGTTAGGTTTTTTAACTTCTCTTGCTTCTAAGTAAGGTTCGTCTGGGGTAATCTCTTTTTCAAACTCTGGGAAATATTTTTTAATTTCTCTAAGGTCGAAACTCTTAAAAATTAAATCTTGTTCTTCGCGATTTAACAAAAATTCAAATGATTTTTTTATTAAATCCGCCGGAGTTCCAATGCTTTTAGTTAATTTATGCCAATAGTCACGGTCAAGCGCAACGGTGTGTTCTGATCTAGATTCCTCATCACCAATCCAAACTACAAACTCCCATCCTTCATCGGTTGGAGATTGTTTTTGAACTTTTACTTTTACGGGCTTCTTTTGTGACATATAAATTATTTAAGATCTAAGTGACTGTTTGGATTTAAATCCATATCATCTAAATTCGGAAATGGATAATGAATGCGGACTTCTGGATGCGCTTGTCTAATTTCTTTTATTAATACCCATGGTTTTATTGGTAGAGGAGCAAGTGGAATTTTAATAAAAGTTGAGTCGCTATATTTCGCTCTAGAAAAAAATCTCTTTATGGCTGGCTGATTATTCAAAAATGTTTCTGGTTTTTTAAGTGCAACGCAAAGATATTCTTTATCAGTGGTCTTTTGATAAAATATTCTATCAATTTCAGGCCAAGAAATCAAGCCGTATTTTATCAAGGTGGAATTATCTTCAATTCCAGCTTCAGAAATTGAAATGCCAGATTTCCTTAAAAGCAATTTTGATAACTCACAAATTGATATAAGAACAAAAAGTGGAATGCAGAAATATAATAAAAATTGCGGAATTAAAGGCGAGAAACTAGTTAAAAATTCATTACTAGATAAATTGTGACTAAGCACTACAAATACGATACCCAAAACAAGAAATGCGATACTGCGAAACCTATGCGGATAAATTTTAACTTGTTGCATAATAAAAATAACAAATAATAACCTAACTTTAGTTTAGCATATCCTTAATTTAAAAATTGCTTAATTGCTTTCCAAAAAGATTTTTTGCAAATGGAAGAAAGAGAAAGATGCCCACCTGTTTTTAGAATAGTTAATTTAGAATTTAATGCTTTTGAAAATTTAATCGAGGTTTTTACTGAAATTACCTTATCGTCCTTTGGGTGAATTATATATATTTTATTTTTATCCAAATTTTTTATTTCTGCGATTGGATTATAAAATTTACCGCTTTTTAATTTATTCCAACCATTTTTAATAGGGCGATATCCATTACCAAAAGCTAACTTTGTAAAATTTTTAAGCGAATCAACTGATTCGTTTTTAGTTTCCACTGTCCAATCAATTAGAGGCGAAAGCGCAACAATTTTTCTCACAGATTTATTTTTCGATGCTAAAATTGCAGCTGCTCCTCCAAAACTTGAACCAATAATATATAATTTTGGGTTTTTAATTTTATATTTTTTCCCATCCCAAATATCAGAAAATCCAGAAGAAATTGAATGGACTATGTCGAGTATGTCTAGATGTGGAGAATTCCGAAGCAACAATCCCCCGCTTTCCCAACTACCACGATATCTAGGACTAAAAACCCAAAAACCTTTTTTTGCCAAATATAACATTGCTTCTCTATTTGATGGATATCCAGGCAAACCACTGCAAAGTATAACTACTTTATTTGATTTTTTAGAAGGCCAAATAAATTCAAGAACTATCTCATTTCTAATAATTGCTCTTCTGAAATGTTTCATACATTAAAATTTGTAGATAACATCTTTGCGCTCAACAACAACATTCCACTTTTGTTTTTTGGCATAATCAAATAATTTTTTGTTTGGATTGAAACATATTGGTTTGCTTACCATTTTTAAAAAAGGTATATCGCTCTCTGTATCTCCAACGCCAATTGACCCCTGCAAGGTTAGATGTTCAGTAAGAAGTACTCTCGAAAGAACTTTGGCTTTGTCAGAAATAAAATCTGTATAAAGTATTTGTCCTGTTAATTTCCCCCGAGAATCTGTTTCAAATATTCTTCCATAAATTTTGTCAAAACCAAGCTCTTTGCCAAAATAATCTAAAACTACTTTTGGGGAATTAGAAATTGCTAATAAATAATATTTTTCTTTTCGAAGCTTATTTAATAAATCTCTTGAATATCGATAAACTCTTTTTCTGTGGAAGTGAGCAACATGTGATGCAACGCTATCAAAGTCATCATTTCTTATGCCCTTCATATGTTTAGTAAAGGCTAATACCACATCGGATATATACTGCTCATACGAGCCTTGTCTTTCTATCCATTCCTTATAACTTCTTGTATATATTTTTCTTACTGACGATGGGAAAATCCCAGCCTGAAGAAGCGCTTCTGTTAGTTCGACAAGCAAGCTTGACCTAAATATTGTTCCATCTATATCGAATATAGCAATTTTTCTTTTCATAAAATTTTAATTAACCTTGCAGGCAAATATTAAATGTTTTTACTTGTTCATTGTATTTATCAATTAATTTTCTGGTTGCTTGTAATAGTTCATTGTATGATGAAATTCTATCATTATATTCATTAACTTTTTCATCATACTTTGGACTCTCTTCGTTTGTTTCTTCAATTTCATTTTTTAATCTAATCAATTCTTCATTTAAATCTTTCAAATAATTATCGTTATTTTCAATTTCAATTTTTACTTTTGAATCTGGATTTGGACAGCTTGAAAGTGGCAACCCAAATTCCTGCACCGCCATCCAAACTTCCCTACCCTCGTAAAACCCTTTCAAAACAGCCGTGCCTATCTCGGTAAATCTTGTATTTAATATATTAGCGCGGTGCCCAGGTGAATTAAGCCATGCGGAAACTAAATCTTGATCATTTTTAAAATTACCCATCGCCAAATTTTCACCAATCACAATATACGCATAACCTGATTGTTTTGCAATTGAATCAGGCCCTGCGCCACTTGGCGAAATATGATCAAAATATTGTTTTGCGAACATATCTTTAACTTTTAAAAACGCAGAGTTATTTAACTTAGCGCTTACACTTAAAGACTTTAAATTATTAGTTGTACGAGCTTTGTTAGTGAAACTAACTATGCCAGGATCGGTAAGTACAACTTCTGCAACTGGAACTTGTCCCTCGCTTGCTCTAAGTGGTGTGTCGTAAATAATTTTTTGAGCCTCCTCTAGAATTTTTTTCTGTACTGCCGAGGTGCTCTCAAGATTTTTTATTTGTTCATTTAAGGTACTCGAAGAAAAACCATTTGTGTAACTTATTGTACTAGACGCGTTACCGATAAAATTATTATACGCATCAAAAAGTTTATTACGAAATTCCAAGCTTTTCGCTGGAAAAGCAAAATTAATTGCTACTACAAAAATTATTAAAATTGCGATAAGTTTCATTATTTTTTTAGCTTAAGGAATAATTATAACAAACTCTCCAAGACCACGACTACCTTCAAAATAATCTAGTGCCTCACTTATTGTCCCTGTAAAATTTGTTTCGTGAATTTTTGTAATTTCTTTTGAAATAAAAATTACATAATCTAAACCAAATAACTCAGAAATGTTTTTAAGTGTTTTCTTTAGACGATGGGGTGATTCATACAAAACTATTGGACGAGTTTCAATTTTGCTTAATTCTTCAAAAAATTTATTTCTCTTGTTTTTCTGTGGCGGATAACCAAGAAAAGTAAACTTATTTGCACTAATTCCACTAACAGAAAGTGCTGATATAACCGCTGATGGCCCTGGAATGGCTTGAATTTGGCTATTTGGACCTTCTTTTTGAATATGTGATACCAAGACCGAACCGGGGTCAGAAATTCCTGGCGTACCAGCATCAGACACCACTGCTATATTTTTGCCATCATTTAAAAGTCGCATTACCTCTTCTATAGTGCGGTTCGGCACATGTTCGTCATAATGAGCTATTCGTGTATGAATTTCATACTTAGATAAAAGTTTTTTGGTTACTCTAGTATCCTCTGCGTAAATCAAATATACAGTTCTAAGAACCTCGAGTGCCCGTGATGATATATCGCCTAAATTTCCAATTGGCGTTGCAACAACATATAGTATTCCCATAACTATAGATAATGAGCCGAATGATCAATAATTGCAGAATCTTTTGGCATTGGAGTTTTAAGTGTCGGCTTTAAATATTTTTCAACCAGTTCGTCAAATTTACTAAGTAAACTTTCCTTTACGCCGAAAGGTATATATTCATCAATCGGCTCAAGCAAAACTGTTTTTTCTTTTACAAATGGAGATTCTGAAAATTGAAAGTAGGGTTTTTTAGAACAGTTAACAAAAATAACTATGGTCTCTTCCCACAACTGAGCAAGTCTTCTGAGTCGCAAAACATCAGTCTCGTGTCCCTTGGGATGCCAACGAAACTTTACCTCAACAAGATGCGCGCGTTGTTTTGAATCTAGTATAAAAAAATCTGGTATCATTCTTAACTTTTCGCCAGCCTTACTGCCCATTAATTCTCGCCTGACATGATTTAATGTTGGTAAAGTATTTTCTATTCCAATTCTATATACTTCATTTCCAGATTCTTTTAATAAATCAAATACTAATGACTCGGCCATTTTTCCTTTGAGATTAGTTTCTCTAAGGGCTTGCTTACCTTCTGCACTATTTGCATTAAAAAGCTTACCATTTGAATTTTTAAAGTTAAATGATGACATAAAATAATTATTATTTTTCTTTAAGATTAATCGAACATGAATTTATACAATATCTTTTGCCACCCTTATCTTTTGGTCCATCGTCAAAAACATGACCTAAGTGAGCACCACAGCGCCGACAAATAACTTCTGTTCGCGACATACCAAGACTACCATCTTCATGCAATTCAACATTTTCTAAGTTTATCGGATCGGTAAAACTTGGCCAACCAGTGCCAGAATCAAACTTAGTGTCAGATGAAAAAAGTTCCAAACCACAAGCCCTGCATTTATACATTCCGCTTTCATGGTTATTCCAATATTCCCCAGTGAATGGCTTCTCTGTCCCGCCTTCAAACATAACATTGTATTGCTCTGGGGTTAATGCTTTTTTCCATTCTTCTTTTGTTTTATTAATTTTTTCCATCCAGTTAGAAGCAGATCGCGATTATGTAATGCGATTTGTGCTAATTAAATTATAATCTCGTTTATATTATATAACATTTTTAAATTAAGAATTTGTGCAATCGCGGATTCTAACTGGATCCATATTATTTTAAGTTATTATAAACTAAGAAACTCTAATCTTTGGAAGAATTTTAAGTAGTGATATACTATTTATATATAATATTAAATAATTCGTCGTCTGTAAAATAACAATAATAGGTATGAATAAAAAAATTTCTACTTTTTCCATAGTAATATTAATTTTTATTGTAATATTCCTGTATTTCAACTTTGATAAAGTTATGCCATCAAAAAATAGTGGGGAAGAAATAACAGGAACACCAGTTAATTCTCCAGCTACCACAGAATCTCCTACTCAAAGCAATAATCCTACTACCACGAGCAAGCCTACTACTTCGGCTGTAGTTCCCATAAAAAATAACACTAGTGGTGGTAGAATAATTTTTGGCATAACTGATAAATCAACTTCTTTCTCTGGAATTAAATCAGTTTTAATTAGCATTGAGAAACTTTGGGTAAATCATGAAAAATTAGGTTGGCAAGAGATTAAATTTGGTGGCCCTGTGTCTTATGATCTTTTAGCACTTCGTCAAAGTGGTATTTTAAAATTATTGTATGATACAAAACTTCCTTCAGGCAACTACAATGAAGTTCAAATACAGATTGGCTCTGTTGTGGTTATTCCAATTATTGGAGAAACTAAAACTGCGAGACTTTTGTCTTCAAATATAAAATTTGGTGGCAGATTCACTTCAAAATTAAACGAAGCCACCGTGGTTGTATATGATTTCATTCTCGATAAAGCACTGCACCTCACAACAAAAAATGATTACATTTTTGCTCCATACATTGAATACCGAACTACCGTTAATCCAATTATTGAAATTTCTTCTGGGCAACAAATAAAATCCGCTGGTGGAACAATTGGTTATTCAACAGAAATTGGAACAGATGAAAATGGAAACCAAAAACAAGGATACACAATTAATCCTAACTTGGAAATTACATTGCTTTCAGACGGAATATTAAAACTCTTAAATCAAGGCGAATCAGATGGTGGACTTACTATATCTGCCATGCAAGCAATAACTCTTGCCAAAAATTCCAGCCAAATAACAACAGTCAAAACAATTAGAATTTCAAAAGAAGGAGATAGTATTTACTGGTCAGTATCAGGATTTAAAGGAAGTGTATTTGTAACTGTGAAGGTAAACTCGAAGACGGGAGTAGTTGTTAACTAGTTGATAATTTTATAATAGTTTTTTGTAAAATTTCCCCTGCTATTTTAATTTCTTCAATTGTATTATATTTTGAAAAACTAAATCTAATACTTGAGTTTATTCTTTCTCCGCTTATTTTCATTGCAGTGAGCACATGGCTTCTACCACGCTTTTTATCTGTACACGCTGATCCAGTTCCAACATAGATACCATTTTCTGATAAGGCTGTGAGCAGTGCCTCTCCCGGCACACCAACAAATGAAATATTAATTGTTTGAGAAGTGCTTTCTTTGGGCGAATTTATTGTAAAATTTTTAATCGATGACACTTCATCAAGTAAAGCTTTTTTTAATTCATCATAATGACTGATTTTTTTATCAAAATCTTTATAACTTAATTCGAAGGCCTTAGCTAAACCAACTATTCCTGGGACATTTTCGGTTCCCGACCTAAGTCCGCCCTCTTGTCCTCCGCCAAAATTTATATTTTTTATATTTGTGCCTTCCCTAATAATTAAAGCTCCAACACCTTTTGGGGCGTGAAATTTATGACCACTTATAGAATAAAGATCTATTTTAGAAAGATTTGGTTTAATTTTACCTATTGCCTGCACGCCATCGGAATGAAAAATACATTCTAGATTTTTAGCTTTTAGAGCAGTTGCAATTTTATCTACTGGAATAATTGCACCTGTCTCGTTATTCACGTTCATTATTGAAACTAAAATTGTATCATCGCGAAGCACACTCATTACATCTTCAGAATAAATTAATCCGTCTTCTCGTGGATCAATATAGCTTATTTCAAAACCATCCTTACTTAAAACTTTCATGCATTCAAGAACCGACGAATGCTCAATACTTGAAGTAATTATATGACTACCCTTTGTTTTTTGATTTTTCGCTATACCAAAAATAGCCAAATTATTACTCTCAGTTCCACCAGAAGTAAAAATAATTTTATGGGCATTTGCGCTTAGTGTTTTTAATATCAAATTTCTACTCTCAAACAGAGCCCTCGAGGCTATTTGACCACCGGCGTGAGAACTACTTGAATTTCCATAGTGTTCGGCAAAAAAAGGCGTCATAGCGCTCAAAACTTCTTCGTCTACTTTTGTAGTAGCATTATTATCTAAATAAATCCCGTTAGAAATTTTAACCATAATATTTTTAATAGTAAGATAGCGTTCAATGCTTTATCAAAATTTTTATTTCACAATTTAGTTTTTTTCTAATGGGATAAATTTCTTTCATTTTTAAAGACATCAACTAAAGCAAATTTTTCTTGCTTTAACTTATATCAAAATAATTAGATAATTACTACCTTCTAAATCTAAGAGAAACAGTTTTTCCCTGTTTTTTTCTATGTTTTCTTTTTGCTACTTTTTTCTTTTTATACATATTTTTAATTCAATTTTTAACTAACCAGCCCCCTGCCAATCCAGTAAAAACTGAAATGGATAAATAAGCATTATGATATTCAAAGTCAGATTATCACGAATGAAGTATAACACAAATAATTCAAAAAATATAGCAGTGGTGACTATTGACCAAACTGGAAATTTGAATGAAGCAAAATACCCCAAAACCATAGCTAGAGTATCAAAAACAGAATTTAGCACACTATCTCCAAAATAATCCAATGAAATGGTTGTGGCGCGATAACGATTAATTATAAAAGGTGTGTTTTCTAAAACTTCCCAAAATGACTCAGCGAAAATTGCAATTCCAAGTTTTGTTCCAAATGAAAGTTTTCGCGTAGCAGGAAAAAGCCATAACAACCAATAGAAAATAAAACCGTGGATGATATGTGAAAATGTATACCAATCAGAAATATGTTGAGAATTCTCTGAGCTAATGGGAACTCCGTGCCAAAGTTTTATATAATCACATTCACAAATTTTTGGATGACCCATTGCATACAAAAGCAAACCCTGAAGAACAATTATCCCTAAACAAATCAATAAACTTCGTTTTGAAATTTTAAACCACATTATATTAATAATAGCATAATAAAAAATCTCGAAACAAGAAAGTTGGTTTCGAGATTTACTAAAATAATTAACTACCTTGTTAAGATAAATTTTTTACTGAACGACTTACATTTAGCTCGGCTTGTTTTTCATATCGATCTTGAAAATATTGCGTTGAATAAATTGATGATCTTTCAAGAAATGCTTTCATTATCGTCCTTCGACCTTCAATAAATGCATCTTCAGTAACCCATTCATACTCCTTTCGAATTTGCTTTTCATACTCATCAAATACATCATTCGGCTGACCAAATATAGAAAGGTCGATGTCGACTAGTAAATTAGTGTCTGAATCATCAGTAACTATCACATGTTTTGTTGCTATGATTAAATTCGCCACTAGTTCTCCAAAATTTTTATGCAACTTTGCACCAGTAATGACATCAAGCGCTAAACTAGCACTCAGCTCTTCATTATCTTTAGCTCTAGTGTTATAAATTGCATCATGATACCAAAGTGCGAATTCAACTTCATCTGGATTAATTGCTAAATACCGAGCAAGCGCCAACTCATTTAAAGAATGCTCAATATGAGAAATGGTGTGATAGGCACGATGCGCTTCAGAGTACTGAGCCAAAAGATCTCCAAATGGCTTATCTGGATTTCCAACTGCTCCAATTCGTTTCCACAAATCAAGCCAACAATCTTTTATATTCGAGGTCATATTCATCTCCAATCTCATTCTACTTAAAAACTAAATATTCTGTCGTGAATTTAACACGCGACAACCATCATGACAAGCATCATCTTCCTATTACTAGGAGATAGTTATAGTAGGTACCAATCAATTATTAATCTCTATAATTTTATTTCTTGAAGTATGTCCAGATAAAATAGAAATCATCGATATATTAACACCAAAGTATTCACTTAATTCTTCTATAATCGCCTTATTTGCTCTCCCCTGCACAGGTGGTTCTTTAACGGAGACAATGAAACTAACATCATCAATTTTTTCTACTTTGTTTTCGCGAGCAGATGGTTTTGCTTTTACGGAAATCCTCATTAGAAATTAAATATTATTTGCAATTTCAATAATTTTTCCAAACTCATCTGCCTTTAAACTAGCTCCGCCAACCAAAGCACCATTTATCGAAGGTTCACTTAAAAAATCTTTTGCATTTTTTGAATTGAGGGAACCTCCATACAAAACATCTGATTTAGTAATTTTTTTAATATAATCTGCCATTTCTGATGCAAGTTTAGGATTATCTGATTTAGCATTTTTATTTGTACTAATTGCCCAAATTGGTTCATAGGCTATAACTCCAAATTTAGGAAAGCCAACAACACCTTTTAAACCTTTTTTTAGTTGGTCTGCTACATATTTTTTTGCCACACTAAACCCCTTTTTTCTTATAGATAACGGCTCACCAACACACAAGACATTAAAAAAATTTGCGACTGTTGCGGTTTTAACTTTTTTATTTATCATTTCATCAGTTTCACCTAAATTTATTCTTCTTTCAGAGTGGCCTATTATAGAAAATGTTGCTCCTATGCTTTTGAGCATATTAATTGAGACTTCTCCCGTATAAGCTCCTCCATTTTCCGGATTTTCCCAAAAAAAATCTTGCGCCCCAAGCCATGCTGATTTTAATTTTGGAATAAGGGTAATATGCGGAAAAGCAGGCGCAATGCCGACAGAAACATTTTTATTCTTCATCGCAAACTCATCAATCTTTTTAGCCAAAGAAATGGCGACGTCACCACCCAAAGGATTCATTTTCCAATTTGCAATAAGTAGTTTGCTCATCCCGTTAGAAATAGGACGCAGACGCAAAGTGCGTTATACGTACCAATATTTTAATTTTAAATAATAGATTCTGTTTTGTGTTTGACATTTATTTTATATACGTCCGCTATTTCTAACGGGACCCATATTTAAAAGTGTAGCATATTTTTTAGGCAAAATTAAAAGCTGCATAGAACAGCTTTAAGCTTTAAAGGGATAAATCAACCAAGAATCTTCTCCTGTTTCAAAATAAATACAATCCTCTTGGATTGAATCAGCAATCTGCGATAGAAAAAATTCTAGCTCTGGTATCATCTCTTTGCCAACAAACGCAACCTTATATTCCTTGTGTTCTCCATATGACTCAACGCCGTTCTCATCTTTCCAAAAGCCAAAAATATTTCCAGAAGCCGCTGTGTAACCCTTGAATTTAGAAACTAGAAACTGATGTACAGCTTCTTCAATAGTTTCACCGTTAGAACCTCTTTGCTTCAACTTAAGTGAAGGCAAAAGAAAGGTTGCCATTCGTCCAAGCGTTACTTTTCTATACATTCTTTAATTCCTTATTTTTAAATCTGCTTTGTATTATATAGACACAATCGAATCATATCAACATGATATAATTGCCAAATGGAAAACAACACCATGATTACAAAAGAAATAATTTTCAAACTAAAAAGACTTTTCCCAGATGCAAAGATGGCTCTAAATTATAGTAACGATTTAGAGCTTTTAATATCCGTAATTTTATCTGCCCAGTGCACCGACAAAAAAGTAAATGAAGTAACTGCAAAATTATTTAAAAAATATAAAAGTTTAAATGCATACTTAAAAGCAAGTCCATCAGAATTTGAAAAAGATATCAAATCAACTGGATTTTATAGAAACAAAACAAAAAGCATTCTTGGTGCAGTAAAAAAGATTAAAGAAAAATATAGCGGAAAATTGCCAAAAACAATGGAAGAAATGCTAACTATTCCTGGGGTTGCAAGAAAAACTGCAAATGTAGTTTTGGGAAATGCATACGGCGTAGTAGAAGGAATTGCAGTTGATACACATGTAATTCGTCTATCAAACTTATGGGGACTCACGCAACACAAAAATGCAGTGAAAATTGAACAAGATTTAATGAGAATAGTTCCTAAAAAAGATTGGTTTAAATTTACCTATCTTGTAATTGATTATGGTAGAAAATATTGCACTGCAAGAGTTAAAGACCATTCAAAATGCCCACTTTCCAAATTTGAAACCCCAAACCAAATTTATCATTGAGTTACGATTTTATTGTCATATTTATATTTCCTAGCTTTAACTGGCCACTTATTTGAATTAATTTGGTACGGGGCATAGAAAATAAATAGCGCCAATGCGCTATTTTATACTACTTTACTCTCTTCTTCCTTTTTAGAAGAAAATTGAATTCCACAATCACAACTCAAATAAAATGAATCTCCTAAATTAGTTGAGCGAAATACATAAACATATCTATTGGGGGTCATCGCTGGTAAATCTATTGTTCCAACACGAAGACCACAAATTTTAATGTGCTCTTCCATCCAAACATTAAATTCTCTCATCTTATCTCCCGGAATAGTGAATGTTTTTTGATCTGCCTTATTTTTATGTTCTTCGATATGTGATGGGAAGCACTTATCACAAAGATTTGGGGATTTGCTTTTAACTTCTCCATTTATAATTTTCATTATATCTGGGTCACAAATTTTGCAAACCTCCGAACCTGACATAGAAATATTAGCTTCGCATTTCTCACAATTCATTTTGCCACCAGCCATTTTATTTCTCCAAGCTTAATGGAACTAAGCTGAAATTAGCATTAAAATTTTGTTATGTCAAAAAAACTGCGTTATCAGCAGTTTTTATAATTATTATATATAAATCTTTAGACCTTGAGATATCTTCTCATTGCCCAGTAACTAGACAAAACGCCGAGCGCTATGCCAAACCCCATTTGAGTAAGCAACATAATATGTATATTTTCAAAAAAATGTCCTTGCAAATTTACTTCTGGAATAAAAATTTTTAAATATGGAGAAATAAATAATACTGCTGGAAGGGCAAGTAAAACACTAAGTCCACCAGCTGCAATTCCATATAATATTCCGGCTACAACATAGGGACCTCGAACAAATAAATTAGACGCGCCAACGAGACGCATAATACCAATTTCATCACGACTAGAATAAATTGCGATTCTAATTGTGTTAAAGACGACTAACCCAGCAATGATTGAAAGAAATATTGCTAAAATTGTTCCGGCTTTTTGAACTGTATCGATTATTCTTGCGAGATGCTCAATAACTGTTTTATTTTCAAAAAAACTAACTTTTTCTACAATTGGCGTAAGAGATGTGCTAGATAAATATTCAGAAATTGCAGCGTATTGACCAGGGTTATTAGCTTTAATATTTAACGCGGCAGAAAGTGGATTATCACTTAGCTGTTCTATGGCAGCTGTAATTGTCGCATCTTCACTATGACGACTTCTAAAAATTTCAAGCGCTTTATCTCTCGATACATATTCAACTGTTTTTACTTCTGGCAAACCTTCTAAGGACCGCTTAACCCTTAACACTTCATCTTCAGATACATCTGATTTAAAATAGGCACTTATATCAATTTTATCTTTTAGTGCAAGAATTGTTTGGTCTGTAAGATAGCTAAAAACATTTATACTAAGTAACACCATAAGCGCCATAATCATAACTGCTACTGTTGCGGCAGAAAGTAAACTATTTCTCGAAAATTGCTGAAAACCGTATTTAATTATTCTAAATAAAACTGTAAACATTTTTAAAAATATAATTTATTATACTAAAACAAATTTTCCTTTTTCTTCATCAAGCACAATTCTACCACCATCCAATGTTATAACTCGCCTTCCAAGACTATTTACAATGTCTTTATCGTGCGTAGCAAGAATTACAGTCGTTCCAAGTTCATTAATTTTTCCAAGTAATTTAATAATTTCCCACTTATTAAATGGGTCTAAATTTCCAGTTGGCTCATCAGCCATAATAACTTCTGGCCTATGTATCATAGCTCTTGCAATTGCAACTCGTTGTTTTTCACCACCAGAGAGCTCGTGCGGAAAATTGTACATCTTATCTTTTAATCCCACCATTTCGAGTGCCTGAGGAACTAATTCATCGATGTCCGACTGATTATACGCGCACGCCTCAAGTGCAAAAGCAACATTTTCATATGCGTTACGATTTGGAAGCAACCTAAAATCCTGAAAAATAACACCAATGTGTCTTCGCAAGTGTGGGAGCTCCTGAAAAGAAAGTTTGTTAACTTCGTATGAACCAAATATCACCCTTCCTTTAGAGGGCTTTAGCTCGCCAGTAACTAGGTTTAAAATGGTTGATTTTCCAGCACCGGAGCGACCCACAAGCGAAACAAACTCATTTGGCTGAATTTGAAAATTAACCTCCATAAGCGCCGAAGATTGACCATTACTACCGGCATTACCACTATAAATTTTTGATACGTTTTGAAATGCTATCACTATTTTGTATTTAAATTACAAACTGTCTGCAAATATACAAAGCACAAATAACCAGTATTAGAAATTTGTATATTTGTAATTATTTATAACTAATTACCTAGTTAATATTGTAACTCACTTTCAATAAATTGGTCAATGTGGCCTTCTAAAACATCCTCTGTCTTAGAGGTTTCCGAATTAGTCCTGTGGTCTTTCACTAATTGATAGGGGTGCAAAACATAGGAACGAATTTGACTCCC
>CAYHMC010000005.1:0-4580 GCA_964357615.1 uncultured Candidatus Saccharibacteria bacterium
TCTACAGCTGGTGTTGGTGCTACAATTCCTTGACCTTGTTTAGGGTATACATAAGGATTACCAGAACAATTTGCATTGTATCCTTCAACAAGATCTCCGCCAATAAAAGTCTTTTTATATTTTGTATTTGCAGGAACCAATTCTGCTTGGTTTCCAAGATAACCACAGCAAGTCGATTCTGCATATCCAGACAAATACATATCTTTTTGAATTCCTTCAGAGTTGATTGCACTATGAACTATCAGATCATTGTCTCTCCAATATGTAAGATCGTGTGAAGGTGCAATTACAACTGGTGGAATTTTTGTTACTGGTCCAGCTTGTCCAGCTAGATGTTGATTGATACTGACAGCATTTTCATTAGGAGGATCTATTGAAACTTCATCATTACAAAATGTCAAGGCTTGTGGTGTTTCAATTAAAGTCTGAATCATGTCTGCTTTACTCATGCCTATAGGAAATTTATTTTTATTTTTAACAATTGGTGCTAATTTCCCTAGATTTGCCGGTTCATAATCTATAACACCAGGTGTAAGACCATTCCATTGAAACTTTGTCTCATTTGGTAGGTCACTAAGTTTTGTATAATTAGTTTTGAATTGGTTATTTACTGTAGAATACTTTCGTGTGTTGGGATTGTTTTGAGAATAGTAATCTATTCCACTACAAGAATCACCATTACAACCGCTTCCTCCTCTTGAATAATTTTCGATTACAGGATTTTTCGTGAATTGTTCAATTTGTTTCTTTGTCTGCATTCTCTTTCTTTGAATATAGCATAAAATAATTAAAAGAAAAATTGACAAAACCAAAAAATATAAACCAGCCGAAAAATTAATCATTATCATAATCAAAAAAATAGCTATCGCTAGCCTTGTCAAACTATTTAATTGCTCCGATAATTCCATCTTCGAAGATGGTAGCATATTGATACTTTTGAAAATTACAGATGGTGACTCTATCCAAAGTTTATTTGTAGTTTGATTCATTTGTCAATCAATTTATTAAAAATGATTTATTTTTTATGAATCAAATTACAAAAAATATGTCAAGAATTAAAAAATATTGTTTCAGTCTGTATGTAGACTTTGAAAAGTATTCAAACACGGAATTTAATTCTAATTCTATCGAAAATGAAACCGATAAGAAAGGTTCGAATTTCGATATCAAAGAAAAAGATTTGAAGGTGACAAAGATAACAGATTTAGAAATTTTGAAATCTCCTAGAACCATTTCCTTTCTTGATGAGTTTAAGACTCTAAGAAAATGCAGTGTTTCAATGATCGATTTCAAAACGAGATATCATCACATGACCAGATGTCCTTACAAGTGTTTCTGGGATCGTTGTAACATTCCAAATCATGTTCAAAGTATCGGATGTCCAATAAGATATATTCCTTCAAGGGCAATTAAGGTTTACGATTCGTTCATTTCAAAAGAAAAATATTCGATTACAGAACCGATTACAGAGATTAAGAAAATGAAAATTGAAAAAAATGAAACTAAATATGATGAACCCTTTAAAAATAATGAATTGAAAACGGAATCTTTGGGCTACTACGAAACCGATGGAATTTTCTGTTCATTTAATTGTTGTCTTGCTTTTTTGAACGCTAAAGGAAACAATAAAAACTCTTTGTATAGAAACTCAAAAAATTTATTACTTCAGATTTACAACGATATTTCATCTTCAAACGATTTTAACGAAATCATTCCAGCTGGTCATTGGAGAACGTTGATAGATTTCGGTGGATTTCTGAGTATCGAAGATTTTCGAAGTTCTTTTAACAAGGTGAAATGGGTTGACAGAGGAATTATTTTAAACAAAACTTTTGGGCGCATGTTTGAAGAACAAATTAAGTTGTAAAATTATTTTTTAAAATGTCAGTCATTTTAAAAATTTGAAGTCATTAAAATCTTTTAATTATAATTTTCAATCCTTCGTTTCAATTTACCATTTTGAAACCATTCTTCCTTTTCAATTTTTCCATTTTCGTAATACAAAATCCAAGCTGGAAAATCATTATCTCTATGTCTTTTATCATTTATCCACCATTCTTCCTCTTTTTTATTTCCATTTTCGTAATACCAAATCAAAGCAGGAAGATTGCATCCTGTTTCGCTTTTTGAATCTCTATGATATTTATCATTTATATACCATATCTCTCTTTTTTTATTTCCATTTTCATAATATGAAATCCAAGATGGAAGATCATTATCTCTGTTTAAAACACCATTTCTATGCCACTTTTCTTCTTTCTTATTTCCGTTTTTATCATATGAAATCTGAGATGGAAGATTATTGTCTCTATTTAAAATACCATTTTTACGCCAGTCTTCTTCTTTTTTATTCCCATTTTCATAATATATAATCCAAGCTGGAAGATCGCCTTCTCTATTTAATCGATCATTCTGATACCATTTTTCTTCTGCCAAAATATCATTGATATATTTTTTAGAATGTGTTTGTGTTTCATTGTCGCCAACTTGAAAATATTCAGTAAAATTTTTGCTTGATTTCCCTCCCATAATTTAACTTAACTTTTTATTTTTTAAATCTGTTTTAAGCTTTCTTTGAAGCTGTTAATATCAACTTTTATATTGTTATCAAAGTGACCATAATCTCTCTCAACATGCATAAAATAATTCAATCCTATAGATTTAGCCATCCAATATATAGTATGTAAACATTTTCCAAAACATATTTCGAGAAGAGAAACATCTGGTTGACAAAAAATAACATTGAAATTAGCACCACCATGAGGTGCAATAACTATTTTAGCTTGATTGAATAAAAGAATTTTATCTGATATTGATGTCTCTTTTGAATTAAGATATGTATATTCCAATTTTCTTTCTTGTGCAAAATCTTTTATTACTTTACAAAGGTCTTCTTCGTTTCCAATTTGTCTCATTGAATCATCTTTTCTAGAGATATAAATCAGTTTGGTTTGATCATTTTTAAAAGAGAAAAAAGATGAAATTGAAGATGTGATTAAAGGCATAGAATTTTTGTATAAAGACATGGGATATTCAGATAGGTAAAGTTCTCTTGTAGTATGAATATTTGAAAAATATATTTTTCCAGTTGTCTTAAGGATTGTATTTTCACTTACCAAAATAATTTTATTTGAAAGACATAAAGAGTTTATAAATATTTTAAAATAATCGAAAGAAGGAGGTGATAAAACCATTGTTATGTTTGGGTTTCCTTTTAAAAAATCGTAAAACAAAGCAATAAACGGAATTGTGTCTTGAACAAAATGTTGCCAACAATAACCACCATTATATATTAAAAGAAAAATATCTTCATCAAAAACATTTTCAGCTGTAACTTCATCTTTAATAAAATCAAACCCAACAACACCTTTATAAAGATTTTTTATTTTAACAGAAGTGTTTTCATGGTATACAAGATCTATTTTGTAAATTGGAGATTCGAAGTTGGAATCGACGAGATAAGAATATTTTTTTTCTATGCAATTTCTTTCTGTTCCACAGTTTGAAAGTTGCTCTTTCGAAAAGTTAGATTTGGGAATATCAAGTGTTCTGTCTTTTGAATCGAATTCAAAAGATTTTACTATGGTTGGAATTGAAGATGATGTCATTTTTTGAATAAAAGATGTTTTTAGATGGAATGGAGAAGGAGATGTGTTTGGTTTTTCGTTAAATTAATTTAACGAAAAATGAATTTAAAAATTTGGTTAATGGAAATAAAATGGAGAAGAAATGTTATAAATGTAAAAAAGTTTTGAAAGAAGAGAATTTTGAGTTGAAAAAAGATGGTATAAATAGGTATACTAATTGCGTTGAATGTAGGTTGATTGGAAATAAACAAAGTAGAGATTCTTCAAGACGTAATGTGGTTTCTAATTGCGATATTTGTGGATTTGAAAGTAAGACTAAAATAGGGTTAGAAAGACATATGTTAGATGAACATGAGGTTGATGATGGAAAATGGAAAGTGTGTGATGAAAAAGAATGTAAATACAAGTGTAGAAATACCAGTGATTTAACAAAACATCTTTGGCAGGTGCACTCAAAGGGAAATGGGAAATATTTTGAGTGCAAAGAAAACAATTGCGAATTTAAATCCAAATTCAAGAATAATTTGACAACTCATCTTTGGCAAGTACATTCCAAGGGTGATGGATCTTATTTCTATTGTGACGAGGATAGTTGTGAATACAAGTGTAAAAGTAATGGTATATTAACAAAACATCTTTGGCAAGTACATTCTAAGGGTGATGGATCTTATTTCTATTGTGAAGAAAATGGTTGTGAATATAAATGCAAATTCAATAGCAATCTAAGCACACATCTGTGGCAAGTACATTCTAAAGGAAGCGGAAATTATTTTGAGTGTAAAGAGGATGGATGTGAATATAAATGTAAAAGTAATGGTAATTTTAAAAAACATCTTTGGCAAGTACATTCTAAGGGTGATGGATCTTATTTCTATTGTGAAGAAAATGGTTGTGAATATAAATGTAAAAGTAATGGTCATCTAAAGACACATCTGTGGAATGTGCATTCGAAGGGCGATGGATCTTATTTTTATTGTGAAGAAAAAGAATGTG
>CAYHMC010000005.1:4680-89024 GCA_964357615.1 uncultured Candidatus Saccharibacteria bacterium
AATTTAAATCTAAAAGTAATGGTTGTTTAAAAACTCATCTTTGGCAAGTACATTCCAAGGGCGATGGATCTTATTTCTATTGCGAAGAAAATAAATGCGAATTTAAATCTAAAAGTAATGGTTGTTTAAAAACTCATCTTTGGCAAGTACATTCAAAAGGAGACGGAAAATACTTTCTATGTGAAGAAAATGGATGTGAATATAAATGTAAAAGTAGTAACCATATGAAACGTCATCTTTGGCAGGTGCATTCTGAGGGTAATGGAAATTATTTTGAGTGTAAAGAAGATGGATGTAATCTTAGATTTAAAAGCAATAGTAATTTAAAATCTCATTTATGGAGTGTGCACTCCAAGGGTGACGGAAAATATTTTTACTGTACCGAAATCGGTTGTGAATATAGATGCAAAAGAAATGATGATTTAAAGAAGCATATATGTTTTGTTCACAATAAAGGCAATAAATTATGTGATTACTGTGCAAAAAAATTTTATAAAACATATTCTTTTGAAGACAAGAATGCTTCAACAGTTCACATTTGTAAAACTTGTCATAACACAGCGACTGGGAAAAAAATTAGAGTTGAACATCAACTTGTACATTACCTTGAAAAAACCGAATTAAAAGATTTCATTATATCAAAAGATAAAATAATCAAACATAATAATTGTGAGACGAAAAGAAGGCCTGATGTTATCATCTCTGTCGATGTCGATTTTCAGATCATTATTGAGTGTGATGAAGATGGTCATAACGATCATAACGAAACGTGTGAAACCGGAAGAATGAATGAGATAATGGATGAATTTGACGATTCAAGAGTCGTTTTTATTCGTTGGAATCCAAATAATTTCTATATAGGTGAAGTAAGACAAAAGATTAATTTCCAAGACAAACTCGATCTTCTTTTGAAGTTGATTAGAAAACTATGTTTGCAACGCACAACAATGGATGACAACACTATAATTTATTATATGTTTTATAACGATTTCTCTCATTTATTTTCTAAATCACTACCAAATAAAAAGATTTTTTCCGAAGATGATATTTAGTTTTTTAATTTCATCAATTAAAAAACTTGAGTTCAACCATTATTACACCAATGTTTTCCACATTGAGTACAACGTACAAACAAGGTTAATTGTTCGTCTCCTGATCTCGTCTGCATTTGAGAACAGAAGGTTTTATAACTTCCGCAATTTTTACACTTAATTATACCTTCATTAATACTAAATGGTTTAACTAAAAATTCATTCATCTCGACCATCTTCTGAGCGATTTTCTCATATACATCATCACGCCATTCCACTTTTCCTTCTTTTAATACTTTATAAGCATACATTGGGTTTTGTTTTGAAATGTTTCCCATAACTTGAAAAAGAATATGATTATATCTTTTTTCGTCACCCCCACAATAATCAAAAATCAGCTTTTCAGCCGTCTTCACATTATTTTCTTTGGCGATTAAAGATGAAAGCACTTTACAACCTTTCTTTCTAATTTCTGAAAAATCGTTTTCAACTTCCATTTTGTTTTCTTTTGAAAACAAAATTAAAAAATCATTTTTTAAAAATTAACTATTTTGTTGAGTTTGTTAAAGATTTAACATAACAGTTCTTCCGTTTTTTGGCGCTCTTCCTCTATTAAAAATTATTTCGATATGGCAAATTCCCGTCGTGCATGCAGGTTGAATAACCATTTCTAATTTGAATCTCGACAAGTAATCCTTAAAAAAAGTTTCGAATTTTTCAAATGTAATAAAAAAGGTTCCTTTTTCTCTATCATCACATGTAACATAAATATTATCAAAATCAGCTGGAAAAGGCACGATTACAGATCCCATAGAAATTTCATGAAAATTTTCTGTAAGTCGTTTATTAAACTCTTTAATAAATCTGTTTTCAAGCATCTTTTGCTGTAAGGAAATGTTTTTTTCGACCAACTCATTTTTCAAAATTAATGCGTTGATTACAGAACCTGTTTCATCTCTAAGAATTTCAGATTCTTTATTGGTGTTTTCTAATTGTGTTTGATATACCTTGAATTCCTCTTTATTATTATTAATTCTAAATTCGATTTGAGATTGATTTTCCATTTTGATTTCAGTTTTAAATTTTTTTAAAAATCATTTTTAAAAAATGATTTTTAAAACCAAAAACAAAGTTTAAAAATGACAACAATCACAACTGTTCTCGCCATAGGAGATACACATTTTAAAACAACCAATATTCAAGAAGTTGATTTATTCATTGAAGCCATCATTAAACTTGCAATTCAATTAAAACCAAATCTTATTGTTATTCTAGGTGATGTTTTGGACACTCATGAACGTCTCCACACAATAGCTCTAAATAAAGCTTTGTTTTTTATTGATCAAATGAGAAAAATATCGCCAACAATGGTTCTTGTTGGCAACCATGATATGATATCTAATCAACAATTTTTGACGACTAATCACTGGATGAACTCTATGAAAGAATGGGATAATGTCACTGTAGTTGATACTACAACACAAAAAACAATCAATAATCATCTTTTCACTTTCGTTCCTTATGTTTATCCTGGGAGATTTATTGAAGCATTAGATTACTGTAAAAATTGGAAAGAATCGACAACCATCTTTGCACATCAAGAATTCTACAGTTGTAAGATGGGGGCAATTATTTCAACTGAAGGCGATAAATGGAGTCTTTCGTTTCCTCAAGTCGTTTCAGGTCATATTCATTCTAATCAAACAATTAATAATGTCTATTATTGTGGTTCGTCTATTCAATATGCCGAAAACGACCATAACATCATACCTGTTTTTACTTGGCCAAACAACACTTCCAAAAAATACGAACTTAAAGAAGTCGATCTCAATCTTCCAAGAAAAAAGATTCTTTACAAAGACATTTCTGATATTGAAAACATCAACATAGAAAGGACTCAAGATAAGATCAAACTGTCTCTTACTGGAAATCAAGAAGAATTCAAGGCATTCAAGAAAACAAAAAAATATAAAGATCTTGTTAAAGACGGAATTAAAGTAGTTTTCAAAAATAAAAAAATTAATTTTGAAATGGATGAGAAAGATGAAAACAACGATAATGAAACGAAACAAGAATCACCCCTTGAAGTTTCTGAAAACGATTTTCAAGACATATTGAAACGATTAATCATAAACCAAAAAGATAAAAATCTTTTTGAGATATACGAACTCATCATCAATGATAAAAAAATAAATGCAACCGATATTATGTTTCTAAATTAATTATTTTTTGTAAACCGAATGTATGTTTTGAATAAGAAAAAAAGAAAAACCGAATAAAAAAGCTTTAATTCCAGAAAAGATATAAATAGAATTCATTGAAGACGGAAAAAACTTTTTTATAAGATCATCTATCTGAGGAAGACAAAAGATAAGATACAATCCTATTACAAAAAGCACATCTTTAGTTCCAGAAATTACTTTTGATAAAAAATTTTGTTTTTCTTTAAAAAGAACATTCGCAAGTTGTAGTTCGCTATGAGAAACAACATTATCGTCTGTTGGTAGTTTATCAATGGAGTCAGAGTTTGTGTTAAATACTAATGACATTTTAAAATTTAAAATATCATTTTAAGTTTGATTAGAATAAAAATGTCTTTTAGTATTTCAAAACTACAAAATTTGATTCAATCTAATGGGTTCATTATCAAATCGTATTTTACAATGGATGGGATGTGTTTCTACATAGAACTGTATTCCACTCTATATGGTGATACTTTTTTTCTATATATACCTTCCAAGTATAATTTCAGTATGAAGGAAGATGACAATACTTTTAAAATGAAATATATAAACAACAAAGATCTTGAAAATATAGACGAAAATGGAATCGTCGAAGAACAATATGGAAACAATGTTTTAGCCTTGGATTCAAATAATATAGAAGAGCAACTTGAAGACAATTACAAGCATTCAATTTCAATTAAAAATATTTCTTTGTCAGATCTTTTTCAAATTAAAAATGTTTTTAAACAGGTTAACAGGCTCAGATATTCCGTTCAAAATTTAAAATATAAACTTGGAATTCAGTTTAAAAATTATTTTTGTTCAATAAGACGTGATGATACTATAAATTGTTTCTTTCTTAAACATTATAAATCGTCCACAAAGAAGAGGTTGATTATAATTGTTGATCTCGAGACATTTTATTTGAGATTGGATAAGATACAAGAAGACATATCGACGATTAAACATAGTATCTATAAAATTTTAAATAAAAATCAAAGCATAAATACAGATACTTTAAATAAAATGTTCGAATCAAATTCGAAATCTAGTTCGAATCAAATGGTTCAGATATCACAGCAAATAGCTTACAAACATTTCGATTACATAAACAAGATACAGAATGTAGAAAACATGCTAAACACGATGATTGAAGCACAAAAAACCCTAGGAAATAGTATTAAAAATCTCGAAACTGGATCACCGACTGACAATTTCAATACAGATGTCAATAGAATTTACAAGAAAAACCAAATTGAAAAGGAACTTGAAAAAATATTAAGAATAAGACAAGAGCTACTGTCGGTTTCCATTCAACTCAAAGAAGAATGTGATAATAACTTTCTCAATGTAGACAATATACTATTCGACAACAGTGTTATGCTCGAAAGAATCATAAAAAATTTTTCAGCTCTTCAAGAATTTTGTTAAATAAAATTTTTTCTTAAATAAAGAAAATGTATATGTATAATCCACAAGGTCAACGTGTTCCAGTTAATGCTGGACCTATGATGAATCCCAGAATGGGATTCCCTGGATCATCAGCATCGCCATCTGATAAATCCAAGAAACAAAAAATGATTTGGATTATTGTCGGTATTCTAGCTTTACTTCTCATTGCAATCATTGTCTATATGATGATGAAAAAGAAGAAAAGTTCGTCTTCAATGAGCTTCATGAGAAGACCACAAACTTTTGGATTTTCTTTCTATTAAAAATTAAATTTAAAAAAATTTAATTTAAGAAAAATGAGTTCAGCTTTGAATGCCTTTGATTTTAATTCGAAAAATCAAAAAATGATTGAACATAAGCAAAATTTATCGAAATTTTATAACATTTATAAACTTATAAACTGTGATTCCAAGACAAATCTTCCCTTGTTTTTAGATCTCTTGAACAAAAGTGAAAAAGAAGACATTAACTATACTATGAAATCTATTTTTTATATCAGAAATTGTAGAGGTGGTCAAGGGCATAAACGCCTCGGAAGATATGGTTTTGTATGGATGCTTTTGAACCATCCAAATGTCTTGGAAAAGAATCTAAATTCTATTGTCGAGTTTGGACGATGGGATGATTTTTTTTATTTGTTTCCTTTCGCAGTAAATCTGAAAGAAATAGAAATAATAGAAAAAAATTATATGACAAAAATAATTAAAAAAGAAGACATAATTCGTGTTCAAAATAAGATTGTCGACTTTGTCATAAATCAGCTAAAACAAGATAGGCAAAACATGCTTCAAAACAAATCTTTTTCACTTTCTCTCTGCTCAAAATGGTTTCCAACAGAAAGAGGAATGCTAGATAAGAAGTATGGTATTTATTTTTATATTGCAAAAAGAATGAAAATGTCTTGTAGAAAGCTTCGAACAAAATTTATTACACCGCTGAGAAGACATTTATTTTTGACAGAATCGTTGATGTGTAAAAAACTTGCTTTCTTCATAAACCCACGAGAAGTTTTTGCGAAATGTTTTAGAAAGAATATGAAGACATTCAGTAGGCTTAATTATGTAACATATAAATTAATAACAATGAACTGGAAAATACACATCACTTCAAGTTTTTTGTTAACACTTATTGAGAAGACAAGAAACGTTTCAAAAAGAACTAATTATATTAATAGAATATGGAATCATGTTTTGGCTTACTTCGATTCGTTGAATGTAAATAGAAAAACCATTTGCGTAGTTGATGTATCACCTAGTATGATGATTTTTCCTAAAGCATTTAATAGCGCCTTGTTAATAGCTTTAATTATATCTAATAACTCTGATTTAGAATTGAAACATAAAGTTATTAATTACAGTGACAATCCAGTTTTAACTTCTATTTTTGAAAATAATATTGGTGACAGACTGAGATATCTTTATAATCTTAATTGGTCTTATAATCTAAACACAAAAAAAGTTTTAGATATTGCAACTGAAAATAAAGCTGAAAAAATAATAGTTATATCAGACAGAAAAACGAATTTTGAAAGAGAAAGAAAGGGGGAAATTAAAATTATCAATTGGTGTATAAACTCTTCTTTTATAAGAAAAGAAAAAAATGTAGACAATTATGTTGGTTTTTCCAATACTATGATCATGAATATTTTGACAGAAAATAATATTAGTGAAGCTGAATACTGCTTTGATAAATTAAATAATATTAATTTACTAATTTAAGTTTATGTTGAACTTAAATTAATGATATTTCAACTGAATGAATCACGCTTAAACCAGATGATCTAGCGTGTATCATAATAGCTGTTTTAGTAGTAGGTAAATTTTCAAAATTTGTCCAATCCATAACCGTGGTTCCGGTTTCACAACAAAAAAAATCACCTATAGTTTGATTTGTATCCCTTCTTGTTGCTGTTAAAAATAATTCATTTTCCACATCTAAATATAAAAATATTTTAGAAAGTTTATAAGTTTCACCGTTGTAAGGAAAGGTGAAAAGAATTTGATCATTGTCACGAACCGAAGAATTTAAATTTAGAAGTAAAACTTTTTCACTCTTTCCAGGGTCGCCTTTGTCACCCTTTTCTCCTGGTTCACCTTTATCACCTTTATCACCTTTATCACCCTTTTCTCCTTTCTCACCTTTTGGCCCGTTAATTGTTTGAATTACACGTTCTTTAACATTGATAGATGAAGACGATGAAGACGATGAGGATGATGAGGATGATGGTGCAATAATTTTACTTATTTTTTTTTTAAATTTTTCTGGATGTGCATCGATATATAGAGCTAATTCATTCTTTTTAAAAGACGGGTTTTCAGATCCTTTCTTCTCATGAAAAATAGCTTGAGATGTTGGTTCCTCTTTTAATACTGGTTGCATACGAAAAGTCATTTGATTTTATTAATATGAAAAAGTATTTAAAACGTAAATAAACTACATAAATGTCTGAAAAAATATTTGATAATAAACATCTTATTCATATCGGCGCTGAGATCGTCGTCATTGCTGGAATTTCATTTTATCTTTCATCGAAGATTAAAAAACAACAAAGCATCATCGAAGAACTTTCTCAAAAACTAGAAGATCAAGAAGATAGATTACAAAAGACAAATCGCCTTGCAGTTGATTTGAATAATGGTATTGCAGGTTACATTAAAAAGAACGACGAACAGGTTAACATGCTCATTAATACAATAAATGATCTAAGAAAAGATTTAGATAGACAATTGAAGGTTCAAGTTCAAGAAGAGAAGAATGAACGAAATGATCGAAATGAACGGGTTGAAAAGAAAGAAAGAAACGAACCTGAAACCGTTTCGAAAAAAGAGAAAAATGTAAATCAAAGAAAATCATCAATGAAATCACCAAGTGCAACGCTAGATCCGCTTGAAAAAATATTTTTAGAGACCATGAAAATGACTCAAATTCCATTTCAAATGGAAAACAGACCAAAAATTCAATTCTCTTTAGGAAGAAATGAAACTAGAGCAAAGGTAGAAGAAATTGAAGAAAAAAAATCAAAACAAGAAAACAAAAACGTGAGTGAAGAACAAAACGAACAAAATGAAGATAACGAAGATGATGATTGCCAAGACATAAGTGATAGTGAACTAGATGAAGAAATTCAAGATGAGTTGAATGAATTGAACGATTTAAAGACGAAAACTTCACTCTAAAGTGAAATGTTTAAAACAATAAATAGAACTGGAAATACAAGGTCAACTGATAATAAAATTCACACATATTCATCATGGGAATATGTCTATTTTCCACATGTTAAAACCATTCAATCATTACTAATTCAAGCCATAGAACAGTCTGAGGTTGAAGATGATTTCGATGTTGATTTCATAAAATCAAACGCGTTTATGCTTCAATTTCTTAAGTTTATTTATGACAATTCATCAAGAAAAGTAAATAAAGATTTTTTTAAAATCATGGAAACAAAAGAACATAATTCAAACGAAGAACTGTATTCGAAATACTTTTTTTGGTTATTAAATAAAGAAGACGATGAAGATGATACCGAAAAAGAGAAACAAGAGAAAGATGAAAATAGCGAAGATGAAATTGATTTTGAAAACAATTTATCGGAAAATGAAATCATATTTACCCTTTATAATATCATGAAATGCTATATAAACTACAATAATTTGTATATTTTTGAAACTGGAAATGCATTGAAATTGTTTAGATTTTTTGTTGAATTGAAACACAATTAAATTATTTTTAAAAATAATTTAATTTTTTATTTAAAGTTGTAGTAATCTTTTCAAATGCCACCAAAAGACATAACTGTTAATATTATTAAAGTTCCTCTGTCAAATTCAGAAAAACACAAGGAATATCCTCAAGTTTTCAAGCTTATGCCTCTGTTGTATTTGGAATTAATCGAAAACAAGGCTAAAATAAAACAAGATTTAATCAATAAAAACTACGTTCCACCAACCGATATAACAGCTTTAAAATCTATGAATAATCTTTCAAACGAAAAGAAATCTGTTGAAAAAGGCGACGATAAAGATAAAAAAATCGAAAAAATAGAAAAAATCGAAAATAAAAAGAATGAATCAACGCATTCTACACCTAGTATTTCAGATTCGAGTGAAAAAGAAAATGATTCTTCTTCTTCAGAAAAATCAAAAGATACAGATTCGAAGCACACATCAAAACATTCATCAAAGCACGCTTCGAAGCACGCATCGAAACATACATCCGAATCTGATAATTCGGATTCTGAATCTGAGAAAGGAAACGATGATAGAAGTAGAAAAACAAGTTCATCAGAAAACTTATCTGAAAGGTTAAAAGAACTTTTACAAAAAGAGAAAGATTCAAGTCAAAGTGTAAGTGAAAAATCTGAAAAATCAGAAAAATCCAATCAATCTAATAAAAAAGAATCGTCATCCCATCATTCAAAGTTTACACCATATGATAAATACAAGAAATCTGTCGAGATTGTCAAACCTGTTCCAACTCTTGCAGAGCTTGAACAAAAAGGTAAGTTCAATCCAACACATGAACTGAGAGATATCAATCAAATTCCAATTAGCGAATATGATGAAGATGACAAAAAGAGAGAATTACTCTTCAAATTTGAACTTTTGAAAAAATCTTATAAAAATGTTTCTGTTCCGATTCCAGATGTAACTGTTCATACGCCTTTTGGTGAAATGCAGAAACTATATGATGGAACTGTAAGAAGACTATCTTTAGATACAACAGTTGATAACTACAAAAACTACCTTATTTATGGGTTTATGATAACAGAATATTTTTTTGGTAGTTTTCTAGGTTTCGATATGGCTGGTTTCACACAGCAACAAATGGTAAATATGCACAGCTATGAAAAGCTTCTTATCGAGCTTGGTGAAAAATCGTATGTTCCAACTGGAAGCAAGTGGCCAGTCGAACTTCAATTACTATTCTTAATTGTCGTAAATGCTGGTATGTTCATTGTTGGAAAGATGATTTCCAATAAATTAGGTTCGAACATGATGGGAATGATCAATAATATGAACAATAAACAACCTGAACCGAGTGTTCAGTTTAACAAACCAAAACGTAAAATGAAAGGGCCAGATAACCTTGAAGAAATTAAGGAAATAAACGAAATTAACAACACCAATTCTCAGGTCAATGTTCCATCTTCATAATTCAATTGACTTTAATTTTTAAAAATGAAAATTAAAGTTTTTATTTTATTAAATAAAGTGAATTTATTGATGACAAAGTTTCAACTTGCTTCCGACCTTCATATTGAAGCGTTTAATGATGATATAAAATCTGAAGATTTTATCGTGCCTTATGTTGATCCGATTACTAATGAGAAATGTGAAATATTAATCTTAGCAGGTGATATAGGTAGAATAACTCGTTTTGAACAAATTAAATCTTTTCTAAAAGACGTGTGTTCCAAGTTTAAATTGGTTCTTTATGTTCCGGGCAATCAGGAATACTACAAAGTAGATGGTATGAAAAGATACACTATGGACGAAATTAATTTAAAATTAAAACAACTCAAAAAA
Source organism: uncultured Candidatus Saccharibacteria bacterium (assembly GCA_964357615.1). Taxonomy (GTDB): domain Bacteria; phylum Patescibacteriota; class Minisyncoccia; order UBA6257; family JACOXY01; genus JAUXUB01. Next base: position 14,917 of record CAYHMC010000005.1, read on the forward strand.
GAAATTCCGAATCTTCATATTCTAAACCGTAAAATAGTTATAATTAATGATGTTTGTATACTAGGTTGCACGTTATGGAGTCATGCTTCAGTTCCAGTTCCAAAATTTATAATTAAGATACCAGATATGACTACAGAAAAATATAATAATCTACACAGAAAAGAATTAGAATTCATTAAAAAGGGCATTGAATATGCCAAATCAAAGAATCTAAAATTACTAGTTGTTTCACACCATTGTCCCAGTTTCGATTTTATTCAAGACAAAACAACTCAATTCAGTTGCTTTTATGCTTCCAATCTTGATTATTTGTTTAATGATGAAACAAACAGTATTCATACTTGGGTTTTTGGTCATTGTCATAAAAACTTCGATGTCGATATCAATGGAACACATTTTCTTTCGAATCAGAAAGGAAAAGGAAAAACGCTTGCAGACAATTTTTCGAAAAATAAAATATTTGAAGTTTAAAATTTTTTTAATTTATTAATAAATTAAAATGTCGAAAAAAACCAAAAATATCACGGATTTTACATTGGATGATTTTCTTCGTGAAGATCAAAAAACGGAAGAAAGACAAAAGTATTTAATTAATGGTATGGAAAAGTCTGGTTTTTTAATTTCTGAAAAATCTGCCTTTCTTCCTGGTAAAGACGAAGGAAAACTTAAACCAAGAGAAATGACAGCTAAAAATATATTTTTAGCTGCAACAACCAGGAAAAACATTATACAAAAAGAAGATAAAAAACTAAAACAAGATCTTGATGATTTAACCTCATATCCTCTATCAAGTAAATCATCAGAAGAGAAAGGCACTTATCTTCAAAATATTTTGAGAAACATGAATGATGCTTCTGGAAATACAATTGGAAATATTGATAGAAAAAGAAAGTATGAAGCCATTATAGATATTCTTATACTTGAATACAAATATGGACTTGACTGGCATAACTTTTTGGAAAAAAGACAAAGTAAAAGCGGATCAAAAAGAAGTGGAGAAGAAGCTCTTGATGCCCCATCGATTGCGCTAGGAAGACTAAATAAAACACTAAATAAACAAGACGATATGGCTGGTTTTGTAAACGAACAAGGTGACGACGATGATGACGGTTTTGTAAACGAACAAGGTGACGACGATAATGGCGATGACGGTTTTGTAAATGAAGAAGAAATTAAAGAAGCCATTTCATGTAATGAAAACGATTACAAATGTAATGTTGATCAAGTATGTGATTTAGAACAGCAAAAATGCATTTCAAAAAGTAATATCAACATCGCTAAACCTGGATTCAGATCTGTTTCTGTTGATGGAAAGACATTTTATGGTTCTGAACAAACTCTTAAAAAACTAAGAAAGTGTGATGTTGACAAACCATGCGACGATGATAAATACTGTGATTTAGACAATTATAAATGTGTCAATAAAGGTGAAAATAAAGATCTTTATTACTTCATTGAATTGGATGGAAAGAAATTTTATGGTTCGAATGAGGCTTTGAAACAACTTAATGGCTATTGCAATTTTGATAAAGCATGTCCAGATAACCAGAAATGTGTCATTGAAGAAAATAGATGTTACCCAGCCGATTCTCAAACAAATATAATGTATAACAATTCTCATGAATATATGAGAGATGGTGTTACACGAAAAACGATTGCACCTTGGTATTCAAAATTACCCGGTAAACCGCAAGAAGAGGCCAAAAAAAGCTACAGCCGTCTTAAAGAAATGAAAGATAATTTTATTAAACTATCTTCTAATTCAGTATCATCTTCATCTGCTCAAAAACCAAATGTGGTATCAGAACAGAAACAAGCTGTCGAAGAAAGAAGAAAACAATACATTGCAGACGCAACAAAAGTTCCACCTATTTTAGAAACAGGACAAATGATGGTTCAAACATCTGAACAAAGATCGAGACAATCAAAAATCTCTCAATCACAGGTTCAAGCAGTTATAACAAATATTGTTACGAAAAGTAGTCAACCTATTGCAGAATTAGGTGACATTCAGAAACAAGTTCTAAGTTGTTTAGGATTATAAAAAATAATTCAAATCTTTTTTGATTTGAATTACAAAATATTTTTTGGTTTGATTGTGTTACTAGCGTTGTTAACCCTATTTACCGTATTAATACTAACTCTACACACAGGGCAATCTTGTTTATACTTGACCCAATTGCTAAGGCATTTTTCATGAAAAACATGTTTGCAATCTAAATCAAATATTTTTTCACCAATTTCTATTTTTTCAAAACAAATAGAACAATCGTTTTCTTTTTCATTTGGAACTGGTTTCGTGTTTATGATAATATTATTATTTTTTTTCAGCTCTTTGTCTCTTAAACTTCTATTTAAAGTTCTATTAAAGTCATAATCGTGGTTTAGAATATGAGAAGAATATATCTCACCATCATCCATGTCATAAAATTCTATAACATAAAATATAGGTTCTAATGAAACACGATATTGAATTCTTTCTCCGATTCTTTCACTGGTTGGTGTATGGATTGTAAATGGAATATCCGTTTTGTTATCACTCATCTTTATTCTTAAATAAAATATTTTTAAGTAAATTTATTTAAGAATTGTTTTAAAGTGTTGAGTTTTTCATCTTTTTCTTTAATGTTTAAAAGTAATTTTTCGCGTTCCTTTTCAAGTTCATAGAGTTTCTGTTCTAAAGAATTGAAAAGTGATTGAAGACTACTCAGAACAGTAGCTAACGATTGATTTGTTTGAACAGACTGAATCGGCTGAACTGACTGAACAGTTTCTTTTTTGTGTTCTGTGATTAAAACTGGTTCGATTTTGGTTTCTGCAACCAATTCTGTAGCTGTAGCAGACTTCGTTAACGAAACTGTGTCTTCTTCATCATTTTCTTTTACACTTTGAGTTTCAGATTCCTCTTCTTTCTTTGATTCTTCAATCTTAGATGGATCTGGTTCCATACCATATTCTTCACACAATTCTAAAGTTCTGTCATCAAAGGGAACAAATTCCTTGTTTTCTAATCTTCCAATAACAAACTTTTCCTTGTCAGATTTAACCACCAAATTAGATTCTTTATAATAATATAAATTCAAGCTTTTACTAAAGATCAGTTTAGATGATTTAGATGCCATTATTTAAAATAAATTTCGAATCTTTAAAACTTATTTTAAAATAAATGAAAACTCCTATTTTAATAATCATAATTATTTTGATTGTGCTTATTACTGTTGTTTCTGTGATCGAAATAAGAAAAGATCATTCGAAGGATAAATCTTCTAGAACAAATCGAAATGTGGGAACTATTCCTTGCACCAATGCAAGTTGTAAACAAATTTGTTTAGAACAATGCAATAAGATGTATAACAATAATCCTTTATGTGCACCTATGTGTAATTACGGAATGCAAGATACCATTGCACAAAAATGTGTTATACAATGCATTGCACAGGGCGGTTATGGATTGGATGTTTGTTTACCTTTCTGTGATGACGATTGTCATAAATATTGTGTTACAATAGGTTGTGGTGGATCAAATGCTGTTAATTCATGTGGTGGTCTTTGCTATTAATTTTCAAAAACTTAAAGATAAACGAACCAATATAAATGACTGATTTCTGCAATCTTACAAAAGATGATGTTTACAACGAGAACCTATCTCATAATGTTGATATGTTAATTTCCAACCCATCATTAACTTTATGTTATAAATCTAAAAATTGGCCAGATCATTATAAGTGTATCATGCCAAAGACAGAAAAAACAGAGAAACAGTGTGATCGTATATATAGACATTTTAAACTTGACAAAAGACAATGGTTCAATTGTTTTCAAGACAGAAATAAAGTTGTGTTGATTGTTCAAAGCATAGAATAAATTTTAAAGTGTAAATCACTTTAAAATTTTACTTTTCAATAAAATTATTTATATTTTGTTTAATGATATCGATAAACCTATTATAAGCTTCTTTTGCAAATTCTTCACACATGGCACTACAAATTGTCTTTCCACTTTGAAAAACTAAAAATGTTGTATTACGTTCCTTTCCAAGTTTCTTTCTTTGTTCTTTCATTTCAAGAGTAGACAGATAGTCTTGATAAGGTATGTAAGAAATGGTTGACCAATCGTTTTCTTTCTCATCCTTAGTTTCACCTTTGAAAGTCAATCTTTTCAACTTTAAAGAACCAAGATTGCTAATGACTGGAATTTTAATATTAACACCTGTATACCCAATACTAGTTTCAAATAAACTATTATACTCTGTATTACCATTGATATAATCATCTAATTTTTCTCTATCAACCACAAAACCAAGGTTAAAATCAATATTTCTCATAGCTGGAATGAAAAGAGCTTGAAATGGTTCGTTTTCTTTTTTGGTATAAAGATCATTATCATTTTTAATGGAATTCCAAATAAATTTAACACAATCTTCTGCTTGTTTATCGTTTTTACATCCTGTCATTTGAAACTTACCATTCTTACTAATTTTAAAGTTAATTTTCTTTCCTTCGTTAATCATAACAACAGTTACAGAGTTGCGAAAGTAATCCGTTCCTGACGATTCCTTCTTTTTCTTTTTAAGAGACACCCCACGAATTTTATTTTTCAATTCTAAAGTTATAATTGAACCGCTTTTAATGTTTTTATTTGGATCACTTAAAACAACTTTCTTCTTTCTGCCTCGTTTCTTTGGTATAATGATATAATTAGTAATAGGTAAAAAATCAAACAATTTTTCAATATTAATTGTAATATTTGTTGCGATGATAAATGTCTTCGTGCTAACAGGTATATCTTCGAAATTTTTAAATATTAATGCTTTTTCTTCCATTTTCATATTTAAAGAATAATTCTTTAAATCATTTTTAAAAAATTTAAATTGAAACAAAATTTAAATTTGATTTTTAATTTAGAATCCGAGAACCTTCTTAACAGTTTCATTTGTTTTGTCAATTTCGATTTCATTTAAATCATTTGTATCATTAGTTTCATTTGAAACCATGCTTTCAGTTACACTTTCTACTTCTGATTCATTAGATTTTCGCGTTGTCTCTGGCTTTGTGTCTGGCTTAGCTTTTACTTCTGTTTTTGCCTCTGTCTTCTTTGGTTCGGTAAAAACTCTAAATCTAAACTTGTTACAGGTTTCTTTGTCACTTTCTGTAAGTGGTTTTACCTGATCATTAACAAGCTTTCCAATTACACTTTTGGAATTTCTGTCAAAGATAAGTTGTGTTTCAGTGTGAATCAGATTTTCGTTATATTTCTTTAACATGATACTACCACTTTTTGAAACTGTTGTATCATTGGAAGCTGTAGACGACCTTTTAGATGTTGTTGATTGCGGGCCATCCTTCTTCTTGTGAAGAGAACAGAATTCTTGACCATTCTTCGATTTAACACCGCATTTCTGCCCTTGTTTCTGGCCTTTTGAAAAGACATATGGGCAACCTGATTCAAGTTTCACTTTTGTTTCAGGTTCAACTTTCTTTTCGATTTTTTCATTTGTTGATTTTGTTAGTTTCTTTTCTTCTTCTTTAATTACTTTTTCAATGTCTTCTTCGTAACATTCCCATAAATCACGAACATCATCTACTTCGTCATCATATTTTGTAGCAATATCTTTGATGAATTTTTTCATTGAGGTTTTAATGATACTTCTAATATTATCCATTTGAACGATTTTTAAAAAAATTTTAAAAATCATTTTTTATTTACTTTTTCCAATCTTTCTAAAGAAAGAGAACTGATATCTGAAAACCGCTGTAAGCTTTCTTTAAGATCTTTTGCTAAGTTTAGATTTTCAACCTTATTTGTCATTTCTTTTTTCTTTGTTCTTGGTGATAAAATGGTTTCTTCTAAGATCTGAATTTTGGTTTCTTTTTCGGTCTTAATTTCTTCTTTGTTATCGATTTTTTTTGTCACACCATTAATAATCTCATCAATCGTATTGTCACTTGTGCTTCTTTGTCTCTGTGTTGATGAATAAGAATATAACTCAGCTTCAACTACATCAAGTGTCTTTAATTTTTCAACATCATCTGAGGCAGATTTAATACCGTATTTTTTGCATTCATTTTGAAAATCAATTAAAACCTCATGATCTATTTCAACATCAAAATCTTTTAGAGATGAAAGAGATTCTTTAATACTTTGCACCTGTGGATCGGTTGTGATCGTAAGAATTTTTTGATACAGTGTATCGTATTTAACAAGTTGTTCTTTACATCTATTTACGAGTGTATTGAACTTGAAAATGTCTCTAATTTTAGTTATTGTCAAAGAAATAATAGATGATGCAATAAGCAAAGTTGAAGCTGATGAAAACCCATCAACCAATTTTCCAAGAGTTGCTATCAAAGCAGTGCTTCCAGAAGCAAGATTATAGAATCTTGATAACCACACATCGTATTTTTTGTATTTTTGAATCATGAGATTAAGAAGAATTTTCCTTTCCAAAATTTGTTTTGCCAGAACAATTCTCAAAGGCATTTTTTATTTTACTTCAATTCTTTTTAAAATATCATTAACAAAATTCGGAATTTCTCTATTTTTCCATGCATGTCTTGTTTTCCATGTATGAAGATGACGTTTACCAATAGCATAAAGCAAACGATAAGCCATGATAGAATCGTTTTTAATTTTGTATTGTTCTGGCATTGCTTGTGGTGGTTCAAAGAATGGTTCGTTCTTTAATTTTGGACAAACAAGATTTTCGATGATACTTTGAGTTTTGTGCTTCTTTCCATATCTGAAAGTATATTCTTCACAAAGTGCTAAACCTAACTCTTTTAACCAGTTCCAATTTTCTTTATTGGCTCTACACCATATAGCACAAGGATGATTGGAATGTGTCAATTTATAAGGCGGATTCACCTCTTTGTTTACATCTTCGTAGCCACAAATCCAAATCGCTGAACAAAGCAATTGTGCGGTTTCAAGTATCATTTTTATAACGTGACGATCAACATGCCATTTAGCACATTGTTTCGGATTTATGTGAAGAAAAAATATATTCATTTCGTTTCTGAAATGAATATAAAAATTTTATTTTTCATTTTTTAATTTAGAGGTCTGATTACAGGGCTTGATAGAACATGTGGAACTGGTAAAATAGCTGGACTATTATTTAAACTGTTTGAAACCGATCTAGGATGCTTGAAATCTTGTTTATTCTTGTCTGTTGTAGAATCCTTAATCATTTTGTTAAGAATCGAAGGCGGAGTATCGTTCAAAAAGTTAATCACCACTTTTAATGTCACAATGTTTTTCTTTGGGTTTGTATGATAAAAGTTGTGACATTTTTGCATGATGATAAATTGTTCTTTTGGAACAACCGTGTGAATATGTTTAACATATCTTTGAATATACATGTTATGAATAATAGTTGCGATATTACACAGAGATTTTTCGTAATTTTCAAAAGTTTCAATGTGGCTTGGATACAATTCATACATTTTATTTACCATATTTCTATCCATTCTCACGCTTAGATATCTGAATTTGATACTTGGAACATTTCCACGAATCTTGTATAAAGAATGATATTCCGAATTGTAGATCTTAATCTGATCATTGTTTTTATTGAACGCGATGATGCCTTGTGTTTTTTTACAATCACAATTAGAGACGTATGTTAGAACATCATCAACACTCTTAAAAGTTAATTCTGAAGACCTTGAAAAGCCTTGTAAAACATCATCAAGATTTAGAATCGTTTCATTTTCTTTTCTCATGAATGTTCCAACATGAAAAATTAAATGTTCATCGCTTGATGGTGCATCGCAAACAATTCTATTTTCAGCGTTATTTCTAACTAGAAACATGTATTGATAATCTTTGTTTAAAGATGCTAGAAAAATTCCCATTAATGCGTTGTCTTCAATCTTTTTGTTTTCAAGCATATTAATTCTTCTCAATCCTTCAACAAACATATCACCAAACGATAGTTTAGAAGACCATTTACTTCTAAATGCATCAAACTTTTTATTAGTTGAAACAAACCATCTATTACCAAAATAAAAAACTCTAATTAACGTTCCTTCATACGCTTTGAAAAAGCGCCAATTTGAAAAATCGTTTAAACGATCTCTAAGTTGTTGATTACTCTCAGTAAATTCATCCGTATATGGAAAGCCAGACAAAACTAGTTTTCCGTCATGAAAAACCAAACCACGACAACGTTTCAAAACACTCGAATCTGTATTCGAGCACTCGTTGTAGCAATACAACTCTAAATTATTTTCCGGATCAAAATCAACACGGGTCACATTATTGTTTGAAACAATAGTTTTATAATCATAATTCTGAACTTCCATTTTGTTTTAAAAAATAAATCTTTAAAAAATCATTTTTTAAAATTTGAAAAAATTTCGAAGAAAAGTTAAAATTTTGAACAGACTTGTAACATCAAATTCATTATATTTAATAATATCTTTCATGACTCTAGAAACATGGGTTACATTGTCTGTTTTAAGATACAAATTTAAAGCTAATAACGAAGCATCTTTACCATTTTTACATTCTGATAAGATATATGAAGAAATAAAGCCATGGGTTGATAAGCATTCTACAATTTCTTTTAACTTGTAAGAAAAACAATTTTGAATCACTATCTGGTTTGAAATAAAAACATCTTTAAGATCTTTCCAATTAAGGTTGTTCCAGTCTGCCATTTCTTCAGTTTTATAAAAATCTTTTTCATTCTTCATTTTAAAGCATTTAAGATCGAAATGATTTTGATATGAACGATCCCAGAGTTGTGCTTCTGCATGCCAATACCACAAAGTTGGATTTCCACATTTGTTGACAAAAGAAACGAATTGTTCCATTATTTCAAACTCTGAGTTGATATTCAGGTCTTTTGCAATGAAACTATAATATTGGTCTTGATATAAAGCACCAATTAAAAAGATTGTATTAAGGCGATGAAAGTCTTCTTCATTGTCATCTGTATCGTCGAAATCATGAATGTCGCAAAAAGTTTCAAAATCGACAAACATTTCATTTGATCTTTCAGGAATACTTGTATTTTTTATACAAGATCTCAGTTTGATCTCTTTTTGTTGATTTATTTTTAAAATGTTTGAAACCAGTTCTGTTCTTTTAGAACTTGAATTCATTTTAAGAAGATCCGTTGAGCATCTTTCATCTTTGAAAGTAAAAATACCTTTATCAAAGGCATGTTGACGTTGTTTTAATCCACAATACCAAATCAAAGATATTTCACCGATTTCTCTTGCTATTTTATTTTTGATATCGTTCCATTGACCAGAATCAATTTTCATATTTGGATAAAGAAAAGAATTTGAAGGTGGATTTACAGACCAATTATTACCTTCTTTTCTAACTTTTCTAATCCAATTAATAGCTTGTGTTGTCATATGTTCGTATTTGTTGTCTTTGTTTTCAAAATTTATTATTCCAACCTTCTCAAAAGGTGAATCGTATTTAATATCTTTAGAATCACAAGATGATCTTCGCCCTAGAATCAAACCTATTTTAGGCTCGTAATTCTGCATTTCGAAAAGACATTTGTTGTAAATATTGATTTGCCCTTTATAAGCAGGTATATTTCCAGAATTAACAAGATGAGTCTGATCCGCTGTCAGTTTCAATGTTGACCATTTTATATCTAGAACAACATAGTGATAAGGTTGATTACAAGAATGTTTATATTCGTAGTTTACGAATTGGTTTAGATAATCATTTCTAATTAGAAGATCGGCGATGCCTTTTAATTTTAATTTTTCGTTTTTGATTGGCGCTGAATGAATGAGAGGAATACCTTCTTTCATTAATTTAAGAGTTTGAAGCACGTTTTCATCGCTAAAAATCGAAGATACCGAGACAACTTTAATCATGCTATTAATAGTATTGATAATTTTACTTTCAAAATCGTTTCCTTTCTGAAGAATATGTTTGACAAAGTCTGTTTCGGTTTCCTTATAATCTTTTTTAAAATATAATTTAAGCCAATCAACAAGTGTGTCATTAAGCATAAAATTTCTTACATCTGTTCCGGATACATATTCATTTGAATTCATTTAAATTATTTTTCAAAACTATAAATATTTTATTTTTAAAATAAAATGAATATCAATATTGTTATAATTGTTATTTGTCTTATAGTGATCCTACCTTTTCTGATCGCTATAGTTTCTAAAAAAAGAAAGGGAAAAACTGGGTTTTCATGCAAATCATCTTGTAAAGACCCTGCGATATGCTTTCAATCACAATGCTTAACCAACACATCGTGTCTTATCAAGAATGTCCAAACTGGATTGTATTTAGACATAGCACAAACTCAAAATGTCAACTTTTTGTGTAGTCAACTTGCTAATATGTCACCTACTGTTCCAGCTCAATCTCAATGTTTTATTAATGCTATAAATGATGATGGATCTGTGTTTTATATTTTTATTGCATATATGAGTTCTGATGGAAAAAATGAATTTGATTTTACGTTAACAAACACAGGATTTTGGAATAATTTCGATCCTTACAATGATGGATTTTATTATAAAGATGGAAAGATCTATTCGGTTAACAACAACGGAAAATTAGTTGTAACTCAATATGGTTCTGATATGGTAGCAATTGTTCAGTCACCAACATATGTCGGTCAATCGAATGATCAATGGGAAATTCAATTTGTTCCAAATATTTTAAAAAAATAAATTAATAAATGTCTTCTCTTCAAAACATAAAAAATTTATTTATAGAAGGAATGGCTTATGCCAGAAAAAAATATAAAAGTATATTATACGATCCTTGTCACGATCTTTGTGATTATCAAATTAAACTTGTCAATCAAGCAACCGATATTAATACTGTTATGAACGCTATTTGGTTAGGAAACTTGAATTACGTTTGGTCTTCTTCTTTCAATGCGCCTCAACCCATTTGTTCAGGATGTGAACTTGCTCATACACAAATTCAATTTGGTGTTGGGCCAGTTGAATGGTATTTTTTATATGGAACTCATGGAAATCTTTGTTATAATCTCACTTTTTTCAAGCTCGAGATTGCACCACCAAAAGTGATTAAGAAACACATTAACGACGGTTCCCTTTCTCTAGAAAATAGTGTTATGTGGAATGTTCTTGGCGGATTTGGAACCATACCCAGTTCTGGTCAGGCTCCTGTTTGGAACAGTATTCAATCGGAGTGGATCAGTATGATATATGAGACAAAAAGTTATTCCACATTTGTTCTTCAAGGTTCTGGTCAAAATATCAATGTCACTCTTCAAAGTATAACACCAATGACTTTTGATGTTGTTTTAACTTTTAAGGATACTGCAGGTATTAATCATGAATTCAACACATCGATGTCTGCCTTAACACCGCCTTTACCAAATGTTGCAAACTCGTGTGAATGCGGTTATGGGCTAGGTTCATTTTATTATTCTTATCCAAGTATGTCTTGTGTCATTAAAGCGGATGGAAATACGTCACCAAACTCAGGTTTTGGATGGATTGATCATCAACTTATTAAAAATGGAATTGCAAATTCTTTGTATGGGCAATCCCTTCAAACTCTTTCAAGTATTATAAATAAAAATGTATCTGGCGGATGGCTTTGGACAACAATTCAAGACAATGAAACCAGTATTCAATACATGTTTACACATTTCTTTGCAAAAAAGTTTTATCAAGACGATATAATGCTTAATAATAACATTTCAGCATCAATGGTAAATGTATATAAAAAGGGTGTTGCTAATTTTAATTCGAACGATTCTGAAATAGATACCAGTGATTTCAGTATGACAATGACAAAAACCGTTTTATCACCATACACGAATATGAATATGCCCGCATCTTATAATATTATTCTTCCAGGTGGAAAGAAAGTTGTTCTTTCTATTTCAACTGCTCCAAATGTATATCCGACCGCTTTTGCACCTTATGAAACACCAGCTTTACTTTATGATGAAAATGGACATGTCATAGGTCAAGGTTTAATTGAAGCTAATTTCTACTTTGACAATAATACTATGGTTTCAAGATTGATCGATTTTGCTGGTGGAAACTCAAAAAATAGTTCTGAAGTCAATACAGTCATGAATGCATTAAATAGAAGACAGAGTATGTTTCAGAAATTTCTTGGTCTTATAATTGTTTTAATGCCTTTAATTGTGCTTTTAGGTTGTCTTTTATTTATTTTCAAGTTTCGAAAAGAAAAGATAACAAAAACGACTAAAACTTTATTTGTAGTTGCGGTGTGTCTTCTTTTATACTTTTTGTTGTTTTGAATCTTTTTGTGGAATAAAATAAATTCCAAAGATAAAGATCACTTAGATTTAAAAAATGATTTTCAAAAAAATTTTTTGAAAAAACAAAATGAGTTATCTCGATAAATGCGTTGTCAAAACCGATATTATGTTAAGGAAATTGAGACCATCTAGAAACCTTATTATCTTTGTTTACAATCAGAATACTTACATCCCTGTTTCAAGGGAAGACATGAATACTATTATGAAATCACCCTTCATTAGAAGCAATGAAACCACAAATAAGAACGAAAATTTCTACAAAATTCCAAACGAAATTCATGTTGACTCGTCGCTTGAAGAATGTTATCAAGACAGAAATAATACAATGAAGTTAGAACTCAAAGGCAAGTTTAAATACGATGGAAACTCATTCACTTTCTTTGGTGTTACTCCAATGAAAAGAAAGGAAATAAACGAGTTGAAAGAGAAAGATTTCTTTATCAATCATTTAGCAGACGAAGTAGAAAATGAAGAATCTGATGACGATGAAAAGCAGTGGAATAAAATTTCGAAAAAGACAAGAAAAACGGGAGCATTTGTTGATTATTTCAATTTCAATGTAAAACGTATTCAGGTTTATGATAATCATGTTTTGAAAGAAGAAAAATGGTTCGAAAATGATGTTTTACACAGGAATGATGACGAAGACGATCTTCCAGCTTATATTGAGTATTATGATAATGGTAAAATTAGCGTTGAAAAATGGTATAAGAAAGGAAAACTTCACAGAATGAATAAACCGGCTTGGTTAGAATGGTATGAAAGTGGTGAAAAGAAAGCGGAAGGATGGTATCAAGAAGGTGTTCATCATACATTGGGTGATAATTGTGATGATCTTCCATGCGCAACTTACTATTATAAAAATGGAAATAAACAAAAAGATTTTTGGTTTCAAAATGGAAAATTGAATCGAGAAAATGATCTTCCTTCTTGTATTATATACTTTGAAAATGGAAAAAAGAAACAAGAAACATGGTATCAGAATGATAAATTACATAGAGATCATGCTCTTCCAGCTGTAATTACTTGCCATGAAAATGGAAATAAGAAAGAAGAAAAATGGTTTAATAATGGTAGATTACATAATGACAAAAAACCGGCTTGGATTACATACTTTGAAAATGGAAACAAGGAAGCAGAAGAATGGTGTCAAAATGATAAAATACATAATCATGAAAACCCAGCTATTATTATATATTTTGCAAACGGAAATAAGAAAGAAGAAGCATGGTATCAAAATGGAATATTGGAAAGTCCGACGCATGTCACAGAAAATAAGCTGGTTTTTGAACCAGCTTATTTTCTGTATTTTGAAAATGGAAAAATTCATCTTGAGAAATACTTTGAAAATAATTGTGAAGTGAAAACTATTCATTATAATAAACCAAATTGTGGATGTAGTATTCAATATATAAAATAATTTTTCAAAAAATGATTTTAAAAAAAAATCATATCAAAATCAAAATAAAGATGGAAAAACGTAGAATTGAATTTCTGAATGAAACACGTGTTAAAATGTCACAAATTAAAACATTTATTAAAAGAGAGACAGCCAACCTGCATAACGTCAAAAATTTTCTAACACATGCAGAAGACATTGAGAAGAGACGAGAAAGCATTCTCGAAAAACTAAATCAAAAACAGGAAGAACTGGAAGAACTCGAAGAAAAGGAAACAGGTATTTTGAATGGTGATTACGATGATGAAATTAAGAAAAATATTATTTCCAACCCAAGAAAACCGACTGAAACAGCAAAAAAAGAAGTTAAACCCAATTTGAAACCAACTTTAATTATCAAAAATAATTCATCATTTAGAGATGAAATTAAACCAGTTTTCTCTAAAACTGAATCGAAAACAGAAGTTAAAGTAGGAAACAAAAAAGAAAGAAGAAGAGACAAGAAGGAACAAGAAAAAATTGACAAAAAGGAATATGCGAAAAAGTTTGATCATGAGAACTATTATAGAAACTTTTGTCATGCTATTGATTCGCTTCCAAAATATATTTCTAAAAATCTTGCAACAATGCCAAACAACAAGGGTTATATCTTCAAAGGTTGTTGGTTTTTTGGTAATAAACCAACGGAACCAAATGAACCTATGGTTATGTTTGAAAAACTTTATAATCATGTTCTTAAAATCTACGTTATATCACATAACGAAATTAATATTTTTGAAAAGAAGGGTGATGAAGGCAAAAAATGGGTTCAAACAAAAAGAAGAAACGAATCTATTTACTAATACCAGATATCATTCGAAAACGTTTTATTAAATCTTCTCTTTTTTGATCATCGAAAGCACCATGTTCTGTTAACCATACAATAGCAAGTTTTGAGTTGGGTTTCTCTTCGTATAAAGAATTATAAAATCTGAAAAGTGGATCTGTTATATTTAATGCTGGCTTCTTTTGATACGGTTTTGCAAAAACAGTTTTTTGAATAGGAGTCATCGGATCGATTCCCTTAACCCATCTTTGTGCAAAATCAAGATGTTCTTTTCTGATATCGAATCTATTTAAAATATTATGAACTTCTTGTTTCAGTTTTATTGCCGGATTTTTAAATAAAGTATAAAGCCGTTTTCCTGCTATGAAAGCAGAATCAGAAATTCTTGTGTCACCTTGCATCTTACCTTTGAGAATATAAGAACAGTAGTAAGCGAACAAACATTGAACATATATCGGAAGGTTAAGAAAGGCTTCAACATATTCTTTAGGTTTGTTCGATCTAAATTTCGAACAAAACAATTGCATATCTCTGCTAAGTTTCTCTTTGTCGATTCCATCTATATCAATTGGATATTGCATACATTGTTCAGACATTTTATTTTATAAAAAATAAAATTAAAATTTCCATGACGATCTCGTTTCTACAGCCCATCTAAATTTCAATAAATTAGAACTATTGTAAATTTTTTCAATAGGAACTTCAACTGTTTTTGCCCATGCAACAACTATTCTTGGGTCTATGTAATTAACTTTACTTGTAATGGTGCTTAGATTTTCATTTTTTTCTATTAATTTTATTTTGTAGTCTTCGATCTTCTTTAAAGAAGATTCTTTTTGTTTGTCGGTTTGAGCTTGGTTTAAATTTATTGTTTCTTTTTCGATTTTCAATTCGAGTTCTTTTATCGTTTGTTCATTGTCTTGATTTAATTTTTTATGATTCAAGGCTCTTGCAGTTTCTATATTGGCTTTTTTAAAAGCTTGTAATTTTACAGCATCACTATCGTTTACATCGATCTTTATTTCACTCAATTTATTTTGAAGAATCGAAGACGCTTTCCATGTTCTAAAAACTTTTGCTGTCAATCCTGGAACTATCGATTTTAAGTAATCGTTAAGAGAAACTGCATTGATGGTATCAAACACAAGATCATCTTCTTTTTTATTTTTAAGAAAAGAAGAAATTCGTTCGTAAAGAATAGGTGCAAAATTATATTGTTTATTGAATTCAATTGAACTTTTTCCGAAAAAGTTAATTTGAATTTGATTATTTGGAAGCAATTTTATGTTTGAAACTTTTAAAGTTGTTAAACCAACTGTATCATTGTCTACAGTTTCATCTTTTTCTGTTCCAGGTCTTATAGCCATTTTATCGAGAAAGAACACAGCCATACCAAACTGTTGATTTCTGATATAAGGTGATTTTATATCAGCAGAATATCGGTTAATGATAAGGGGTAAATTCTCTTTTAGAGATCTTGCTTTATCAAATTTTACTGTATCGGATTCTTCAACATAAGGCGATGTGTTTCTATCAAGTGAGATGTAAACATACGAGTTTGTGACATTATTTTTATATTTGGCGAGGTATGTTACGCTTGGTATAACTTCTTTTTTATACCAATCATTTCCGTGAACATTCGTTCCATTCACAGTAATTTCATTTGGTTTAAATCTTTTTTTGATTTTACCTCGAAGTTTGGAATCATGACCGATAAATAAACTTGGTGGTTGAACTCTGAAATTTCCAATTTTCATTGTCTGACCATCGATAATAGCCAACCCGAAATCTTCCTTTATTTGTTCTTTTTCTTCTTTTTCTTGTTTCTTTTCAGTGGGAAGCATCATACCTCTAATTTCAGCTTTTTCTGTTTTGAAGGCGGAAACATAGTTCAACATATTCGAAAAATCTATTTTATTAAAATCAACTATTTCAGGGTGATGTTTCATTAGAATAGGTTGCCAATCGTTCCAAAAATTTGCGTTGAATAAAGCATCAACCGTTTTTTTTCTTTTTGAAGATCTTGAACTTGATGACAGCCTTTCATCTTGCTCTTTAACAAGACAATATAAATAAGCACATTCTTCTGCAGATAGATTAAGATTGTTTTCTTTACTGTTCGCATTCAATTTGACTGGTTGACCATCATATGTTATAAAAGCACCGTCAGGAAGGGGAACATACTCTTCTGGAAAAAGCGGACCACTATGTTCAAGTGTCTGCCAACGTATTTTTCCGCGTTTACTCATTTATTACATATTTTTTTACTTTAATAAAAGAACAAAAAAATGCAAATTATTAATTATATCGGATATATGTTACTTTGTGTGGTTCTTGTCATACTATCGTGTGTCGTCGTCAAACAAATAAGAGAATACCATCTTCAAAATGATCCGATTTTAACAACTTTAAAAGAAGTTTTAAAGCCAATTACATTTGGTGGTAGATCTATAACAGATGGAATGAAACTGTATAAAGCCGATAAAAGTTACACAATAAATAAGAGTCAAACCTTCATGTGTTTGTATGATAAACAAGGCCAGTATTACCCATTAAATCAACTTATTTACGTTCTTCTTCATGAACGTGCACATTCATTAAATCAAGCAGATATAGGTCATACACCAGCTTTCTATCAGATTTTTGACAATCTTCTTGATCAAGCAACAAAATTGGGTATTTACAATCCAAACATTTCAATCATACAAGATTATTGTGAGTGAATGAGTAAACAAAATTAACTTTCAACAAAGTGAAGATACTTGAAAGCCTGACACATAAGAAAAGTATCTGCAAGATCATCTTTTTTAATTTTTTTATTTTTCTTGCCTTTTACTTCTGGTTCATTCAATTTGTTTTTTTCTTTTCTAAGTTCAAGTATCTCAATTGCTTTTGTAACAGCCCATTTTTTTCTAGCTGTCTTTGTCATCGCTTTATATCGGTTTGATTTGTTGCTTTCAACCTTGTAAGCACCTAGAACTTGTGTTTTGTGATAAGATGGAAAATCTATGATTGTCTTTGCCTTTCCAAATTTAAAAATAAAATATGAAAAGCAATGTTGAGCTAATTTAATTGCCATAAAATTAATTTTACTTCCAAAGTGCATTTGCTCTTCAATTAAAATAAAATCACAAAGAGACCATAGTTCAAGATTAGATTCTAAAAGTTCATACATATTAATAAGAATTTTAACATCAAGTTGTTTAATTGCTTCTTCTTTTGACAATGTTTTTGTCAAATCAACGTTTTCGTGACTAATAACACGACCTACATTATAAATCTTTGTAAGAATATTTTCCATAGACACAGTTGTAGTTCCATTTTTATTATATCGCTTCTCTTTTTCTATATCTGAAATACAGCTTAATTGTTTCTTATCAAATTCTTCAATACACCAAGAAAAATTCTTTTTTCCTATATCAAATGATGCAACCCATATTCCGTTTTTCATTTATTTATTTTTAATTTTATTTTTAAAATTAAAAATTATTCAATCGAAAAAAGGATGCTTCAAAGCTTCACTTGCGCTGATTCTAAGTTTCGGTTCTACCTCGAGCATTCGTTCAAGAAGATTGATAAAAAGATTTTTATCGGTTTCATTTTCGAACTTGGAATTCAAGACAATTTTATTTTTTGAAAATCTTGGAAACCAAACATCTGTATTGGAAGAACACCAATCAACATCAAAAAAGTTATTTTTAATATACTCAAGACTGGGTGAACCATATTTTTGAAAAATTTCAAAAAGTATATGTATGTTACTTTTCTTTTCAAAAAGAGGAATCTTTTCAATCATTTCATAAAAAACACAACCAACACTCCAGATATCAATCTTATTATCGAAACGCGTGCATTCAAGACACAGTTCTGGTGCTCTATACCATTTTGTGGTAAGTTCATTGTATCTTTCGATTGAATCGAAAGGATTATCAATGGAACTACCAAAATCTATGATCTTAATCACATCATCGTTCGAAACAAGCATGTTAGACGGTTTCAGATCTGTATGAATTATATCTAAACTATGAAGATATTCTACACCCGATAATATCTGCTTAAAATATTTTTTAAGATCTGAAACAGAAAACTTTTTAGAAAGATAAAAGTCTCTCAAACATCTCTTATATAAAGGCATATAAAAACAAGTATTTATATCGTTTACTTGAATATTTTTAATAGAAATAATATTTTCGTGGTTCATTCTGTTTAGAAAAGCAATTTCTCTTATAGCAGACGGGCAAACACCAGAATTATTTTCAATGACTTTCACGGCTACATCATGGTTTGCTAATCGAAAAACATTAGAAAAAGCCCCGTTACCAATTTCTTTCTTTTTTGAATCAAAATCAAAAACTAAAACGGATTCCATATTTTTAAGATTTGTTTCATACTTTACTTTACTTTTTTTAGAAACGATTTTAAAAGAACTAACAACATTGTTATTAATATTGTTTATCAAAGATAAACATTTTGAAGACAGGATAGAGACATCTTTCTGATCTTTCAATTTCAGAAAAACCAGGCATGCATCAGCTTGTGTTTTTAGAGAAAAAAAATTAAACTCGCTTTGACTTAGAACAATACTTAAACAAGTTTCAAGGTTTGATGCTAGTTCTTTATCATAAAAATTATTTAATCGAAAAAAAGACATAATCGAAGTGTATTCAAAGTCGACTTTAAGATTATCCAAAATAAACGTTTCAAAATGAAAAATAACATCCTTTTCTGTTTCCGAATATTTATTAAATAATTGTTTTCGAATATCAAAGTATATAAATTTACTTGCAATAACAAAACAAGCCATTAATTCTAGTTCATTTACATTCTTGCATTGTCTAACGTGAATGAACTTATCAAAAATAGTTATTGTCAAACAAAGAATCAAAAAATTCATTTCATCATGGTTGAAAGTAGATTTATATTTTTCAATAAATTTTTTGACAACCGCGTTTCTGTTTGAACAAAAGCTGTTTTCAAAAGAAAAAACATCTTTTGCATTCGATTCTTTAAAACAACAATTCGGTTTCTTTTTTTCTTTATTTAAGATAACTTTTTGAGCTTTATATGTGTCTTTCTTTTTTCTTAAAACAAAACAAAAATCATCACTATTATAACTGCGAATTTCTTTTTTTTCATATGAATCTGATTCTGGTATTTTGTCAAGTTCAGATTTATCAAAACACAAAATATAGTTGTAAAAATCATCTTCATATCTAACTTCCATCTTGCCTTTCTTTTAAAATTTTTCAAAAAAATTTTAAAATCATTTTTTAATAATGAAAAAATAAGAATTAATTATTTACTCGAACAACGGATGTTTCAACGCTTCTGAAGCGCTGATTCGTTTTTCTGGGATCACTTGAAGCAACTTTGAAAGAAGATCTAGAAAATTCGTTCTGTCGTTTTCAATCTCAAATTTATATCGGATTGTCAATGGTTTAACGATAGGATTTGGAAACCATGAAAAGGGAAGATCTCGTTCCATATAATATGTATTATCAGACAAGGCGTATTCTTCCTTTGTTGGTTTTCCAATTTTTGAGAAAATTTTTAACAATGTTTCGAAGTTGCTTTTGGCTGAAAACAATGGAATTTTTTCAACCATATCATAAAAAACACAACCGATACTCCACATGTCAATTTTATTGTCGAAAGTAAGACATTCAAGACATAATTCAGGTGCACGATACCATAAAGTTGTAAATTCGTCACCGTAACGATGACTCATTCCATTCAAGTTACACACTGAATTTCCAAAATCAATTATCTTTACAATTCCATCTTTTGAAACCATGATGTTACTTGGTTTGAGATCGGTATGAATTATACCTAGTTTGTGAAAATATTCTACGCCTCTCAAAATCTGTTTGAAAAGATTTTTAATTGTTGAAAAGTTAAGCTTATTATCGTTAACAAAATCACGTAAATTACGAGGATGATAATCCATGAAAAAGCAAACATCACTTTCGTTTACACTTATATTTTTAATAAAAATAATATTTTCATGTTCTAGTTTAGGTAGAAAAGCCATTTCACGAATGGCAGACGGACATACGCCATCATGGTCAGATTTAATAACTTTGACAGCCAATTCATTTTCGATTTTAAAAACACAACCGTAAGAACCAGCTTCTAAACGTGTTTTTTTGTTCATATCGAATGAAGAAGAACAATTTGTTTTGTTTTCAATCTTATTGTTGGTTTGTTTAGTTTTTTTGGAAATAATTTTGAAAGAAAACAATTTACCATCATGAATTTGCTTCAATAAATCAGAACATTTTTTAACACTTTCTGTCTGCGTGATAGCAATTCTTTTGAAATTGATCAAAGAAAGGCATGCATCAGCTTGAGTTTTATATGAGAAAAAACTAAACTCTGTATTCGTCAGCAAAATTTTGAGATATGGTTCGATTTCATTGATTTCAGACACAGTCAAAATGTAATAATCGATAAATGAAAAAACTGACATGTGATCAAAGTTGTATTTAATCGATTCCAAAATATAACTTTCATAATGAATGATAGTATCTCTATCGGCTTCAGAAAAAGTTTCAAATCTTTCAGATATCTCACGTTGATATGTGACAAAATAATTAAACTTGTGTGCAATGAGAATACAAGCCATGAATTGTAGTTCATTAATGTTTTTAATTTTTTTGATATAAATAAAATTATCAAAGATGCGAGAAGCTAGAAAAAGATTTTTTAGATTTCTACAACCAATAACTTCTGTTTTTGGTTGAAAAAACAATTTGATAAATTTCAACATTATGCTGTGCCTGTTTCTTTTATGATTAATTACATTAGGAATGACATCTTTGAGATCGGTTGTGTTAACGATTTTTTTACCATCCATTAAAAATTTTTCGTTAGAAATAAAATCGTCTTTTTTAACTTTATCATCGCTTTCATTTTTTCTTTTTCTATAGAAAAACGATTCTCGATTATAACTGATAACGTTTTTATATTCATAATTTTTTTTAAGTAGAGAATCGTTTAATTTAGAACAGACAACATAATCATAAACATCATCTTCATAATTCACTTCCATATTGTCTTCTTTTTAAAATTTTTTAAAAATTTTAAAAATCATTTTTTATAAATGAAAATAATTGATGCTGTGATTATCGTTATGGTTCTTATAACCATTATAATATCAATCGTTTCTTTATCCAGATTAAACTCTTCAAAAGAAAAGTATATGTCAGCTTTGTTAACAGCTGATGGTCCTGTTCTAGAAAATTCAATTTCGAAACAATGTAATTCAGCCATTCAATTCAGGCACACTCCAGAAGAACAAATTGACAATCAAGGAATGAAGGTTGGAAACATTCTTAAAAACTGTAATGAATCGTGCACATGTAATGGTGGAAAATCTTGTATAGGAAAAAACGATCCATCAAGTGTAGCTGGATCAACGTATGATAGTGGCTCGTGTTAATCGTGCTAAATCGTGCTTCATTCATTCAATGCACAATTCTATACGAGATATAATCGTTCTCTCTTTTCACTTCGATTATCCTTCCAACTTGAAAATTAAAAAACTTCGAAATAGGATCGTTTCGAAGAATAACAGGGATATTGTCACCCCATTTTTTCTTAAATTCATAAGATTCTTTTGCTGAAAGTTGTCTATGAGGGTAATACAACGAATGTTTAGTTATGTTGAATTGAAGATTATCAATTGGAAAAGTTTCAATCTTAATACCGATGGTTTTATTTTGAGAAATTGTTTTACTAGCGCAATTTGTCGGTTCATTCTCGATAATGATCAATCCGTGATTGATCTTCTTGTCATTCAGAATTTTAATGATCTCTTTAACCTCGTTTGTATCTGGTTTGACAATAATCTTTTTGAAGACACAAATGAAACCTGTGTTTTTGCCTTCATCAGTCATATTTGAATAAAGAAAATCATCGTCTTCTGTTACGTTTGTATAGTTACGTTGGGAAAACATTTCTTTTACGGTTTGCAAAGCTTTTGATAATTTCATTTTAATTTGAAATGAAATTTTTTTTTGAAATCATTTTTTTGATTTAATCGAAAGTAAGAATCGCTGATTCTACTTTCGTTTTACAAAGTGGACAATCGTTATTACAAGCGATCTGCTGTGTTTGTTTTAGACAAGAGTTACAATAACAGACATGACCACATGGAATAAGAACAATAACTTTTTTATTGTCGCAACAAAAAATACATTGTTCATCCTGTTTGTCTGTTTTGGTATCTTTGAAATTTTTAGTTTCATTAAGCACTTTAATTGGCTTCTTTTTTTGTCTCTCTTTATTCTCTTTATTTTCACTGTTGATCATCATCATATATTCCTTGAAGCTGTTTTTGATGTATTCATTTTCCATCTGTTGCAACATCTCGTTTTTATCTTGTTTGTTTTCTGTTTCAGGATCAGGTTGAAAACCATATTGTTGACATAGATCTTGTGTAACCCAATCGTAAGGAACAAAAGTTTTTTTGGAAATTCTTCCAATCACTCTTTTATCCAGCTTAGACTTAAAAACAAGTTTGGAGCGAAAATCATAATACATTTTCAATGATCGATTAAAAGAAACTTTTGAAAGGTCATTGAAAGCAGGAACAATCAAAATTTGATTGTTTACTTCGTTTACTTCATTTAACTTGTTTTCAACTTGCATTTTTGTTTTGCAAAAAAAATTTTTTTAAAATCATTTTTAAAAAATCAAACGACAATGATGCCTATAAAATTAACGATACATTTGAGACCAAACAATCTTTTGAAAAGCTGGCGTATTAAAAAAGCTGTGAATTCTGGTTCCTTTCAAATTATCAAAAGTTCCTTCTGCTTTTGATGTATTATGAATGTTCACAAGAATATCCATGGCAATCCAAGGTTCATCAAGAATTTTATGCATCACTGGATCTCTATCAATAGTTTTTGCATCGACACCATAAACAGGAATACATTTACCAGATGCATTACAGTTTCCAGAGCTCATACACGATTGATCACCTCCTGGTCTCCATCTAGAAATTAGAGGCGAATCTGCGACAGTTGGATCAAAAGGTTCGTGATGACGAACACAATTTGAACTCATTGCTTTCAAATATTTTTCTTGTGCAGTGTTTCTAATTAACACTTGTCCTTTTGTTAAAGCATTTCCAAGACCAGAACTGAAACAACTTCCATTGGGTCCATCACAAGCTTGAACTGTGTTTGGATAACCACCTCTCTTTGTATCTTGAGAAAGGTATTCACAAACACCATCCCAGCCGTTTGGATTAAAAGCACAATATTGAGCCATGAAAAGTTGGCATTGAGAACTATCTGGTCCAAGTAGATCTGAACCAGACCCAAGTGAATGCATAAAACCAGAATCTAAACCTGATAAAGCACAATAACTAATAGGATTCGATTGACCTAATGGTTTGTTAGGTCCAAAATTACCAATTGAAACGTAACTCATTTTTATTTTTATAAGTTTTTTTTTTAAAAAAAAAATCTGACAAAAAGGAATGAAGATATGATAATATCTTCATTCTAAATTCAATCACTTTTTTAATTTCTCGTTTTCAAAGAAAAAGTGTTGTTCCAAAATAACATTTTATTATTCTTATCTAGTTTTCCAAGCGCGATTGAGATTGCAGTTCTTGAATCATAACAATTAAATGCGTTGTAAATTTGATCGATTGTCAACCATCTATGAAGCAGTAATCCAGAAATTCTTTGACACAGATCTTCCATATAAACTCTTTCATTTGGAAATGAATCACCAGTGTGTTCATTTTCCGCATCAAAATCAACAACATGAATTCTATCGAAATGCTGACCGACATCGTTTTCATGATTGATTTCAACGTCGTATTCGTATTCATTAACTTCTTCGGTTTTAGTAGCTTTAATAACTTTACTCATTTTAATTTCGAATGAAAAATTTTTTAAAAATCATTTTTAAAAAATTTTTTTGAAAACATCTTTCAGTTTTATTTATTTTCGAATATATTTCAATGCAGATGGATTCTTTTTAGCAACTTCTAATATTTTTTCAGTTTGATTTTCAACATATTTCAGAATATATCCATTTTCTTTTATTGCTTCTAAACAGATTTCTTCGGTTTGATTTTTAACAAATTGTAATGCATAACTATTACATTTTACAGCTTCGAAACAGATTTCTTCGGTTTGATTTTTAACAAACTTTAATGCCAATCCGCACGTTCTAACAGCTTCTAAACAGATTTTTTCCGTTTGTTTTTTAACATTAACTAACGAATAACCATCTCGTTTTACTGCTTCTAAACAGATTTTTTCAGTTTGATTCTTGACAAATAATAAAGAACATCTATTCTTCTTTACAGCTTCAAGACAGAAGTTTTCATTTTCCCACTCATTCCAATCCTTCAAATCGATAATTTTTTCGATGAAGATGGAATCCGCTTTACTTTTATTTTTATTTTGGAAATGACAAACTTTTGCTGTTTCGGGAATAGAAACAAAAGCCAGTTTTGTACCAAAACTTAACCATTCAGGAACATCTTCTTTCCTACAGAAATGAAGACCATTCTCACATTCTTCATCGTTGAAGACAGAAGTATCGATATTCAACCCTAATTTGTATTGAAACCTATGATGATTCATTTTATCATTCAAAACCTTATAATATTGCATTTAAAAATTTTTTCAAAAAATTTTTAAATTCATTTTTCAGAAACTGATGTCGATATATTTTGATGCTAATGGGTTTTGTTTAACCGCTTCTAACAATATCTTTTCAGTTTTTTTTTTAACATATCGTAATGCATATCCATTTCGTTTTACAGCTTCTAAACAGATTTCTTCAGTTTGATTTTTGACGTATTCTAGAGCACTTTCATTCTGTTTTACTGCTTCAAAACAGATTTCTTTTGTTTGTTTTTTGACGTATTGTAATGCCGAACCATTCTGTTTTACAGCTTTTAAACAGATTTCTTCCGTTTGATTTTTGACGTATTGTAATGATTCACCATGTCGTTTTACTGCTTCTAAACAGATTTCTTCAGTTTGATTTTTTACGTATTTTAAAGCATAACCAGACCGCTTTACTGCTTCTAAACAGATTTTTTCAGTTTGATTTTTAACAAAATACAAAGAATAAGCGTTCAGTTTTACAGCTTCTAAACAGATTTCTTCAGTTTGATTTTTGACGTATTGTAATGAATTACCATGTCGTTTAACAGCTTCAAGACAGAAGTTTTCATTTTCCCACTCATTCCAATCCTTCAAATCGATAATTTTTTCGATGAAGATGGAATCCGCTTTACTTTTATTTTTATTTTGGAAATGACAAACTTTTGCTGTTTCGGGAATAGAAACAAAAGCCAGTTTTGTACCAAAACTTAACCATGATAGAACATCTTCTTTTCTACAGAAATGAAGGCCGTTTTCACACGTTTCATCATTGAAAGCCGACGTATCGATATTCAACCCTAATTTGTATTGAAACCTATGGTGATTCATCTCCTCATTCAAAACCTTGTAGTATTGCATTTAAAAATTTTCAAATAAAATTTTTAAATTCATTTTTAGTTTCGAATATATCTAGAAGCATCTTTGTCCTCTTTTAAAGCTTCAAAACAGATTTCTTCGGTTTGATTTTTAACAAATTGCAACGCTAAACCGTTCTGTTTTACTGCCTCTAAACAGATTTCTTCAGTTTGATTTTTAACATATTCTAATGCATAACCACGTTGTTTTACTGCTTCAAGACATATCTCATTTGTTTGATTTCCAATATACATCAATGCTGAACCCTCCTTTTTAATAGCTTCTAAACAGATTTCTTCAGTTTGATTTTTAACATATGCTAATGCGTAACCATCCCGTTTTACAGCTTCAAAACATATTTCTTCAGTTTGATTTTTAACAAACTTTAATGCCAATCCGCACGTTCTAACAGCTTCTAAACAGATTTTTTCAGTTTGGTTTTTGACATAATCTAATGCAAAACCAAGATTCTTCACAGCTTCTAAACAGATTTTTTCAGTTTGGTTTTTGACAAATTTTAGGGAATAACCATCGTGTTTTACAGCTTCAAGACATATTTCTTCGGTTTGGTTTTGAACATCTTGAAGAGCATATCCACGTTGTTTTACAGCCTCTAAACATATTTTTTCAGTCTGATTTTTAACATATACTAAAGAGTATTCATTCTTCTTTACAGCTTCTAAACAGAAGTTTTCATTTTCCCACTCACACCAATCCTTCAAATCGATAATTTTTTCGATGAAGATGGAATCAGCTTTGCTTTCATTAATTTCGTGACAAACTTTCGCTGTTTCGGGAATAGTAATAAAAGCCAGTTTGTTTCCATATTCTAACCATAAAGGAACATTTTCTTTTTTATAGAAAATGATACCAAAATAATAGTCTTTAATATCAGAAATTGAAGTTTTAACATTCAACCCTAATTTGTATCGAGATTCTGAATCTCTCATTTTATCATTCAAAACCTTGTAGTATTGCATTTAAAAATTTTTAAAAAAATTTTTAAATTCATTTTTTATTTAATATTCAACTTCAAAAGAAGTGTGTTTAATTCTGTAAAAAGGAGTTTACTTGCATAAGGTATCGTTACCCATTTAATATCATTTTCTTTGCAACTTTGACAACTAGTCTCATTGGCAACCATAATTTCACATTTTTTACAAACTGGAATTTTAAAAGGATCAGAAACTTTAAATAATCTTTCATTAATAACAGAAGCGACACCATGGGCAACTAATGCATCTCTTTCCATTTCACCAAGTTTTAGACCACCGTCTCTACTTCTGCCTTCGAGTGGTTGTCTTGTTAAATTAGTGAGACTTCCTCTTGCACGTGCATGCATTTTATCAGAAACCATGTGTTTCAATCTCTGGTAATAAGTTGGTCCCATGAAGATTTTCGATTGAAATCTTTCTCCTGTGATACCACAATACATAGTTGTCCATCCGTATGGATCTATATACGATCCAGTCTTTGAATTGAATCCATTCTTTTTCAATCTTTCAACCAACTTATCAGCTACATTAACACTCGATTCTGTGAATGGTGTTGCATCTGCAAATGAACCTGTTTCTAAACATTCTTTTCCAAGAACACATTCAATAAGTTGATTGATTGTCATACGTCCTGGAATACAACATGGATTAATAATGATATCTGGAACCATTCCATCTGCTGTTCTAGGCATATCGATCTCTGGAATAATAGCACCAACCGTAGCTTTCTGAGAAGATCTCGCTGCGAACTTATCTCCTAAAGTTGGTTGTCTCCATTCTCTAATTACAATTTTAATTACTTTGTAACCATTCGGATTGATTGAAACATGAACCCTATCAATGGTTCCTTCTTGATCTTGATGAATGATGATACTTTCGTCTGTCTTTGTGTATTCACTATTTTTATTTCCAGAACAGATCACTTTTCCAATGATGACATCACCTTTTTTAACAAAGGTGCATTCACCGTAGTATTCACCTTTTTCATTTCTGAATTTTCTAGGTCTAACAATTCCGTTTTCATCGAGCAGTGCATAGTTTGCATTTTTTCTTTTAAAAAACTTTGTATCTGTATCTTTAATTCCAACTGTTGAAGCAGGTGGTAAACAAATTTCTTCGTAACTATAAGTATCTCTCTTTTTCTCACAGTATTCAATGGTGTAATAAGAAGTAATAGCGAATAACCCACGTTCAACAGAGGCTTTATTTAGCATACAAGAATCTTCTTGATTGTAACCCGAAAGCGCAGCGATCGCAACTATCGCATTTAGACCAGAAGGCATTTCGTGTAGTTTTAGATACTTTGCGAGTTTGGTCGAGACAAGAGGTTTTTGTGGATAATGAAGAACATATAGATTTGTATCTGTTCTAATGTTGTATGATTGAAGAGGAATTCCTAAAGCTTGCTTACCCATACTCGATTGGTAGCAGTTTCGTGGAGATTGGCTATGATCTGGAAACGGAATACAACCAGCCATAATTCCAAGCATAACAAATGGATGAATCTCACAGTAATCATTCTGTTGAATCGCAAGATCTTTTTGAGTCATAGCAAGAACTTTGAATTCGATTTCAGATGGATCTAGAAATTCAACAAGTGAATTTTTAACAAGATCATTCCAATCATACTTTTCTTTGCGTTCAATAATCATTTTATTATTTTCAAGTCGCAATAAAGGTCTAATTAATCTTCCTTCATCACAGAAAATTCTTATTTCTTTGTCAACAGGATCGTAACTTATAGAAACTTCATAATTGATTACCTGTGCACGTCTGAGTTTTAAAAATTTTGAAATTAATTTAACATGATCGTTTGTAAATCCAACAATACAACCATTCAAAAGAACGGGAATGAATACAAAATCGTATTTACAATCGTTTTCAACATCGAAGTTGTCGATTTGAATAATTTCTGGTAACTTATCAAGCACATTTCTAACTACAATTTTTTGTGTCTTTTTAGTGATATTTGCAGTCATTGATAGATTGAGAACTGTTCCAACTTTTTGACCTTCTGGAGTTTCACATGGACAAATGAAACCGTAACTAGACCCATGAATCTGTCTGATAGCAACGTTTTTTCCTTCTTTCTTACCAACAGGAATAATGATTCTTCTAAGATGTGAAAGAGACGATGCATATGTCATTCTATCAAGAACCTGTGAAACCCCCATTTTAACATACGAACCATTTTTCTGAACATTCCATGTTCCAGTGGCCATGCATTGATGAAGACCTTTTGTGATGATATTATTATTTTTGATGATGAGTGAAAGTATATCTGGTTTTTGTTTAAGTGTTGTAATACGGGATGAAATGGTGTTAATAAATTTTTTAAAAAGATTACAAAAAATTTCCGAAAAAAGCATTCCAGTGCTTTCAATTCTTTTGTTAATATAATTATCTTTACTATCTTCAGCTCTGTCTTTCTTCAAGGTTCTAAAAAGTTTATTGATCATCATTCCAAAAAATAAAGATTGTTCCTTAATTGTGCCTGAAATTCCGAAATGAGGAAGAGATTCATTTTGAATTACTTGCCATGCATACTTGGTTTTTTCGTTACTTGGAATTTCGTGAATGGCGTGATTAGCAATAAATTTCAAAGCTTCTTCTTGAGTTTCACAAATCAACGAATCTCTATAAATATAAAGAATTAGTTTTTCATACTTCGGATCTGGCTTGATTCTAATCAAATTACGAATATCTTTTTCTGATGGAAAACCAAACGCTTTAAAAAGAATTCCGGCTAAGATAGGTTTTCCGATATGAGGAAGAATAAATGAAATAGTTCTTTCATCGGTCTCAATAATTGCTTTAATCGAAACCGAATGATTGGTTTCATTTGACATTGAACGAACTTCAGCCGAATATTTGATCTTCTTTTCACCTTTTTGTTTGAAGACACAAATTTGATTATAAATTCCTCTCATCTGAGATACAACAGCTCTTTCTTTTCCTTTAATAATAAAGTAACCACCAGAATCGTTTCTACATTCACCTTTTTCTATTCTTTGTTCTGGTGACAAAGAATAGAGATTGCAAATACACGATCGAAGCATAATTGGCAATCTACCAATCATGATTTTATTGTGTTCTTTAACGGTTTCATTTTTATTTTCCGAATTTGAATTAGTTTCAATAATATTACAAAAGATAGGGCAATCATAAGTCAGAATTCTTCTTCTTGCATCAAAGGGAAATAAAGGATGCAGTTCCCTGTTTGTCTCACAGATAAAAGATTGACCCAAACAAACGTTTTCAAATTTAATCGAATATCCTTGTGATGAAATCACAGAATTCTGTTCAATGATCTCTTGAAGACCGTATGTTACAAAATCATTAAAGGATGATATTTGACAATCAACCAAAGAAACTGCACGAAAATACGAATCGAGTATATTCCAAATATATTTTTCTTCAAGATGAGTTTCCATTTTTAATTTTTTTTTCGAAAAAAAAATTAAAATCATTTTTAAAAATTTTTATTGAGTTTACTTTTTAACATATTTCAAAGCATCTCTGTCCTGTTTTACAGCTTCTAAACAGATTCCTTCTGTTTGGTTTTTAACATAGCATAAAACACACCCATTCTTTTTTACAGCTTCTAAACACATCTCTTCAGTTTGGTTTTTAACATACTCTAAAGCCATTCCATCCTGTTTTACAGCTTCTAAACACACTTTTTCAGTTTGGTTTTTAACAAAATACAAAGCATGTCCATCCTGTTTTACAGCTTCTAAACACACTTTTTCAGTTTGGTTTTCGACATACTGTAAAGCCCATCCATAATTTCTAACAGCTTCTAAACAGATTTCTTCAGTTTGGTTTTTAACAGAAAACAAAGCATTTCCATCCTGTTTTACAGCTTCTAAACATATTTTTTCAGTTTGGTTTTTAACAAAAGACAAAGCATTTACATCCTGTTTTACAGCTTCTAAACAAATTCCTTCAGTTTGATTTTTAACAAACAGTAAAGCATATCCATCCTGTTTTACAGCTTCTAAACAGATTTCTTCAGTTTGGTTTTTAACATACTGTAAAGCATATCCATTCTTTTTTACAGCTTCTAAACAGATTTTTTCAGTTTGGTTTTTAACATACTTCAAAACCAATCCATCCCGTTTTACAGCTTCCAAACAGAATTCTTTATTTTCCCATTCATTCCAATCTTGCAAATCGACAACTTTTTCAATAAAGATAGAACTAGCTTTGCTTTTATTTTCAAAATAACAAACTTTTGCCGTTTCAGGAATAGTAATAAAAGCTAATTTAGAACCGTAACTCAGCCATGATCCAATGTCTTCTTTTTTACAGAAATGAAGACCTTTTTCGCATTCTTTATCGTTGAATTCAGATGTATCAATATTCAACCCTAGTTGATATTGAAAACCATTGTGTTTCATTTCATTGTTTAAAACTTTGTAGTATTGCATTTTAATTTTTTTTTGAAAAAAATTAAAAATCATTTTTTTATTTTTAAAAATAAATGAAACTGGGATGGATTTTGTTTTCAATTGTTATTTTAATACTTTTAATTGTTTTGATTCTGGTTTTGATCTATAAAAAGAAAGAAAAGTTTCTTTCGACAACAGACCAAACCCAAAACGAAAGTGATCGAAGTGATCGAAGTGACGGAGACGATTGGAACGATTGGAGCGATGATTCTAGTATTTACAATGGTTTCGTCTTGATCGATTCGAAAACAAATCGTGTCAGAAACGATTTGATACCATCACTTCCAAAATCATCTAAATGGAGTAAAAGACGATATTTAGAAAGTAATAGAAGAAAACTTCCAATTGGGTTGCAACAAAACAATCTTTAATTTTTTTAATTTTTGAAATTAAAAAAATTATTTCGGTTTAGGAAAATTATTATTTCCACTCATCATCATGCTTGACACCATACTCATCATACTACCTAAATTTGGCTGTTCACCGTTGTTCATACTACCGACCATTGTATCAATTAATGATACAGCTTGCTTAGCATCTGGGTCGTCACCCACTTGATCTTTCAATGAACCAACCATTTTTTGAACAGACCCAAGTAATTTACTCATATCCAATTGACCATTTTTAAGACCGCTTTCCATGCTTCCAAGTATATCTGTCATTAAACCAGATTTCATAAGCGACGAAATGGCTTCTGTTGGAGATGCATTTGGATCGATATTTTTTCCTACTTTGTCAATCATATCGCTAAGAAAGTCTGTTTCACCAACTTTTTCGTCTTCATTTTTGTTTTCTGAAATATTTTTAAGAATGTTTTTAGCGTTTCCTGCAGGATCGAGAATAGCACTTATAGTTAGAAGATGTCTCCAGATAATAGGCTTCGTATCCGGATCTGCAATATCAAAAACATGCGAGAAATTAATATAGACTTTATTAGAATAAGTAACTGTGTTTGTCTTGATTTTTGAAGAATTGTTTTCGTAGATTGCATCACGGTTCTGAACACAAAAATCACGAAAAATTGAAACATGTTTATCAATTGCTTCTACATGACCAATCTGGGTTTGATTAATTAATCTGTGATACAATCTAAGTGGTTTGTATTTGGAACCATAAACAGATGTGAGATCATTGACAAAATTACAAATAGTTCTAAATGCTAGAAAAGTAACTTCGTTATTCATTTTAAAAACATTTTTTATCTTTAATTATTTTTTGAATTCGCAACAAATAAAAAAAAGTCACCAAGAATGTTCAAATATTTTATAATTTCTTCTTCTGGAATTAAACCCAGATTTTGATTCTTTGAAGCGATAATCTGCCTTTCAGATCTTCTTATTAATGTTCTTATATATAAAAGGTGACTTTGAACTACGGATTGGCCTGGAAGAATCATTAAATAATCTTTCTTTTCAAGGCATTTGTTTTCTTCATTTGAGGAGTTTGTTGAACTTGACGCGTTCGTAATCTTATTAATTTCTTCCTGTATTTCAGCTACATTTTTTTCGTATATTCTAGAAAATCTTGTCTTTTCATATTGAGCAAGATTCTTTTTGCTAGTTGACAATGAACCTATTATATATAAAATAGTTTCTTGAATCTGAGTTAGTCTTGCAAATAAAAATATTTTATAAGATTGTTGAGAGTTATAAAATTGGGCTTTAACCAATCCTATATAAGCATTTAATTCTTCTAAAGTTCCAATTGAAGCGAAAATCTTGTCTGCTTTAGAAAGTTTTTCACCATTGGCTAAAATCCCTTCATTAACAGATTTTTTATTTTTCTTTAAATCATAATTTTCTTCCGAATGCATGCTTTCAGAATATGAATCTTTTTTTTTGAATTTAGACATCTTTTATAATTTTGAAAATTATTTTAAAGATTAATTGAAAATTATAAATGCCAAGAAGTGAATCAGAAAGTAGTTATTCTGAAAGTAGTTATTCTGAAAGTGAATCTGAAACTGAGTCAGAGTATGAGAGTGAATATGAAAGGGGGTATGAAAGCCACTCAGAGAGCGACGAATCATTTGAATCCGATGAATCAGACTATTCTGAATATTCATCTTCTGACGAAGAAGATCACGATGAAGACGACGATGATGAAGACGATGAAGACGACGATGAAGATACTACTGAAACGGATGAAAGTAAACCTGCAACACCTGTTGTTCATTGTTGTCAAAAAGATCTCTTCGTTATTGAAGAGGACGACAATGAAGAAAAAAAACAAAGAAAAAAGAAAACTAAATCTGGTTACGATATCTTTTGTTCAATCGAAAGACAAAAAATTAAAGAGGAACACAGCGATTGGAGACTTCCACAAGTTTCGAAAGAACTTGGATTGCGATGGAGATCTCTTTCACAACCAGAAAGAGACAAATACAACACAGAAGCATCTCAACTAAAAAACTGATTTTTAAAAATGAATTTTAACATTTTTAAAAAATAAAATAAATGCTTGGTGTTTCCCTTTCTAATCTTGTTTCAAAATTAGAATTGAAACAAAAAGAAAGTTTGTTTACAATTAAAACTCTTGAAAAAAATATAATAAACCTGAAAAACATGTATAGAAAAGAAATGTTAAAAAATAATATTTTAACATTTCTTCTCGAGAAGAATACTAACATTTCGGTTTCAAAATTATTTGATGAAACTGAAAGTAACAAAAAGATTCTTCTTAATATTCATGACGATATTGATCTATCTTTTCTGGTTCAAAATAAAAATCAACTTTTCGAAATAGATGTCAATGGTAATTTAACAGAAAAGATAGACGAAAAAGATGAAAAAGAAAAAGAAGAGGTATCATCCGAAAGTAATGAATCGGAAAAAGAAATCAAAACAGAAAAAGAAGACAAGGATGAATCGAAAAAAATAACATTTAGATGTATTAAGAAAGCGGAAAATGAAAAGACAGTAGAAGAAACCGAAGAAAAGATTAAGAAAATCGATGAAACTTTTAATACTATTAAAAGCGAACACACTGATGTTTCTTATAAGGAAACTGTAAATATGATTGAAAATATATTCTCAACCATCTCAAAAGCAAGAGTTCATAAAAAAGATTTAGATTCTCTAAAGTTAACCAGATTTAAACTTTTAGGAAAACTAAATATCGATGCTTACATTAGTCTTCTCAATGATAATATTAGTAAACTCAAGGCTACTTTCGTTTCTAAAAAATACGATGAGAAAAGAATAACAGAACTTATTCAAAGATCTTTGAATGGTCTTGAAAGCCGTTTAATTTACTTTGATTCGTATTATAACACAGAAATAACACCAGATGAACAATTCAAACTGAAATCCGTCTTAAAAATCCATATGGATTATTCTAAGCGATATATTCCTTTCAATATCGAAGATATTTGTAAAAAGTTTTACAATTACGGAATCGTTATATTTACTCTCAAAGAAAATATGTTAAGAATCCTTAACAATCCTTACAAATTTTTCAATATTATTTATATAAAACCTGAGAAAACAAACACAGAAGATCCCTATAGTTTTTATTATTTGGAAAAGATAAATTCAGACGGAAAGCGATTCTGGAAAATGGATTGTAGATTGGAAGAAATAAGTAAAAACATATCTTTTGCTTTGAAGACATATTGTGTCAATCTTTTTCGAAAAATCTATTTCGATATTTTTCAAGATAACTTGTATAGAAGGGATTACACAGAAAAAGCCATTATTGCTAGAGAAGACCTTGAACAACTGCTTCAAAATATTCTAAAACTTGTAAGAAAAAAAGAGTTTTGTCTTGGCCTTCAAGATATGATTATTTCTAATTGCACCATATCTCCAACTATTTTAGACAAGTTTAATCTTATGAGCGATGACAAAGTTTCTAAAAAGAACTTTTCAACAGAGACTGATAAAAAAGAGGATTCGGAAGATGTCTTAAGACATCTTTTTGACAAACTTTCTAAAGACGATTTAGATTTTTTAATTGCAACCAAATGCGATTTTTAAATTTTTTTTAAAATTTAAAAATAAAATGAAATTGAGTGCTTCTTTACAATTTAAAATCGATTCTCATCCGACCCTTACGACATTGAGATCTTTTTCATATTCAACTAATAACCGATTTGAAAGTTTGTCAAAAAATCTGTCATCAAAAATAAAATTTGGTGGTTCTGCTTCTATTCCAATTCCGAGATTTTTTGATGGAAGCAAGGTTTGGAAAGATTACTTAAGCCCAATAAGAAATCAACAAAGATGTGGTTCATGTTGGGCTTTCGCAAGCACAAGCACACTTGCAGATCGATTTAATATTCAATCGAAAGGAAAAATGAAAATAGAGCTATCACCAACCAAACTTATACTTTGTGATTTTCTTAAAGATGAAATATTAAATCAATCTTCTTTAGAAGAGAAAAACGATCTTAATATAAAAAGTATTAAAAATGGGGCTTGTCAAGGCAATAGTTTGATCGATGCTTGGAAATATTTATATATTATAGGAACCAATTCTGAAGCATGTGTTCCATATGATAAATCACTTGGAAATAAACTCGATTTTACAAGCCTATCCAAGTTTGAAAAAGACGAACAACTTCCTCTATGTGATATCACAGGACCACTTGGTGATATGTGTGTCGATGTCAGCATGGATAAATATTCTGGCTTTGAATATGGAACACCAGCTAGATTTTATAGATGTTTTCATTACTACAGTATACCTGGTGTTTCAAAAGATGGTGGAAGTGACATAAATATATGTTCAGATATATATCATTGGGGGCCTGTTTCAACTGGTATGATGATATATCCAGATTTCTATACTTTCGATGCTAAAAATGAAATATACGAATGGAATGGCAAAGATGGACCAATTGGCGGACACGCAATAGAAATAGTTGGATGGGGTGAGAAAGGCGATAAAAAATACTGGATAATAAAAAATTCTTGGGGTGATAATTGGGGTAGAAATGGTTATTTTTATATGATTCGAGGAAAGAACAATTGTCAGATCGAAGAGAATGTAATCAGTGGTCTTCCAGATTTCTTTTATTCAAAAACTTACACACTGGGCAATATCGGTTCGAATTGGTCTGAATCTGAAACCGATATTAAAAGTAGACAAAAGATAACAAATGATTATTCTGTTTTTGCAGGTGGTATAGATCCAGAAACAGGGTTCACAAGAAGAACTATGATAACTAAACCGTGGTATAATTTCTCAACCCCAATATCTGTTTCAGAATTACCTAATTGGAAAACATTTATTGCAGGCAAAGATGTAGTTTCTAAAAAAAGAAAAAAAACTTATGTTTTACTGTTTACTTTTATAATTTTTTTGATTATTGTAACGATGATTGTGAAAATCGTGTATTGTGTTAAAAAATAAATTTCAAAAAACTTTTTTGAAATTAATAAGTGAAATAAGTTGGATTATAAGTTGAAATCAACGCGACAAAATCATCATCTGTAAGTTGATGTGTTAATTCAGCATTGTTGGTTGCTAAATTAATAATATTTTTCATAACCTGTATATTCTTATCAAACATAACTTTATGTTTTTTAGCAAAAGAAGAAATTACTTCTGGATCATAAGTTAAAAGAGTTTCATTGCTTGGTTCTTCAATATTATAATTCCAAAAGGTAATGTGGTCTATCTCAAATGTAAAAGATGTTTCACGACAGCATGTTCTTGGTATGGTTTGATTATTTTGAGAAAGATAATAACAAACATAATAGAAAAAGTTTCCAGCAAATGACATTTATTATTAATGAAATTTTTTTAAATCAACTCCATTTTGTAACTCAAAGGTGTATCGATTGTAACTGGTATTCAATTGATCAAAAACTTTAAAATCATTATTGTTACTCATTTAACTTTATCTTTTCAAAATTATTTTTAAAGTTTTTTAGAAGAAGAATAGATTTTAGGGGTAACTAAACCTGAACCAGGTGGGGTTATTTTAGATTTTGTTTGAGCAATTGGATTTGATTTTTTTAAAACAGCGGATGCAGATGCCTTTGGAATACTTTTTGTTTTAATTTCCGGTATTACAATTTTACTCAAACTCGGTTGTTTATTTGTCTTGAACATGGGATTAGAAACTGGTTCATCAATAAGTTTGTCATCTTCAATATCTTTGAAAAGTTGACTTAGTGAAATATGTTTGATTTCAAGATTATTGGAATTGATTGAAGAATCTGAAAGAATGCTTTGATTTTTATCTATAGAAATAAATGTTTTGTAGATTTCACGTCTTTCTTTCAGCTTCTTAAGTTGAAGTTTTAATTCTCTCATTTTGTCGAGAACATTCTTGATACTTTCAAATTCTTTTATGATTTCTATTTTCAAATCTTTCATTACTGAATCACATTCATCCTTTAAAAATTCGAGTTCTTCAGTTGGAATTTCAAGCATTCTTTCGTAGTTCAAAGGTTCGTTTAAAAAAATGTTTATCATGTGTTTTGTAGACATTCTTTTCATATTTATTTTAAGTTAATTTAACTTAAAATTTAATTTTTATGTTTGCTTTTGAACAACACGTCGAGCTTGTGGTTTGGACTTTGGTTTCTCTTTTTCTGGTTCAGGCTTGGTTTCAAGTTTTGTATTCAAAACTAAGGTTGGTTGATCTTCATCTTCAGAATTCTCGACACTTCCATTTCCTTCTTCACTTGAATTTTTGGTTTCACTTTCGTTTTCGTTTTCATCAACTGTATCAGTATCGTTAAGATTTTTTCCATTAGAAGCCATAACCATCTTAGTTTTAATTGGTTTGATGAAAGCAGTTCTTGGGCCAGATTCTACAAGTTCTACATTTGCTACTTCTGTAACCTTAATTTGAAGAATAATTTTTCCAGAACCAATATAGAGAGATTCAATCTTCAAAACACATTGAACGTAACAATATCGTTTAAGTAGTGATAACGGTTCAATATCAGCACCATAAACATCTCTGAAAACGGTTGAAATAGAATTCGTTTTCTTAGATTCTAATAACTTTGCATACAAAGTTGGACCCTTGCTTTTATCAATCACTTCATTGGTAACATCATCTTTCTTTTGAAAGAGTGGATTATATTTTTCTTGAAGCGATTGACCTCTTGGAACCCCAAAATCTTGTGGCTTGGTATCAACACAAGATTTGACATATTTACACAGGTCTTCGAAAGAACTAATCCAATTCTTTTCTTCTTCTGTTGGTCCATCTCTACTCCACAAACACAAAGGAAGAGTATATCCACTGCGTTGAGTAGGATCATTAAAACTTTTATTTTCAGATACACCGAATGAGAATACACGAGGAGTTAAAATAAGAAGATCACCATAAGTATTATCACTATTTTTAGTAGCAATATTAACACGTTTATAACTAATTGTGCTGTTTGGAACTTTGTTCACGCTTACATCTGAGAATAACATATTTTTAGTTTTAAATTTTTCGAATGTAGTTAATTGATTTACTTTCTTCATTCCATCTACGCCTTTGAAAACAATTTTAGCATAACCTGAAGTATTGACTGATTTTGACATTTTTTATAGTAAATGGCTATTTTTTAAAATCATTTTTAAAAAATTTTTTTGTCTTAATTTTTATTTTTAAAAAAGTTTTCTAATCTAGGGAAGAATTGAAGTTCATTTAAGATTTTTTGTTTCATTTGTCTAATGTAAGGCAATCTCTCCTCATAAAGATTATTGTTGATAGCGTGTATAATTATGTTAATGTCTTTTTCAAAGTTAGACAATTCAAGGTAGATAAAAGCTTTGTCATCGATATAATTTTTAATATTTGGACAACCACAATAGAAAACCAAACATTCGCTTAGTATACCATCTATTAGTTTTTCAGTAAAGTAATTAGGTAGAAAATGGTTTTCGCAATTAAAAGTATATTTGTAGGGGATGAGTGCGTTATCTTTTTGATGATAAGGAAGTGAACCTTTATAATTCTTGTAATTCCATTTATTGTCACCGTAAACATGAACAACTATATGCTTTTCGATGAATCTGACAAAATTGATTCTTTTAACGTGCCCTATATCTGAATACTTAGAACTCAAAACTGTTGACAGTTCCTTGTTATAAATTTTTCTAAAAGTAAAATTTGAAAGCTGATTATACGTTAAAGAAATATGCCATTCACAATTGTTAAATTCATTCTTGTTTTCATGTTTGAAAACTTTTAAAAAATCTGAAGGGTTTGGATCAGCCCATTCTTTCCAGATATTGATATTGTCTTTCATTTTCGGTTCCATTCTAAATACAATAGTTTTTTTTCTGTCATATTTTTCATTTGGGTCGAAAACACCATTGATGATAACCCAATAATCTGGTTCTTCATTGACAACTAAAACGATATTATTCCAAGTATAGTTACCTTTACTCATCTTATTCCACAAAGAAGTTAGTTTATCGCTTGAACACCAGTTGCAGAGAAGTTTAATTTTGATTTGTTTGAAATCTGGCTTAATTATCTCTTTGTTAACAACGTTCTTATTTGAGGATTCCTTGAGAAAATTATAAAGCGTTTCAAACTTGTTGTTCAAACAGATTTTGTATACTTCATCAAAATTTTTTTTTAGTATTTCATCATTCAATTTGTTTTCGATTGACATTTCTAATTTAATTTTTTTTTTTAATTCATATTGTCATTAAAAAAATGCCTGTATATGGTGGAGGTAAAGCTCGTCTTGGAAAAGAGATTCATAACGTAATTAAGCTTATTGAAGCAGAATTAAACTGGGGGACAAATCATGTTTATTTCGAACCATTTTGTGGTTTGCTAGGAGTTCAAATTCATTTTGCAAAAGAAAATAGAAAATGTGTTGCATGTGATGCAAACGCTAATATAATAAAATTATTTTCTGCTTTAAAAGAAGGTTGGATTCCACCTGAAAAATGCGATGAAAAAACATTTGATAAACTCAAGAAATCAGATGAAAGTTCGGCCTTAAAAGGTTTTGTCGGCGTTGCATGTAGTTATTCTGGAATATATTTTTCTGGATATAGAACAAAGGCTGGAACACGTGATTATATTCAAAATTCGAAAAATGGATTTTTAAAGATGGTTCCGTATTTGCAATCCATCAAATTTATGAAAGCTAGAGATTACAGAAAATTTAAACCGGTTGGTATGACTATTTATTGTGATCCACCTTATAAGGGTAATGGATTTCATTCTGAATATTTTGTCAACTTTGATTCTAAAAGTTTCTGGGATACGATGCGTGAATGGTCAAAAAATAATCTCGTTATAATTTCTGAATACGAAGCACCGAAAGATTTCATTTGTGTTTGGAGAAAACAAATGAAATCGAATTATAATATTTCTGTGATACATAGAACTGAAAAACTTTTTATTTATAGCGACAGTCTGTCAGAAACCGATTAAGATAATCTAATGTAGAAGTGATCATTCTCTTTGGAAATTCCAATAGATCGTTCTTTGAGGGTGAATTCGCTTTTAGCTTTTTCATAAAAATGCCATAGATTTTGTCTATCTTTTTTGCCTTCACGATAGAATTTAGATGCAATAAACCAGTCATCTTTGTCTTGGTTTTCAAGTTCATCATAAAGATATGAAAAGAGCTCTTTTCCAACTTCACCAAGATCTTTTTCATAAATAAATTTAGATTCTTTACTGTCAAGTTTGATTTGTAGTTTTTCTTTTGAAACTGGAATATCGTTTTGAATTCCTTTTCTGATTTGTTCAATTTCTTCTTTCGCCTTAGATTTTTTAAGAGAACTTTTTCTATTTTCGAAATCTGCTTCTTCCAATTCGATTTTTCTATCTTCAGCTTCCCAATCCCAACCACCGTAAATCGAATCATCATCAACTTTTGAAATTTTACAACTGACTTTTGGGTTAGTAAATCGTCTTTTACTACATTTCTCTCTTGAAATTGGAATTCGTATAATAACTTCTTTAATAGCAATGTCTTTCTGTTCATTTTCGAGACTTCTCTCAAGTAATTCTTCCTGTGCATGGTAAGCTTTGATAATATCTTCATTAACGTTACTGTAAACAGTTAGAGGAATTGTATCATAGTAGATACCACACAAACGACCAACAACCTGCAGTATACTTGCTTGATTGGAAGATTGAGAAACCATCAAAAACATTTCTGTGAGATGCCATGGAATCTGTTTTTTGGAAATCATTTTATCATATGTTGAAGTAAACGTGATACCACGATCTGCTTTCTTACCTGCAATAATCATGATATGTTTGTGATTTTCAATTCCTCTTTCTTGAAGAAAATCGAAAATTTTTGAAATGTGACAATCAAGAAAAGTATGAATTCCGTTTTTGAACTCGTATTTCTTAGCATCTTCAATTTTGATTTTTTCATTTAGAGAAGAATGATAAAGACCTATTCCGTGGTTACCGCCATTATAAGTAATAACAGTGATATCTTTGTGTTTGGCCTTGATATAATTTCCAAGCCACAATATGGTTTCAACAATACCTGTTACTCTAACAAGAGAAATAACAGGGTGATACTGTGATCCATAACTGTATATTTTTGACTTTGAAAAGGTATCAATGTAGTTTTGTAAACTTGGAATAAGAATAAATGGATCGTGATCCCTTAAAGAACAAAAATTTCCGATAACACTTTGAAAGTGAATCTCTGAGATAGATTTGTAATGCTTCGGTTTGGGCATTAAATAAACATTAGCAACACCGATTTCTTCTTTCATAAGAGAAGAAATCGGTGTTGCTGTTACGTTCCAAATTACGCTTGTTGCTAATTTCAACTTGATCAAACTTTCCTGAGAAATGTTTTTAGCTCCAGAATCAACAAAATCAGATTCGTCAAAAATAGATACGATACGCTTTGATTGTGTTTTTTCAATAGCGATAATTAATGGTTCAATATCGCTTTCACTTCTCAATGAAACAAAAATATAAGATCTGTTTGTTGTTACAGCGTTCGAAATCTCTTTTTCAATAGTGTTTCGTCCTCTATCGAAATTGATCAACGCAACGCGTGTTTCTAACGTCTTCAATTTTTTCTCATATTTTTTTCTAGTATTTTCAAGTCTATCAAAAAACTGTTTCATTGCATCGATAGAATTTTGAATGAGAATGATGCTTGAAATTCTATAAACAAGATAGTAATACAAACAAATAGAAATGATTAACCATGTTTTTCC
The DNA here is from genome assembly GCA_964357615.1 of uncultured Candidatus Saccharibacteria bacterium. GTDB lineage: Bacteria > Patescibacteriota > Minisyncoccia > UBA6257 > JACOXY01 > JAUXUB01. Next base: position 57,481 of record CAYHMC010000005.1, read on the forward strand.
AGACTGCATATGCCCTTTAATCAATTTATTTGCGTTTGCAGATTCTAGAAAGCCGAAAAGAAACATTCCATTTATCCTTGTGAAAACGATATCGTTATCAATATCGTTTACAAGTGTTGAAAAGAATGGACAAGACTTACAAATAAGCTCTAAAACATTTTTTCTGAAATTTAGAGTTTCGATGTATTCAACAAGTTCAAATCTGGAAACTTGAAACAGTTTTTTGCTTTGTTTTTGCCTAATATAAAATGAAGATTTGACGTTGTCATCGTCTTCTTTATCACGTGTTCTAATCACAAAAAAATTAAACATATCATCATTCTTTAGTTTATATGAACATTTATACGTCTTGTTATCAACTGGTATTTTAGACACATCGATTTTAATCATTTGTGATTTCAGAAAAAAAAAAATTTAAAATCATTTTTAAAATTTAAAAACAAGCTGATTTTGATAAGAGAAACTGAATGAAAACATGCTTCGAAATCGCTAAAAACATAACGAGTGAAAGCGTTGAAAATATACTTTTTCTAAAACAAAAAATTAAAGAGGTATTAAAACTAGAAACATTAAATTTCAAAGTATCAAGTTTCAACTTTGGTTGGGCATCCAAAACCATCGATTTAATAATTGAAAACGAAAGCAGATTGTATCATATAAACATTTTGAGTAACGATCTATTCGTCCTTCCTCCAGATTGCAAAACTCCAATGAATTGCAAGTGTTATCAAGCCTAATTATTTTTTAGGCCAACCAGATTTGAAGGTTACATTAAACCGAGAAGAAATGTTTCTTTTCGAACCTGCTAAAGTTGGTTTATTCCAGAGTAACCATTTACTCCAAAAACCAGCCGTTTTAATACCGCTTTTATTCCAGTTTTCATTTTTTTTGTGTCGTGTTGTATATCGTTTCATTCTTTCTTTATCCTTATGTTTAGTGTAATCACTCATACCTTTAGCACCGAAATGAATAGTTTTTCCATTTACACGAACCATAAACTTTTTTCCAGGCTTATTGGATTTTTTAAGATAAACGATTGTTCGAGTCATTTTCTTTTATTTAAAAAAATCTAAATAAAAAAGAAAAGAATGTCAACGAATGTATTTAAACTTGGATTTTTTGATTACGAAAATAATATTTTGTGCTCAGAAAAATTTGAAAAGAAAGTGAAAAGTATCATTAAAAAGAATATAACAATTATTCCAAGTGAGAAACTCAAAGAAATTTATTACAAGCTTGACAAGTATACTGAAAAATGTATCAACGAAATTGAGAGATCAAAAACGGAAGATACAATTGGAAATTTAAGAGATGAAATAACGAATTTAAAAGACGAAATGAACCTGGCTTTTATGATTTCAACAATAATGATTAACATCAGCCTTTTTATGCATTTATTACATTGACAACTTTAACTTTTGGTTAAAGTTGTCTATACCTGGTGTCAACAGCAAAGAAACACTACATCGAAGTTTGTAGCACCTAGAGACAACCGAATTATGATATTTCATAATATCGTAATATAGAAAAAAGTATTCAAAACAAGTCGTAATTTCATAATTACATTTCGAACTATTTTACAACCCTAATTAATTTTTTTATATCAATACCATTAAAACGAATTTACTTTTCGTTTGAATTAAAAAAGAAATATTATAAACAAAAGAATGCCTGTCAAACGCGAAATCATATATCCTTTTTTTCTCGAATGCTGTGAATATGCAAATGATACCTTCTGGGAAGCTGTGTTTGAAAAACTAGCTTATGGAAGATCACCTCAAGGCACATACATATGTAAAGATTATTTGTGCTGTGGATACAAGGGCAAAGAATTTACTTATAAAATAGAACGAAAGAATATAGAAGAATTATATTCTGAAATTTATACTTTATTAACAGACAAACTCGGTTTATTTTCTCGTAAAGAAAAAGATAAAAAGAAGACGCTTTTCTACGAGGTGGAAAAAAATAACAATTATTCTAAACAAAACTGGAAAGACATAAGAAAGAAAAATATTAAAGATTCTTTATACGAACATTATGTTTTAAGAATGAAAACTATACACGATTTAGACTATAAACAATGTAGATATTTACTAGCTTTAGTTCTGCTTGCTGTTTCATTTAAAATTTTAACATCAAAAGAAATTGTTTATGAAAATGGAAAAATCAAAGACATAATCATATTTGATTTTGTTAAGAACGAAAAAAAGAATAATCAAACCGAAATTATTGTTAATAAAAACTTTTACGATTTTGAAATCAGAAACAAGGCTGATGAAATTGAAGAAGACGAAAAGAAATATTTTGAAGACAATTGGAACCGATATTTAATGCACATCGAAAATTTAATTAAATTTTGTGATTAATCAACGATTTCCATAGTTGATAGATTACCGTTTAATGTCATCCAAAAACGCATGTATCTAACAACATCGGGTCTCGTAATTTCTGAAGTTTTGAATTTGTCAAGCATACCAAAAACACGTTCAACATTTCTTTTTGAAATTAGATTTGAACCACCATTAGTAGCTATAAATCCTAAAACAAACACTGCAGGGTTTCGATAAGCTATGTGATTTATTCTATGTTCTTCGACAACACTCAACATTTTTCTGATATCTCTCTGATCTAATTTAAGATCAGCAGAAATAGCATTGACAAACACCATAAATCGATCTTCTGGTGAAGCTGATCTAGTCAGCTTTTCATCCATTTTCACATCTGTTAAAAATTCATGAAGTGGGCCACCCTGATTGGCTCTTTCAAAAGCAGAAAATTCTTGACTATATTCATATTCTCCATACTCTTCCATTTTCTTTTAAAAGAAAAATTTTTTAAAAGAAAATGGAAGAGAAGAAAAAAGAAGAATACGATACATTGGTTTTGAGTGGTGGCGGAATAAAAGGATTTTATTTGTTAGGTGCAATTCAAGCTTTACTTGATTCTGAAAAAATAAATCAAATTAAAACATACATCGGCACGTCTATCGGTTCCATTATTTGTTATCTTTTGATTATAGGTTACACACCTATCGAAATTGTCATTTCTTTATTCAAAAATAAATGGCTAGAAAATGCAAGTGGAATCAATGTTATAAATATAGTAAATGGATTTGGAGCCACGTCTTTCACTCATATTAATGAGGCTTTAGAAAAAATGACAATTTCAAAAATCGGTAAATTCATAACCTTGCAACAGCTTTACGATATGTTTAAAAAAAAACTTGTTTGTGTTACCTACAATATGACTACTTGTATGACAGAATATTTGAATATAGAAAACTACCCGGATATGCCCTGTTTAGTTGCTCTTAGAATGTCAGCAAACATACCTATTGTCTTCGATAGATTTCAATATATGGATTGCTTTTATATCGATGGTGGAATAGCAGATAATTTCCCCATATTAAAAGGTGAAGAATTGGGAACCAAAGTTATCGGTTTATTTCTCGATGTTAATGAAAAGAATCTTCAAGACGAGCCAACTGAAGGTATATTAAATTATTTTACAAAACTACTTCAGATTCCTATGACACAGGCTGTCAAACATAAAATATCACAAGCAACTGGCAAATCGTCTATAATTAAGATTAAAACTGTTTTGTCAAGAAATGTTATTGATTTCAACGTCAAATCGAGAATGAAATTGGAAATGTTTTCAGAAGGTTATATAAGTGTAAAAAATTTTTTTAATATTTTATAAATTTTCTAAAATAAAAATGAGTTATGGAAATGTTACACCATTAAATGAGTTACCCGATCTTGAAGATTTAGAAAGAGGAGGTCATAACCCAAATCATAATCCTAATATGAATTTCAGAAATCAAGGTGACAGACCTAGCGATGAAGAAAAGTTTCAAAAATATTTAAGAAATCCGCATAAACCACAAATTGAGGCGGGAATGAGTAATAATGGTTCGATTGGTATGATGACAGATATGATACCTTCTAATATGAATCAAGCAGAATATTATGCTAGACAAGGCGGTAATCAGGTTCAGCAGATGCAATCACAGATGCAGATGCCAACTCATCAAGTAGAAAGGTTCACTCAGCCTTTCGGTAACTGTATTGATATTGCAAGGCATATTCAAGACTGCCCAATCTGTTCAAAGTTTTATAGTAGTGACAAAACAATTTATATTATTGTAATCGTAATTCTAGCCATAGTTACTTTACTTTTATTGAAAAGGGTTTTGAATGTTTAAAAATAATTTTTTTAATAAAATTATTTTAAAAAAAGATATTAATTTTCTTTTTCAATCTCAGAATAATTTCTAATCAACCCACCGTGCTGAACATACACATACTGTCTCGATTTATAATGTTTTTGAAGTAATCCAAAGTTATCAACAAGATCGAATATGATCGGTTCTGTATCCTCTCTTCTGAAAACTCTTCCAAGAAATTGAACGAAATATTGTTCTACATCGGAAGCAAGAATCATTGCGTTTAATCTTGGATGATCAAAGCCTGTTCCAGCTTTCTGAACGGTTCCAATAAGTATTCTACTTTTTTGTTCGTAAGTTTGATTTTTACCTATCAAAGAAGTTACATCTTCCTTTTCTTCTTTCAATCTAGAAAGAAGAAAATTAGCTTGTTCAACCCGTTTACAAAGAACTAAAAAAACTTTGTCAGAAAACTTTTTAATTATATTAATAATCATCTCATTTCGTTCTGGATTATTACATTGAGAATCAAGAACCGAACCCCAATCTATCTTTCCCATTTTATTCAATTTAAATTCTGGAACGAAACCAGTGTTCACCTTGTATACAGTGTGTTTTTTAAAAAGTTTAATTTCGATCTTCTTTTTGCCAAAATAAAAATCGAAAAGATCATTCAATCCATCATGCCTATATGGTGTTGCTGAAAGACCAATAAGATAACGCGGAAAGATGGATCTCATACATTCGGAAAGTTTTTCAGCCATAATGAGGTGACATTCATCCACAATGAGAACTCCAATATCCTTGTAGAAAGAATTTGAATGTTTAGGGACATTGGATGCATTGATGATATAAAAATCTGCATCTTTAAGTTTAATAGTAGAATCTAGAACTTGTATTCTAGCTGTTGGAGCAAATTTTCTTATCGACTCTTCCCACTGCTTGATAAGAACAATTCTATTACAAATGATAAGTGAAGGCATTTTAAGCTTACAAGCAATATAAATAGAAAGACAAGTTTTTCCAAATCCAGGAAAACAAGCTATGATAACAGAACCGTGATTGTTAAGACTTGTTATAGCTTCAGATTTAACTTTTTTTTGTTGTTCTCTAAGTTCACCTACAAAATCGATTTTTGTTTCTGGAAAATCGCCTCGTGATGGTCTATCAAGTTTTTCATCGTAAGAAAAAGGAACTTTTAATGTATCATTATCTAGTTCGAAAAGTTTAATATATTTTGGAGGTTGAAAGAAAGCGTATTTAGACGGTTCTTGTTTAATCATAAGATCTTGAGAAATTGTTTGTAATTCTTTTTCAGATAACGAATTGATGTTAACTTTTCTAGACATTTTTTTATAATACTTTTCAAAATTTAAAAATCATTTTGAAAAATTATTTTGAAAAATAAATGAAAACAGAGACAGTGATTCTATTAGTTTTGTTACTTGTTGTTATATGTATTTTTGTTGTATATGTATTACTTCATAAAAAAGATAACCAAACAAAAGCTCTACATGACAAGGTTGATAAACAACAAAATGAAATAAATAATCTTAGCAATAAAAACCAAGAGAAAGTTGTGGTTGAACAAGATCCAGTTTATGTTCCTGTTATTTACGGTGGATATGGATGGGGTAATGGTAGAAATTGGACTCACGGACCTTATTGGAGAGGAGGACGACGATGGAGACGGTAATTATTTGAAAAAAAGACAACAAATAGACAAGTTAAGGCAGAGATCAGAAGTATTTTTTAAAGATTCGTTTTGCGGTGATTCAATCCCTTTTGTATGATAACCATGAATATACCATGCTTCAGCTTTCACTTTACCATTTTTAAAATATTCGATTAAAGCCGGTTTATTTGACGATTCGTTATGCTCTCTATGCCTTACATCATCAATGAACCATTCTTCTCGTTTCACTTGTCTTTTATTATTTTCGTATTCATAATATTCGACTATAGCTGGACCATTTTCTCTACTCACTTTTCCGTTTCTAAACCAAATAACTTTTTTTAGATTTTGAATCTGAGTATTATTTTTGTTATCGAAAAAATGAATTTCAGCTGGAAGATCGTTTTCTCGATGAAGTCTGTGATTTGTTTCAGAAACCATCCATCGTATTGTCTTGATTCTTGATTTATCATAATCAAAAAATTCTTTCTCACAATACATTTTGTTTTTCAAAAAATTTTTTTTTGAAATCAATTTTGAATTTAAGTATTCATTCAATTATGACTAAGAATATCTTGATTTTGGTACCATCCACGATGTACAATTCCATTTTCATAATATTTTATCCAAGGTGCTAATCCGTTTTCACGATAAAATTTATGAAATCTGCACCATCTTTCAATAAGAATTTTTCCATTTTCATAATATTGAATAATCCCAGGTAGATCACTTTCACGATGGAATTCTCCATTTTTACACCATCTTTGATCTTTCATATTTCCATTTTCATAATAAGAAATTACAGCTGGTAAATCATAATTTCTATTAGTTTTGCCGTTCTGAAACCACATTTCCATTTTCTTATTTCCATTTTCATAATAAATAATATCGGCTTGAAGATCATCATCTCTATGTAATTTATCATTTTGAAACCATTTCTCTTCCTTTTTATTTCCGTTTTGAAAATAGGAAATCAAGCACGGATATCTATTATCATAATTTTTCACTTCATCAATCATATTAAATCGATTTTTTTTATTGTTTTGCCACCATTCTTCTTGTTTTACAACACCGTTTTCATAATATTCGATATAAGCTGGAAGATTTTTAATCTCACTAGTCTTGTTGACCTTGTTTACGTTACGATGTTGTTTACCATTGTTATACCACGCATCACTCTTTTTATTTCCATTTTCATAACAAGTAATTACAGCTGGAAGATCATGATCTCTATGTAATTTATCATTTTGAAACCATTTTTCATCTATCAAAATACAATTTTTATATTCTTTCATACATTTGGTATTGTTTTCAAAAAATTTCTCTTCGATATAATCTCTAAATATTTTTTCCTCGGCTGTTGAACTTACAGGATTTTGCATTTTAATTTCTTCATTTGAAAGCATTTTAATGTCTTGTTTCTCAACACTACTTTTTTCGTCTTCAGAATCACTTGAAATTTCATATTCATAATCGAAAACAGATTTCTCGTCAGAATTAATATCTTTTCTTTTAAGCGGTGTTACAGTGTAATAACAAAATGTTCTTTCGCTAGGTTTTGAAACAACTTTAAACCTACCTTTGAGTTCCAATTTCATTGTATTATTTTTATTTTTGAAACAATTTTCAAGGGAAGAATCAATATAAATTTCATTTGGAATTCTATAGAATGATTGATTAATGTTTGTGCTTTCTTCAGTATGAGTTTGTTTCAATTCCATAATTTTTTTGAAATCTTTTCTTGAAACCGGAATGTAAACATCATCTGATAAAACAAAAATAATCAAATCAGAACAAGGTTTCAATTCCGAAAGATAAAAATCCGTCATGACAGCGCATTTGACCATATAACTCATTTCTGTTGTTTTTAAAAAATTTTTTTAAAAATCATTTTTTGGTTAACTTCGGTATTCAGATTTTTCAATAAACGATTTGAAACTTGTGTTTCCTTTCTTATCATAAGAAATTTCAAAAATAGGTTTAGCTTTCTGATACCACCTTTCGTATTTCTTACCTGTAATATCATCATATTTATAATTGAAAAGCCTTGTTACACCGCCAAATTTCGTATTTTTATAATAACCAATAACACTAGGTAAACCATTCTCTCTATCCAATTTATTGTTAATAAACCATCTTTCTTCCTTTATATCTCCATTTTTATAGTATATTATGCACCCAGGATTAATTGGAAAATCATCTTCTGAATTGGTGACAATGTTTCCATTTTCAAACCAGCATTCACTTCGAATCTCACCGCTATCATAAAAACCGATAACAGCAGGATAAAAGATTCTGTGACGTTTTCCGTTTCTGAACCAGATTTTCGTTTGTGGATTGCCATTTTCATAGTAATGAATCACAGTTGGTAACATATTTTCCGCAATTTCAATTTGATATTCATCGTCATCCTTATTATCATCTTCACCTTGTGGTCTACTTAAAACACCATTGAGATACCATTTTTCGATTCTTTTATTTCCATTTGCATAATATTGAATCCAAGCTGGAAGAGCATCTCCTTTCTCATCCTTTGTTTCTCTATGCAATTTATAATCTTTAAAATATTTCTTTGTCACAAAACCATTTTCAACTTCGTTAATATTATTTTCCATTTTTACTTTTATTTTTCGAAAAAATATTTTTTAAAAATCATTTTTCTTTCAACTTGTCAACAACTTCTTTTTGCAATTCAAACAATCTATTTCTAAAAATGTTTTTCATAATCTTAATAGTTTCATCACGCTTTTCAATAGGAATTATGTTAATATAATTAAAAAATTCTGTTCGACATGAACACAAACATCTAGTTCTCTTTTCATTTTCATTCGAATTATTTCTATTAACCACATCAATAGCTATATCAATCAATTCTTTGTCATCCATTTTCTCAACCTGTCTTTTCCATTCTTTTATAATCGAAAAAGATTCAACTATAAAAGATAGTTCTTCATTTATTTTAAAATTTTTAATTTTAAAATTATTTATTCGTTACGCAACCGAAAGAACAGTCTGAATTACAAGGTGATTGATATCCGCCTGTAATATCGGCGCAATATTTCTCTTTCTTATTGTCTCTATTGATTTTAATCAGAATCAATGCATTCAATATCAATAGGATTAAACAGAGAACGCATACCAAAATCTTTATGTTAAACTCATTCATTTATTGAGATAAACATTTTTGAATTTTTTCGTAAAGAATAACATTGAACCACACTGAACAACTGATAATCCAACCAAGTAGAACATCAACTGTATAATGATTTTTAGAAATAATAATGAAAAACTGTGAAAAAAAGTTATAAAAAATTAGAAAAGGCAAAGAATAGTTCATTCTTAAGAGCATCATAAAGCAAATCGCTGAATAAGATGCATGACCGCTAAAAATATATTCTGTTCCTGACCCATTAATTCCCCATAATCTTATTTTATCAGAATATCTTTTTAAAGGCGGTAATACAGTTGATGATGAACAGATCATTTTTAGAAATTGAATTATTGACATTACATAACAGAACTCATAAAGCTCTTCGATACTTTCAAGAAAGACTAATGTATAAACAAGCTGAAACAAAACCATAATATCACCTAAATAATCTAATTCAAAAGTTTGAAATCGAATATGAAGACAGTCTCTAATTTCGTATACAGAATTTTTAATATTTCTACCTACAGCCATACATAGAAATGATGAAATTAAATACATTAATACCGAAAGCATTTTTTGTATTTAATTTTATTTTTTTAAGTTTAAAAAATTTAGATATCGTTATCTAGCTTGTAAACTGTGCAATTTCGATTAGAGACACCACATGGAATGATTTTAATATTTCCATTTTTAACGTTTTCCATTCTGACTTGAAGGTTCTGACCCCATGGATGATCTCTTGAAACAACCAACCATCTTTTGCCTTCCGAATTTTTAACTATGTCAAATTCAAACTTGTCGTTATAAACACTGTTCCAAGGTGAAATTTTATAAACATCATAATCACATCTAACAATTCTTTCATAGAATGGGTAAGTATATAGATACAGTTCTTGATTATGGAGAGTATTTTTCATATCGTAACTTGTAGGAAATTCCTCATTACTAAATTCTATTTTATTGAAACATCTCTTATTGAGTAGAGTGATCTCAAATACATTAAAAAAATGACAACCATCCGGTTCAGGTGTGCTAAACCAACAACAGTTATTACCATGAATATGAATCGCATAAAAATATTCGAACAATAACTTTAAAAGGCTTTTTGCCAGTTCATTTTTAACATTTAAACTATGAATTTCGAGAACTATTTGAGTGACATTGTCAAGTAGATTTCTTGTTGATTCATCTTGATCTAAGAATCTAAACCAATCGTATTCACCGCCTTCAATATCCATTTTTAAAAAAATACTTCTATATTCTTTCATGTAATCACCAAGATTGGTCGTAAAATCGGTTTCTTTTTCACCAATATTCTTTTTAATAAAAGTAAACTCTTCCCTTTTTACAGGGATATTTTCAATAGTTCCATCGAATAAATAACAAGGCACTTTTCCAATTCGATTTAGAAGATCGTTTTCAAAAGAAACATCATCACTGATACCACATCCTAAAACACAATCGTATTTAAAATCTGGACAAATAACATATCCACCATCAAATTCCTTTCCAATTCTAATTTTCGAAAAAGGACTTTTAACAAGATTATTTTTAATCAAGCACGCTGTAGTTAACATTTATATTTAAAGTGAAATATTTAAATTAAAAAATGTTTCAATCTAATAATCTCAATCCAGAAAACAACATCACAATCATAGGTATAGGTAAGCTTGGTTTATGCACTGCTTTATGTTTCGAAGCAAGAGGTTACAATGTTCTTGGAGTCGACGTCTCAGAAAATTATGTGAACAATTTAAACGATAAGACATTTACGTCTTCAGAACCATTTGTTAATGCGTATTTAAAACAATCGACAAACTTTCAAGCTACAACAGACCTTGAAAGAGGTTTACGACATTCATCAAATCTTATTTTTATTGTTGTTCCAACACCCACACAAAAAGGTTCTAATACATACGATCATAATATTCTTATTAATCTTTTATCAAGTATAAATGAGCACAAAGTTAAGAATAAACACATTGTTATTTGTTGCACCGTAATGCCTGGTTTCATTACAAAGATCGCAAAATTTCTGATTAAAGACTGTGAAAATACCTTTCTCGCTTATAATCCAGAATTCATAGCACAAGGAAGTATCATTCATGATTTTGTCAACGCAAGTATGGTTCTAATTGGTGCAGAAAAAAAAGAAACTAGTGACGTGCTTCGAAAAATATATGAGAAAGTAGCCGATAATGCACGAATCTGTGTAATGAGTATCGAATCTGCAGAAATCGCAAAAATAGCTTTGAACTGTTTCATCACGACCAAAATTGCTTTTGCAAATATGATTGGTGATATTGCAGATAACACAGAAAATGCAAACAAAAATGATATTCTATTTGCAATAGGTTCTGATCCCAGAATTGGAAATAAATGTTTGAAGGCTGGATTTGGGTTTGGTGGCCCTTGTTTTCCAAGAGACAATCGAGCTTTAGCACACTATGCTCATTCTGTCAAAGTTTTTCCTTTTATTCCACTTGCAACAGACGAATCTAATAAGTTTCATACAGAAATCCAGTTTGAAGAATATGACAGAAAAAAAGATCCGATAGTTCTTGAAAATGTTGGATATAAGAACCCATGTCCAGTTCCGATTATTGAAGAATCGCAAAAGTTAATTATAGCAGACAAACTAGCTTCAAACAATCACAAAGTTATTATCGTAGATCATGATCATATTCTAAACGAGGTTAAAAAGGTTTACAATGACAAGTTTACTTATGTTTCAAAAGACAAACTTCTTCATAAAATATATATTTCTCACTATTCAAAACTCAAAGATAGAAGGGAATTTATGGATCAGCAATTGAAAAATCATAAAATAATAGATCTTGCACCTATTGATTGGATCGATTTTTACGATAGAGAAGACATAACAGAAGATCAGATTCGAAAAAATTTTAAATACAATCCACAGATTTGTCCAAGACATCTTACGATGGCTGAAATAGCTAATTTTATGGGTCATGCCCACGCCATAGAAGAAATTGCAAATAATGAAAGTGTATTGACAGGAATGATCATCGAAGATGATATGATTTTTAAACAAAACTACGTTAAGCACCTTGAATATGCTTTCAAAATAGTTCCTTCAAACTGGGATATCATTGTTGTTGGTGGTGCTTTTCATGGTGGTAAAGATTGCACTTTGAAAGACCAATACGACGATCCGAAAAAATTTCATATTTACAGACCATCTTCACCGTTTGTTTGCACAGGAAATTATATTATGCATAAAGAATCTGCTAAAAAAATAGTTTCATCGCCTTTTTTCAAACCATTTTCAGCGCCTATCGACGACACTCTTTGTAAAATTGCTTCATCCCTTCATTTTAATGTTTATTGGTGTCGACCTTGGTTTTCTCTTGAAGGAAGTAAAACTGGTAAATATGAAAGTGTAGCTGGAAGAGGTTTTTAAAAAATGATTTTAAAAATTTTTTTTAAAAAAAATAAAAATGCAATACTACAAGATTTTAAACGATGAAATGAAACATCATGAGTTTCAATACAAATTAGGGTTGAACATCGATACGTCTGATTTCGATGATAAAGAATGTGGAAAGGGTCTTCATTTTTGTAAGAAAGAAGATGTTGGATTGTGGCTGAGTTACGGTTCTAAATTAGCTTTTATTACTATTCCTGAAACAGCAAAAGTTTGTCATTTTAAGAATAAAAGTAAAGCAAATTCTATCTTTATCGAAAAAGTTATTAATTTGAAAGATTGGAATGAATGGGAAAATGAAAATTTCTGTTTAGAAGCTGTGAAACAAAATGGAAAAGCTTTATATTACGTCGAAAACCAAACTGAAGAAATCTGTTTAGAAGCTGTAAAACAGAATGGAAATGCTTTACAGTTTGTTAAAAATCAAACTGAAGAGATGTGTTTGAAAGCTGTAAAACAGTATGGAAACGCTTTAGAGTATGTCAAAAACCAAACTGAAGAAATCTGTTTGAAAGCTGTAAAACAGAATGGAAATGCTTTACAGTTTGTTAAAAATCAAACTGAAGAAATCTGTTTAGAAGCTGTAAAACAGAATGGAAATGCTTTTTACAGTTTGTCAAAATTCAAACCGAAGAAATATGTTTAGAAGCTGTAAAACAGAATGGATGTGCTTTACAGTTTGTTAAAAATCAAACTGAAGAAATGTGTTTAGAAGCTGTAAAAAGGAATGGATACGCATCAAAGTTTGTTAAAAACTAAATTGAAAAGAAGCCATAAAATAATTTAATACACGCGAAAAATACATTTCAATCTTTATCGATTTACGATACCAGAATTCTGGTATCGTAAATTACTTTTTAAAAATGATTTTTAAAATTTTTTTTAAAAAATTAAAATGCAATACTACAAGGTTTTAAACGATGAAATGAAATACAATGAGTTTCAATACAAATTAGGGTTGAATATTGATACTTCTGAATTCAACGATAAAGAAATGTGGAAATGCCCTTCATTTCTGTAAAAAAGAGGATGTTCCAATATGGCTGAGTTACGGTTCTAAATTAGCTTTTATTACTATTCCTGAAACAGCGAAAGTTTGTCATTTTGGAAATAAAAGTAAAGCAAATTCTATCTTCATTGAAAAAGTTATCGATTTAAAAGATTGGACTGAGTGGGAAAATAAAGAGTTTTGTTTAGAAGCTGTAAAGCAGGATGGATTGGCTTTAGAGTTTGTTAAAAGCCAAACTGAAGAAATGTGTTTAGAAGCCGTAAAACAGAATGGAAACGCTTTGTATTTTGTTAAAAATCAAACTGAAGAAATCTGTTTAGAAGCCGTAAAGCGGGATGGATGTGCTTTGTATTATGTTAAAAACAAAACTGAAGAAATATGTTTAGAAGCTGTAAAAAAGAATGTGTGTGCTTTGTATTTTGTCAAAAACCAAACTGAAGAGATGTGTTTGGAAGCTGTAAAACAGTATGGAATAGCATTAGAGTTTGTCGAAAACCAAACTGAAGAGATGTGTTTGAAAGCTGTAAAACTGGATGGATTGGCATTAGAGTTTGTTAAAAGCCAAACTGAAGAAATCTGTTTAGAAGCTGTAAAAAATAATGGATGTGCTTTGGAATTTGTTAAAAATCAAACCGAAGAAATGTGTTTAGAAGCTGTAAAAAGGAATGGATATGCTTTACAGTATGTTAAAAATCAAACTGAAAAGATCTGTTTAGAAGCTGTAAAACAGAATGGAAATGCTTTAGAGTTTGTTTTTTAACAAACTGAAGGAATTTGTTTAGAAGCCGTAAAACAGGACAGAAATGCTTCAAAGTTTGTTAAAAACTAAATTGAAAAGAAGCCATAAAATAATTTAATACACGCGAAAAATACATTTCAATCTTTATCGATTTACGATACCAGAATTCTGGTATCGTAAATTACTTTTTAAAAATGATTTTTAAATTTTTTTTTAAAAAATTAAAAATGGAAAGTCAAAATAAGCTTAGCTCGAATCAAATTAATAAACTCAAACAAACGAAAATGCTTCTTCTCAAGCAAGAAGAAGACAGAAAAGAAATTGTAAGAAAAGAGAAAGAAAAACTTAGAGTTCTTTTTACGGATGATTTACTTGAAAAATTTAATGAAACTCTTTTATCGTCTCAAGATAATTTTTTCTATATCGATTTGAATAAATTCAATAAATGCGATAAAAAGGAAACACCGTCTTCAATTTTCGAAAGACACTTTACCCGTAATTTGTCATACGACACGAACTCAATGGGAATTAAAGTTTCAAATTCAAATGTATCAATTCTGGTTTCTTATGAAGACGCATTTAAACTTTTTGCAAAGTTTTGCTACCATCTTAACTTCACTTTTCATGTTGTCATCAGTGAACAACAGCAAAGATTTTTAATCGATACAGAAAGACCTTTCAAATCAAGTTCTTGGAATTACGTCTCAATCGGAATTGAAAACGAAAAAGTAATTGTAAAATGTTTCAATCAAGATCAGGTTCTGTTCAGTTTGAATTAATTATTTAAGATTTTTTTAATTTTTTAAAAAATTAAAAATTAGATTAAGGTGGTTGAATGAATTCGTAGCATGGACAATCCTTTTTCGCTTTCCAGTTGGCGTTTGGATCTAACTCGTTAACTGGATAAAGAACCTTGTCATTGCATTGGTTCGCCGATTTATATACTGGCATCGGAATTCTGCCTATATTAAATATTTCCGGTTCAATGTAATTATAAGGTTGAATATCATTTGCCTTTTCATTTACTTTTTCTTTTATTTTTTCTTTCATCGAATTTACAACTTTCTTAACCTTGTCTTCGTCCTTCTTTCCCTTTTTTAAAAGAAGGATAACAACAAGTAGAATAGCCAATATCAGAATTGAAACAATGATAATTATCATTTTATTTAAAGAAGCAAACAAAAAAACAAAACAAAAATGACAAAGTATATCGGTGAAGTTTTTTTCGATCCTGTTAAAGAAAATTTATATCAGATTTTTTCACAATATTTCGGCAATCCACCTATGACGAAGATCAAAAACATTGATGATACTTATAGTATGTATGTTGTCAAGATAAACGCGTCATTGGCCATAGAATATCGGTATATTATTGCTTTTGTAAATAAAAATAAAGATGAAATTGGAAGCAAAAAATTGCTTCACGAATTGAATTGGATTTCATTACAAACAAGAACTTTACAAGACGAACATAAGGTAGACGTTCATTCTTATATTTCAAGAATGTTTCAACCTTTGAACAAACCAATATTTTTAATTAAAAAAGACAGTAATCAGTATGTATATTCTGTAAACGATTATCCGGTTTCAGTTGTCATTCTTCCAAAAAAGAATATTGAAAATGAATATAGTGATAAAGGAAGCTTGATTAATGCTTTAGAAACATATCAAACAATTGTTACAATGAAACGCGTTAACTAAATAGGTTTTTTATTATGATTTTCCCACATTATATTTGCCCTTTCAAATAAATTTTTATGATTTGTTCTCGGAAATTTAGTTGTGAGTTCATTCATGGCGCCATTAATGAATATATTTTTTTTCTTTTCCATTTCTTCCTTTATTTTGTTTTCAATTTCTATCTTTTTTTCTTCTATTTTCTTTTCTACTTCTAAGTATCTATCTATGTTATTTTTGTCAATAGGAGATTTCAAATTTTCATAAGCTTTCATACAGCCTTCTTTTCCTCTTTTAAGTTCTCCAGAATAAAATCCTATGATTCCAAGTAGATGCCACCTTTGATAATCATAAACATGTTTGTCAACAAAAAGAATTGAAGAATGAGGATACTCTAATTTACAAGCCATATCTATATACATAAAAGCTATTTTCCAGTTGTGAGTGCAAGACCCTTTTTTCGCCTTCATTTCCGCATCTGCAACATTTTTGTAGTATTCTGCTATTTTGACAAATGGTTCAGCTCTTTGACTGTGTTGAAACGCCTTCATATACCAAGGCATGACATCATCCCATGAATGAGCCAAAGCACCAGCACTAAGACCGCATCTATAATATGCATGATAAACTTCTTCTTCGAAATTACCCATGGTTGTTCTTTCTCTGTTGTAGAAAAGGGCTTCATCGTGTAAACCTAAGCATTGACATGTTTGACCCAAATAAAAAACTGTTCTTGGATCTTGAGGATTTTTTATATAATCTTTTAGAAGGCATTCTCTGTCTCTAACAAACCGTTTATAAGATTTATCATCATCCTTAGTTCTGTCTTGATAGATTATGATTTCTTCATCTGCTATTCTACCAAAAATATCATTTTCATTTTTTTCGTCTTTGTTCGGATTCACTAAATATTCATGAACCGAGCCTTTATAACGCCATCCAATTTTATTTTTAATAAATCTCGTGTTGTAGTATTTATCTAGTTTTTCTATGTTTCTATCCATAGATTTCCATTGTTGACAAACTAAAAAGACAATATTACTTTTGGTTTCAAAATTTTTAGCGATTTTAATAAGGTTGCTGTCGCCTTTCAATTCGTCATTTGAATCCAAGAGTAAAAGATACTTAACATCTATTGTTTCCGCGAAATCTAATGAGACATTTCTCGATGTAGAAAAATCTTCGAAAACACCTTGAATGAGATATAAGTTTATTTTATATTTTTTAGCAAATTCAACGCATATATTCACTGTGTTATCTGTGCTTCCAGTGTCATATATGACGATAGCACTTGCAACGTTCTTAACACTTTCAAGAGACACATGAAGCCTTTTTTCTTCATTTTTAACCATCATTAACAAACCTATTGTCGGGGATTTTTTATTAAGCTCATTAAGATTATTGAATTCAATCTTATGAAGTAGGTTAAACATTTTTAAAAAAATATTTTGATTTTAAATAGAAAGGATGAACAATTTTCTAAAAATTAGAAACGAGGAAAGTATGATTCAAGGTATAAATATGCTTCGATTTCCTGAAGATTACAAAAATAAAATCTATCTGTTTCCTGTCGCTTTGAATTATATTTTTTCTTATAGAAAGCAGACAAAGAACACAATCAAAAATACAGAAATTTTCTTTCTTTCAAAAAATTTTTTAAATATAATCAAAAGAGAAGAAAGGTATTATCGTGATTGTATAGATATTCTAGACAGAAACATCCCAGAATTTGACTTTTTAGACATTGTGAGAAAGTATGATGAAAGGAAAGAAGAAAGGAAGCAAAGGGTTGAAAGGGTTGAAAGAAAAGATGAAACAAAGAGTAAAGAAAAAATAAAATTAGTCTATGATGACAGTCAGAATTCACACAATTCTTCAATAAATAAAAGTGTCGTTCGAATCGCTTGTTTCCTTTGTGATAAATATAAACATATAAATCAGAGTGATGATGTGTTTGAAAACATTATCAATATACTTTTAGTTAAGTTTCCTAATGAAACCGAAACTATAGTTGAAAACATAGATTTTATAAAGACAAACACTTCATACTTTGACGAAAGCAAAAAAGTAACTCTTAAAAAAGTTTTTATTTCGGTTTGGTTGTGGATGACAGAGAATATTCATTTTTTAGAACTTCAAAATAGGTTGATAGAAGAGATGAAAGAAATGAATGGATATTGCACCACTGGTCATCTTGCGCGTTTAATAAATGTAATTCAGGGATATGAACAAGACGAAAATCTTAAAATTAAAATTTCACTTCAGAATCAATGTGATGCTGTCGTCAGTCAATATATCACATCTGAATTATCAAGACAATGTGATAACGAAGAAATTCAAGACGGAATGATTAGAGGAAATGAAGTTTTTATAAAGTTTATTAAAAAGATAATTAAAGCGAAAATACAAGAATGGATTAAATTTTACGGAAAAGAAGCATTTCCATATCTAACAAAGAGCATTAACACTTTTTGTAATGTCGAAGTTTTTAAAGTAACTTAAAAAAAAATTAAAATATATAAATGCCACGTGAATCAAGAAAGAAAAAAGAAGAAATTAAATCAAATCAAGTAGAAGAAACAGAAGAAGAGAAGGAAATTCGTATTCAAAAAGAAAAGAAACAGGTTCAAGATAAGCTTAAGTTATTTCTTAGAGAAAAGAAGTTTGAAAGAAACTCAAAACAAGCTAGAAATCATATTATAGATAAAATTGAAACCAAGCTTGAAACATCGACTAATTCAAAAGAAAGAAAAGTTTTAAAGAAAGACCTTAAGATGCTTGAAAAGATAGCTGAAAAGGACGACAGACAAGCATCCGAGTTTCCGGATTACACAGACAACGCAAGTTATGGAGGTGGATTGGAACACCCAGAATAATTTTAATTTTTAAAATTAAATTAAAATAAAATGAACAACTGTAATGAAAGAGATGTGCTAATATCGCTCGGTAATTCTTCACACTGCTTTAACCCTGAAGAAGTTAAGGAGTGGTTCAAAGTATCTTACGCGGATCAAAAAGAATTTGTTATTTTTACTCAAAACAGAAAGATTGTCTTTGAAAAATGGAAGAAAGATATTCCACATTTTCTTATTCCTCAACTAAATGGTATGGTTGATTTTAGTTTCAAAGACGCAATTAAGCATGAAAATAAAAAGTTTGAATTTAAAGCTTCAAAAGATAACCGTGTTTACTATTTATCGGAAAGTGAACACTCTTTACCTTATCGTTTTTTTTCCTTTACTATTATTCAAGGTGATGAAATAAAAGAGGTAATTCCCTCTAATCCTATTCTTGCAAAATGTGTTGATAAACAAGATTTTTTAAAAAACGATCTCGTCTTCAATAAAGATATTATTATTTTTTTCGTTACAAGTGTAAATCGAAAAGCTTTAGATGCTATTGAAAAGTTATTTAACGATGAATTCAAAAATACAGACCGTGCAATCCCTATACAAAAATTAAATTTAAATGTTAAGTTTATAAATGGTGTCACTCAGATCGTTAAAAAATATTTTAAAGATTACCCTGAAAGGGTATCAACTATAATTAAAAACATAAAATTTTTTATGGAAGATAAATCAACCCAACAAAGCGGAGTAACTTTTGGAAAATTTTTAGATATGAAACATATCGTTTCATTGTCTTCAAATGGGCTTCAAACAGTAAATACAGAATCGTATATGTGTGCAACAAAATCGAATATTAAAGAGCTGATGAAAAGTAATTATTCATACGCCGTGAGAAAAGGGTCATTTAGATTGAATAGATACAAAAACTTACGACAAAACCCAGAAATACAAAACATGATTCTACATCCAGAACAGCAGGATCCTAACAATCCATTATTCGCAGAATATCAAGCTTTGGAAAATCAATACCAAGTCTTACTTAATAATCTTGACAACGCTGATCATTGTCTTTATAAAGTTATTTATCACTACTGGATAGATGGGTTTGCAAAACTTATTGACGATTTCAATGTAATCAACCTGATCGAAATGCCATTACCAACTTTATTGATAAACAAGCACGATGTGTCTGTTATAACAACATATTATAAAGCTTTACCAAGTTCATTCATGGTCATCAGTGACACATACGAAGAAAGTAATGAAAACGGAATACAAGTTTTCTTAGAGACGAAAGAAAGGGAGCAGAAAGAAGAAGAAAAATTTGTTATGGTTGAAGATGAAAAAGAACGGAAGGAAAACGAAAGAACTTTTATATTGATAAATCCATTAACATATGCTCGAGCTAATATGAGTGATATTGGACCCGGAACGGTGTTTCAGATTAACGTAAAGAATTACAATGGTGTTGAAAAGCAAGACGAGTTTATTAAAACTATTTTTGGTATAGGAATGAAAACGAAAATAAACAATACACTTATATATGAGAACGACAACAGTGTTATACACTTCGAAAGTTTTGGTCAGGAATATAATCAAGACACATTCAACCCAGCTATATATTTGTATAAATTCAACCCTAATAATACGTTTGAATTTAATTTATATAAAATTGCAAATTTTTATGAAGATGTTCGTGATATTGACGAAAAAGAAAATTATTACAAGTATCGTAATAAATTGGCATCTACCGATTTTATGATAGATTTTTTACAATCTGTAAGTGATGAAAGAGCAGAAAAAGATATTTTTATAAGACATTATTTGAAACAATCCACTGGTATCAAACTTAAAGATACACCATCGAAAATTATTGTTATTGAAGATTATAAAAATAAGATCAACCTAGCAAGAGGAATTTACATATACACAACAGATGAAAAGGAAGTTAATGGTTACTTATCTAACGGGAACATAGAAGAGAAGGCGGAAACAGATGGGTATGATGATGATAAAATGATACTTTACAGAAACATGGATTTCAAGACTGATGATGGGGTTACAAGCATTCCATTTAAAATAGGAAATCATTGTTTATTGCCTGGGTTAACATTAATCATTTGTGATGATTTAATTCAAGGCAGAATTATACTTAATAAAAACAAAATTATTCCTTTATTTATTTTTTATGAAATAGAAGATGTTCAAGACGGAATTAACGATGGTGATGTTGAAAATGAAGATGCAGATGTTGATATAGAAGAGGATGAAAATGAAAGTAATGAAGGCAATGAAGGCGATGAAAGTAATGAAGGAGACGAAGGTGATGAAAGCGGAAATGAGTATGAAGGCGATGAAGGAGACGGAAATGATGATCAGTTAATGTCAGATTTATAAATTTTTTAAAAAAATTTATAAATAAAATGAGTTGCAACGACAAAGATATCTATGTTCTATACAATAATTCTTCATACTGTTTTTCACCTGAAGAAGTGAAAATGTGGTTTGAGATACCTTATGCCAAACAAGAGAGTGGTGCTATTACTGAAAATATTAAAAAAGCTTACGAAATGTGGAAGAAAACACAACCGAGATTTCTTATTTCCCAGCTTAATGGTATGGTTGATTTTAATTTCAAAGACGCTATTAAACATGGAAATAATAAGTTTGAATTTAAAGCTTCTAACCAAGTCGAAAATTATTATTTATCTAAAGAGAAATATAACTTACCTTACCATTCCCTTTCTTTTAAAATTCTCGAAGAACAACTTGGTCTTGAAATTAAAGAAGTTGTTCCGTCTTCTTCAATGCTTCAAAGATGCTACAGTAAAAAAGATTTATCGGGAACAACCGATATAGTATTTGACAATAACACGATTGTTTTTTATACAACGACAATCAATAAACCTGCTTGGAACGAGATTCTTGGATTTTGTGAAAATTGGTTCCAGAATCCTGGTTTATTACTAAATATGGCTATAGAACCAGAATTTATGGGTCAACTTACAAAAATCGTTAAAAAATATTATAGCAATTATGCAAATATAGTTTGTAACATACTGAAAAATCTCAAAGTAAATATGGGCAAATACCCGAAAGATTTTACGTTTGTAAAATTTATGAGAGGAACGGATTTTAGATTTTCTTTTGTAAATGAATTACAAACTGCTAATACGGATTCTTACAATTGTTTTTCGAAAACAGATCTTGTTAACATGATAATCAATAAATATGCGGTTAATCAAGAGTCGTTTAAATATAACAGATATATTGAACTTGAAAATAAACTACAACATCAAATCGGACTTTATCAAGCCAATCCAAACCAGGGTCATGCTTTTATTAATCATCCTTTGTTTCAAGAGTATCTCAAACTAGCTAACGAATACAGAATTTTAATTGATAAGTTGAAAGAGCATGACAAATGCTTTCACAACATTCTTTATCTTTGGATCGATGAAAGCCTAATTGAAGTTCTTAAAAATAATTTCAACACGATCAATTTAGTTGAAATGCCTTATGATGTCACGCTTTTAACAAAAGACAATTCCAATGTGAAAACTTCATTTTACAAGGCATGTCCAAGTTCACGTTATATACTTGAAAAAAATGATAACGATGTTGATAATTTAAATTTTGAAACTAATATGGTAGGTGAATATATTTTCTTTCAAATGATGGAAGATGAAAAAGAAAGAAAACCAAACGAAAGAAAGTTTAGATTGATTAATGTTTTAACGAATAAATTTGTGGATATAAACGATATTGAAAACAAAACTATTTTGGAAAGTATTGTAAAAACCTTTGATTTCGGTATTGAAAAGAAAATTGAATATTATGTGCAAAGTGGAGAGATAATTGAAACTAAAGTATTTGTCAATAACAACATGATTTGTCAGCAAGAATATGAAGATAACGAATGTGTTTTTTTTGTTTTTGGTCAAGAGTATACCATCGGGTGTTCGATTGGTATGTTTGTATACTCGTTTGACTTCAATAATATAATCAGTATGAAAAGTTTTAAGAATGGTGGAGAAGAACGTTATCGTAATATACTTGCAAAAGAAGGATTTTTTGCGGAATATGTAGACGCTGAAGAAGGCGAAGCGAGGTTGAATAAAGATATCTTTATAAAACATTATTTGACGCATTCTACTGGTATCAAACTTAAAGATACACCATCAAGAATTATAGTGTTCGATAACATGGAAAACAAAAAAAGAATTCAAAGGGGTGCGTATGTTCTTATCAGCACTTTTCTTGGAGATGATCAAGATAATTTGGAAGAATTTAAAAATCAAGATTTCGAAGATGAAATTACAAGAATTTTTTGTTCTGGGGATGAAGATATGCTTATACTCTATAAAAATATGAATTTCAAGGGTGATGGTGGAAGCTTAGATATTCCAGTTAAAATAGGTCAACACACCATGGCAGAAGGCTTAACTTTTATAATTTGCGATGACTTAGTTGAAGCCAAAATTCTATTTGCAACATATAAAACGCAACCAAAGTTTTTATTTTTTGAAATTGAAGAAATTCAAGACAGTATTAGGGATGAAGATGTCGAAAATGAAGGAGAATTTATAGATGAGCACATTAATATTGGAGGCGGAGAAAATGAGAATGTAGTATTCGTTGATGACAACGAAGAACAGATTGAGGGCAACGATGAAGACGAAGAAGACGAAGACGAAGATGAAAACAATTAATTTTTCAAATTATTCTAAAAAATTTTTTAGAATAAATGAGCAAGTGTAACGATAAAGATGTTATGATATCTTACGAAAATAAGACTTATTGTTTTTCACCAGAAGACGTGAAAGAGTGGTTTGAGATACCTTATGCCGATCAGAAAGGTGAAATAAGTTCACTTTCGGAAAATAAAAAAAATGTTTTTGAGACATGGAAGAAAACACAACCAAAATTTCTTATTTCCCAGCTTGATGGTATGGTTGATTTTAATTTCAAAGATATGATCAAAAATGGTGTGAACAAATTTGTTATTAACCGGTCTTCAAAGTCATATTTCTACTTGAACGAAAGTCAATATAACATACCGTATCTCATGTTTGATTTTGATGAGATTAAAAATAACGAAGAAAAAGAAAAAGAAATAAAAGAAAGAATTCCGTCTTTCTCAATGCTTGAGAAATGTTATAACAAAAAAGATTTATTAGAAAACGATATTGTGTTTGACAATAACACGATTGTTTTCTTTATTACGAAAATCCATCGTCAAGCTTTACGTGAGGTTGAAAATTTATTGGAAGAATGGATTAATAAAAATATGTTTTTTTATTTATATTTAGAAGAACTTGAATTTAAACCTATGATTACGAGTGAACTTTCTCTTATTGTTAAAAAATATTTCAAAGATTACGTTACAAGAGCATCAGCTATAATCAGAAATTTTAAGATGTTAACGAGTAACTCCAACTTTGTAAAGAAGACACTAACTGTCTCAAATTTTTTAAAATCTGGTGATATGAAATCTTTAATCGCAACTGAGCTTCAGATTGTAGATATCGATTCCTACAACTGTATTACAATATCAGATATCAATAGAATAATGAAAGAAGAATATAGGGTAAATCAAGGTTCGTTTAATTATTATAGATATTTGCATCTTGAAAATACGTTGCAAGATGAAATTAAAAATTACAATGATGGTGTAAATATTTTTCAATTTGATGATAATCCTTTATTCAAGGAGTATGTGGAATTACTGGAAGAATATAGAAGACTTGAAAGTATGTTAACTGATAAAAAAAGTGTTCGTTTCTGTAAACTTTTATATTATTGGATTGAAGACTTGGACAGTGTCATTAGAAATAAATTTAATACAATCAACCTTGTTGAGATGCCTAATAACGTGATTTTATTTGGTAAGCAAAAAACCGATTTCAAAACGATATATTACAAAGCATGTCCAAGTTCACGTCTTATGATTTCAAACGAAAATGATAATTTTCAAATGAAAGATACGTTTAATATCTTTGTTTTGATTGAAGATGAAAAACAAAGAAACGAAGATGAAAAGATGTTTAGATTATTTAACACATCTACAAATCAGTTTGTAAAATATAGAGAAGAGGAAGATAATATTGAAGGTGGTATGATGGTAGAAATGAAAATAAAATATTTTAATTTCGGTATTGAAAAGAAAGATGAATTCTTTAAAATTCCAGATCCTAAAAATGATCGCCTAGGATTTGGAATGAAAACATTAGTAAATAATAAAATGATATATGAAAACAGTCGTAAACCCGTATTTTCTGTTTTTGGAAAGGAATATATTATTGACACTTACAAGGCCATATATGTGTATTCGTTCGATGCAAATAATATCATTGATCTGAAAGTTTTCAAAACCGAAAACGACTATTACGATCGTGAAAATTATGATAGAGATCACAATGAGTTGGCTGGCGAAGATGAATTTATGGCTGAATATTTAGAATCTGAAGGCAAAGAAAGAGTTGAAAAAGATCTTTATATAAGAAATTATCTAAACGATATCACTGGTGTAAAACTCAAAGATACACCAACCAAATTGTTGACTGGGCTTTTTGAAGATGGAATGACTGTACCAAAAGGTGTTTATATATACGTGAATGGCAACGATATGGAAGATGAAAGTCACATAACATCTGATATTGAACGTGATGTAGAAACAAATGGATCTGACAATGATATACTATTACTTTATAGAAATATGGATTTTCAAGGTGATGGTGGGATTGTGAGTATTCCTGTTAAAATAGGAAATCACAACCTCGAAAGCGGGGTAACTTTAATTATTTGTGATGACTTAGTTGAATTCAAATTTGCATTCAGTGCTGGAGGTAATTTAATGCCAAAATTTGTCTATTATGAAATAGAAGATGTTCAAGACAGTCTTAAAGACGAAAGCGAGGACGAAGACAGAAGTGAAAATGAAGACGAAGACAGAAGTGAAAATGAAGACAATGATATTTAAATTTAAATCGGGTAGATTTAAATTTTAAAAAATGTAAAGCACGTTCAATTGAACGTGCTTTACATTTTTAATTAGTTTTTTTATTCAAAAATCATATCCACTTCAACACCATTCAAAAAAATCTCTTTATTGAAGATAGTTCCATCCGCGTTATAATTAATACAAGCTGGATTTGTATCACCATTTTCATTCCTTGTTTCTCTGTGACATTTGTCGTTTTGCCACCATTCTTCACGCTTCTTATTGCCGTTTTTAAAATAATACTCCATTGTAGGTAAATCATCGTTTCTATACAATTTTCCATTCAAATACCACATTTTTAATACTTCACCATCATCGCTACGATGTATCATGGCCGGCCCATTCCGTGGGTCTCTGTGATTTTTATTGTTTTTACACCATTTTTCCTGTTTCACATCTCCGTTTTCTTCGAAATACACAAACACTGGAAGATCGGCATCTCTGTGGCATTCACCGTTTTGATACCAACTTTCATATTGTTTGTTACCGTTCTTGTAATATGCTTTACAAGCCGGCGAAGCATCCCTGTGCATTTTTCCATTTTGATACCATACTTCACGTTCGATTCTTCCGTTTTTATAAAACTCAGTTACAGCTGGAAGATCGCCGTCTCTATGCATTTTTTTATTTTTGTAGAAAACTTCACGTTCCTTATTTCCATTTTTATAATACACGATCAAATCAGGAAGCTTTTCATCATCGTGCTTTTCGTGCTTCGCTTTGTATTTGGTCCAATTTTCATACTTTTTTCCGTTTTTGTAAAAGACGATAACGTCTTTTTTCTCATTCTTAATTTCTTTCGGTTCTTCTCGTTTTCGTTTACGATTACAACGGTTCACTTCAGTAATCTCATTATTAGGCATAACACCTCGTTTAACTTCAGTCATTCCATTCAAATTCATCATTTTGATTTTTTTCAAAAAAATTTTTTAAAATCATTTTTTTTACAAGTAAATTTTAATGACGTTTTTGTTTTCTTTTCTACATTTTGGACAAGTAAGATTGTTTATACTTGTATAACATTCATTGCAATAAACGAGATGACCACAATTTATAAGGGCAATTGATGGTTGATTAATAAGACAAATAACACATGTTGGTATACTTTTAGCTTCTTGAATAATTGGTTGTTCATACTCAAAACCATGTTGTTTACAAAGATTAATACAGTCTTTATCGATAGGTTGAACAAAACCGTTTTTTAAAAATCCTTTTACAGTCAAATTATCCCTTGATTTAAATACCATAAATGTTGGATTGTGATAGTATACATTGTTCTTTTTCGAATACATAATTCCTTCGAAGAATGGACAATTCGAAATTGACTTTTCGATGTTGATAGGCAGATCATTTTCTGAAAATTTAAGCACCAAACAGCCATCGCATTCAATTGCCATTAAGTTTCCGGGAATCTTAGGAAACCTACTTAACATACAATCACGGACGACCAGCGATTCAAGACTCAAAGGAAGTTTTGGAATTTCAAGTAGTTTATCGTTTAAATTCATGATCAAATTGACAAGATTTTTTGGAAAGCTTTCAATGTGTTCAAGATCGCAACAATTAGCCAAGTCTAAAGTTATCAAATCTCCCAAATGACTTAGTTTTCCTAGTTTTTTGATTGGTGTTTGGACGATGGTTAATTCTTGTAAAATTACAGGAAGATTTGGTAAATAAGTAATTTGAGTTCCACTACAGTTCAATACCAATAAACTTTTTGGAAGTTGTGGTAACGTTTTAATTGCTGTTTGTTCACAATGTAAATACAATAAATGTTCTGGTAGCTTTGGTAACTCTTTTATTTCGGTTGAAGAGCAATCCAATTCTGTCAACCCATTCGGAAGTTCAGGTAACCTTTCGACTGGAGTGATTGAACATTTTAGACATTCAAGGGTTTTTGGAAGGTGCTTTATTTCTTTTACGTTTGTGTAACAAAAATTTAGATAAACCAGGTTTTCAGGAAGAATTGGAAGTTCTTCAATTTGTTCACAGTGATGTATGTCTAAACGAGTTAGACTTTTCGGTAATTTTGGAAGTTTTTTAAGAGATTGTGACTCGGTAAAACTTAAAAAAATTAATTGGTCTGGTAACTCTGGGATACGTTCAACTTCTGTTTTGTTGCATTCAAGATACACCAACGATTTTGGAATGGTTGGAAAATTTCCAAGAGTTACTTTGTTGAACAACAATCGTTCAAGTGTATCTGGTAATTTTGGAAGATTTTTCAGTTCACAGTTTTCGAGATGTAAAGTTTTAAGTGTTTTCGGAAATACGAAAGGAATCTCGTTTCTGAACAAGTATAATTCAACGATTTCTTTGCTTTCAGTTGTCATTTTAAATTTTAAAAATTTAAAAAATTTTTAAAATCATTTTTATTTTTTTGTTAACACAATTAGGTTTCTAGTAGCTTAGTTCCATTCTTCCTATAAGAAATAAATGTGGGAAGCACGACGTCACCATTTTGTTTTCGATATTTTTTGTCTTCGTGATACCAGATTTCGAATCTTTTATTTCTGTTTTTATGAAAACAGATGAAAGCTGGGAGATCAGCACTTTCATCAGATCCAGATGCATTAATCTTTGATTCACGGCCTTCACGACCTTCACGGTGCTTATTACCATGTTGATACCACATTTGTATCTCTATTTCTCCGTTTTCAAAATATCCAATACAAGCTGGATTATCATTATCACGATGAAATTTATCATTCTCATCACACCATACTTCGTATTTCTTATTTCCATTTTCGTGATATTGAATCCAAGATGGATGTTTATTTTCGGATGACCCACGCTTATCATTGTAATACCAGTCTTCGTGTTTTTTATTTCCATTTTCATAGTATTCAATTATTGCTGGTTTGTTTTCACGATGCAATCCATGTTCATTATACCATTGATAACTTTTGATTTTTCCATTTTCATAATACGTAATCCAGTTTGGTGGATCGTTCATTGCATTCCTCTTTTCTTGAGACAAAGAATCGTATCTCATCCAACCTTCCCATTTTTTATTTCCGTTTTCATAGTAAACAATCCTATCTGGAAGCTTGCTATTTGGTTCTCTATAAAATTCTTCTTGTTTACTTTCTTTGTCTTCGATCATCCATCTTTCTTCTTTCAATTTTCCTTTCTCATAAATTCGTTCATACCTATATTCACCTTTGTCTTCAGTTGTTCTGAAGAACTCAGTGTATTGACCATCTTCGTTTCCTCTAATAATTTTTCGCTTTTCGCAATTTAAATCACTCATTGTTGTTGATTTAAATTTAAAAAAAATTTTTAAATTCATTTTTTACTTCAGAAATCTTTTTTAACATTGACAAGTTTATAAACCGATTCTGAATCCGTAAAATACTTAAGCACATATTCATGTGTATCAAGCTTGATCTTCCTTTCTTTGCACATTTTCCAAATTTTCTTAAACAAGTCTGGATTTCGCTTTATTAGAACTGCATCTAAACACGTCAAGCCGAACACATCTGTTAAATTTGGATCTGCACCGTTGTTCAAACAGAGTTCAAACCCTGTGATATCTTCAGATTGAATAAAATGAAAAATAGGGGTGCATGTATATTTGTTTTTCTTTCCTTTAGTTTGAAACTGTAAGTTTATATTTGAAACGTTTTGACAAATTCTTAACACATCTTTCATTGTGGTTTCTTTTTCATTCTTATTCTCGGCTTCGTTATCGTTTAAATTAGAGTATATACGTGGAGGATGCTTAACTAAACCTTCTTTTCTAAGAGTTTCAATTGCAATTTCTGAAGCCTTTTGTTCTGCATCTGGTTGAATCGATGCAACTGAAACTGCAATTATGTTTTGTCTTCCAGTTCCTCTCACAATTTTATTAAAATCTGAAGTTCCGTCTTGTTTGGTTTGATAAACTGCGTTTACAGTTCTGACAATTTGACATGTTACAAGCTGTTCTTTGCGTTCAAATCTCGTTTCGAGAGTTCCAATTTCTTTTGGAAGCATATCTCTAAGTTCTTTCAATCTAGTTATAGAATCGTAAAGATCTTCGTATTTGAAAGAGAAAACAACCTTCTCAAAGAAATATTCTAGAATCTTTTCAGCTATCGAGTATCCGATTCTAAGATTGTATTTGGTAATGTATTCATCCTTGAACTCATTCATGATTTGAACAACTGTTCCAATGAAAGCTTCAAGTGTATCTTCAAGAAGCTTTTTCTTCTTTGTTTGTCTTGTGCTGATATCAGCTGAGATATAGTTCCAAAATCCATTGTCTTCAGCAATTTTTGCAAGTTCGTTTTTAGAGACGTAATTGATCTTCAATCTTGCAACTATTTTAACACATTCTGAACTCTGAAATTTTGGAAACTTTCTATAGATATAGGAAACGAGAAATGCGTTGAAGAACCCGTCACCGATATGCTCTGAATACTCATAATTATTTTTCACATCTACGGTCTCGCATGTAAAAGCGTTAGAAAATCTAATAAAATTTTCTTTGTTCAAAAGGAAACTGATGTGTTCCTTTTGAAGTTTTGCATTTTCAAAAATCTTATTTAAGAAATTTTTGAAATCATTCTTTCGTTCACCAAGGTATACACCTTTTTCAAATTGAATTTTGCTGTCCATTTTAGTTTTTTAAAAAAAAAAAATTTTAAAATCATTTTTTTTTAAAAATTTTTTAAATAGGAAAACCCACGCTTTTTACGGCTTCTAAACACATTTCTTCAATTTTTGATATAAACCCAAGCATTTCCATTCTATTTTACAGCTTCTAAACAAATCTTTTCAGTTTTGTTTTTAACATACCGTAAAGCAAGCTTATTCTGTTTTACAGCTTCTAAACA
Organism: uncultured Candidatus Saccharibacteria bacterium; assembly: GCA_964357615.1. Taxonomy (GTDB): domain Bacteria; phylum Patescibacteriota; class Minisyncoccia; order UBA6257; family JACOXY01; genus JAUXUB01. The sequence goes on from CAYHMC010000005.1 coordinate 88,023, forward strand.
GATTTCTTCAGTTTGATTTCTGACAAACGACAAAGTCATTCCATTCTGTTTTACAGCTTCTAAACAGATTTCTTCGGTTTGGTTTTTGATATAATGCAAAGCACATCCATCCCGTTTTACAGCTTCTAAACAGATTTCTTCAGTTTGGTTTTTAACAAAATACAAAGCGTTTCCATTCTGTTTTACGGCTTCTAAACACATTTCTTCAGTTTGGTTGTTGACATATCCCAAAAAGTCACCATTCTCTTTTACAGCCTCCAAACAGAATTCTTTATTTTCCCACTCAGACCAATCTCTTAACATTATAACTTTTTTGATAACGATAGAATCCGCTTTACTTTTATCCTTAAAATGACAAACTTTTGCTGTTTCAGGAATAGTAATAAAAGCTAATTTAGAACCGTAACTCAGCCATAACATAACGTCTTCTTTTTTACAGAAATGAAGACCGTTTTTACATTCTTCATCGTTGAAATCAGAAGTATCGGTATTCAACCCTAATTGAAATTGAAAACCATGATGGTTCATTTCATCATTCAAAACTTTGTAGTATTCCATTTTAGTTTTTTAAAAAAAATTTTTAAAAATCATTTTTAAAAAGTAATTTTGATACGTTCAATTGAACGTATCAAAATCTTATTTTTTCAGTTTTAAACATATCTTTTCAGTTTGGTTTTTAACATAATACAAAGCAGATCAATCCTGTTTTACAGCTTCTAATCAAATTTCTTCAATTTTGATTTTTAGCGTGCTTTAAAGCACGCTTATTCTGTTTTGCAATTTCTAGATACATTTCTTCCGTTCGATTTTCAACAAACCGTAAAGCATCACCATTCTTTTTAACAGCTTCTAAACAGATTTTTTCAGTTCGTTTTCTGACAAACTGCAAAACCATTCCATTCTTTTTAACAGCTTCTAAACAAATCTTTTCAGTTTGGTTTTCAACATAATCCACAGCACTTCCACGTTGTTTTACAGCTTCTAAACAGATCTTTTCTGTTT
>CAYHMC010000005.1:89124-89211 GCA_964357615.1 uncultured Candidatus Saccharibacteria bacterium
GGTTTTTAACATATTTCAAAGCATTTCCATTCTGTTTTACAGCTTCTAAACAGATCTTTTCTGTTTGGTTTTTAACATATTTCAAAG
>CAYHMC010000006.1:0-71422 GCA_964357615.1 uncultured Candidatus Saccharibacteria bacterium
TATCTTAAAGCAGAACCACAAAAAACAGGAATGAGCTCTACCGCCAAGGTTGCCTTACGCAGAACTCTTTTTAAATCACTTAAAGATGGAACTTTCCCCTCTAAATAAGCGCTCATTAAAACATCATCTCGCTCCACAATTCTTTCAATTAATTCATGGCGTCTTTTTTCTACTTCAGCTTTTAAATTTTCTGGAATTTCTATTTCTTTAATAATAACCCCCATCTCCCCTTCAAAGTCATAGGCCTTCATAGAAAGTAAATCTATTAAGCCTTTGTGCTCTGATTCAAGACCAATTGGAATTTGCATAACAATTGCATTTGGCGTAAGTCTATCTAAAATTGAAGCGAAGCTTTTTTCAAAACTTGCTCCAGTTCTGTCTAGCTTGTTTATGAAACAAATACGAGGAACTTTATATTCATCGGCATAATGCCAGTTTGTTTCTGACTGAGGCTCAACACCTGCAACACCATCAAAAACTACAACTGCGCCATCTAATACGCGCATGGAGCGTTTTACTTCGACAGTAAAATCAATGTGACCTGGGGTATCTATTATATTGAAGCGATACTTTTCTTTTTTATCTCCCGTTGCATAAGTTGGGGTCCAAAAACAAGTTGTGGCCGCGGCTGTTATCGTAATGCCCCTTTCGCGTTCTTGCTCCATCCAATCCATAACTGTATCTCCTGTGTGCACTTCTCCAATTTTATGAGAAACTCCGGTATAAAAAAGCACCCTTTCTGTAACGGTTGTTTTTCCAGCATCGATGTGAGCAATAATACCGATGTCTCTTGTTTTTTCTATTGGATAGTCGCGTGCCATTTAGATATCAAAAATTATACGTCAATTTAACAAAATTTTAAAATAGCCACACACAAATAGTGCTTAATATTTAAAACTTTTATCTTGCAAAATGAGCGAAAGCACGATTAGCCTCTGCCATTCTGTGAACATCTTGTTTCTTTTTAATTGCTGCTCCTTCATTCTTATATGCAGCAAATAATTCTTCTGCCAACTTATCTGCCATTGGTTTTCCTTTTTTTGCACGAGCGGCGGATATTATCCATCTTGCAGCCAACATAAATCGTCTTTCGCGCCTAACTTCGTGAGGAACCTGATAATTTGCTCCTCCAACACGCCTTGAGCGCACCTCAACTAATGGGGATGCATTTTCAAGAGCCTTTTCGAAAACTTCCTTAGGTTCTACTTTGTGTTCGGCTTTAATTTTATCGAGAGCGTCATAAACCAATCGTTCAGCAACGCTTTTTTTACCATCATGCATTACATAATTAATAAACCTTGAGATAGCGATATTATCGAATTCAATATCTGGTTTATGAAATTTTTTATAAACTTGTTTTTTTCTCATATTTTAAATATAAACTATGCCTTTGGAGCTTTTGCACCATATTTACTTCTTTGTTGTTTTCTACCTTCAACCCCACCAGCGTCTAATACGCCACGAACAATGTGATACCTAACTCCAGGAAGATCTTTAACTTTACCACCTCTTATCATAACAACAGAGTGTTCTTGTAATTTATGACCTTCGCCAGGAATATAAGCTGAAACTATCATACCGTTTGTTAGCTTAACTCTTGCAACTTTTCGAAGCGCTGAGTTAGGTTTTTTTGGCGTAGTCGTAAAAACTTTTAAACAAACCCCTCTTTTAAATGGAGATGCTGAAATTATTGGAGCATTTCTGATGGTGTTAAAATAAAGCTCCAATGCGGGTGCTTTATTTTTCCTTGCCTTATTTTGTCTTCCACTTTTTAATAATTGTCGAATTGTCGGCATGATAACTCTTATTTACAATAGTCTCTAGATTATAGCAAAGCATGTAAAAAGTCAAACAATATGTACGCCTAAGGATATCTAAATATGTGGTAAGTTACTGCTTAAATAGTGTATAATTTTATTATTAGAATAAATAATTTCAATAATTTAGTTTTTAATCATTCGGAATTCGGGTTTTGCAGAGAAAAACGCTAGAAATGAAATAAAAGATTTAATGATTCATTTTATTACTGAAGCAAAATATTTTTATATTTCTTTGTTGTTTATAGTCCTTTTTGGGGCTTATTTAAGATTTATTGATTATGCTTCAGTTCCACCATTTCAAGATACAGCTGATGAGTTTGTATACCCTCTTGCTGGATTATCATGGATTCAAACAGGTACCCCGATTGGATGGGCAAATACTGATGTTTATCAATCTTCAAAAAAAATCGACATATGGGGAACTTGGTATCGATTAGTTAAACCATGGTTTGAAAAGCCACCACTTTTTACCTTACTCTCTGGTGGATTTATGCACTTAACGGGAGCAAAAAATTTTACAGACCTCAGGCTAGAAACTATGCGCCTAGTACCAATATTTTTAGGATTATTAACAATATTTCTAATAGGCATGATTGGTAAAAAAATAGGTGGCGTAGTGGTTGGTCTGCTTGGAGCTATAATATATGCAACTGACCCATTTATTGTTTTGGCCAATCGTTTAAATCTTACCGAGAGTCTCCTGCAACCTCTAATGCTATTGTCTTTAATCTGGGTACTTAAAAGTCATTTTTTATCTGAAGAAAATTTAGAAAACAAAAAAAGCACAATTATTCTTTGTATTTTGAGTTCACTTTCGCTATTAACCAAACAGTTAGGAGTAGCGATTCCGCTTACAGTTTTTATATTTTTTATCTCAAAAAAACAGTGGGCAAATGCAATAGCGATTGTTGCATCTAGCACCTTGGCAGTTGGAATTTATCTTACACTTGCCTGGAATTACGGTTGGGAAATATTTATAAATTCCATAAAATCTTATGGCGCTCATGCGAATGGCTTACCAGAACTTATTCAATCTATCTTTAGATATCCTATTATTACAAACCGACACGAGCTTTTTCCTGATGGACTTATTCTACTTGGTTATATTTTATTTTTTTCCGCACCGTGGTGGTTGCAGAAAAAAGATAGGATAATTTTATATTTTCCATTTACATATTTAACGCTTTTAGCTATTCTAGAATCCGCAAATGATTCGAATCCATTTTTCTATGGTTGGCATTTGTTTCCATTTTTTCCATTTTTGGCAATTCTAATTGCGCTTGCAGTTAAGGAAGTTTGGAAATATGGCGACAAAACTCAAGCTTGGTTTATAGGATTAATAACAATGTTATCGTCTGTAAGATTTTGGCTTATAAGTTTTCCTGAATACCAGCCAAAATGGCAAATAATTCTTATTATTATATTTGCGCTAATAGGCCTAGCAATAATAATTAAAGAAAAAATCGCCTTAACACTAATTGCTATTTTGGTTTTGATTACAAATGTAATGGTTGTCTTCAACTTAGGAAAAATATACGGCAAAAGGATTCAACCAAAAGAAGAATATGTAATTCCACTACAAGGACTCCTATAGTAGATTGTTCAGTAAAATAATGCTTATAGCGGTATGAAAAATTATATATATATTACAGTAATCGCTTTAGTTTTATCCACTATAGCTTTTTTTCATTTATGGCAGTTATCTGAAATTCCAAAGGGGCTTTACTATGACGAAACTTCAATTGGATATAATGCGCTTAAAATTTCAGAAAGTGGACATGACCAACATGGAGAATTTTTGCCAGTTTTTTTTAAAGCATTTGGTGAATATAAAAATCCGCTATACATATACACAACTGCAATTATATTTAAAATTGCGGGTGTCAGAGAGTTTACACTAAGATTCACAAGCTTTTTTTATTTTGCAATTTTATTAATTGCAATTTATTTTCTTGTAGACTTAGCTTTTAAAAATAAAGTGGTGAATATTTTTTGCTTGTTATTTACTGGTTTTATTTCTTGGTTTTTTGTCACCTCACGAGAAACTTTTGAAGTTATTTCCCAACCTGCAATATTTGCACTTGCAATATTATTTATATATAGAACATACCACCATGCTAACCAAAAAAACTGGTTTATAGATCCAATTTTAGCGGGATTTTTTACCGGACTTACCTTATATACCTATAGTACCTCAAGATTATTAACTCTAATTTTCGTTGCACTAATTTTAATTATTTATTCCTATAAAAACTTAAAAAAGACGCTATTGCTTGCTGGAATAATAATTTTAATTTCCATACCATACTTAAATTACTATTTTAAAAATCCCGATAATTTAACCAGAAGATTTGAACAACTAACATATATTCACGATGCGAATCTTACGAAACAACAAATAGCAGAAAAATTTTTTAAAAACTATTTTACCTATCTCAGTCCAGACTTCTTAATAATAAGTGGCGATCATTATGTTAAAAAAAGCTTTAAACATAGTGGATTTGGTGGTCAAATTTCTAAAAGTCTTTTTGTTACAGCAATAATTGGTTTAATTGGATTAATTGTCACGCGAAAAATATTCAAAGATAGATTTGTGGCCTTCATAGCGCTAAATTTTTTAGCATCTCCAATCGCCGCAGCGCTTACACACGATATACACGGACTACGCTCAATTCTAATGCCTCTTTATATTATTATTCTTTCTGCTTATGGAATTAATTATTTATCGTTAGCTAAAAATAAATTTAAAATTATTTCATATTCAATTATAGCAATGTTATTTATTTCGCTTATTATTGAATCGACTCTTTATCTCAATCATTATTTCACGCGTTATTCAGAAGAAAGCATTAGTGATTTTGAAACATTTGATTATCGTAGTGTTATCCTTAAAGCAATTACCCTCTCACCTAAAAAGATTATTTTCTCAAACAAGGGTGGCGCAGATTTATATATAGAGCCAGAGTTTTTTAAAAAAATCATTGATATTCCAAGTAATATAAATTTTGTTTATGATTATCCAATCCCAGAAGATGATTCCTGTATAATTTTTACTATATTTGATAACAGTACAATAAGTCAAAAAAATCTTCACGAATATGAATTTGCTCCGCCTAATTCATATATGAAATTAAAATGTTATAGCTCAAATAATTATTAAACTTTAATTAACAGAACTTTAAAGGTAAGATAATACACTAGATTTTTATGTCACATCTTGATTCTAAAATCATTAAATCAGTATCAGTAATTCTTCCTCTATTTAACGAGAGCAAAAGAATTGCAAAATCATTGCCAATTATAGAAGAAGCTCTAGAAAATATAGAGGAGAAATTCAATGCGAAATGCGAACTTATTTTTGTAGATGACGGAAGCTTCGACTCTACGGTAGAGGTTGTAAAATCAATATTAAAATTTAAAAATACAAAAATTATATCCTATCCCCAAAATACCGGAAAAGGATATGCCATAAAAAAAGGATTCGAAGTTGCAAACGGCGATTATGTTTTCTTTATGGATGCTGATTTATCTACTCCGGTAAAATATATCGAAGAATTTCTTGAATACGCAGGAAATGAAATAATAATTGGCACCAGAAAGACACGACCAGATTTAGTAAAAGTTTCTCAGACCTTACTTAGAAAAAGTCTTGGCAGGGGTTTTACGATACTCACTAATTTTATACTAGGAACCTCTGTAACAGATTTTACATGTGGTTTTAAAATGTTTCCCAAAAGTCTGGGAAAGAAAATATTTCGCAATCTTACAATTTCTAAGTGGAGTTTTGATGCCGAGATTGTATTTTTGGCAAAGTATTATGGATACAAAATTCGTGAAATTCCAGTTGAGTGGACAAACGATGCCGACACAAAAGTTAAATTATCGAAAGATATATTAGGTTCTCTTCTTGATATCTTGAAAATTAAATTTAGGAGTATTACTCAAGCTTATGATAATTAATAAATATTTTTCAATTTTCTTTTTAGTTTTATCAATTACAGCAATTTTGTTTCTAACTTTGGTGCCCGCATATTACTCTCATCTGCGAGTTGATATTTACGGTCAATACATAAATCATGTGAATGCCTATTTAAATGACGGGAGCTTATCGGATTTGGGTTATAACGAATATCAGCCAGTTGCTGTAATGTTTTTTGTAGCTTTATCACCTTTTTATACATCGTCCAATTACAATATCAATCAATATATTTACGGACTTTATTTGGTTAATATTTTGCTTATATTAGTTTCGGCTTTTTTAATATATAAAATAAAAAATAACTATTCTAATATTTTCATTTTTGCTTTAATTTTGCTATTTACTGGACCAATTATATTAAATCGATTTGAGTTATTGGTTTTTGTGCTTTTGCTGATTTCAATCTTTTTTTTCACTAGACGATATTATTTCTGGTCAGGCATTTTTTTAGCAATATCAATATTTACCAAAATATATCCGATAGTTTTTGCTCCTTATTTACTCTACATTGTTATTAAAAACAGAAGAAGTATGTTTGATATATTTAAATATATCTTAGGCGGTTTAGTAGGTTCCGCTTTAGTATTATTTGTTTTTTGCACACTGCTCGGTGCAAATCCAACAAAAATTTTAACTGATATAAATATTCATCAAATAAAACCAGTGCACGCTGAAAGCACTTGGGCAACTTTAATCACCTTACTTCAGTGGAATAATACACACAATATTGCTGGTGGTTCTGTAGGCATTTTTGGAATCCGTGAAGAGTTTATTATATTCCCTAAAATGTTTTATAACTTCTTTTGGATAGGATTAATTTTAATTTATTATCTATATATATTTATTAAAAATTATTCTACAAAAATACTGCATTTTGAAAACGGTGTTCTTTATATATTGGCACTGGCATTCTTAGTTGCATCCAAAATTTTAACGCCCCAATACACTCTATGGTTCTCATTATTATTCACGCTTCTAACCATTCCCATCACTTGGAAAAAACAATTTTGGTGGTCAATGCAATTATTTTTAATTTTATTAATATCTGTGCTTACACAATTTATTTATCCACTAAATTACGAGGGGTTAGTTGTATTTTATGATAAACCAGACGGCACTCAAATGTATTTTTGGATATTAGCATTGCGTAACATTTTGTTGATTGTTTTATTATTTATTAGCTTAGCCTACTTTAGATTTCACAGAAAAAAAATCAAAATAACTCATTAATTGAAATCTAGAAATAAAAAAACCGCCAATCATTTTAGCGGTATTATTTTTCTATCCAACTAGGTGCGTAATATTTTCTATGAGTTCTAGGAACAACCATCAGTCCGATTTTTACTCCACCGAAAATGTAATCGAGGCGATCGTCTACCATTATTTCAATACGATGCTTTCGCATAAGTACAGATTTACATTTATCACCATGGTCTCCCCACTCCCCACATAAAAGCCTCTTCTCGCTCCATGGAATATTATTTTTTGTGAGCAAATCTTTGGCAACATCACGAGGCATATCAGTTACAATATAAATTTCAATTTCTGGAACTTTTGAAAGTGCTAGGAGCAAAAAACGAAACTCATCTGGATACTTACTAATCACTCCGCCAATATCAAAGCCTATACGCATTCTCTTATTAGATTTCTTTGGGCTCATCTAAGCAAATTCCTACCACTGCCCTTTCTCAAAACAACTCTTTTTATAACCGAAACTTTAATTTTTATACTCTTTTCCTCTGGTCCTGCCTCTGCAACAGTTCTTTTACGATTACATTTTTTGCATTTATCCCGCACGCCATAGTTATTTCTTCGACAAAAATGGCAAAACCACACAGAAGTAAGCTGTTCTATGGTGGTTCTGTTTTCAAAAAGCGGTGGTGGATCATATCGAATGTCTCCACTTTCATCTCTATAAGCGTCAATTGGCGAGGACCAATTACGCTGTGCAGTTCCTCTAACCACAACTTTCAAGCTTTTGCCATTATCTTCGATTATTTTGCCACAAACGGGCATTTGGCTATCCCCAATATAGACAAAGACATCTTTCATTCCAGAATCCTTTTATAAAATTTTCTTTAACAAAGATAACACCTTCCTTATTTTTATTCAAATTTATACCATATATAACTAGTAATAATCATTTGGAGTACTTGCGTAGCAATCATCTTCACGAGCATCAAGAACCGAAAGAGATTCTGAATTTATTAATTTAACTCCCTCAACATAAGCAGAAAAAGTAGATGTTCCTAAACTTTTTGATTTTATTGTAAATTCAATTGCGCCACTGCTATTGGTATAAAGTGCCGATGGAGTTATTGTGTCTTGTGATTTGTCAGACTTCAAATCTACTCTTTTGCCTTTTAATCCATAACCAAAATTATCAGCAACATAAACATTGGCATATGTATAACATAAACCATCATTTATGATTTCTTCATCATCAAATTCAATCGAAGAAGTCGCGAGCGATATAGTTGGTTCGCTACCCAAAACATTCACATAAACTTTTGTGCTAGTTGATACAGAGTAATTAGATGAGAAAAGATATTTACCAGGCGGGACTGTTACACGAAAAGATTCTTGAAGATTGCTGGCTTTGGCTGAAAATGATTGCGATTTCTGACTGGTATTATTTTCCGGAGTAAGATAAAAATAAGCATAACTCATCTGACTCCCGCCTTGAACATTCCACTTAACCAAAAGGTTATCTCCACGATTTATAGTAACCGTATCAGACGGACTGTACATTGAAATCTTAAGCGGAATATTTGGGCTCATTATTGGCTTTGGCGTCACCATTGGAACATAATAACCACCGTCAGAATTTGGCTCTTTTTGAACTATTACATTTCCATTTTTAATCTCAACAGAAAAGAAAATATTAGGATTGCTTCCAGTCATAAATTCAAAACTATTCACATTTTCTGGAACTATAAAATAAACTGGCTGATTCTCTGCGGTGTCGTTCAACTTAAGATTGCTTCCTCCCGTCGACGGAAATGTAAAATTTCTTATATTGGGCGTGATATAGTCCCCCTCTTCGTTTAAAACTCGACGCAAATTTAAATTAACATTATTATATTGGGAGTTTATGGTACTTGCGGCACCAGAAGATACCTTTAAGTACAAAACAACTGCATTGATTGATTCGCCAATCTTAAATTGATAACCAGGCCGAGATAAATCTACAAAATTTGAATTAGTATAAGCATTGGGACCAGTTTGTTGGGGTGGATAAATCGTAGTTGGAATGTTAACTCTGCCAACAGCAACTCTTGTTAAAGAAAATTTAATATTTTGTTCCTGCCACCAAATTGGGTATGGCGAATCAAACGATACTTCTTTAAATGATGCTGGAAATGGGGTCGGCAAAAGAGTAGGAATAATTTTTGGTGTTTGTATGAATGTAGGTATAGAACTAGTTGAATGCGGGCTCGGGGAATATAAAATCGGCTCTGGAGTTGGAGTTCCTTGTTTTTCATCACTAGCTTTATTCAGATACACTGCGCCACCCCCAACAACAATTAAGGCGGTCGCCAAAGTGATAGCGAGTACAATGCCCACAGGTAAAAATCCTTTTTGATTCATATAATTATTATAACAGCATTACAAAACTACTAATTAAATGCGTTTGTGGATAACTTATTTAATTTCAAAACTTTTTCTTAAAAATATTTTTTTAGACTTCATGGCAACTTTAATAATACTCAATGCCTTCGGTCCAATACCATGAAATCCACTGATTTGTTTTTCATCGTACTTATTTAAATCAGAAAGTTTTTTTATTTTATTATTCTTTAGAGCCGTTAGCGCTGGTCCGCCTAAATTTTTTGGAAAATCACTCTGCAATTTTTTCCTGTAACCAGGCCAACATTTTGGACATACTGGACAATTGCTACTTTTATAAAATTTGTGTCCCCTGCTACAAATTATTAATTTTCTTAAATTTTTCATCTTAAAGTAATTAAATACTAAACAATAAAAAATCCGCCGGAGAGGCGGATTTTTGCTTCTATAAACCTATACCAACTTTTAATTTACCGTCCCCGCTTACACCAGAAGAACTATTTCCGGAATTAATCTTGGTGCTTGATTCAACTTTAATTGAAGCACCTGAGGATGTTCCATCGCCTGAGTTTGTAGTTGTTCCACCTCCGGAACCAACACCAACTCCTCCTAAATTAATATCTAGGTTAATTTTTGCTCCTCCAGTCACAAGAAGTTTTGCTTCTTGTGCGATTCGCATCGCCTCTTCAAAACTTGCAAAAGCCTTCCCATAAGAACTTGCCTCCAATTCTGCTTTTCCTCGAACTACGGCCTCTTCTGCAACCCTAATTCTCGTTTCTGCTTTAGCACTAGCATTAACATTGCTTGCAGATTTTGTTTTAGCAATAAAATCTTTAACCTCGCTTATTTTATTTTCTGTAGCTTTTAGCTTTCCTTCTGCAGCAACCTTTACATCAACTCCGACTCCCGCAGAAACCTTGGCTTCTGCATCGCTTCTACTTTTAACTGTTGTGCTTAATCTTGACCGAACTTTAATTAATAGTGACTCAACTTCTGCGCGACCACTTTCTTTTTTATCAGCAACCCCAACCAATATCTGTTCATTCGCTTTTAGAGATGCTTCAAAATTTGAATTTATCTCGAGAATTGCAGTTGAGCTTTCACTCGAATCAATATTTTTTAATTCCTCTTCAAATGCTTTTCCGTGTTCTTCGAACCTAGATTCAATGTTAGCTCTTGTTTCTGTAGTTAACTTTCCGTCTACAGCAAGTTTTTCTGCTTCTTCAAGTCTTCTCTCGGCGAGTCCAGCACTTAACCTTGCTTTAGCTTCGCTTCCAAAAGCAACAAAGCCTTGGACCTCTTCATTCAAATTAACTTTAACTGAATACAAAACATCTCCAGGTAAAGAATTTTGCGCGACATATGAAGTACCACCGCCAATTAATAATGCTATGGCTAATATAATTGTCATAATAAAACTTATATTAATTAATAATGGGGATTCGACCCCCTATATATAGAAGCCGTACAAGGAACGCGCCTCTTACAAGTCGAAAGTCTTCGCGCCACCTACGAACAATTCAAATCTTACCTTCTGGTGGACCATGGGAGAATCGAACTCCCGTACCCCGGATGCAAACCGGGTGCACTACCACTATGCTAATGGCCCATTTGATAATTATATCTATCTTTTTTTGACAAAAAACTTACTCCTAACTTTCTTTAAGCTAGTATACAACCCAATCCACAGCTTTTCAACACCACAAACCAAATCGCCACTGGCATCCATAAAACTAATTTGGTACAATTTAGGCATTGCGTAATTCGCACGACCACATGAACACAAAGATTGTCGTAGAAAAATTAGGAATTATATTAAAGCCAACAAAAAATAAATTTGAAAACAAGGCTGTTTTGAATCCGTCCGTGTACCAAGATGGAAAAACTTTGCACATGTTTTATCGCGCGATTGACGACAAAGGAATATCGCATATTGGATATGCAAAACTTAACGGGCCAACAGAAATTATTGAACGACTCGACAAACCTTTTTTAACTCCAGAGTATAAATACGAAAGGAAGGGTGTAGAAGATCCACGAATCACAAAAATTGGTAAATATTATTATATGACCTATGTTGCCCACGACGGCAAGCACGCTGTAACAGCATACGCCTATGGAACAAAAATCTTACAATTAAAAAAGAGTGGCGTAGTAACTCCGGAAATAAAATACGACCAAGCTGCTAAATATTTTAGAGAAGGAAAACTGAAAGATAGATATTTCATGTTTGAGTCATATTATGAAGAGCAGGCTGGAAAAGATATTTATGTTTGGGATAAAGATGTAATGTTTTTTCCAAAAAAGTTTGGCAGCAATTTTGCAATGATTCACAGAATACTACCAGATATTCAATTAATTTATTTTAAAAATTTTAAAGAAATAAAAAGTGAATCTTTTTGGCGTGAGTACCTTAAAAAACTTTCAAAATATGTGCTCTTAGAAAATCGTTTTTGGTTTGAATCTAGAAATATTGGAGGAGGAGCAGTTCCAATTGAAACTAAAGACGGTTGGCTTTTAATTTTTCATACCGTTGAAGAAGTTAATAAAGATAAAATTTATCACGCAAGCGCAGCACTGCTAGATCTTAAAAATCCGCTTAAGGTTATCGGGAGGTTAGATTATCCGCTTTTTTCTCCAACTGAGAAATATGAAAAAGGGAGGTTTCCTTTTAATGTTGTTTTTCCAACTGGCACCGCTATTTTTGATAAAGATCTTTACATATATTACGGCGCTTCTGACAAATCAATTGCGGTTGCAAAAGTTAATCTACAAAATTTAATTGATGAATTAAAAAGAATTGGCAAAAATAAGACCAGTTAAAATAAATTTATTAAACAATGAATCCCGTTAGAGTTAGCCAAATAAAATCTATGTTAAAATCAATATTTGTTAAAAATAAAGCGTCGGCTGTGAGTAAATTAAACGAGTTACGGTCATTTTTCATGACCTATCTCTAAACGGGATGAAACTATCCGGTTCACAAAGTGAATATATTCTATATTTAGCCTCTTTTCCTCCTAGAGAATGTGGTATTGCAACATTTACTCAAGATTTAAGCGTTGCTTTTGATAAAAAATTTAACCCAGCTATAAAGTCTCGAATAGCGGCACTAAACGACGAACGACACACCATTTATAACTATGGAAATAAGGTTGTAGATCAAATTGTAGCCACAGAACTGCATGAATATGTAAAGCTAGCTAAAAGAATTAATTCTAGAGACGATATTAAGGTTATAAATATTCAACATGAATTCGGGCTTTTTGGTGGCGAGTGGGGTGACTACATAATCCCCTTTCTACAAGCGCTCGAAAAACCAGTCGTAATAACTTTTCACTCTGTAATTTCGGAACCAGACGACCATCTAAGGAATGTTGTGCGAGCTATTGCAGAACATTCAATGTCTTTAGTTGTGATGAACAAACTTTCAGAGAAAACATTAATTACCGATTACAAAATATCGAAACAAAAAATCATGGTTATCCCTCATGGAATTCCATCAACAGCATTTGAGCCCAGTGAAATTTCAAAAGAAAAACTTGGGCTATCTGGCAATACAGTGCTCTCAACATTTGGAATGTTAAGCCCCAACAAGGGAATCGAATATGCTATTCGCGCGCTTCCAGAAGTTATAAAACAATTTCCAAATGTGGTCTATTTAGTGCTCGGCGAAACACATCCTCTAATTAGAAAATCAAACGGAGAAGAATATAGAAATTTTTTAATAAAAGAAGTTGGTCGTCTTGGTCTCGACAAACATGTAAAGTTTTATAATAAATACCTAACTCTCGATGAAATAGTTTCATTTTTGAAGGCAACAGATATTTATATTGGACCATCACTAGACATGCGCCAGTCTGTTTCTGGAACTCTTTCTTATGCGCTGGGGTGTGGTAGACCAGTAATATCAACCGAGTCAGAATATGCAAAATATTTAATTGATAGCACTGTAGGTCTTTTAGTAAAACCAAAAAACGATAGAGCTCTAAGAGATGCGATACTTCAAATGCTTCAGGACCCAAAATGGATGAAAAGTCTAAGCGCACAAGCATATGAAAAATCTCGCCCTATGACATGGCCAAATGTAGCAGCAGCACATATGAATTTATATAAGAAATTTACTGAATTTGGTGAAGAAGAAAAGAAGCTCCCCGAACTAAAACTAGATCATCTAAAGAGACTGACTGATAAATTCGGCATTTTGCATTTTGCTAAATACAGCACTCCTGAAACTAGGTATGGTTACAATCTCGACGACAATGCTAGGGCCTTAATTGTCGCAACACAAAGTTACGCACGAAATCACACGGTTGAAATGCTAGATTATATCAAAATCTACTTAAGCTATTTTGAATTTGTAATGCGTTCTGATGGAACTTTTGCAAATATTGTTTCTTCTAAGTTAGTAAGAGACAAAACGCGAGACGAAGATGTCCAAGGCAGAGCATTTTGGGCACTTGGATATGTGGCTGCACAAAACTCTCTTCCAAAGGAAGTTGTTGATAAAGCAACGATTCTACTTAAGAAGGGACTGCGCAATGTGAGGGGTCTTAAATCCCCTCGGGCCATAGCCTTTACAATGATTGGCCTTTATTACTTCATAAAAAGCAATCCACAAAAATCTTTAATGCAAATTTTTACTAAATTTGCAGACTCTCTCACCGCTTTATATAAAGAAAATTCGGATGCCGATTGGCAATGGTTTGAACCGCACCTTACATACTCAAACGCCGCTCTCCCCGAAGCGCTATTTTATGCTTATGAGTTAGTTAAAGATAAAAAATATTTAAATGTCGCTGAAGAATCTATCGCTTTTCTTAAAGGAATAACTTTTCTAAAAAAGCATTACTCTCCTATCGGCCAAAAAGGATGGTTCTTCAGAGACAAGGCTAGGGCATTTTTTGATCAACAGCCAGAAGATACCGCACACATGGTTCAAGCCAAACTCACAGCTTATAATGTAACTGGCAAGTCAGAGCACTTTGAAGATGCGTACCGTGCATTTCAATGGTTTCTTGGCAAAAACTTTTTAAATCAAGTTATTTACGATGAGGGAACGGGTGGGTGTCACGATGGATTAGGACAAGATGGAGTCAATTTGAACCAAGGCTCAGAATCTACAATATCTTACCTCCTAGCAAGATTGGCATTTGAAAATATAAACAAACCTCAAACCGACCTAGTACAAGAAGCGTAAGGGATGCGGAGATATTTTTTAGACTCATAGGCCTTCGCAAAATGAAATCTCTCTCACTCATTGGGAGAAACTATTTCGTAAAACATCGAACTCGACCTCGCTTCGCTTGGGACTCATACAGCGATGTTTTTCTGTTTCTGCCTCTTCGTTCTGAGATTTCTATTTTACTCCGACAATATTCCCTAAAAAAATATCTCCTTATCTTTTGGTTGTGGTTGTTGTATAATTAATAGCAATGACAAAAATAATTGATAAAGCATACGAAGAAGCTATAAAAACATTAGAACATTGCGCAAAACCAGTTGGTTTCTATGCATCAGGATTAAAAGGTGGTTACGAAGCAGTTTGGGCAAGAGATTCAATGATAACATCACTCGGAGCTTCATTAGTTAATAAAAAATTTCAAACACCTTTTAAAAAAAGTTTAGAATCGCTTGGCAAAAATCAAGCGTGGCATGGAGCAATTCCAAATGCAGTTGGTTCTTGGAATGATGAGCGTAAGTCAGATGTAACATTTAACTCAATTGATTCTAGTTTGTGGTTTATTATTGGGCATTTCGTTTACGCAAAAGCATATGGCGATAAATCACTACTAAAAAAATACAAAAAAAATATTGACGCCTCGTTGCTTTGGGTTAGATACCAAGATCCAAATAACGACGGCCTTCCAGTTCAGCAACCAACAATGGATTGGGAAGATATCTTTCCTCACAAATACGGCAGAGTTTTAAACACGCAGGCACTTTATTATGCTTCGCTTAAATTTCTAGGCGAGAATAAAAAAGCTGAACATTTAAAGAAAATTGTAAACGGAGAAACTCAAAAAACTATTTCACTCTATAGTAATAAGCTTGGTTACTATGTTCCTTGGGTTTGGAAATATCATGGACCATTGGGTCGAGAAGAAGAGCATTGGTTTGATACCTTGGGAAACTTACTAGCAATAGTAACTGGTCTTGCAACGCCAAATATCTCAAAAAGTATTTTAAATTACATAGAAAAAAATAAGATAAACAAACCCTACCCCTGTAAAACAATTTGGCCAACATTAAAAAAGGGTGACAAAGAATGGCATTGGTATTTTGATTCAGCTGAATGCAAAGACCCATTTCACTATTCAAACGCCGGCATCTGGCCTTTCATTGGTGGCTTTTATATAGCAGCTCTGGTTAAAGACGGTCAATTTAAAAAAGCAGAGATTGAATTAGAAAAACTAGCTGAGGCAAATAAAAAAGTGCACCCCAAAGAAAAACGAGTTAAGGAATTCGGATTCCAAGAATGGCTCCATGGTAAAACCGGTGAAGCTAAAGGCGGTTCTTCCGCTTATCAAGCGTGGTCAGCGGGAGCATATATTTACGCTTACAAATGCGTAAAAAATAAAAAAACTCTATATTTTTAACATAAACATGTTTGCTCGCTCAAATAGTAATCCGATTTTAAAACCTAATACAAAAAATGAGTGGGAAAGTTTTAAAGTCTATAACCCAGGTGCATTCTACGAAGATGGCGTTTACCATCTTTTTTATCGTGCCATGGGCAAAAATTGGATATCATCTATTGGACATGCCGTATCTGGTGATGGTGAAAATTTTGAACGCTCTAAGAGTCCGCTTCTCGCTTCTCCTCATAATTCCTACAGCATAGAAGATCCACGGGTAACAAAAATAAAGGATAAATATTTTTTAACGTTTACTCGCTACGATAAACTAAATGTTACCTTAAATCTTGCAACATCTACAGATTTAAAAAATTGGAATGTACATGGCGAAATGATTCCAAGTTGGGATTTTAAAAAAGCCAGTGGGTTTTTGGTTGACTGGGATCCAGCCCAAGTTGAAGCAGAAAAAAATCTGGAAGCTAGTCACAAATGGTGCAAGGCCGGTGGAATTTTTGGAGAAATAATTGGTGACAAATATTGGATGCTCTTCGGAGATAGGCATATTTGGTTAGCAAATTCTGATGATGGAATAACTTGGAATCCAATATGGGAACCATTTATCAAGGCGCGAGGCAAAAACTATTTTGACGAAGAACATATAGAAATGGGTCCACCACCTATAAAAACTTCAAAGGGGTGGCTAGTTTTATATCATGGAGTAAATGATAAAATTGTTTACCGTCTTGGATTTATGCTTTTGGATTTAAATGATCCAACAAAAATACTTTATCGATCTAAGGATGCAATCTTTGAACCTCAAGAGTCATACGAGCTAAAAGGAATTGTGGATATTTTACCAGGTGGCTCTAAAGCAATGGAGAAAATGAATACGGAAGAGCTTGCAGAGTTTATTCAAAGATACGAAGAGAAAGACAAAATGCCTCGAGTAGCTTTTGTAAATGGTGCAGTTTTGGTTGGAGACACTTTGCGTATTTATTACGGAGCAAGCGATTCGGTAATTTGCACTGCAACGGCAAATATAAGTGCTATTTTAAATCTTACACAAAGTTAAAACAAAAAAGACCCTATTTTTCTAAAAGTTTTAATTTAATCTTATAAGCATTGCCGTGATGCAACATTCCCAAGTAAGAATTAGCTGCTTGAATATTTTCATTTCCTTTCATTCTTTTAAACATTCTTCTTTTAGTAGCCGTGCGCAATACGCGATGACTAGGAAAGTGCACCCAACCTAAAAAATCAAGACCAGAAGCAAGAGTTTTCATATAAAGTTTTTGGGGATGTAATTCTAAGCCCAATCTATAATATAAAAAGTTTTTTATTGGTTCTATTTGATTTTCTAACCATTCCCTATTTTCCGACAAAATCACGAAGTCATCTGCATAACGAATATAATAATTAGCTTTAAGCCTGTGCTTAACAAATTGGTCAAATTCATTCATATAGATATTCACAAAAAGCTGAGATGTTAAGTTGCCAAGCGGCAGACCAACTCCCGATCTAGTGAAAAAACTATCAATTATATTTTGAAGAAGCCTAAGTAAATCTTTGTCCTCAATTCTTGCGCACAAAATATCCATCAAAACTTGGTGGTGAATATTAGCAAAGAATTTTTTTATATCACATTTTAGAATGAAGCAGGTTCGAGTATTGTTTTTACTAACTTTGTAGCCAAAACTCTTAAACCTATCTAATGCTTTATGAGTTCCCTTATTTATTCTGCATGAATAAGAATCTGAAATAAAGGTTTTATCAAAAAATGGATATAGTTTTCTATAAATTGCGTGATGCAAAAGTCTGTCCCTAACAGAGGCTTTGTGTATATTTCTTGGTTTTGGATCAGAGATATTAAAAGCTTTATAATTTCCGTGACTGTAGGTTTTATTTAAAAGCTCCTCATACAGCAATAGAATATTGTCCATGAATTTTAAAGAAAATTCTTGAACATCTTTTCTATTATGCTTACCCTTTACAAATTCTCTCCAAGCTTCTAATATATTTTCCACTCCCAAAACTTCTTCGAAATTTTAAGTAAACATAATTTTCATTATAAAAAAAAAACTTTTAATCCCCCCCCCCCACGGAATAATATTTCAATTATTCAACACTTGATACGTGCATATAAACTTTGGCACGGATTCTTGCCTCATATCCCAAAAGACGCACGCTACACTGTTGGCGCCAAAGTAGATTCTGCTTTTATTGAAACAGTTGAAGCGGTGTTCCGTGCAAGTATCACAGCTAAAGATAAAAAAATTGCCTACATCGAAGAAGCTTCGATAAAATTGGATATAGTTAAATTTTTCCTACAGATTATCTGGGAAATCAAAGCATTGGATACTAAAAAATATGCTCTTATCTCTGCAGAACTAAATGAGATAGGCAGAATGATTGGCGGCTGGCTAAGACAAGCTATGAGCCGAAACTAACCACCAAACATTTTCTCCCTACTATTTTATAAAACATTTATTGCCAGTTGCCGGAAACTGCCACTCGACCGTTCGAGTTCTGATCATTGTCGAGCCAGTTCCAGTTGAGATACCAACGCTTGCCATCCTGATTGAGGTACGGGACGTTCCGGTTGCCGTTCTCGTTCACCACGATTGTACGAAAAATCACCCACGTCACCACCCCTTGAATTATCTTGAGGTTGTATATTATTCGGAATCTATAATTCTCTGATTTCTCGCACCAAGTAGCAAAAATGTGTAGCGTATAGATACAACTCTCTGGCAGAAAAATTTTCCGCTGCCATTCTCGTTTGTATTATCGCAGAGTTCAACCGCGTACAACCTTAGCCGTACGCGCAACGTCTACTATCTATATTTAAAATATCATAAGTTTAATAAATAAAAAAATTACCCTTACTTTCGTAAGGGATTTCGGTCCAAGGGACCAAGGGACAAGAAGTCCCCAGGTCCCAAGGATCCGAATGCCAATGCTACTTGCCGGAAACTGCCACCCGACCGTCCGAGCGCTGACCATGGCCGAGCCAGTCCCAGTGGAGATACCAACGCTTGCCACCCTGATCGAGGTACGGGACGTCCCGGTCGCCGTTCTCGCGCACCACGACCAAGCCCGGAAAATCGATGTAGACTTTTCCGAGAAGAGCCATGAACTCGGGGAACTCGTCTTGATGGTCGACCAGCCAGACTGCTTGCTGATAACCGAGAGTTGGCAAAGAGATGATTCTTCGCTCGTATTCGACGCCACCGACCGAACCTTCGTCAGGCCGGAGAACCGTTCCGAGGGATAGCGTTACGGCTTCCGTCGGCGAGTTGTCGCGCTCGATGGATTTGATCCACGAGAACTTCGCTTGAATCTCTGCGATAGTCGGACGTGGAAGTGCGGGAATCTGAATCGCGACGTCCTCCATTTTCCGGAAGAAGCCTGCTGCAGCGATGAGCTTCGCGACGAACTCGTCGGTGAGCAACTTCAACGTATCCTCCGAAAGGTCGAGAACTGCTTCTTCTGATCGACTGACCTTCAGTCCGCCGATGATGCGCGTTGTGATGGTCGTGAGAAACCCGAATGCCGAACCGATTTGTGACTTCATTGTACTACTCCTTTTTCCATGGTTTACCCCTCATTCTCGCACCATGCGAAAACCCCAGGCTCACCATTGTACTGCTTCTATTATACCATATTTAACCTATCTTTGCAATACCACACAAAACCTATAATTTATAACGCTTATATCTAAGCAGAATGTCGCGAAGGTCAAAAAGCTTGGTATCCGAAGGATTTTTTGACCGAGCGTCAAATTCCAACTTTTCGCAGGAAAAAGTTGGAATGTTTCTGCGTGATATAAGTGATATAAATTATCCCCCTACCTCAACTTATACCTTTCCTTTATAAGCTTAGTAATTTGTTTTGCAATAGTATGATATTCAAATTTTGCTAGGGCATGCTCCGCTCCAGCTTTACCCATTTTTTCGCGCAAATCTTTATCTGTTAGGAGTTTAAGCAACGATTCTGCAAGAGAATTAACATCAGCACGATATGCAAATGTTTTTGGTTTATCAAAAATAATTTTATGGTCCTCTTCATAACCCATATCTTTATAAACCCATTCTTCATCCAACTCTACAGTATCAGCCACAGGCGCTAAAAAACCAGTGACATCTTTAATGATTGTCTCCTTAGGCCCCATATGGTCAATTGAAATAACTGGTTTACCACATGCTTGAGCTTCTACCTGAATCATTCCAAAACCCTCAAGACGAGATGGAGCTGCGTATATATCACAAGTGTTTAATAAAACATTCATAAACTCGTATGACATTGGGCCTTCTGCAAATACAACGCGATCTTTATCCTCTCCTAATTCTTCAAGCAATGCTTGTTCGTCATCATAGTGTGAGTCCGCACTCTCCCCTCCCCAAAGTTTACAAATATATTTCCAAGAAATACCTTTCGTTCTTAACTCATCTTGTATTAACTTAAGAGCTTTAAAAACTTCTTGAGCTCCTTTTGAAGTAACATCTCCTCCGGCAGTTAAGATAACTACATCGCTATCTTCTATGCCAAGCATTGCCTTCATTGTCTTAATTTGCGGATCAGATTTTTTTAGTGGATGACGACAAGCAGGATCGAAGCCAATATGTGCCACTTCAAAATTTTTAACATTTGTTCCGTCTCGCTTATAAGTTTCTTTCACCCACTCACTTGTAACTAAGACAAGTGGAAGTTCCCCTAAATCTTTTTGATAGTTTGCAACCCAGCCGTCAGCCACAAGCCAAGGCACAGAATTAATGCCAAATTGCTTTGCATGATGAACAATGTCCGGTGTATTATTCCAAAACCCCACACCAACTGCAATATCTGGTTTAAAATATTTATAAGTCCATTCTTTTTGAAACTCAGCTCCTATACTACATGGCATAACATCTTCTCCGTTTTCTTTCATACCAGTATACAAAAAATGACCTTGCATCGAAAGACCATCGGGTTCAGGAGGATACGCATATAAAATTACAGACTTCATCCCATACGAAATAGGAAGCGCTTTAAACGATATTTTATATATCGTTTGCCTTTCCCACTTTTTAAATATAATTCTCTCGACCTGGCATCATCTTTATTCATACAAGCTTCGTAATAAATTACATTAAATGGTCCTCTGCCTTTGGTATAGGTTGATTTTCCAGCATTATGTTCTTTAAAGCGCTTCCGTAAATCGTTAGTAAGACCAGTATATAATTTATTGTCCTTCTTGCTCTGTAAAATATAAGTATAGTACATAGGGATTTCGTACGGGATCATTTTATAATTTATTAAATTTTTCTACTCGCGCACAACTCTTGCTTTCAAATGAATTGAGCTCAAAGCCATAGAAATCATTAACAATTTTAATCTTCTTTTTGTAAACGTTTTTACTTAGCTTTACCAAAAAATCAGATTTTTCTTTGGGTTGTGCATATTTATCGCTACTGTGCATTTTGTAAGCAAAGCAATAGCGACTATGAGCAGAAATATTTTTATTTTTTAGAAGCTTAGAAACGGCTTGATTTACGCCCTTATGTCTTTGATTTCCATATTCGCCGTCTTTAGCATGAGTAAAGATATAATCGAAAGTTTTACTTTTAAGACCTTTTATAATAAGTTTTTCAGCCATTTGGCTAAGACTCTTTATGCTTAGACGATCATCATCATCTTCCAAGTCAGTCATTATGCCTTTGGCATTAAATAGTTTAGCAACTTGGTTAAACCTTGGACTGCGGTCAGGGTCATTTTTTTTGCATAACGCAAAGATTATCCAATTCACTTTTGGGTTAGCGATAATTGTGCCTCCCATCCAAATTGTTTCATCATCGGGATGAGCAACAACTACAAGCGCTCGCCCACTTTTAAGATTTAACTCCACAAGATTTATTATAGCTCTCTTCTCTCTGCCTTGCAACTCACGCCTCGCGACAGACGCGCGAGAAAAAAGGCAAAACAACTCAAGATAATATTATTACTTCTTCTTCTAAATCAATTCCGAATTTTTCTTTAACTTTATTTTTTGCAAGCCAAATTAAACTCTGCACATCTGTTGCGCTTGCGCCCTGAACATTAACAATAAAGTTGGGGTGTTTCGGGGAAATCATAGCTCCACCATAGGACACTCCTTTAAGTCCAGACTCTGAAACTAAATAAGCAGCCGGAACAACAGGAAATGGATCTGTTTTAATAACATCTTTAAGCTTAGAAGCTACTGATTTTTGAATTAAATCAACTGGAACATTTTTAAATATACTACCAATACTTGGATACTCCATCGGATGGCGATTATTGCGATAGTCAATTTTTTCTTGAATTGCTTTTTTAATTTTTGTTTTTTCTCCTTTTTTTAGCAACAGCTCTGCTTCCAAAATTATATAGTCACTATTTTTTTTAAATAAACTATCGCGATAACCAAACCCACATTCTTTATTGGAGAAATTTTCCACAGCCATTGCTTTGTTATCTATTTTTAAAAATCGATTTAGAGAATATTTCAAAGCTGAAACAGATTTAACAATATCTTTAATTTCACCACCAAAACAACCTGCATTACCACGAATTGCGCCACCCAATGTTCCAGGAAGTCCACCAGCCCACTCAAGGCCAGATAGTTCATGGTTGATTGTATAACTTAAAAGTTCAGAGACTGGCGTTCCTGCACCAATTTTTAATTTTGTATTACTGATTTTCTTAATATAGGAAAGTGCTGGTTTAATCACTAGTCCATCAAAACCAGAATCACTGAATAAAATATTTGTTCCACCACCTAGCAAAAAAATATTTTGCTTATCTTTAAGCGCACTAAGAAGCGACTCCTTTAAATCAGGGATTGTTTTGGCTTCGTAAAAAAATTTGGCGGTACCACCAATCAGATAATTGCTATGAGATGAGAGGCTAACATTTTTTCTAAACATACTTAGATAATATTTCTGTATTAAAAAGACTTCCGAAGCAGCTCGAGTTCATCTAAAAGATATCTCCGTTCGCGATATTAGCCAATTTCTTAAAGACCAAGAAGCGACGACAAAGATGTACTTACTGCTACATCAAGAAGGAGTCGACGACGGTATTTAAGAAATTGGCTTTATCCCTTTGGGTTTTGGCAGTTTTGCAAAGATACAGCGTTACTTCTCGGAGATGTAGCTCAAGCTACTAACCTCCTCGTCGCGTCTCGTATCTTTACAAAACTGCACTCAACGCGAACTGGATATATTTTTTAGATGAACTCTTGATCACCCTTTATGACCGCAGGGGTTGACCCCAATTCACAATGTTGTAAGAGGGTGCGCGGCCCACGGTCATAAAGAATGACCATAGAGCGCATCTAACCTTCTTAAGCTGCTTCGGAAGTCTGCTTATATAATAACATATTTGATCAATTATTTGAAAATATTGAATCTGATTCAATATTCTAATGTAATGTTGGTTAAAATAAAAACACAAAACCCCCGTTTGACGGGGGGCTAAGTGCTTGTGAATTGGAGTAATTCCTTTACCCGAAGGCAAAGGCATTCGCCCACTTACTTAATCATTATACACCAACATAGCATATTTTGTCAAGTGAGAATGCGGAAAACTGTCAATTATATATGACAAATATAATAAAACCCCGAACTTAAGTCGGAGTTTTGATAGTTTTTACAAATATAATCTAGTAATTTACTCAAGTCTTTTTCAACACATGTTCATCAGAAACAGCTCCAAGAATTTTTTCGATTTTCATAGAAGCTCCAACACCAATTAAACTGCCGAATACGCTACCAGAGACATACGCTGGCGCATAAGATGGTTGCATATCTGCTTGTGTAATATGTCTAAAAACCAAATACCATATTCCGTTTGAAAAAATTGATGCAATGGCATGATAGGCTATATTGTTTCTATTTCGAGATCTACTAACCAAAGAAAAACTTATGCTTTGTGCAGAAGCAAAAGCAAACATTAAAGAAGGTCCTGCGAAATTTCCAAACCAGAAAGTTAATGCTACGCCCAAAAATAAAATTGTAATGACCGGAACAAAAATTGAGGGATGCTCATCTTCAAGATGACCATCTGCAGTTGCACCAATATAAGACTCTATCCACATTGAAACTTTTTGACCAGACATTCCGCCAATAATATTACCAAGCATATACGGTGGCAAAAGTTCATAAGAGAGATTTCCCAAAACAAGTTCACGGAACACCAGATACCACAAAAATCCATCAATGGATGCGGATATTGCGTGATACCATGGCTTGCTGGTATTGCGTGACCTGCGCACCAAAGAAAAACTCATATTCTTTAAAGACGCCAAACAAATTAATAAAATTTGTGTTTTTGTATCACCACCACCAAGAATAACGGCAAATATTATTAGTATAAAAAATAATAATAAGAACTTTCGGCTTGTCCTCTGAGTTATATCCCCCTTCTCTCTGGGACGAGTCGTTATATTAAATCTCTTTTCAATTTTAGATGAAAGCTGTGACCCAGTAACACTTCCTAAAACAGTTGCCACAACATAAGGTCCAAAAAACCAAAGTGACATTTCTTGGCTAAGCAATAATCGCATCGTAGTATAAAATGCCACACCCGAAATCAAACTACCTAACGCATAATAGAGATAACTATTTCTTGTGCCACCTCGACTCTCTATGGAGTAAGAGGAGTTCTGGACATATGCCACTACAGCAATTAGAATGGCAAGCTGAGGATTTTTAATAAATGCGGCAATAACTATCAAAGAAATAAATATCAAAAACCAGCGAAATGTCTTTAGTTCACTCCAGTCAACCATTTTTATTCCTCATTAAAAAACTAGCTTCATGATACATTCTGCACTTTAATTGTCAAAAAAAAGCCCCGCAAGATACGGGGCTAAAAATATATTTAAAACTTATGCAGGATTAGGAAGGAATTGATTCCAATTAAACGGTTTTGGATTCTTAAACCAATCACGCAAAAAGTCAAAACGGAGCATTCGGAAAAGTACAGGACCCGAATCTGGTCCATCTACCGGTAAGCCGACAAACCCAACGCCGGTATTATTGGGTGGAAATCCACGATGACCATAAAGATCAGTATGGGTATGTGCCGCACACATAAAGTAAATAGAGTAAGGCGTTTCTACTCCGGCAAAAAAGTGTTTATCGCCATAGAGACGCAAAGCAACGCGACCCTTAAGATGTCCAAAGGGGTCACCACGTTGACGATCATTATTTACAACAGCTCCGAGCGGATCAGCCCAGCTAGAAAGTCTAGCCGGTGAACTCGTGAAGTTTAATGCCCATTCATAACCACCAGGCATTTTGACTGTACCTTCAGCGAAATATGCATTACCTTCTAGTGGAGCTTTAACATGTCTCTCAACAAAGTCAGAGTGCTTTTGCCAAAACGGCAATTGCCCCAACATAGCTTTTAGATAGTAGGCATAGAAAACACCTTCTGTTAATGTTCGGTCCACCGAGCTCTCAAAGTGATTGCCCGATCCAAAAGTGATAGCACCAACGTCACGAGCATCAAACGGAACTCCAGTAATCTGGCTAAGTCCACGAAAGACTAGCTTGGATCTCATAGTGTGGTCAAGCAGAGCACCGTAATAATCAATGTTTGGACCAATCAGACGAGTAAAGACTTCAAGCATTTGTGGCTGAACCCAATCCAAACCACGAACCAAAATCTGTCCTAAATTAAAAGTTCCAAGGCTCATCATAAGTTGCAAGGCCCCAGTAGTATCGCCCTTCTTAACAAGGCGCTCCATATCTTCTTGAGATTTTGACCAATGACGCTCAAGATCAACATACGACATTTCTCTTGGATCTGGTTGCTTATGAGTTTCAAAGTGATTACCCTGTGTGGGATCATCGGGAACTGCAAAAATATGAATAGGCATATTTGAGCCTTTGAACAAGCCTTCACGACGCATCATTTCCATAGACGCTTCGGCCATACCAAGATATCGTTTATTCTTTGAGTCCCAAATATGTTCACGAGCACGACTACCAAAGTGCAAATCAGTAGCTTCGTGTACCCAAATGTACTTAGTCTCAGGATATGGATAACAGCCATTAATTTTCTTTTTCCTAGTATTATCAAGCTTAGCGATAGGAAACGCATCAGCTGAAACATTTTCACTCACACAATTCAAAACCAAAACACCCGGTTTAAATTGTTCGCTCTTTAACACCTTAGAAATCGGATGCACAGACTTAGTAGAATCCTTAAGTTGATGACGCAAGAAAACTTCATCCACACATATTGGTGCAACATACACTACGCTTGAATCTCGCTGCCCTGCCGTATAATCATCACGACCAACAAATCGACGATTTAAGGCGTATGGATGACAAATTACAACTGTTCTAGGCATTTGATCACGAAAGACCTTGGCACCATATTCATTCGCATATGAAGAAAGCACACCATCAGAAACTCTGACATTACCAGGAATATGAATTTCCGTAGTTTTACTCTTACCAATTTTCACATAAGCAGTTCCCTGACTGATAACCTTACAGTTAGGAATCATCTCCTCTAATTTTCTTGCAAGAAGAGCGCGAATACGACGACGACGCCGTTCTAAATCTTCATCGCTTACATTTGTAATAATGGTCATAGCGCGCTGTTGGCGAAGAGCCTCTAATTCGCTCTCGCATTTTGCAACAGCCTCATCATCTGCATCTTCTTCTGCTTCAGCAAGCTGACGCTTAGTAAAACCAATCCTAGCATTCAACTGTTGTTGTTTAAGAATGGTAATATAGCGAACCTCAGAATAGGCCGCGGAATTAATCAACTCTTCTTCGTTGTAACCCAAGACATACAGAACCCTGCCAGAAAACTCTGGTAATCCATTTGGTCTGTGCGTTATCTTAAACCAAGCATCAAGGTAGCCCAGGAATTTTGATTCCATAGGCATGTATATAACTTCATCGAGGGGTTTCTCTTTTTGAATTCGTCTAGCCTCACCGCGATAAGAAATTGGTAAGTGCTCAATTTTTACATGCAAGCCAGAAACTTGAGCTCTATAAACTTTAACTGGACCAGCTGCTTTCTTTTGATCAATTGAAAGTCCATTAGTTAGAATAACTGCTACGTCACCTCTTCTCTCAGCATCAGAAAGCGCACGACGAACAGGGTTGTCTTTAATAACACGATTATGTTTAAGACCAATATTAGCACCATTAATTACTGCGAGCGTCCAATCATCTGGAGCTTCAATCACATACGGATGACTGTAACTTGTCTTGGGAAATTCAAAGAGCTCTGCATCCTCAGAAAGCGTCTCCGTAGACAATCTTCCCATTCCAGCAATAAAATCTGCACTAGCCCTAGAGTCAGTTACACCAGTTAAAAATTTTACCTTCCTCTTGAATAAATCAAGCGGAATATAAGAGCAGTATCTCTCGCGATAACTATCGAGAGGAATACCATGCTTAATTGCCTTTCTTAGTTCATCAAGAACATCTCTAGTCCAAACAAGCTTAGAAAGTGTGGACTTTAAACTCTTAAGTGTAAGAGTTGATCCCTTAGGTAAACTAGTCGAAAATTCTTTATTTACAATTTCACATATTCTTTCAGGATGACCCTTAAGGAGCATGCCATCTCTAATAAGTCGTTGAACTCTACTAGTAAGACCAGGAACTTTCCAGATATCTTTATTCGTTTTTTCCACTTCTTTTCACCTTTTTAAAATGACAAAATTCTGACTTTAGTATCACAGATGTTAAAAGCTCGCGCAAGTTCTTGCAATTAAAATAATATGTGGCGAAATAATCCCGTACGAAGCAAATCGCGATACCTATCCAAAGCTACAATTATTTTATTGGTATTTTGAGTACAGGGAATATTTTTATATATGCGACGCGTTTGCGGCTCCGTACGGGATAAAAAAAGCGTAAAATTTTACGCTCTATTTTTTGTGCCTTCGATAAGTCCAGCACGAGACTGTAATCTATCACCAAAACGACCATTCTCCCTTAAGTCATCGAGTGTTTTGTGTCCGCAATAAGTCATCGCAGATGAAAGAGTTTTAAAAAGTCCCTGAATTTTGGGAGTTACATTTCCAGTAAGTGGTACATATTCCCAATCACCTTCTGGTTCGCGCAAATCATCCAATGTCCCTTCTACAATTCGTTTCTTCTGTGCCTCTAAAGATGCTGAGCCTTCATACTTTTTGACTAAAAATTCTTTACCATCATACTGGCGTGGAGCAACTTCAGCCGGAGATTCGTGCGTACCAGCAAGCATAGATCCAGTCATAACAAAATCGGCTCTGGCAATAAATGCTTTAGCAATATCTCCTGGGCTTTTCATTCCACCATCAGCCATAATTTTGCCACCATATTTTTTAGCCATAACAGAGCATTCTGCAATTGCAGTAATTTGTGGCTGTCCAATACCAGTCTGAAGAGAAGTAAGACACTGACTTCCTCTTCCTTGGTTAACTTTTACAATATGTGTCCCCCATTCAAAAAGTGCTTTAGCACCCTCTGCGGTTGATACATTACCGGCAACAATTAAAACTCCGGGAAATTCTTTTCTTAAAAACACAACAATTTCTCTGAGATTAATTGCGTAAGCCCTTGCGGTATCCACCAAAATAATCTTGGCACCAATCTTAACCTGTTCTTCGATTTCTTTTCTTGTGTCGGACGTTAAAGCTTTGCCAACGCGAACACTTCCAAAAATTGGAAACTGTCCAAAAGAATTTCTTGTTGCCATAGGATGCCTCATTTCATAGAAAGCACCATGGGCAGTGTATAATCCAACAACCACACCAGCCTCATTAACCACGGGAAGCTTTTCGATTTTTTCTCTTTTCATAATCTTTTTTGCAGACTGAATATCGTCCATAGTTTTACAAGTCTTAACGGGATGACTCATTAATGCCGATATCGGGATGTCATCATTAGTTTCATATCTCCAATCTCGACTAGAAAGCATTCCCATTGGTTTGTTTTCGGAATTAACTACCACTAAGCTCCATATTCCATATCTACTCATTTTTTTCTTTGCTTCTCCAAGCTTTGTGTAAACATCGACAATAAGCGGATCTTCAATGTAAGCGCAATCTGCTCGTCTTATACTTTCGAGCATTTTAAGCCTGTCTTCCAAATCAAGCATTTGTGGCAAGAAATATCCTCCACCGGACCTAATCATTGAAAGTGCCATATCAAGACCAGTTACAGACATCATATTGGCGCTGAAAATAGGATAATTTAGAGAAATATCACTTGTAAGAATTGTACGAAAACTTAATTCTGGACTTCCCCAAACCTCAGAACGGCTTCTTGACTCACTATATCCTTCTGGAATCCAAACATCGCTAAATGTTACCGATGTTTCTGTTGGTAAATTTTTACTTAAAAGAAATTCATTTATATCTCTTCTGTCTTCTTGTGTAAGTTCTATGCCAAGCATTCTCTCGAACTTTCTAAAATTTCAAAAATCTAAAAAAAGTATATCCTTTTCCAAATTCAAATGCAATGAAAGTGCTATTTATATAGCTAAAATTAATTACCTTACATAATTTTAACCTATGATTAAATATAAATTAGGGAGTAAAACAAGAATCAAAAAAACCGCTCCGCCAGTTGGCGAATACGGTTTTTTTAATAAGTTAAACTTCTAAAAGCTTACCTTGTTACTTCAATAGTGCTTGTTGCAGGTGCTTCAAACAAAGGTGCAGCAACCGTTATTCTTTTGGTTGTAGCATCTTGTTTAACTGTATAACCAGTATCATAATTTGAAGTACAATCAGTTACAGCAGCTCCTTTGGTAGGATCTACTGGAAGAGATGAAACATATGTAGGCATAAGTAAGGCACAGATATTTAAATCTGCTTTGCTTAATGTCTTAGCTGTTGCATCAATACCTGCTGGTACTGTTCCTTTGTTATCAGCTATATATTGGCCGATAGCATTCAAAATAGAGTTAACATTACTGGTTCTTTGAGTGTTATTTGCCTGAGCAAACTGTCTTGAAGGGTTAATTGCAACCAATACGATTCCCGCAAGGATTGCGATAATTCCAATAACCACCAAAATTTCTATAAGTGTAAAACCACTTGTTTTTGACTTTGAAACGCTTAATTTATTTGTTATTTTATTCATTTTTAATAAATACTTAATTTTTAAACAATTTATTCGTTTCGACCTTTTACAACCTAACAAGGCTACATTATACTACAGAACCATAAATAATTCAAGTCATAAAAAATCACCCCGAAAAGGGGCGACTTTAAAGCTTGCGGACATTCTTTATAAATTATGCCTCAGTTGGAGTTATGTTATTTGATTCCATCTCAGCTTTTACTGGCATTACTACTCCTGGTAACTCAATTTCACAAACACCAGAGACGCAAGCGAGTTCTTTAGAGCCCTGTGTTTCATCATCTTTCTCATAAGCAACAATATGAGAGAAATCTACCTGTGGAAGTTTTGAGACAAGCTCCTTATATCTCTCTTCTGTAATTTCTTCGTAGGGTGCAAGTTGATAAACATGGTCTTCTCTTGGCAAAAACGAAAGTCCGCCAAGAATGTCCCAATTTTTATAAAGCCAGTTTGAAGTTTCAATCCACTCGTCATTTCCAACAGAAATTGTAACTGACGGATTATGTTCTGTATAATTTTCTTTAACCTTTTTCCAATACTCAAGTTGTTCCATGGCAGTGAGGTCATCTTTAAAGATTGAACCACCTGGTGCCTTTACTGGAAACTCTAATACAAAAGTAGAAGCAAAATCAGCGCTCTGTCCCACCTCTGGTTGATATGGAAATTTCTGTTCTTTTAACATCTGGAAAAGCGAGTCTGATGCGGCAATGCGAACTCTTCTAATATAAAACTTTGAATGTCTTGGGTGCATACCAGAAGATGCGTCTACTAACTGCGAAACGGTTCCGGATGGTTTAACACAAGTTATTGATACAGAGCGATTGATGCCAAAACGCTTAGCATAATCTTTGTTGACCTCAATTGCATACTCCTTTAGTTTAGATAGTGTTTTTGACTCTCTTGAAGCTGGAGAATCCCACTGACCTGTAATTGAAACTCCTAAAAGTCTCTCTTCATCGCAATTTTCTTTCCACTCTTTGGAAAGATACGGAAAATTAGTAAGAGAAGACTGGTAAGTCCCTAAAATAGTAGCTAATTCCATTTTCCTTAAAAGCGTTTTTTCCGTATCTTCTGCTCGAGCCACTATTTCAGTCAAATTACAGAAGCTTTTTGAAGGTAGGATAATCTCTCCGCAAGGATTACAACCCGTTGTCGGTAAGCGCTTTTTTAACTTTTTATACCGTCGTTCCGGCATTTGAGCTTTGAGACCACCCCTATTAAAGATTCCACGCTCACCCGAACCACTTTCTGCCAAAGCTAGCCATTCACGCAAAAATTCAGTGGTAGAAGGCTTAGAATTATAGGTAGCAGAATTATTTGCCATAGCCCTTTGAGGCTCTGTAAGATAAAATTTGCCAGCTTTTGCATCTCTCATTTTATCGTCGTCTAAATCTGATAGCGATATAAGCGCTGTTCGTCTTACTCCACCCATAACCACAACTTCTCCTATTTTGCAGATGACATCGTGAACATCTACCGTTCCTAGTCTTTTACCTTGTCGCTCAAGTATTTTAGAGCGAGCAAAATCCAAAAGTGACCTAAGTGGCTCTGGGCCAGAACTCCTGCCACCCATCGTCATTAAACGAGCGCCTGCTGGACGTAATTTTGAATAATCAAATTTAACATCATGTCCCGCATACCAAGTTTTTAGTCCATGAGTTAATGCGTTACCCCAACCCTCTTTACTGTCTTCAACAACAAAAGTTTGAAGCACTTTTCCAGTTTGTCTTTTAATTATTGGAAGAAGACCAACTGTCTGACTTTCAACAGAAAAACCAACTCCTGCTCCACACATAGAAAGATACATAATCTCTGCAAAATCTTCGAGCTTTGAAGGCGCAACAAAAGAACAATTGTAGGCAGTAACATTTGTTTTTTTGGCAGCGTGCCCTGCTGACCACATAAGCCTCATCGATGGCATTACTTCTTGTTTTAAAATTGCTTCGCGAATATCCTCGTATTCTTTTTCGCTTAATTTATTTCCCAAATTCTCCTTCATGAAATTCATATAACGACCAACTGTTTCAATCCAAGTTTCGCGACGGCCCTCTTCATCCATCCATCTAGAATATGACCTATAGTAAATAAACTCTGACAATGGGTTTCTAAAATATTTTTTGCTATCTTCTGCAAGCTTTCTTACATGTTCTGGAACATCTTGAGTTTTTTCACGCACTTGAGAGCGTTCACTTCTGTACAAAATATAAGATTTAGCGACTTTAGGAAAATCAGAGAGAATCAAAACCTCTTCAACCATATCCTGAATTTCTTCTATGTGTGGTATATGGTCATTTGGAAAGTTTTTTTCTAAAGACTTCATGACTTTGTCGGTAACAGTTCCTGGGTCTCTCGAAAGTTCTCCTTCGCCAGTCGCCTGCATCGCTCGGTAGACTGCGTTGTAAATTTTCTGACGATCAAATGAAACTGTTCGACCATCTCTCTTTCTCACTGAATCAAATTTTGTTTTCATAATTTTTTTTGAAAATTATAACCCGCGTTCGGGTTTTTAATTGGTTAATAATTTTTAACAATGACATTCATGTGTATATATTAGCACAAATAAACACCCCGCAAGGGGTGTTTATCCACAAAAAATATTAACTTTTTATGACAATTAAACGGAATAGATAATGCTTAGAGAATATGTATATTTTGAAGTAAATCTTAAACTTTAAATATACTATTTTCTCTTTTTTCTTCTTATAAAGGCTGGCACTTCCCAAACATCTCCTTCTTCTGTAGCTGGTTCTTCAAAAGTTTCTGTTTTTCCTAATTTAAAATCTAATTTTTCTACTGTATCGCGCTCAATTTCAGCTCTCTTTAAATTATCTGTTCTAAAATCGGCTTGAAGCATCGACGCGACAGTTGATGGTTGTTTTTCTTTTTCATAAATACCACTAAAAAGAGAATTGACTGGCTTTGTTCCGTTAAAACCAGTTGCGATAAGTGTTACTTTTATGTTTCCGGCACGAAGTCTTTTGTCGTGATATGCACCAAAAATTATTCGAGCCCCTGGGTCTACTGCTTCAGCCACCTGCCTAGCAATATCATTAATTTCAGTCATTCTAAGATCGCGTCCACCTGCAATTCCAAGCAACACGCCTTTTGCGCCATCAATTGTAACTTCGAGTAACGGTGAATTAACTGCCTGTGTAACAGCGTTCTGCGCTCTATCTTTGCCAGAGGCGAGCCCAACGCCCACAATGGCTGCGCCAGCTTCTTCCATAATTACTCTTACATCGGCGAAATCTAAATTTATAATTCCAGGACTTGTAATAAGCTCAACGATTCCCGAAACCGCATTTTTTAAAATCATATCGATTGCTTCAAATGCTTTTATGATTGAAGTATCTTGATTGATAATAGAAAATATTCTGTCATTTGGAATTACAATAAGTGCATCAACTTTATCTTTCAATTTTAAAATTCCTTCTTGTGCAATTCGACTTCTCTGTGAACCTTCGAAAGCAAATGGCTTTGTAACAACTGCGATTGTTAGCGCACCCGCTTGCTTGGCAACTTCGGCAATTATTGGTGCACCACCAGTTCCGGTTCCACCGCCCATACCTGCTGTAATAAAAACAAGGTCGCTTCCCGAAAGTGCCTCTGCGATTTCAGATCTATTCTCTTCTGCTGCTTGTCTTCCTAATTCTGGATTCATTCCAGTTCCAAGTCCCTTGGTTAGATTTCTACCAATATAAATTTTCTTTTTTACATGACAATAGTCCAAATCTTGAACATCTGTGTTTACTGCCAAAAATTCAACACCCCTAACAAAATCGTGACTCATTCTACTTACTGCATTACCTCCTCCACCACCAACACCAACCACCTTAACAACGGCATTCCCTCCTTTTTGTAAAATTTTTTTTGCCATCTCTTAAATATTTTTTAATTAAAAACTAAATTGACTAATTGAATAGTCAATTTTTCAATAATAATTGCTCCTCCCTTCAAAACCAGAAAAATTAGTAAATATGAGGTACAGCTTTAATCGCTTAAATCCTACTACAAAAGGTTAGTATATTGCAACTCACAAAAATGCCACAATAAATGGCATTATTTCTAACGAAATTAAACTATGGGAGCAAATTTTTCAAAAAAGACTTTACAAAACTTATCCATGAATCCCCCATGGCCATAGGCGAAAATGTACCAATATCTTGCAATGGAGCACCGAAAAGCATAAGACCAGCCGCACACACAAACTCTGGACTCTCAAGCTCTGCCTCATACGAAGCATCAGCAATTTCAAACCCTTGAAGCGGTATACCGATTTGTGTCGAGATGCGAAGTTCTTGTCGAGCTAAGTCTGCGATTCCAGGAAGCTTTGCTCCGCCACCAACCAAAACTAATCCTGCTGGCAATTCTCCGTTTTTTCCAAGCTCTTTAAGTCTGGTGTTCACGAATTCAAATATTTCAGCGAGACGCGATTGAACAATTTCTGCTAAAAACTTTTTGGAAATTGGATTTTTAAGAACGCTGGCCATAATTGCCTGAGGTTCTACCATTTCCTTTTGGGCGACATGACGAGAAAGTGCATAGCCAAAATTTAATTTCAATCCTTCAGCATCATCAACCGGGATTTTGAAACCAACTGCCAAATCACTTGATATGTGTGCAGCGCCAACCGGAAGTACAGATACATGCATAAGTCTACTTTCTTCATAAACAGCAAGCGAAGAAGTTTGTGCTCCGATATCAAGAAGTGCCACTCCTAATTCTTTTTGTTTTTTTGTTAACGCCGAACGACCACCAGCTATTGAATTTAAAATAAATCCACCAACTCTTCCACCTCCAACTTCTATAACACGACTTAAATTTTTAAGATAAGTAGCAAATACATCAATAACAATACTTTCCACTTCTAATCTTGACCCAACAAGCCCAATTGGATCTTGAATATCTTTAATTCCGTCTACAATATATTCTCGCGTGATTGTATGAATTATTCTTCTGTTTGGTGAAATATTTACAGCTTGAGATGCTTTAAGTACTCTATCTAAGTCATCTTGATAAATTTCATTATCAGCTCGAGACACAGCAATTATTCCTTTTGAAATAGTGGATGTAACCTGTGGACCGTTCACTCCTACATAAATATTCTTACTTGCTTGACGATGGTCTTTTCGCAGTATGTGCAAAATTTCACCAACAGCACCAGCCGCATCATCTAAATCATTAATGGTTCCTCTCCTCATTCCATTTGAGGGTGCTTTTAATATTCGCAAAAGTCTGATGGTTCCATTTTTTTGGAGTTCACCCACAAGTGCTTTTATATTTTGAGATCCGATGTCTATGGCGGCAATCTGCATTTATATAATTTGAACAGAAATCAACAACTAAGAATTATCCTGTGTGCTTTTGCTTAATCTTAGTTTAGTTTTTAGTCCAATTTCATTAATTCTCTTAGAAGCTTTTGCTCTTTACTTTGCATAGTTATAGTATCACTTTTTTTATTATGATTAAACCCCAAAAGATGTAGATATCCGTGGATAAGTAGAAAATTTATGTCTTCCTTTTTTGTTTTTATGTAATCAGGTGCAATATACATTTCTCCTAAATCTTTATAAGTTTTTGATGGTAAAACAAAACCTTTTGGTGGCACAAAGCTTAAAACATTAGTTGCCCTGTCTTTTCCTCTATGTTTACGATTTAACTTACGCATATTTAAATTATCCACCAGATATAGCGCAACGAAATAATCATCCTTTTTAGTAAGCTTTATAAGCTTTTTTAGGTTATTCTCCAGATGGCGTTCTAATTCACCATATTTTTTACCAATACTTGCTACAGAAACTTTATTCATTTAGATACATTATCATAAAAAAGGCCGGAGACAAATGTTCCGGCAAAGCATGAAGCTTATTGAATAGCTTTGATTAAGAGAGAAAACATTCCTACCAAGTACAGAATGCCCAAAATGGCTGTACCCCCGACACCAATATAGTAACCGAATTTAATGACATTCATAACATAAGGATTAGGGGTATTCGATAGCACTGCTTTATCGCTACCATAAACCCATCCGCTTTCTCCACAATTTCTGCAAAACCAGAAAGTTCCGCCTCTTATTTGGTTATAACCTCTAATATTTACTTTATTATGACAGACATTACATAATTGTTTCTCGTCAAAAGGAGAATTACTTAGCGACATTTTTATCTCCAATAAAGCACTCTAAGATGAATATATATAAAAAATTAAATAAATGCAATTTTAAAAATAAGTAAAAAATAAAAATACCGCACGAAATATTCGGCGGTCTAAATTTAATACTACTAATCCTCTGGCATACCAATCCAATCACAAAACTTTTCTTCTCCACCACGAACAGACCAATCTGAGTCAATTGTAATTCTAGAACTAAGTCCACCACGCGGCAAAAATTCCATTACTAGACGCAATCTAACTGGCTTATAAGCAGACATTAGGTCGTCATAAATAACATTAATCAACCTTTCGTAAGAAATTATTTTATTTCTAAATTGATAAAAATATAACTTAAGAGACTTAAGCTCTATCACTAAATCACTTGGATACATTGTAATAAAAATTGTTGCAAAATCAGGCTGATTAGATGCTCCAAGAAAAGTAATTTCAGGATTTTTTATTTTAACCTCAAAACCTTTTCCGGTAGGATTTTTAATTGCTTTTAAAATGAGTGGATTGCTCCAGACCATTTCACTCATTGTTTAATCTCCAAAAACAATTTACTACAAGCAAAATAACAACATTTAAAAAACTAAGCAAGCTCAATGAACTATTTCGTGAATTTAAGAGTAGTAAACATCTGCTCTACAAAGGATTCGTAACTTGGAGAATTGTACCAGTTAATATTCCACCAAATAGTAGATTTTCCATCTTTGCGGATTGTTACAATCCTACCAAACTCACCATTTCCAAACACCAATTTATAAGCTAGTGGGTTGTCAGAAATTTTTATCTTTTCTTTTAGTAAATAAGTTTTGCCAGTTCTTATGTCCATATAATCATTAACTTGGTCAATAAATTCTAGCGGTGTACCGGCAATTTGTTGTTCTGCTACATCAAAACTAATTGATTCTTCTGCGTTCTGATTCTTATCAAACTTAGTGCCATCTTTCACAAAAACTAAGTTTAAAATTGATTCATATCTCCCAACTAATTCTTGATGAAGCGAAAAATTCAACGGATATTTAAATTCAATACCAACTTTTTCATTTCTATATGTTTTCCAGTCATTAGTAGCTGTTCCCAAAACAGACTCTTCTGCTGGTGTTGGAGTTGGAATTATTTTAGGAAGTGCGTCTTGCTTTTTCATCAACAAAAAATATCCGAGAATTCCAAATAAAATTACTATCGCTGACAATGAAATTATATTTACGGTACCAAGAGTATTTTGAAAGGTATTTTTTTTATTCATATTTTTGATTTGTATAATTTTAATTAGTATCTCGAGATCCCAAAAGTGCCTTAACTCTATCCTGGATTGGTGGGTGAGTTGAAAAAATGCGCACAATCCAAGGAGATTCTTTTTTTTCTCTGTGGTCAGCACCAAATGGATTTCCAATAAATAAGTGCGCTGTGGCATTTGATGCAGTTTGCATCGGTTGACTATAAGCTCCAATTTTTTGAAGCGCTGATGCAAGGCCTTCTGGATATCTTGTGAGAATTACGCCAGATGCATCAGCTAAATATTCTCGTTTTCTAGATATCGCAAGCTGAATTAAAGTTGCAACAATTGGAGCCAAAATTGATAATACAAGTCCAATAACCATAACTAGGCCATTACTATTTCTATTTCTATCTCCCCCGAAAGATCTAAACATCATATTTCGTGTAAACATATTGGATAGTATGGAAATAAAACCAACGAGCACTACTACAGCGCTAGAAACTAACATATCGCGATTCCCAATATGAGATAATTCGTGAGCCAAAACCCCTTCGAGCTCAGTCCTATCTAATTTTTCGAGCAAACCAGAAGTAACGCAAACTATGGCGTGTTTCGCATTTCTACCAGTTGCAAAAGCATTCGGTGCTGGATCATTGATAAGAAAAAATCTTGGCATTGGAAGTCCTGCAGTAATAGACAAATTTTCCAAAACTCTATAAAGCTCGGGGTTAGATTTTAACTCAACTGGCACGGCTTTGTGCATAGCAAGTACAATTTTATCTGAATACCAATAGCTTGCTATATTCATAACAAAACTAAAACCAACAGCAAAATATAAAATAACGGGACTATTATAAACTTGCGCGAAAACAAAACCCACAGCCATAACCACACCAAAAAAAATAATCATCAAAAACCATGTTTTTCTTATGTTGGAATCTTTGTGTGAATAAATTGATGCCATAAACTTTTTAATAATTTTTATAAAATTTTCGGGTTATTTTAAAAACCTTATCTTATATAATTTAATTTTTAAACTAACTACTAAAAAGATACTTCAACTGGCTCTCTTTCTTCGTCACTCGTAACTTCAAAAAACTTTTCCTCGTGAAAGTTAAAAGCGCCAGCAACAATATTATTTGGAAAACTTTGAATGCTTGTGTTTAGATCTTGAACTGTGGAATTATAAAATCTTCGCGATGCCATTATTTTATTTTCAGTATCTGAAAGTTCGCGCTGTAATTCCAAAAAATTAGTATTGGCTTTTAAGTCTGGATAATTTTCCGAAACAGCAAAAAGTGTTTTAAGCGTGCCTGAGAGCATATTTTCTTGTTTAGCTTTCTCAAGTGGATTACCAGTTGTATCCATTGCACTTGTGCGAGCTTTTGTCACATTTTCAAGAACATCCTTTTCGTGCGACATATAACCCTTAACGGTTTCTACTAAATTAGGTATGAGGTCATACCGTCTCTTTGTTTGAACATCAATATCAGAAAGTGCCTCTTTTGCACGATTGCGCATTAGTATCAATCTATTATAAATTGCAATTAACCAAAGCGCAGATGCTACTATAACTAATGCAAAAATATATAATGGGGTCATATTAGATAATATTTTTTAATTAATGCTAATTCTTCGATTATAGCACATTTTTCAAAACAATCCCAGCACCAAATTCCGAACAAAATTTATGCTAGTGCTAAGATTTACTCACGGAAACCGCCTCAACTCCAAGCAATGAACTGAATAAGTTTCGGCTTTGTTCAGCGTAAAACTTTTAATTATTTATAGAATTGGTGCGGGATTCTATTGTTTGCAACTCTATTTTGTCGTTTGACTCCAAGGCTGAGGTCGAGCAATTTACCCTCCTAAGTTTTGTAAAAACAAAATTTGGGGAGGGTAAAAAAGCCCTGCAAACGCAGGGCGAAATATCAATTTACTTATCCAATTAAACCTAAAGCAGCTAACTTACTTTGATTCACTCGCTCAGCAGCAAGTCTAGCAAGTTCTGGGTCTTCTCCCATATTTACAAATTTCATTGCTGAACCCAAACGCGGGTGAACCTTACATAGGACATTATGCATTTCTTGAACAATCTTTCTGTATCCAGGATGTCCCTGTGGACCAGTACGAAGCTCGTGAATATGAAAGGCCTCTCTGGCATTTTCAATGAAAGTGTAAGGCAATTTATGTCCAAGCAAAGTTACATATTGAGCTTCTTCAGCAAGGCCAAGCGCCAAAAATTTATTAAATAATGATTCTGAAATTTCAAAACACTTTCTAAACTGTGATTCCAATCCTGCCTCAACGATAAGCTCTGGCACCTCATATCCATACATCGTAGTAAGGTTAGGCCACTCAAAAGCACTAACAAGTCTATGGCGTTGTAAATCTCTAAAAGTTCCGTAATCTCCAATTATCTCCCATTCATAAGTAGCGGCCTCAAGCGCGCGTCCTGGCTTATGGCGTCTATTTAAGCGATTACCAATATAGGTGTGGAAAATTTGCTCTTTGAAATCTCTGGGCCAAATATTTGATTGTCTTTCTAGCTCTCTTAAAGTAATCGGAGCAACTGTTCTGCCGATTCCCTCAAAAAACATTCTTGGGGCAAGACTAAGTTCATCTTCTGGTCCATATTTAAGCAAGGTAACAGCAGGATAACTTACATCGCTAAATCCATCGCCTATAATATACAAACCAGCAATTTCTTTTAAGGCTCCCATGGTTTCAGTTCTATATAGAACCTTTGCCAATCCTCTATCTGGCATATCAGCTCGCTTTAAAAATGAACCGACAACTTTTCTAGATTCTAACAAAACTTTTTTTCCGGTATCCTGACATTCATTAAGTGGCTCGGAAAGCAAAAACAAAATCATCTCTTCGATTGATTGAGCACTACCAACAATACCAACGGTAGATTTAGTTGCGACAGGTAAAACTGGACGAACAGCATCACAAGCCTGTGCCTTTGTAGCAGCAAGCCAAGCAGAACGTTCAATTTTATTCTCTGGCTCTTTTATCTTCTTTCTAAGATAATCTGTGAGATTACGAACCATATGAGAATAGAGATTGAAGATTGCATCAATATCCTTGCGATATTCCAAAAGTAAAGATTCTGGAAGATTGGGCACATAATAAGGATAATTTCCATTTGCGTCTCGCTTATCAAAGAAAATATATCTAGTTGATTGCTCTAGATAATTTCTAAGGCGTCCACGCTCTAATTTTTTAGTTAAAAGATTTGAAGCTCCCTCAACGACCAATGCGACATTAATTAACTGAGAAACTGAGTCATCTCCATACCCGACGACAACTCTATCAATTAGAGCATCTGCACTTTCTGTGCCACTTATGGCAAACTCATCAAGATAAATCTCACGGAGGTCACTTCCTCTACGCGAAAGTCTTGCCATTGCCGCTGCAGCAAGAAGCGGATTTGCTTCACTTTTAAACGCATAAACATTGCTTTCTGTATTTGTAATAACCGAATCCAAAAATATCTTTCCATCTTCTGTAATGACGATTTGATCTCCATCTCTTCTAATATATGGGTTTTCTGCTTTTGCCATTCACTATTCTCCTCTTTATTTGGAACTGCGTAAATAATAAACAAAAAGAAATTTTAAGTAAAGGATAAAAGTTTGACTTCAGAATTAAAGTTGATATTATCTGATAAGCATATTCTGGAGAGGACACAATGAGCAAAAGCTTGAAACGACGCCTTATTGAATGCATAGAAAATTCTGTTCCGATTAAAATCAGAGCCGACAACAAATCTTCATTAAGAAACTTAATCAATAGACAAGGGTTTGATGAAATAGATCCATTTTTTCTAAATTTGAAACATAAATTAGAATCATCGAAAAGATCAAAAATCTATCTACTTCCCACCACTCCATTGGGTCATAACTATGATACCGTAAGTACGAACATTGATTCCTTACGAGAAGAATTTCCAAAAATTCGTGGAGCAGATTTACGAGAGACGATTACTCTTCTTGCATCAACCAACCTAAATCTTAGATTTCCCATAGTTGCTGTTGGTTCATTCGATAACTTAAGTCCAGACCCACAATTTCCCATGATTGGTGAAAGTCATAAAATAGGCACCTATTTAAAGCTTATTCATGGAACTGGTTTTGTGGGTTGTCACATTGCTCTTTCAATTCCGTATTAAAAAAATCTACTATTTAAAGTAGATTTTTTATTAGAATTTCAGTCATCGAAAGTTCAGTTGTTAAAAATCGCAAACTGAAATCATAAAACCATAACTACTTAAACCCTTCGAATAAGATAGCTTACTCGCATAAAAGGCCCCAGAAGCTTCTCCGGGTTTGTCGTCCGAGATAGTTAAACCATACCAATTGTTAATTAATTTAGTTTCAACAGAATCTCCATTGATTCCGGTTTTATTACCTGCAGCAAAATACCATGCTTCATTACTACTTTGCTGACGATAAATTATTGGATATTCACGAAATGAGTCAATGCCTCCTAATTGTGTAGTTGAAAATCTTACCACTTTTATTGTACAACCAGACATATCACTGCATATATTTTGCCCATCATTACTTTTAATTAAAGAAATATCTCCATAACCATTTCCTCCACCGCCAGTGCCGATAACAACATTACTACACGCCGCTTGTTCTGGAGTTAAAGTACCGGCCGGCCACAATTGCGAACGACAATCATTGTTAATACAAAATGAACTGGCTTTAATTTGTCCTACAAAACTCAAATTTTCTATATTAGAACTATCTTTGTAATATGTAAGGTTCGTTAATCCACCTAAAGTGGTTGACCCCGTCCAAAAAGCTGCCTGTCCAGATACGCCACCACCATAAATAGGCTTGTTTTGACCACCAGTACTAATTAGAGTGAGAAAATTTACCGGATTTCCAAAATATAAAGCCATCAAACCAACAAGAGCCACTCCCACAATTGCTATTATGATTGTTAAGTTTTTAGTATGGGCCATTTATTAAATAAAATTTAATATTAATAATTTAATAATAGCATATAAATCTCTCTCTATTGTGGATAACTTATATCAAAAAATCTACTATTTAAAGTAGATTTTTTATTTGTAAAATTATTAGGAGAAAATTTTACATCATACCGCCTCCCTTACCTTTTGCTTTTATAATTTTTTTAACAATTAATTTTGTGCGCGAAACGCCTTCGGCTTTATTTTGTGGCTTTCTACGTCAGTGCAGCAAAAAATTAGGGACTTCGTTCGTCCACCAATTGGTGGCCACACTGCGCATTACAACAATCACATCAAGCCACCTCCCAATCCCCCCAAACCACCCGGCAAACCACCACCCCCTGGCTCATCTTTCTTTGGAATTTCAGTT
This sequence comes from uncultured Candidatus Saccharibacteria bacterium, assembly GCA_964357615.1. Lineage (GTDB taxonomy): Bacteria > Patescibacteriota > Minisyncoccia > UBA6257 > JACOXY01 > JAUXUB01. The sequence goes on from CAYHMC010000006.1 coordinate 42,785, forward strand.
ACCGCTACACCAATTGTTAGATAATTAGATGCAACGGAAACAGAGTTTACTAATGCAGTTTTTACAACCTTTAGCGGATCAATGATTCCTGCTTCTTTAAGGTCTCCGGTTTTATTTGTTCTAGCATTAAATCCTATCCACTCGGCTTTCTTTTTATCTTTGACTTCGCTCTTTTCCTTTTTGATTTTTTCGATTACAGATTCTGGCCTCTCGCCACTATTTTCTATTATTGACATTAAAGGCACTATCATTGCTTTTGATAAAATAATTTGTGCAGCTTTTAAAACATCCACATCGCCCTCATCAGATATCGTAGAGGTACTTATTGCATTGAATAAAGCAATTCCTCCACCTGGAACTATTCCCTCTTCCATAGCTGCACGAGTTGCCGCAACTGCATCCTCCACTCTTTGCTTTAACTCTTTTTGAGTAGACTCGGTTGGAGCGCCAACTTTAATAACTGCAACTCCCCCTGCAAGCTTACCTAATCGCTCTTGAAGTTTTTCTTTATCAAATTCAGAATCGGATTTTTGAATTTGAGATTTAATTTGTTTGATACGATTATCTATTTCCGCCCTATTTCCTTTTCCACCAACGAGAGTTGTATTGTCTTTATTTGAAACAACTCTACCAACATGACCGAGGTCAGCAATATCTGCTGAAGTAAGCTTTCTACCAAGGTCGCTTGAAATCACTTTCGCTCCAGTTACGATTGCTAAGTCTTCCAACATTTCTTTTTTGCGATCACCAAACCCAGGGGCTTTAACAGCTAAAATGTTAAACACGCCACGCAATTTATTTACAATCAAAGTAGCAAGTGCTTCTCCGTCTATTTCATCAGCAATTATTACCATTTCCTTTTTACCACCTTGGACAACTTTTTCAAGCAAAGGAAGTAATTCTTGAATTGAAGATATTTTCTGGTCTGTAACCAAAACATAAGGATCCTCTAGAGAAGCTTCCATTCTCTCCTGATTTGTAATCATATATGGAGAAATGTACCCTCTATCAAACTGCATACCTTCGACTATCTCAAATGTATTAGAAATGGTATTAGAATCTTCAATTGTAACCACTCCATCAGCACCAACTTTATCCATAACATCGGCTATTAATTTGCCAATTTCTTTGTCTTTTGCAGAAAGCGTGGCAACTTCTTCGATTCTTTTATTATCATTAATAGGCTCACTTTGTTTTTCAAGAGCCTTTATAACTTCTTTGATTTGATTTTTTAACTCTTCAGCAAGCTGAATAACATTAAAACCCTTGCTTGAAATAGCCTTTTCACCTTCTTCTATAATAGCGTGAGTTAAAACAACTGATGTAGTTGTACCATCTCCTACATTATCATTGGTTTTATCTGCCGCTTGTTTAATTAATTCGGCTCCAAGGTTTTCAAATTTATCCTCGAGTTCAATTTCTTTTGCAACCGTAACACCATCAAAAGTTACTTGTGGTGCACCATATCCTTTTTCTATAACAGCGGCGCGTCCTCTTGGACCCAAAGTCATTCTTACTGCTCCCGCCAATTTATCTATTCCCTTTTTTAAAGCTTGTCTAGCTTCTTCATTAAATAATATTTGTTTTGCCATAGTGTTTATTTTTTATTCTATAATAGCTAATATGTCGTCCTCGTCTCCGACTAAGTATTTCTTTCCATCTACTTCTATTTCATCAGGACCATATTTTTTAAATAATACTTTGTCGCCGACCTTGACTGACATTGCTACTCTCTCTCCTTTTTCATTTAACTTTCCAGGGCCTACTGCTGTAACTTTCCCTTGCTGTGGCTTTTCTTTATCTGCTGTGTCAGGAATTATTATTCCCGACTTAGTTGTTTTATCTTCAACAACTGCTTCTATGAATAAATGGTTTGATAATGGTTTAAAATTCATTATTTTTTATAATTATTTATATTTTAATTTTTGGCACTCCCGACGTGACCCTTAAATTATTTTGGCACTGTAGGGTCTAGAGTGCTAATAGGCATAAGTTTAGTGTAGTAATCAACTTGAGTCAAGTACAATAAAAAAGAGGGTTTTGCCCTCAGTTATAAATTCATAATATCAATATGATTAAATAACTATTTAGTCTGAATCACCCATTTCCCCTATTGAATCAAGCTTTATTTCTGGAGTACCTTTTGCCGGAATTGCAGAGCCATTTTCCGCCAGAAGATAATAAGTGCCATCATCAAATTTAATAGCGTAGCGGTCTTGAACCCTACCATTAGAACCCATTGGACCAATTCTATTAGTGCCAAGCTCCGCATCAGCACGAGTAAGATAATATGCGTAGTCAATCGGACTACCAAAATTCCAACTATTAAGATCGGTATTGCTTACAGCAGCATAAATCTTTACAACTCTAGCATTCCCATATTTCCCGATTGGAATGTCAGCTTCAGCGCTCATTCTAAACTCCATTTCAAAACTGCGCTAAATATAACTTATTTTATTTTTTTAATCAAATAAAAATCTCGATGCGTTACACGCACATCGAGATACAAAAAATAACTACTCTCTGTCTAAAATGGAAATTGAAACCTATTCACGAATACCAGCAAAGGCACTGTCTTTGCCCCAAAGTCCACGAGCATGACCAAGACTGATAATCCTCCTGGGATGATGAATTCCGCCATAGAGAACCAACACAAGATCTTCATCATCAACTTGAACTGGCTCATGAAGAAATGGCAAACGAAGCCTTAATTGTTCGTCTGGATACTCAGCGCCAAAAGTAAGTGCATCCTCATAAGTAGGACGGACGAGTTTGCGATGAGCAAACTCAGCGAGCACTTCCTTAGAGTTGGGATCATGATCAAATTCAACGAATTCAATAATTCGAGAGAATGGTGCATGCTCTTCAATCGGAAAAAGATCATCATTAATGGGCACGCCACTATAGTCGTATTCTCCGCGCCTCAAAAGCTCGGAAGTCTTAATTCCCAAGCAAACCATATTGAAAATTCTCGCTTCCATCCGTATCCCGCCCTTCTTTTTTGCGCCTCAAGGTAATCTAAATGCAGTTCAAATCATAAACTACTTTAACTTTTTTGTCAAATAATTTTCTAGTTCTTTTATTTCAATCCTTTCTTGAGCCATAGTGTCTCTATCTCTCACCGTTACTGCATTATCTTTAAGCGAATCAAAATCAACCGTTACACAATATGGGGTTCCAATTTCGTCTTGTCGTCGATAACGCTTACCAATGCTTTGCGTTTCGTCGTATTGGCACATCCAGTTTTTATTTAATGTTCGTAAAATTTCTTCCGCAGGCTTTGTTAGTTCTTCTTTTTTAGAAAGTGGCAAAATTGCAACTTTAATTGGCGCAATTGCTTTGGGCAGTCTTAAAGTTACTTCTTTTTCATGTACTGCATCTTCTTTGCCAGACCTTGCATCGGATTCCGAATAACATGAGAGTAATACCGCAAGCACTGTTCTATCCACACCCAAAGATGGCTCAATTACATGTGGTAAAAATTTTTCATTTGAAATTGGGTCCTTATATTCCAAATTTTCTCCAGAAAATTTCTGATGTTGACCCAGATCGTAGTCCCCTCTATATGCAAGACCATATAATTCTTTTTGTCCAAAGGGGTATTCAAATTCAAAGTCGATTGTACGCTTAGAATAAAACGCTCTATCTTCTTCTCCTATTTCATTTTCTTTTACACGACTTTCATCGATACCCACAGCCTTAATCCATCTCTTCATTTCTCCTAACCAATGTTCAAATTGCTTTTTCCAGTCTTCTGGTTTAATGAAATATTCAATTTCCATCTGCTCAAATTCGCGAGTACGAAAAATAAAATTTCCAGGAGTAATTTCATTCCTAAAGGCTTTACCGATTTGAGCAACGCCAAATGGAATTCTCTGTCGCGAAGTCTCTAGAATTTGTTTAAAATCTACAAAAATTGCTTGAGCTGTTTCTGGTCGGAAATATACCTCATTTGCTTTTTCTTCTGCAGGACCAAGAAAAGTTTTTAGCATTAAGTTAAATTGTTTAGGCTTTGTAAAATGCTCTTCAATTTTAAAGCTCCCCACAGCAATTTTAGGATGATGCTTAAGCCAATGTGCCCCCGTTTCTCTTGTTGCTTCTGGTGAATAGGGATCATCGCAACGAAATCTTTCATGGCATTCTTCACACTCAACCAATGGATCTGAAAAATTTCCAAGATGCCCCGATGCCTCCCACACCTTTGGATTCATTATTAAAGCCGCATCTAGCCCAACCATATCAGCGCGTTCTTGAACAAACATTTTCCACCAAAGCTTTTTTATATTATTTTTCAGCTCAACTCCCAAAGGACCGTAATCCCAGGAATTTTGTAATCCTCCATAAATTTCTGAGCCAGGAAAAATAAAACCTCTCCTTTTTGCCAAAGAAATTACTTTATCCATTAGGTCGCTTTCATTTTCAATTTTTTGATTTTTTTTAGCCATTTTATGGTCTTACTCTTACATCTGCAAATTTTAGCGTTGGATCATTATTATTTAAAGTTGTATCAAAATTTGGCGCGCTACTATTTAATTGAACATTAGTAAACAAATCAAGGGCTGTTATAGAAGTCTCGCCAATTAACGGCATAATTGTATCTGCTTGATTTACGGCTGGAAGAGCTTCAATTTGAAATATTCCTTCAATTGGCTCACCTAAGACTCCACGCGCAGCTTGAATCTTAGAAATATTCCATACTATTTCTTGAGTTCTATCATTATAAATTGGCGTAGTTTCTATATTACTTTTTACAATTCCAGTTCCCCTAACTCCAGGTTTTAAAAATGCTCGTATTTCGATATTTGAAACATCGGTTGCGTAATTGGTTATCACCCAATGAACAGTATAATTTGTTGCTGTATTAACCTTAGGTGGCATTGGTCCGCGATTTACAATGCCAGAAGCCGCATCTCTAAACAACCCAAGTGACTTTATTTTAATTTTACCAGCAACTTTTGTAGTTAATGAATCAATGCTTATAGTTCTCTCTGAATCAACAAAAGACGGCACTGTTGGAGAATCAATCTGCGCATCAACTTTGAGAGTATAATTCTTATCACTTAAGAGCGCAATTGGAAAATCATCCAAAATATTAACCTTAAAATTAATAGAGCCGGATGCCCCTGGAGCAAGAAGACCAAGCGACTCTAATCTAGATTTATTCCAAGTAAGTTCATGAGTTACAGAATTAAAATCAACACTTGTATCAATTGACTCAAAATCAAACATCACGCCGATTAATTTGGCTTTAAGAACAACATCTTGAAATCCTATATCAGTATTATTTTTAAATTGAAGAGTATAGTTAATGCTCCCGCCCGGCTTTATAACATTTTCAATATTTGTGTCCGCTAATACCGTGATTGAAAGTGGTGGTGGTGAAACAGAAATTGATACAGATTTTTCGGTAACAACATATTCGCTAGATAAATTTTTAGATATTAATTTAATTTTAATTTCAAAGAATGAATCGGCTTGCGCAATAACGCTACCCTGAACTGTTATTATGTTTGACGAACCTGGCCTTAAATCTCCTAGTCTCCAAATGTTATCCCCAAGGTCTGGCTTTGTTGATGCATTTTGAAAAGTATAATTTTGTGGATATTCAATCCTAAGCTCAAGATTTTTTAGAGATTCCTGTGAAATATTTTTGTAGTCAATTTTTAAATCGAAAGTTTCATTGCTATAAACTTGGTTCGGATTAAATATATTTAAGGCCACTGCCGAACCACCTATACAAACACTTCTGGTTACACTCTTATCAAAACTAGATGCAACACCTGTCGAATTATATTTAATATTTGTAGTAATGTCTGCGCAAGTTCCTTCACCTCTCATGGCAGTAAGCTTTATAACCTGCTGTCCTGTATTGCCTGGACCAACTGTTCCAATGTCTTCTGTTTTTATTCTGCTAGAATTATTTTCACCAACAAATGTAAACTCTGGGGGAAGTGTTAGTGATAATTTTGCATTACTTAAAACAGAAGGAGAATTATTGCCATATTTTATAGTTACATCAAACGGAACTCCTGCTAAAACTGGTTCGTCCAGTGATACTTGAAGCGAAACTCCACTATATGTAAAAGCTTGATAAACAAAATAACCAGCAACCAAGACTACTCCCGTAGCTATCCAAACTATTCCCCAAAAAATAATTTTCTTAACAGGAAATCTATCTATTCCAAGCACATCACTAAAATCAGTTCTCCCGCCAGGCTTAGTTCCTCCCCACACAGATGGAATAAAATTTTGATCCTTTGCTTTCTTATCTTTGTCTTCCTTATTCTTTAAGCTTAATTTTTCCTCCTCTTCATCCCCATCAGCTGGATCAACTTTCTTATCAACCATATAAAGTTTTTTTTCTAGTTCTTCAAAAGCCATAATCTACTATTTTAAATATGTAACTAATTTTTTAGGAATACTAAAACTGCAATTTTCGCACATAAATTCTTGATCTGGATGATAAAGCGTTACGGCCGGCGAGTTACAATTTACACAAGACTGCTCGCCACCAAACCCACACAAAGTTAATATTGCTTTTTTATCCGTATTTCCAGTTAACAAAAAATTCCAAAGTGTTTGATCAGCTTGAGACAAAAGCATCATCTGAGATACCATTTCTAAAAAGGTGTGGTCGATAAATATACGATGATCCAAAAGGGCATCTACAACTTGAAAATGTGACCTATTCCCCAAAGTTCCTTTTTTTGCCACCAATCTTATTTGAGAAAGAAGTCCAGGCTCAAGATGCGCCGAAAGTCTTGATGTAATTTTTCTAACACTTGTGGCTCTAGCGGTAACCTTGCCCACATCTTTAGTAAAAAAAGTATAGGTAGCATTAAAATCGCCCAGTGGTTCTTTTTTAAGAATAATAGCCTCGGTTACAAAATCTAACATACATAAATTATAGCACAATCAAAAAAACCGAAGATATTAATATAAAAATAAACTGATATAATAAAAATATGATAGAAATCTATGCTCATGAACATCCGAAAAGTGAAAATGAATTAAGTATTTTTCTAGCTGGTCCAAGCCCGAGAGGAAAAGAAGATTACAACTGGAGAATTAAAGCACTAGAATACTTAAACAATAAAAAGTTTAAAGGAATGGTCTATATTCCCCTACCAAAAGACAATAATTGGTTAGAAAATTATGACGCACAAATTGATTGGGAGCTTATGTACTTAAACAAAGCGAATGCTATAGCCTTCTGGATTCCTCGTGACCTTGTTCATCTTCCAGGATTTACGACCAATGTTGAATTTGGAATGTTTTTAAAATCGGACAAAATTGTTTTAGGATACCCAAAAAATGCAAGAAAAATGCGCTATCTTCACTACCTAGCAAATCTCAATAATGTTCCTGTTTTTGATACCCTAGAAGAAACATTGGATAGTTCAATTTTTTTAGCAAATAAAAAATCCGCCATTTAAAATAGCGGATTAACTTTGTTGTTAGGAAACCATCATTATTACCATCTAGAAAAACTTACTTCAAAATCAGGAAATGCCAGCTTAATCATTCGAACAGTTTGTTCTCTATCGGGCTCTACTCCATATTCACCACTCAAATCATATACACGAATTACTTTATTGCTTGAATTCATATTAATTCTACCACCACCAAGACACACAACGCCTACAGCAATTCCATTTAATTCTCGTTTCAATAAAGAAAATATATCTTTGTGGTACTTACACCACACATCACCTCTTACAACTATCTTCTTGTTGTCGCCACCAATTACTTCGGCAACTATATATTTTTGATCACAATCAGCATCTATAACTACTTCCTTTATGCCTTCGAGCATTACTAACTGCCCTTCTTGGAGTTAATTTTCTATTACTTTAATTTTTTTAACATAACAATTACATTTTTGTCAAATTAAATTATCGAATAAAAAACCGTTCAAAAATTGAACGGGAATCGTAACTATCTATCCGCAGAAGAAAAACTTAAACAAAGTGTTTCTGATAGAGTGTCATTGCCTCTTGTGCACCTAACCCCAATTGATCTCATGTTTTTAATATCATCACAATCTTTGGGCTCAAAGATTACAGTGCTTGCAAAGACACATTCAGTGCATTGGCAAAAACATCTTGGCTCTTTTTTGTATTGCTTAATTTCAATTTCAAAACTTAATCTATCACCCAAAAGATGAACGCGATGACGCCCAGTTGCTCTTAATTGATTATCTATAACAGCTAATTCCTTAGTTATTAGTGTGCGCATTTCAAGTCCTTATTTAAAACACAAATATCTGAATCAAAGATATCATATAGTTATTAAATTTACAAAATGAAAAATAAAAAACCCGCAAAAGGTTTTAGGATATAGCGGGTCGGCAATAATTTTGCCTATATATTTTTAAACTAAATAGAAAGAGCATCGCGAAATGAGCAAAGCCCATCCCTTGAAAGCTGATGGGCCGTAACGATATCTTCGATACGCGCCTTAAGCCCAACTCTAATGTCTTCCTCGTCTCTTATTCCACACGAGAGCATAACGGCAATTTTCAATCGATTGCCACCAACAAGAATTGGCGCCAATGCCGTAATGAAAAAGGGCATGCCACTAACTTCCTTTGACATACGCTCGAAAAATGTAAGCGTCTCACCAACTATTAGCTCGCTGAAGTTTTCGCCTGCCTCTGTGTAGAGACAGGCAAGCTCGACGACTGGTCGCATTTCCAGAGCAGTTCCCTCGAAAATCGCGGTGTCGAGACAAGAAAGTACCTGCGTCTGCACCTTGATTCGAGTTTCACTCATCTCTACAACCTTTCCACCAAAGCCAAGCTCAACCCTTGCAAGGTGAAGCATTGCTTCGTGTGAGTCGTCGAATGTTCTGGGGTTTTGTTCGAAATGCTCCCCATCCCTATCTCGATACTGCGTTACCGTAATCATCGCACCCTCCTTTCTGAATCCACTCTTAAGTCATGACAGTTTGGTAAAATGACCATCTTCTGATGTAACTCCCTCTGGTCCAATCTGCAATATCCAGTCATTGATTTCAATAAAAACGCTGGGTGAATTAGCCTGTTTTGTAAGCTCGTGAAATTTAAACCACAAATCAATAATCCCGTAGTGTGGAGAAGCTTGAGCAACACTCTCATAAGTATAAGGATTATCCCTGCTCCCATCACCTTCTATTGAATAACTTTCGCTATATCGACGATTTTCATAAAGATGGTCGATACTACTTGGAGCAAGAATAGTTACTCCACCACTACTCGACTTACTTAGTGGAATAAAAACATGGATACTCGGTACAGCTCTTCGAATCTGCGCGAAACTTGCAGTCATCGCTTGATTCTTTCTTGACTAAGCTTAGATATAATTTATGCTTTAAATAAATTATCATAAAAATGCATTTTTGTCAAATTTAATATATAAATACTGCTTAAACTACTTCGCATCACAAAAAACCACTGAAATTAATAACGATAAATATATATTGACAAACGATAAACAATAAATTAAGATAAAAGTATTATAATTTATAAAAACCAATAATGAAAAAAAGTTCAATAATATTTCTTCAGCTAGTCATTGTGCTCATTGGCGTCGGAGCTGGTGCCCTCCTGCTTTGGGAACCTCAGCTCGAAGGCGTAAACGCAAACGCCACTACGCTCTATCAGATATATTTCGACGATCCTTTTTTGGCGCTTGTATACATCGGTTCGATTCCTTTTTTCTTAGCGCTCTACCAAGCATTCAAGGTATTGGGATACATTGGACAAAATAAAATATTCACACTAAATTCCGTTAAAGCTATGCGAACTATAAAATATTGTGCGATAGCCATCATTAGTTTTGTTGTAATAGAGGAAATTTTCATAATGTTAAACCACGGTGATGATGATGCTGCTGGTGCGATTGCTATAGGAATCCTCATAACCTTTAGTTCAATTGTAATTGCAACTGCCACAGCCATATTCGAAAAACTTTTACAAAATGCTGTTGATTTAAAATCCGAAAATGACCTAACTGTTTAAACATATGGCAATTATCATAAACATCGACATTATGTTAGCTAAGCGAAAAATGAGCGTCACCGAACTCGCCCTTAAAGTCGGAATTACAATGGCTAATATTTCTGTATTAAAAAACGGAAAAGCGAAGGCTATCCGATTATCAACATTAGAGGCGATTTGCAAAGCGTTAGAGTGCCAGCCCGGAGATATTTTAGAATATAAAAAATAAAAAGTATTACCTTTAAATCTCCATCGATATCAAAAAGATATTTTTATTTCATACGCTAGCGGAGGAGGAAGGATTGAACGCACTCACCTTGTTCGCTTCACAAAACCCACGGTTTCGTGAACTTCCTACACGGGAAAACTAGAGTTTTCCCGACCCCTTTCCTGTTCGAATCCTTCCATTAAAAAATAGCATAAAGCCATTTTTTAATTTGCGGAGGAGGAAGGATTCGAACCTTCGATACCATTTCTGGCATACCTGATTTCGAGTCAGGCCCATTCGGCCACTCTGGCACTCCTCCAAAGATTAGTTTTAGTTTATATCAAATAAAATAATAAAAAAAGCGCCAGAAAAAGCACAGCGCGTACTTAGTAATAAAAGTTCTAAATCTCAATAAAATTAAACAAAAGTCCGACCCTTTCGAATCGGACGAGGTTCTGCTCCCTCTAGGCTCTCCATTCATTTTACAGATGAACGGGGACAACTAACTGATTTCCCTTGTTATTTGGGAAACTAAGAAAAGGCAGCGCTATTCATCCGCGACTGCTACCACCCAACCTGGAACTCGGGAAACGCCACTTGAAGCATCTTGGCAGTCTGCTCTCGGTCCGGCTCCATTCGGTAATCAGTGCTCCTATCCCAAATGCGGATTGCCTTCACCGCGGGATTAATCGCGATTCTACCCCCCCCCAATACATCGAGCTCTCAGACCTTTCGGCTGAACCTCTTCACAAAGTTTCTCGAGAATATCTCGGTGATATTCGCAATCCTTATTGGCACGGATCACTACCTTTGATGCGCCGATTCCGTCGGTGACTTCGGCGACGATGAACTTATAGCCACCAGTGGAATCGATAACTACTTCCTGTAGGGTTTCAAGATTCATCAGCCTTCTCCTTTGTTGTGGTGTTAAGTGCTAGACATAAAGCTTCTATCATTAATTATAACAAATTATTATCTATATGTCAAGAGTAATAAAAATAACCTTATTTCAGGCCAATTTTGTATAGCTCTTATAATTAAAACTTTTGCACCCCAATTGCAATCATCAATAAGTTTTTGCTTCCAGAAATTCAATTCGAAATAACCACCAAACGAAACGAAACGAGACTAGGTTAATTAAAGCTCTTTGATTTTTCCTACGTGGTGCCCTCGAGAGGAATCTCACGCGCTCTTCGCCTCCGCCAGTCGGCGGATGGCGAATCGCTTTACGAAACCCACGGTTTCGTAAACTTCCTACACGGAGGGGAACTATCCCCTCCGACCCTCCCCTAGTTCTATTCCTCTCGATGACAAAAAATATTCAACTGAAGCCATGTGCCCTCGAGAGGAATCGAACCTCTATTTTATCCTTAGGACGGATCTATTCTATCCATTGAATTACGAGGGCAATGAATTCAGCTTACAATTTTATTATCAATTTATCAAATCAATTTTTGCCTAAATGTTTGCACATGGTTGAGTGCTGGAGTACAATGAATAAATGATTGGGAATAATTTTAAAGAAAAAGCTCTGGTCTTAAGAAGTAGGGGCTATACATTTAGAGAGATCGAAAGAAAATTAAATACTTCAATCCCAAAGGGAACTCTCTCTTACTGGTGTAAAAATGTAGCATTACCAAAATTCTATAAAGAAAAAATTAATAAACTCAATAAAGAAAATCTTACAAAAGGAAGAGGTATTGCTCACAAAAACAGACAAACTGAACAGAATGAATACCATGAGGAACTTCTTACTAAAAATAAGCACTTGCTGAAGATACTCAACAAAGATACAAAAAAGTTAATTTTAGCCATGCTTTATTTAGGAGAGGGTGCCAAATGGAAGGGCCACAGAGGACTTATGTTGGGAAGTTCAGATCCTTTGATTATTCAATTATATATAAAATTACTAGAACAGGTATATGACATCAAAAAAGAATTTATGAGGGCAAGAATTTCATATAGAGCTGATCAAAATATAGTTAAATTAACTTATTTTTGGTCAAAAATAACGGGACTACCAAAAAAACATTTTTATAAAACTATTCCTGATCCCAGGAGTATTGGAAAAATAACAAAGAATTCTAGCTATAAAGGGGTATGCGTTATAACTTGTGCTGGCACAAAAATTCAATTAGAATTAGAATCGATTGCAGAATTAATTTCAAGGGGCCTATAATTCAGTGGTAGAATATCTGCATGGCATGCAGAAGGCGCGAGTTCGATTCTCGCTAGGTCCACCATTTCAGATTTATGTCAAAACAAAAAAATGTTCTCATAATACATGGCTGTCCCTCAAAAACAGAAAGGGCTATGAGTCCAGAAACCAGAACTTATGATAAGCATTGGATACCTTGGTTAAAAAAAGAACTTATCGCACTAGGCATAAAAACCGAAACGCCAATCATGCCAACTCCTTGGGAACCTAATTATGAAAAATTTAAAAAAGAATTTGAAAAATATTTGGTTGAAGAAAGTACAATTTTGATTGGTCATAGTTGTGGATGCTCTTTTTTAGTTCGGTGGCTTGGGGAATCTAAGAAAAAAATTGCAAAACTAATTCTTGTTGCTCCGTGGAAGATTCCTGATAAAAATGACGAATTTAGACAGGCATTTTACGATTTTAAAGTTGATGGTAGTATTAAATCAAGAGTAGATAAAATCTTAATGTTTACCTCGTATAACGAAGCAAGCGCTGGAAAAGAAAGCTTGAAAATTTTCCATAAAGCGCTGGGTGGAGAAATTATTGAATTGGAAAAACATGGTCATTTCACATGCAAAGACATGGGAACAGAAAAATTTCCTGAATTATTAAATATTGTAGCATCCAAATAATATGAACTATTTAAAATTTATTAAACTTGGTTTTCTAAGCGCCGCTGGTGTTTTTATTTATGTATCGGTAATAGCTTTGTTTATGTTTAATGCAGAAGATATTTTTGGAGAAGAAGACACATTTATTATTCCAGTTTTTATGTTGCTTCTTTTTGTAGTATCTGCATCTATTACTGGTCTTTTAGTTTTAGGAAAGCCAGTTCTCCTATATCTAGACGGTCATAAAAAAGATGCGCTTATGTTGTTCTTTGCAACATTGTCGTGGCTTATTTCATTTCTAATCGTAATTGTAGCGACTCTACTTTTTAATCTTTACCTCAGCGAATAAATTACTCGTTACTAATTTACTCTAGAAAATTACAAAATAAATTTTGTAATTCCTATGTCGTAGATAATAGAAGCACCTATTAAAATACTTAATATTCCCGCCATCGCCCTTCCCCAATAATCAATAATTGGTAATTGTTTAGAAAAAATAAACGGCAAACTAATCAATGAACTAATAAGTAACATACCAATAGTAGATCCAATTCCAAAAATAATTACGAACAACAATCCCTCCAAAATTGATGAAGTCGTGGCAAAGACTAAAAGCATTAGCGCCCCACTCCCCGCTAAACCATGCAACATACCAACAAGAAAAGATAAGTGCTTATGATTATGAATCTTTGCATCCTTATGTGAATGAAGATGCATATGCTTATCGCCACCATGTTCGTGGCTATGAATATGAATTTTTTCTCTTCTTATTTTAAGCAAAACATTAACACCTAAAAAAACTAGTAATACACCCACCAATAACTCAAATGATACTGCCATTTTATCTGGAATTCTTAACTTAAAAACAAGTACCAATAAACCAAAAATAAATAAAGTTGTGGTATGCCCTGCGCCCCAAAAAAATCCCAGAGTCGAAGATTTCTTAATGCTCTTTGTTTGGCCTACAAGTGTTGAAACTGCCGAAATATGATCAGCGTCAAGTGCGTGTTTTAAACCCAAAGCTAATCCAAGCCCAAATAATAAAATTAGGTTCTGTGATGATGAAAATAAAATATTTTCCATTCTAATTTAGGTAGTATTATTCTGTAAGTTCGAAACCATCTAACAAAAAGTGTTAAATCATCTATCAAATGCCTTAAGTGGTTTTGACTTGATTATTTCTTCGACTTCTTCAAATCCTGTCGGAAAAGAATAATTATATCTTGCGGGAAGTGCAAAAACATATTTTTTATTTCGCCCTAACTCACTTGGGTTGATTGGAGCGGCTCCAATATGAAAAATATCCTTTTGTAATGCATCCCACTCCTCTAAAGTAAAAATCATTATCGGAATATCTTGATATGTATTTTCACTCACCGAGCTTGGGTGATGAATTTGGAGTAATGGACCCTCAAAGGTCTCTCTATTCATTTCCCCGTCACTAGTTTTATCACCACTCCATTTTTTATGCTCTACCATATATCCATTCCAACTATTGGGCAGATGAAAACTAAAACCATAATTCATGTTTTTATATTCAATACCCATTGTGGTTTGTGTTGATGATGGCTGTAAAACAAATTCTGGTTTTTGAATTATAAATTTATACCCAGCAACTACTGCCATGAAAATCACTATAAATCCAACAATCTTTGTAAATGTTTTATTTTTCATACTTAAGATAAAAACTATATGTGCTTTTTATAAATTCCACAATTTTGGGAGCAAGAAGGTCGCTTGAGCCACCAAACCTAACAACCATAGCCTCGTGAATATATTCTGGCGCCACAAAGTATTCAACGGATTTACCAAGCTCTACAAGTTTATTTTTAGCCATTAGGGCCTGATTTTTTAAATATGGATAATCTTTACCACCCACGGCAATAAAGATTGGTTTATGAATATTATCTAAGAAGCGACTTGGGGAATATTTTTCTTGCTCCGAAGCTTTTATTCCAAAAATTGGTTGGACTGTATTTTTATTGAAAGAATTACTTGTATTTTTAGCCATATCAGGAATATCCCAAACAGCAGAAAGTGCGATATATCCTTTAATATTTTCCATATTTATTGCTTTTAATTTATTATTTTCTAAAGAAGCAATTAAAGCGATAATATTACCCCCTGCTGAATGACCTGCGAGAAATATCGCGCCACCTCCTCCATATTCTTTGATATTTTTTTCTGTCCATATAACACCATCGCGCACATCTGCAATTTCTTCATCAATGCCAACTTCTGGATACAATCTATAATTTTGAATAACAACTCCAATACCTTGCTTTGCTAGTGAGATTCCTATATTTGCATATAATCCGGTTAGCCACTCATAATAATTTTTATTCCCGCTATTCCAGTTTCCCCCATGAATAAAATGAGCGGTAGGAAAATTTTTTGTATCTTTTGGCAAATAGATATCGAGTGTATGTCTGTAATTTTGACTATCATCTTTATAAACAATATTTTTTACAATCTTTACATCTCCCCTATTTTTATAATAATAAAAAAACGCCGTTCGCACATTTAATAAATACATTGCAATAACTATTAAAATAAACAAAAGTAAACTTATTAAAAATAATTTCATATGATAAAAACTTTTTACTTAATATTTATCCAAATGTAAACGCATAAAATCTGACACCACTACCCTCAACTTTTAATTCAAGGGTATGTTCACCATGCGTTTTGTTATTAATTAATTTATATAATCTACTTTTTTGAATTACAACACTTCCTTTTGCGTCCACATCAACACCAGCGGAATCAAAAACCAATTTGCCGTCTTGAAAAACTTTAACAACTGAAGACACATCAGACTCAGCTACAATATACACCTCTTTTGCATTATAGCGGTATATTATTTTTGATTCAGAAACTGTCTCAGCAAATTCATTTTTAATATTCCACGCTCCATCAAGATACAAAGCGTTCTTAGTATAAGATGTAGGCACGATAAAACTCTGTTCTCCTGATTTACCACTAACACCATTTTTTAAATATTCATTCCTTTCTGAACCAAAATAAGTTTCTGGGCTTCTAGGGTTATTAGCGCCATTGGATTTAGAATCTACTACTAATAAATTATCTCTATTTTCCAGTGTAGTACCCAATAACTTTGCGCGCTCTTCAAGTAATTCACGAATTTTCATCTCTGTTTCTTCATACGCGCCCTCACCAATATGGTCATAAACAATATTACCGTTTATATCAATAAGGTATTTTCTAGGCCAATAATTATTATTGTAAGCTCCCCAGGTTGCGTAATTATTATCTAAAACAATTGGATGCATTATTCCATATCCTTTCATCGCCTCTCGTACATTATTAATATCTTTCTCAAATGCAAATTCTGGCGTATGAATACCAATAATTTCCAATCCTTGGTCTTTATATTTAGCATACCAAGCATTCAAATACGGAAATGTTCTCTGACAATTTATGCAACTATAAGTAAGAAAATCTACTAAAATTACTTTCTTACCAATAAGCTCTTTAATTGTAATTCCATCGGTATTTACAAAACCAGATGGATTTACTATTTCCACATAAGGTTTCCCATTAGACTTTACTCCTAATTGAGAAAATTCTTTATCTATAACGGGAAACAAAAATAAAAAAGCGAGTCCAAGACCAACAAGAAAGAAAATTATAAATGCGATTATGTATTCTATTTTCATATTATTCAGCTTTTTGCAGTAGCAACTGCTCAATTTTTGTAATGTCAAAATATCCACTATCTAAAATTGCGATTTCTAATTTCTTTTCATACCCAGTAGCGATTGCTAAACCAAGAATAACAAAAAGTAAACCAATACCCCGCTTAAAATATCCTTGTGAGTCTGATAGAGCGTCTAGTTTATTCGTAAACCTTTGACCCAAAAGTGCAATTAAAATAAGCACAAGGGAAAGTCCTAATGTATATGAAAAAAGATATAGGGTGCCAAGAAAAAAACTTGCAGGCAACACAGATGCCAAAATTACAAAATAAGTTGGAGAACAAGTTGAAAAAACTGGACCAAGCGCCGCTCCAATAATTACATCTCCCCAAAAACTTTTTTTCTGATATCCTGAACCAACAAGTTTATTTGAACTTCCAGCAATTTTTGCAATACCTGGAATTTTTTCCCACAAAACTGGAAAGAGGAGTGTGAGCCCAAAAAATAATAAAATCCCCCCAGATAAATAAGTCCAAACGGAAGGTGGAATCATTATAAAAGCAGTCGATGCTTTTAATGCATATGTGAAAACTATAATTGATAAAGCAAGCGATATAACAACCACATAAGGAGTTGCACGACTTCGCCCAGATGCAGAAGCGCCAATAACAACAGGAAGTAGCGGCAAAATACAGGGTGCAAGCACAGTTAAGGTGCCGGCGATAAATGAAACAATAAGAAAAGTCATATTATTTTATTTCAGAAACTAAGGCTGAAAGAGTTGGACTCCCCTGCCATTTTTTAATCATATTTCCCTGTGCATCAACCTGCACAAATGTATGTTGATAAGTTACACCATATTTCTGTTTAAGTGCAGTTCCACTATCATAGTCAACATCTAGTATTGTGAGACTAGAAGGAATTTTTGTTAAATTAGCTTTTATATCAGCATCTACTGCTCTACAGGTTGGACACCACGGAGCCCTAAAAAACAAAACAACATTGTGACTAGCAGATGCTAGAGCAACCTTTTCTGGTGCATATGCTTCATATGTTCCTGCTTTCTTTATTGCATCACTTTCCTTCGTCATGGGTTTTTCTTCCGTCACCTCTTGCTCTTCTATAGTTTTCATTTCCATTTCTTCATTAATTACCATTTCACCACTATTGCCATCCAGCAATATAAAGGCCCCTCCCAATATAACGACAAGCACAATAGCACCAATAATAATATTTATATTTTTATTCATAAAATATATTAAATTAATAATTAGTTTCTTTTTTCGATTTCATATTCATTCCCAATAACCTCGGAAATAGCTTCGAGTATTTTTTCATCATCTCTCTTGCCATATTCTTTTATAAACGCAATTTCGATTCTCGAACCACGATTGCTTACATCCCATTCATTGCCCAATATTTCACGCAAAGAAATACAAATTCGCTCTGGTATATTCTTTTTATAACCATCAAAGTCATCTAAATTTAACATATATTCACCAGAATGCCCTGGGCCACCAAAAGTAAGTCTGGCTCTTTTCTTTTCCACTAACTCGTTTACATCTTTTTCGTTTTCCATTTTTTTATAAAACAATAAACATTAATATTGCGCGTCTAATAACTAAATTATATGATACATAAAGATAAAAGATAGGGGGGTTCATGTGAAGCTGAAAGAATTAGAATCGCTCATTAAAAATAAAAAGGGTCCTGACAATGAAGTTTATAAGGCAATCAAAGAATTAATAGCCGACAAATTTGATAGAAGTGGGAAAATTATTCCTCCAGGCGAAAAAGTAATATTATTAGGAAAATTGACACGCAAATTAAGACCCAAAGTTATGGAGCGATTACGCAAAGATATAATGAGACAACACAAAAAATGTTGTGGACATGGACCCGGGACATAACCGCACTATACGCGGTTTTTTATTATAAATACAAAAATATAAGTAACACAGCAAAAACAACTCGATAAACTCCAAACCAAACAAAGTTATTTCTTTTAATAAATGCGAGTAAAAACCTAATTGAGATTAGAGCAACAAAAAAAGAAACTAGAAATCCTGAAAGTAGCACACCAAATTGATCCGAGGAAAAACTATATCCATTCTTTAATAAATCGTAGCCAGTTGCCGAGAGCATTGTTGGTACTGCGAGTAAAAAAGAAAACTCTACAATTATTTTTCTTTTGAGACCGAGAAACAATCCCCCCAAAATTGTGGCAGCCGCACGAGATACACCGGGCACAATTGCAACAGCCTGAAAAACACCAATTAAAAAACATTTAGCATAAGAAATTTTTTCTATATTATCTATTGCTTCAGGTTTTTCTTTATGCCAAAGCTCAAAAATAATTAAAAATATACCACCCAAAAGCATTGTCCAAATTATGGTTTCTGTGCTTTCTAGTAAAAAACTTTTAACAATTTTATAAAAAGCAAAACCTAAAACTGCAGTAGGTATAAAAGCAGAGATTATTTTCTTACCAATTTCTTTATTTAAAAAAATCTCTTTGTGGTAATACCAAACTACTGCCAAAATTGCGCCAAGCTGAATGGCAATCTCAAAACTTTTCACAAATTCTGTTTGTGGAATGTCTAAAAATTTTGCCGTCAAAACCAAGTGAGCAGTAGAAGAGATTGGCAAAAACTCTGTAAAACCTTCTACAACCCCCATTATTAGGCTCTGTAGATAATTCATATTTTATTTTGTAGTACTCACGAGACCAGGAGACTTAGACGCTCTAATTAAAACCTTCTTAAATTCTGGCAAATTTATATCATTAATCTTTTTAAATCTTATACAACTTTTACCAACGCTAACCTTACCAAGCTCACTTTTGTATTTTTCGGCAATGTATTTTCCATTTTCCAAAGCACAAACATATACTGATATATAGTTTTTTTGATTTGCTAAACCAATTACTGGCCAATCAATTTTTTCTTTTTTGTAATTTAAATATTTAAAAGAACCGTATCCTAACATATTATAAGCGAAATGTGATTTAAGTTTTGGCACAGCTTTCATAATAAAATTATGCAAAAAAACCATATCTTCTTTTTGAGCTTTAGGCACAGCATCTAAATACTCTTTAACGGTATTCGCCTTTACTGATTTAAACATGTTCATGTATAAAGTAATAATAACATAAAATAAAAAAGTGCCTCTAATGGCGCTTTTGCTTTACTGTATTTTTAAAATAATCATCCATCTTTCCATACCAGCAATATGCTCGGGAGTTAAAGTAATCTCTCTATTCAAAAATCTTAGTCCGCATCCAGCGCAAATATCGCCATCGTCAGCCCAAATAGTCTTAGGCAAGTGACATATTACACAAGCAAGCATTTCTCCGTTGCATATAGGATTATTGCAACTGCATTGATATACTTTTCTACCACTATCTAAGGTTTTCGTGTGTACTATATCTCCGCCACACTTACATACAAAATATAAATCCCTGCCGTCATCCGATGTTGGCGCCATATCTATCACCTCAGCTAAAAAGCTAGCGATATATTATTACGATTTTTCAAAAAAGTCCAGAGGCCTACAAAACAATAACTTGTCTCAAAATCTATCTAATTATTTCACATTCTTCTGTTTCATCTTCATATAAAATTCCTTTTGTTTATTATCAAGTTTCTCTATTGAATAACGAAGCGTGGTACGAGGCATTGTTGAGGCGTAAGTATTCAAAAAATCCAAAAGAGCTTTTTTATTTTTAGTTCCGGAAGAGCGAAGCATCCAACCAGTCGCTTTGTGAATTAAATCTTCGCTATCGTGCAAAAGAATTTTAGCAATGGCAAATGCATCTTTTGTGTCTCCACTTTTACTAAACGCCCAAGTGCTAACTATCGCAGTTCGGCGTTCCCACATATTTTTTGACTTTGCGAGCTTATAAAGTATTGCTCTAGACTTATCAGAAAGATATCGTCCAACCACATTATATGCTGATAAATCAACCAAATCCCAGTTATTTATATGTTTATGATTGCGTATATAAATCTCATAAAATGCCTTAAGTTTCTCTGGTGTTAATTTATTTTTTGGTGTCGCTTTGCCCATAATGCTAAGTGCCCCCACACGCGCTTCGTGAATACTACTTTTAAGTAGTATTTCAATTTCTGGCAACGACATATCAACATATTCTTTTGCAAGCGCAAATACATTGCCCATTCGCACACCAATAAATTTATCTCCCTCGGCATACTGACCTTTCCCCGTCTTAAAATACCGCTTAGTTTTTTCTAGCTCAATTTTAGAACTTAACGCCTTGAGTCGTTTCTCAAATGATTTTGCTGTGAGTATTTTTTTTATTTTAGTCATTTAAATTCAATCCAGCTTAATATCAACTTCGACAGGACAATGGTCAGACCCTAAAACATCTTTATAAATCGTCGCTTTAGTAATTTTTGATTTTAATATTTCGCTTGCAAAAATATAATCTATTCTCCACCCAACATTACGCGCCCTAGCATTTGCAAAGTGACTCCACCATGTATAATGGCCATTACCCTTTGTAAACATACGGAAAGTATCAACAAATTTGTTTTTAACAATGTTATCAATTCCTTCGCGCTCCTCGGCTGTAAATCCTTTATTATGAATATTTTCTTTTGGCCTCGCTAAATCATCTTCGGTATGTGCAACATTTAAGTCTCCACAAAATATAACTGGCTTCTTTTTTTCTAACTGCAACATGTATTTTAAAAACGCTGGGTCCCACTTTTTCTGCCTAAGCGGAATGCGCGAAAGGTCGTCTTTGGAGTTTGGTGTGTAAACCGTAGTTATATAAAACTTTGGATACTCAAGCGTTGTAACTCGCCCCTCTGTATTCGGGTCACCATAGCCGTCACTATCCATTTTATATGGTGCAGTGATTTCTTCTGGAATACCTAAAAAAACTCCTAGTGGTTTTGTTTTGGTAAAAATAGCAGTTCCGCTGTAACCTGGTCTTGTAGCAGAATTCCAATACTCTTCATAATCTGGTAAATCAACTTCGCTTTGATTCTGCTGGGCCTTAGTCTCCTGCAAGCATAAAATATCTGGTTTATATTTTTCTATAAATGGCAAAAATAATCCTTTTCTGTGCACCGCTCTAATACCATTAACATTCCAAGAAATTATTTTCATAAATATAAATTATACAAATATATAATGCAGAATACTATCAGCATGAGTGGCAAAATACGCAAGCGTCACATCAAACACAATATTGCCAAGCACAAGAGGAATCATAACTCTCCAAACAGGATATCTTGCAAGTCCGGCGGGGATAGTTAAGAAATCATTTGACGCAGGGATAATACTACTATACAAAAAGCAGACCAGCATAAATAATTTTGGATTTTCTCTGGCAAGATGATTGATTCTATCAAACCACTTACCCATTTTTTCTGGCAAAATCATCCGCCCCTGATAACCGACAAAATATGAGGTTGAATCCCCAATCGAAACCCCAGTAGCCGCCAAAAATCCGAGTATAAATGGATTGAGTCCTCCGACAGCAAGCGTTACAAGGAGTACATGATAAGGAATAATATTAAATGTAGTAAACCCACCAAAAATTGCGGTTATAAATAGAAGTAGGTAAGCGTTTTGCACACCCACTAGTTCCACTATATAATCTGGATCCGAATGATTTAATAAAAATAGTGATACTCCTACCAAAAATAAAAACGGTGCTATACCAAGCACATATTTTAATAGTTTCTTATTTTTTATTAAGGTCACCATTGTCGTGATTTATTAGGAGGAAATATTCTAATAATTCTTGCTTCGATTTGATTTTTGGAATTGATGGAGCCGACAACAAGTACATAATCACTAAGTTTCAAGAAATCTATCGCAACAATCTGTCTGCCTTGAAAAATTTTAGTTTCGTTATTTAGAATTATATTTCTAACATTACTGCCCCGGTCTGCAATATTAAATCCATTATCACGAATCTCTGTTATTACTCCAAAGTATTGTTCTTCGGCCCATTGGTGAAATAAAAATGTTTTAAATCCACCAGTAAATAAAAACAAATTGCTTATTACAACCAAAACTAAAATACCAACAGAAGTTAAAATAATATTTTTAAAATAACGATGGTCTCTTAACTCTTTTTTGCCTTCTGGTATTGGTTTTAATTCAATCTTGTTATCCATAATAATTTTTATATTGAAGCAGAAAATCTATGCTTATTAACCCTAACGGCTCTGAATTTTAATGTAAAATTCTTTGGCATTTTTACAATTACTAACTGGTATTGATGCGTGCGCGATCATGGTTTTTATAAATTATTAAATACTATATTTTTTTAAATATTTCCGGATTTTCCGCTCCGGAAACTTCTAAGACTGCCCAAGCTCCTTTATTCATTCTTGCTAAAGCGTGATCTACTAAAAGATATTTTCCTGGAACATCCAATGTAAACTCAACAATGCTCGCTCCTCCCGGCAAGACAATCGCGGTTTGAGTATTACGCTCCAAAGCTCCACCTATACTGGCATTCGGATAAACAATATTAAAAATTTCACCAATAACATGGAAAGAGGAAATGAGATTTACTCCTCCATTGCCTACATAAATACGAATTTTATCACCAACTTTTGCTTGCATCCTAGGTGTACCTTCAACACGACCATTAAATGTTACATAGTTAGGTATTCCGGAAAGTAATGCATCTGCATCAAAAACTGTAAGGCCCCGCTTGCCAAGCTGACCTTTTGTATAAAGTTCACCTTGCACAATATAAAATTCTTTATCAACTTTCGACAAACCTCCTTTTGGCTCGACAAGTATTAGACCGTATTGACCGTGAGCATTATGAGTTGAAACATTCGCAGTTGCACAGTGATAAACATAGAGACCGGGGTTTAATGCTTTCCACCTGAAAGTTTTTGTTTCTCCCGGTGCTACATTAGTAAGAGTTGCGCCACCGCCAGGACCGGTAACCGCGTGAAGATCTATATTGTGATTATGTAAACTTGTAGGATCATTGGTTAAAGAAAGCTCAACAGTATCTCCTTCTTTTATTCGAAGCATCGGCCCCGGCGCTTTTCCATTAAATGTCCAGTAATTAAAATAAATATCCGGTGCAACCTCACCAATAACTTCTTTTGCTGTAATATTAAATCTTACTATTCCATCCGAATCAGGATTCATTGGTTTTTCTGGAACTTCATTTGGATCCGTTCCAATATCCGAAACTATTTCAAAATTGTTAGAGTTTTTAAAAAAATCCCATATTTTATTAAAAGGCAAAGAAGGTGCCATGCCACCCATTGCTTCCGAATGCATAAACGGGGGCATCGCAAAATTTGGAGGATATGTTCTATTTGAAATTAAACCGGAAAAAAATACTATGACCAAAATTATTGCCGGTATATAAAATAACTTGTTTAACAAAAACTTTCTTATTTCTTTTTGTCTAAAAGCGAAAATTAAAATTGAAACTAAAGAAATTGCTCCAATGACCGCAGAAATTGCTTCCCAAAAAAGATAGTTATACATTTGCCTCTATTTTACCAAACTTACAGTAAGAAACAAAATTTTAAAGTCGGATAAACTATTGAATTTTATCTGACTTCTGGAGATTGTGTTTCATGCAAAGCAACCTTACATTTTTTGCAGATAAACTAGTGCCTCCCCGAGAAAATGGAAGATCATGATCAAAGTGAAGATTTTTTGTTTCTCCACATGTAACACATTTACCCTGATCTCTTTTCCAAACTTCCCTTTTAACTTCTGAGGGAATTAATCGTGTATGTTCTACTGATAATAATTTAGCGTTATTTTCTTTTCTATCCGAAAGCTTCAAAATAAACCGATATACATTTCGTCTTCCATCGTATACCTGATTATAGTCAATGAGATCAAAATATCCCTTAAGAGACCACACTCCGGGGAATATTTTTTCATAAACTTTAACTAGCTCTGATGCATTTTTATTTTCTTTATATTCTTTTACCGCATCAATAAAACGACCATTTTGGGTAGATCTACCAGTTGGTAATTTTTCAGGTTGATCATCGTTTTTTGGATTATGATTATGCCCCCTCCTTGAAACATCATGACCTTCATATTCAATAGTTATTCCATCTTCGTGAATTCTATCCTGATACGGAGCATTAGTTCTCTGAGACATTAGAATGACAGAATATGAATGATTCATTCTAAAATTCATACCACGCTGGAGGGTTTGTACATTCTCAGCATCACACATTTCCCTGTAACTTAAGATGTCGTCTTGAATTTTAGTCATGTTGTTTACTTACTTAAACTTCGTTACTTTAACCACTTTGCCTTTGCTATTATAAGTAGTCCAATCACCAGTTTGCTTACCATTTTTAAAATATCCCGAGCGCATTTTGGAACCTTTCTCTCCTCCTCGGCTGGCGGGCTTTCTAAACCATACCCAAAGGCCTTCCATTTTGCCATCGATCAAAGTTCCCCTTGCCCATAAAGATCCGTCATTATGGTATTTTACATATTTTTCTTTTTTAAGTTTTTTTATAGGCATAGATTTATTGTACCAAATTTTTATTACTCTCTTCCCAATAATAAGCCTCTCTTTCAATTTGATCTAAAAAAGAAGATTTTGCATATCTATATGCCAGATAGTCGTTAGGATATTTTTTAAAATTAGTTTCTTTTAAATCAGAATATTGTTTAGCTTTTTCCGGAAAAGCTCTGAAAAAATCTCTCATCACTAAAAACTGCCTAGTTTTAGGAGCATCTCTTTCGCAAACATGAATATGCTCTAGCCTTTCACCATCCTTGCCAAGCCTAAAGAATATTACTGTGTTCGGTGCAATATAGTTATCACCCCAATCATATCCAGCTTTTAACATTTCTTCTTTTTCTTTGGTGAAATCTTCAATTTTTTCTATAACAACTAAAACATCAATAATCGGTTTTGCTTTCATGCCAAAAATTGCAGTGCTCCCTACATGCTCAATTCGAATCGCTTTATCACCAAAAACTCCTAACAAAAGTTGTCTAATAGAATTAAACTGATTAACCCAATTTGAATCGTAATTAGAAAGGGAATATTTTCTTTGTATGTTTCTATCGAGTTCCTTCATTGCAATCTTAGAGTTTATACCTTTTAACTTTTTGCCTGAAGTAAGCTCACACGATTACCTTCGGTGTCATCAAAAGAAACATATTTACCTATACCAGGAATTTCAATTGGTATACCAAGAACCCTACCTCCGCTAGCTGTGACTTTTTTTATTGCTTCTTCAATATCAGTAACTGAAATTACTACAGAAGGATGTTGCGCTGAATCAGTTTTTTTAGGAAAGAAACCACCATTAATTGCGCCTGGGGTTTTTACCATTCTATTTTCGTCTGTTTCTGCAGTAGTGGCAGTAACATAACCGCCCATCTCCTCTCCAAACTTAGTCATATCCCAACCAAAAGCTTCTTCGTAAAATTTTGCTAATCTATCTTTATCTTCATAAGGCATTTCAAAATGTACTACTGAATTCTTCATATTGTTTTATTAATAATATTTGTTCTTATCTTAAACGATATTTATACGGTTGTGAAGATGTCCTTCTAGAACGGCTTTTTGTGATTTTCATTTAATACTTCATCATGAAATAAAAAAGGCTCAACAAATATGTTAAAAGCCTCTCTAAGTTTTAATCAATCATTCATAATCAGTTAAATCATCGTCTATATCTTCTACTAGCAAACCAGTTTTCTTGTCTACGCATAATATTCTTCCTTCGTCATCAACGATAGCGAAGACCAGAACACCCTGTGGTGTTCTAAACGATCCGTCATCTGCTAGTCCTGGCGGTTTTTGCCCGATTGAATATCCCTCCATTAATTTTCCTTTCTTTTATCAACCTGCAAAATATACTTCTGAAACTATAGCTTTAAAAAACGTAAGAGTCAATAATTTAGGTTGATATTTTTATTTATAGCAGTTCAATGCTTTTTGCGAGAGTTTTGAATCGCTCCCCATTTGGTTGAACTACCGTTATCGTAAGAATGCCAGTCTTGCTCGTTTTAATGTCTCTTACAATACCGGATTTTCCTGCGTGAGTGCCGGCCATTACCTTACATTTTGCGCCATCTTTAAGATTTTTATTTGAAGTAGGTTTTACACTTTTATTTTCACCATGCTTAAAACAAAAATCACTCCCCTCTTTTGCGGGAACAACACATTTCTTTCCTTTTGTATTCATTGCTCTACAAATTTTTTTAGATGGCATAATTTTACTTTGATTTAAGACGAAACAACAGCCTCAAAACCGCCATAAGCCATTTTACTTACTTCAAACGGCATTGGCATATCTTTTTGGTCTGCATATTTCATACCCATATATTCCATTACTTTTTTATTTACCATATCGCGATGTGCTTTACTTTTGAATACTATAAAAGAAAACCAAACGGTATCATTTTTGCTTGCCTTAGCCATTTCTCTAAACGATCTTGGCTTCATACCACCAGTCGATTTTGTTACTAGATCATTTCCCTTGCACTCGTAGTATTCAAGTGCGCCAAACTTTTTCCAAACCTTACCTCCCTCTTTAGCCATTTTTATATATGCGGACAAATTCTTCTTTGAAACTGGAAACACAAATCCATCTACGTATTTAGCCATAGTTTTATAAATTGATTATTAATATATTTTAATCTTAATTTATCTTATCGATGTGGACAACCCACCCAGCAACAAGGCCTGCGCATTCCGCCCTTCATCTTTGAAAGTGCTTTCTCTATACGAATGTTTCTTGTCTCCAATTTTTTACCAGATATAACCCAGCAAATCCACTCATTCTTAGCAAGCGGCGTAATATCATTCCATAATGCTTTTACTTTAGGGAGAGAAACAATTGCCTTTTTAAAATCAGCTGGAAGTTGGTGTGCCATATAGGTGGAGATTCCTTTTTTGTTTATAAGATTATTTTATCAGATCTTTTATTCTGCGAACGAATGCCTTTGAAAAGCGGGTAGCCAAAGAGCATCATAAGCGCAATGTCCACTCCGACATTAATAAAAACTCCGTAGTAGATTGAGAACGCGGCTTCAACGATAAGCCAAGAAAACACACCATATAATAACGCCTTCATTAATTCCGTATCATTTTTGCGAAATGCATATCGCCCTACAAAGAAAAGCACTACGCTAAAGCCAATAAAAGCTGACCCATAAAGTCCGTTGCTCCAATCATTGTATACGTCGCTAGGGACAAATTTTTTATATACAGGAAGACCTTCTAGTCCGAATAGAGCATAGAATATGCCAAAAAGCACACCTATTGTTCCCACCACACTAAACCAATTTATAAATTTCTGATTCATACTACTATTCTACCAAGCTCCGATTATAGCGCCCATTGCAAGACAAGATACGAGCGATGAACAAGCTTCAAACAACCATAATTTATATGATCTGCCCATCCAAATAACTTCTATTGAACTTGTTGTGAAAATAAATCCAAGCCAAACCCAAAAGGCAACAATCATTCCGTTTAGCGCACCACTGCCACCCATAAGCGGTGAGGTGGAAGCAAACAAATATACCATAGCCAAAACATAGGCAAAGAGAACATTCCCTAAATAATTCTTGAGCATCTGTGGCCACATGTTAGATAGCTTTTCATTTCCTGTTGGATGAATATTGGAAAGCTCCATCCATACTTTCCCAAATAATTGCCCGTGAAACAAAAATCCAATTATAAAGTTTGCTAAAGCTGCAACTAAGACCGCGGAATAATTTATTGGTAACATAAATTTAATTTAATAATATGACTAATACTTAAGCATACCAAATATTTTTTGGTGTAAGACTACTGCGGAGGATGGAGGCGCTTTACTATTCGAACGCGCTCTTCGTCTCTGCCAGTCGACGGATGGCGAATCGCTTCACGAAACCCTCGGTTTCGTGAACTTCCTACACAGGAAAACTAGAGTTTTCCCGACCCCATTCCAGTTCGAATCCTCCACTTCGCAATACCAAAAATG